>CAZGCA010000098.1:0-20848 GCA_964524145.1 uncultured bacterium | reverse complement strand
GTCACGGTGATCGTTGTTTCACTTGTACCGCTCGCAAGGTCCACGGTAACGCTCGCCGTATCGCTCTCGACCGCCCAGCTCAACGCCAGATCGCCCAGATTCAGAATGTCAAAAGTCGCTGACGGCGAGTCTTCCACCACCGTGATGATGTTGGTGCTGACATCGAGGTTTGCCGGAGCGGAGCCGGACTCGACATACTCATCAGCGCCGATGTCGTAGTCTGAGCCGTCACCACGGGCTTCGACAACACCGTCAAACGGTCTCATCTCAGCATCTATGTCCTCGGTCAGACCTTCGGCGAGGTGCCCGGCATCTATGCACGGAGACCCTGATAACAGATGGTAATCGTCATTCTCGGGGTCCGCCATGAGAGGATCGGACGTGATGTTCCCCGTGCCGCCGCCCGTCCAATCCTGGATGCAGGAATAGGTCGGTGTGGCGGAGCTATAGAGCTGATCTCCCCCGACGGCAGCGGTGTTTTCCCAGATGATGCAGTTTGTTGTGTCGGCCTCACCGCAGTTCGAGAACCCGCCGCCATAGTTGGCCGAGTTGCCTCTGATCGTGTTGTTCCGAATGGTGCCGTTGCAGAAGTAGAGCCCGCCGCCATCCTCAGTGGCCGAGTTGTCGCTGATGATGTTGTTCTGGATGGTGCCGCGGCACGTATCGAACCCGCCGCCCTCAAAATCGGACGAGTTGTCGATGATGGTGTTGTTTTGAATCGTGCCGTCGCACCAATAGAGCCCGCCACCTGCGTCAACAACCGAGTTTCCGACGATCATGTTGTTCTCAATCGCGGCTCTCGCGCCATTGCCAAATATCCCTCCTCCCAGGAATCCGCCGCCATTGGTGATGGTGAGACCTCGTACAAGACAGGCCTCATTTTCGGTGCCGGCAAAGCTCATCACGGAGAACAACGCATCGCCGTCAATTATCGTGCCGGCGACAACAGCGTTGTCAAACGGGTTGGTGCCCTGCAGCACCACGTTCTTGCCAAGAAAGTGGAGGTTCTCCGTATAGGTATCAGGCGAGACAGTGATCGTCTCCAACGGGAAAGACAGCCATATGGCCTGCTGAATGGAAGCGTACTGCGCAGGGACGGATATCCCCGGCGGCGCATCGACAACGTCCGGCTCTGTTCCGCGCAGAACCTCGATCCCGTCCACAAGCCCGTCTCCGTCCGTATCCGGGTTGTCCGGGTAGCCGCCTTGAGCGGCCTCGTCACTGTCTGCCAGGAGGTCGTAATCGCTGTCAGGCGAACTGCCGTACTCGTCGCTTCCCATATCAACCGAACTGCCTGCCACGCGACATTCGCCATCTATGTCAGCAACGTGTTCCTGATCCAAGTAGTACATATTCCCGGCGTCAATACAGGGAGAACCCGAGCCAAGATGGTTGTCTCCGCTCAGTCCGGGATCAGTCGAGGTATTCCCGGCACCGCCTCCGGCCCAATCCTGAATGCAGCTATAAAACGGTGCGCTGGATTCATAAAGCTGGTCGCCCTCGCCCAGGGCGGAATTCCCCCACACGATGCAGTTGATGATAAACCCGCCGGACCATGCGATCCCGCCACCGGTGCCGTCTGCCGCGGTAGCTGAATTGCCCGTGATGGTGTTGTTCTGAATAGTGCCGCTGCACCAGTAGAGTCCTCCACCGTGGTCGGCGCCGTTGCCGGTGATGGTGTTGTTTCGGATGGTGCCGAAGCATCCGTAGAGCCCGCCGCCCCGTTCGGCCGTATTGCCGGCGATGGTGTTGTTCTGGATGGCGCCCAGACATCCAAAGAGCCCGCCACCAAACTTCCCGGCCGTGTTGCCGGTGATGGTGTTGTTTCGGATGGTGGCAAGGGTGTTCCACGCGAGGAGGGAGTTGAAACCCTGGATACCTGCGCCGTCCACGGCATTGCCGTTTGTAATCGTAAACCCGGTAAGAACGCAGTCCGGGGATTCTGTGCCATAGAACGTCACCACCGAGCCGGCACCGCCGCCATCTATGACGGTGTTTGCGACAACCGATGCCTCCCCGGGATCTGTCGAACGCAGGATGATGTCGTACCCGTTGAATTCGATGTTCTCGACATAGGTCCCCTCGGCAACGACCACCTCGTCGCCGCCCGATGCGGCGTTAATACCGTCCTGAATGGTGACAAACGCCGTGCCCCATGTTGTGCCGTCTTCACTCCCGGAACTGTTGTTCAGGTCGACGTACCAGCCGGCTGCAAACGCGGCGGGACATGCTACCATGGTTATCGCAACAAGGAATGCCAGTCTTCTCATTGGACCAACCCCTACTTGAAACAAACGCGCCTTCCACAAGAATGCGAGACAGACAACAAGACGTTGGAACATCAACTGCGGTATCCTTGCCCGCCTGGTTGCGCCTTCGCGCTACCCCTAGATTTTACCACAGTAACAGCAAAAGCGTAAAGAATGCCTGCACGCGGATTATGCGAATAGTCGTCCTCGTTAGGCTCTATGAGTCGTCGCGGTCACAGGACTACTGCGGGATAGAAGCGTCGCACGCAGAACCCGTATCGGTCAGACGAGTTCGATCGTCGGCGGGTTGGCGTAGTCGTGGTATTTTGCCGCAACGTCGGCGAGAGCTGCGTCACCCGGGTGGACGTAGAACCGATACCTGAAAACGACCTCTTGTCCCGCCTCGAACTCGGCGGAACCATCGATGCCCGATTCGGGATCGAAAAACGAAATGCCGAAGCAGTTGGCGGTCATCAACCCGTAGTCGCGCACGTGCCAGTAGGTGGGATGTCTGAAGTTTCGCGGATGGTCGAATATGGCAATGCCGACTCGCCTGTCCTCGACATCACCCGAGTAGTCGCACCACTGGGCCCGTTTGCCCCACGTCTCGGACTCGTACACTCCCCCGTAAGAGTTCTCTATCTTCCCGCCGCGCGGCACGAGCATCGAGCTGGCAACGCGCACCGAGGCCATGCCGCCCTCTTTTGTATCGCCGAACCGTACCGCGCCTTTCGTCATCCTCAAACGGCAGATACTATCAATGAGCCGCATCTCGCGTGGCAGCGCGTGGACGGACGTCGTGTGCTCTTCTTCCAAAAGCTCTTCGCCGGAAGCGGTCTGCCAGCTGTTACGCGAGACGATGATCCCGTGCCCGCGACCACTTCTCTGCGTGAGAATCTCGATATGCACCGTGCGGCCATGCCCCTCCTCCTCGCTCCAGTTGTCCGCACCGTTGACGTCGCCGTGTGCCGTCCAGACGGACTTGTGGTGAACGTGGTCGGTGGTCTCGTCAGCCACTCCTTCGACCATCGGCCAGTCGCGAGTAATGGACGTACCGTACGGCCCTATGAGAGGATGCAGGAACGGTCTCGCAAGCGAGTTCGAGAAATGGTATGCGGTCACGCGCTCTCCGCCGACGCTGATGTCTATGCAGTCCTCACCGGCAGCTTCCAGATGCACGCCGTGACCCGCCGGAAGCGGAGTGGGTTCTGTTATCTGTTCGAACCGATACCGGAGCTGCTCACGGTTGCCGAGGTGGCGCACAACCCATCTCAGTTTCGTGCCGTCCTCCGTCAAATCACAGTCGCAAGGCACCACTCGCCCCGTGTCGACCTCGACAAGCTGTCCCAAGCCAGAATCTGGTAGCTTCTTGTCCACAACCAGGGATACCGGACACCATGATCGTTCATGATTGCCTGCGTCGACGACAAATTCGTTCAAAACCACTGTTGTCACCTTTCTTACCAGTCCACAACCCTAGTTGCGCTCTATCCCTGCCACGGCATTATAGGTGCTTTGCCGCCGCTTTTCAATGGGATGCGTTCGGCCCCCACGTCTGTGCTTTACAACGCAGGATTTGTTGAGTATACTGCCACCTTGGCAGGAGGGCGCGATGGCGCTCTTGGATGTGGGCGGTTGGTCTGAAACCTATGGGAGGCAAGAAACGATGAGAACGATGCACGGTCTTTGGCTTTCGATTTCGCTGGTGCTGGTGACGGTACTCCTCTGTGGAGTAGCGAGCGCAGACAAGGCAACGATATACCGGGACGACTGGGGTGTTCCGCACATCTATGCGAACTCGTCCAACGACGCCTCCTACGCCATCGGGTACGCCCAGGCCGAGGACAGGCTCGAACAGATCTTCTCGAACTACCTTCGCGCTGCGGGCAGGACCGCCGAGGCGTGGGGCGCTGGAGAACGAGAGTCGGGGTTCTCAATGTCGCTTCCGATATTCGGCGGCAAGTCGCCGGGAGAGAACGTGACGCAGGACTACATCCAACGTCTGTGCGGCCACGAGGAAGTGTCCAAACAACGTTACCACACGCTGCCCGTCGAGGTTCGGCAAGGCATGGAATACTATCAAGCGGGCATCAAGCAGTACATGAAAGAGCATCCCGAGGAGGTGCCCGATTGGGCACCGGAACTTGAGCCGTGGCAGGTGGTCGCGATGACACGGTCCATAATCTTTGGCTGGCCGCTCGGAGAGGGATTTGGTGACCTGCGTCGCGGGTTGACTCAGCCCGACCCTCCGCCGTCGGGGTATATCGGCTCGAACCAGTGGGTCATAGACGACTCGCGCTCGGCTGAGGATTGTGTTATCGCGTTTATCGACCCGCACGTAAGCTGGCACGAAGCGTTCAGGTGGTCGGAGTTTACGGTTCATTCTCCGGAGTGGAGCGGTTCGGGTATCGCGGTTGTCGGGACCCCATCGGTCGCACTCGGTCACAACGACTACGTTTCGTGGGCCGCCACAACCGGCGGGCCCGATACCGCGGACATCTATGTTGAAGAGGTCAACCCGGACAACCCGCTGCAGTACAGGTACGACGGGCTCTGGTACGATATGGATGTCAAGAAAACAGTCATCAAGGTCGCGGACGGGCAGGATGTTGAGCAAGACATCCATTACACGCGCCACGGCCCGGTTGTGTACCGCGACGAGAAGAAAAACGTCGCGTACTCGATGGCAATGTTGTACTGGGACGACGTCAACCTCGCCACCCAAAGCTGGTTGCAGAACCGCGCGAAGAACATCGACGAGTTCCGCCATGGGCTCACCTACAACTCGATGATGGCGCAGAACATCATGTACGGGGACGTTGACGGCAACATCATGTATGTACGCACCGGGCGAGTGCCCATCCGGCCGGAGGGCGACTACAACTGGCGGTGGCCCGTCCCGGGCAATACCTCCGCCACCGCATGGCGCGGCATGCACCCAATGTCCGACCTGGTACAGGTCACCAACCCGCCCCAGGGATACATGCACAACAACAACGCCGCCCCTGACACAATGATGGAAGGCAGTCCGCTGACGATAGACAGGTATCTGCCGTACATATACAACGATATCCCGCAACGGTACAACCCGCGCGCCGTGCGTGGCGTCGAGCTTCTCAGCGCCGACGATGACGTGACGCTCGAGGAGGCGCAGACCATAGCCATGGACTGTTACATAGACAAGTCCGACGCGTGGCAGGACGCTCTCGAGAAGGCCGTCAAGACCGCGGGCGAGCCCGTCGGCGAGAACACCATGCTGCTCGTCAACAACATTCTCGACTGGGACGGGTACGCAGAGACGGACAGCATCGGCGCAGCAAACTTCATGTTTTGGAAGCTAGCCTGCGCGAGGAGTAGCGGCATGCGCCGGGGTATGGGCCGGGGAGACCGACGTTCCGGGCCGGTGGATTACAACGGCATCCAGCGCCGTGCACCGATGAGCACCGAGTGCAGGAAGGCGCTGGTCAAAGCCGCCACCGAAGCCGCGAAATACATGGACGAGAAGTTCGGCACGGTCAAGGTTCCGTTCGGCGACGTCCACCGGGGCAAACGCGGCGACCACTCCTGGCCCCTGGCGGGTTCCGGCAGCAGCTACGCCGGCATGACCGCGTTGCGCAACGTCGGCGGCGGCCCGCCTGACGACGACGGCATCTCGTACGTCAGAGGCGGCCAGTCAATGACACGGCTCGTGCTCCTCGAGAAGGGCAACGTCCGCTCTTACAGCTGCACGCCCTACGGCCAGAGCGACCATCCCGACTCGCCGCATTACGCCGACCAGGGGCTCAAGCTCTTCGCCAACAAGAAGATGAAATCCACCTACTACCAGAAAGAAGAGCTGATGCAGCACCTCGAATCCACCAAGGAGATCGACGTCCCGGAACTGTAGCCAAACAGCGAGCCAGAGGGGCGGTAGCTCAGAGTCGAGTCGACGACCTCTGTTCTGCCAACCGCCCCATGTTGTCATTCTGAGCGAACGCGAAGAATCTCCGCCCTTTGCAAGGCTTGGCTCCCCGTGCCGGTATCCAACACCCGTCACCGTTTGCGCTGGTTCTCCTTCGAGTAAATCCAAAGAGCGCGGTCGAGCGTGCGCATTGGCACATCGGCTCTTTCGGCAAGCGAACGGCAGCACTGGGTGTAGTCCCACCACAGCTCGAAACTGTATTGGTTCGGCACGTCCACCGAGAGCGACCGCAGAGCATGGATGTCCAAGATCGGGTAGCGGTCGGTCGATCCGAAGTGCAGGATAACGGACGCCATCGGCCAGCCAACACCTTTCAGCAGCGTGAGAGATTCGATACGGAACCGCTCGTTCTCGCTCGCTAGCGCGGTTCTCGCGACCAGTCTCACATACTCGGGCGAGTTCTTATCCGCCCATTTCGGAATCCAATGCGATTTCCAGCGGCACAACGTCAGAAAATCCGGTTTGTCGAGAAACCCCGCCGCTCGAATACGTGCCCCGCATTCCTCCACCTCGCTATCATACTCGCCAGAGTACTTGGTCGCCCATTCCCGGATATCGTCAAGAGGAACACGGAGCGAGAACTCCATCACAGCTCGCCCTTGAATGCCTTGTCGAGGATGGACCGCAGAAGCGCGTCGAGTTGGGCGGACGGCAAGGCGGTATCATGTGTAGTGTTCATCTATTCGGCAGTCGACAGCAGCCTCAGCCCTTCAACCCAGTCTCTCAGTTCCTTCTCCGCAGCACGGGGGTTCGTCAACTCCTGTTCCTGATGCGCGACGTACGTATTGCGAAATTGATTCATCCTCCCAACCAAATCCAACATGTTTCGCGCACCCGAGAAGCGGAATCTGACACGTACGACCTCAAAAACCCCTCCAATCTTCATGGCGTCGTTAAGCGCGTAGTCGAGACAAGACCGCAACAGTCCGAGCGGCGAAAGACCGTTGTTAAACACCAATGTTTTCTTAAGGTTTAAAGCCATCCTGCGATAGTAGGGTGTCAGCTTGTCATCTACGTCTCGCAGGTACGGGTCGAACCACGCCTTCTGTTCTGGCGCACTTGCCGGCAAGTCAGTGGAGAGATGCTTAACGATCTGGCCTCGAGCGGCTTCATCAACAGAACCAAGGAGCGCAGTGAAAATCGGACTGAAGTTCATACCTTCCTTGCCTTCGAAGAAACGAAACAGCTGAACGGCTTGATCAACTGCCTTGCGATAACGGGACGGGAGGGCAGACAGCGTTTCGCGGTCGATGAAGCTCTCGACTTCGGAGGGTTTTTCGTCTTTCTCCACAAACAACATCGCGAGCAGCGGCAGCTCCTGACGGAGCTCCTCTTCCCCGAGCAAGTTCTGAAGGGCCGGCGCGCACGTGCGAACGAGCGCGTCCATGGTGTCTCCAGTCAAGCGCTCGAAGACACCTTGCGGCACGTACACATACTCCCACTTGCACTTCCTGGTCGAGGCGGATTTGCACCACGCAACTGCTGCCCGCGCCTTGCGAGGGACGTTCTTATCTTCGCGACCCTTTGTCTCGACGAGATAATGCTTGCCGTCGGTAGTGCGCACAAAGAAATCGGGTGTGTAGAACGACAACCGTCTGCCGAACGCGAGGTAGTCGATTCTGAGGCATTGCGGCCCCGCATTCTTCGCGAACGCGGCAACATGGCCGGCCCGGTCGACGAAGGTCGTCAGGGCTACCTCAAGTTCACGATTACACGGCACAAGATTGAAGAGTGTCTTCTTCGCCTCCAGCACTGGATGGCGCTCACTATGTGTCGCCTGAAACGGTTTCCAGGTTTTGAGGGATACCGGCTCAGCGGCTGGGAGGCGTTTCTCCGTAGTAGTCGTCCTTGAGCGAACAAGAGGCACGAAAACCGCACGAATATGCTCTCCGACATCCGAATCGCCCACACGAGACACCAACTTGGGATCGAAGAGTGTGGTTCTTTCGGCAAACAGTATCTCTTCCAGGAACGTCTTCACCAGCGGCGCGAGCACAGTGTGAGTGCCGCGCAACTTACATATGTGCTCGAGCTGTTTCACGAAATACGATACGGCCCCCACCCCATCTTCCAGAAGCGGAAGATGGATTGTCATCTTCTCGATGATCTCATCTGTAAAGAGATGCCGCCCCTCGTATTCAATGTCCGGGTTGCCTTTTGCTCCAAGAGGCAACGGCGCATACTTGCTGAATTCCTTCTTGACATCCTCGATGGTGAGGCCTTCCAACCTTGGAATGATCTGGTGTCCTGCAGTAAGGCGAGGGAGTTGGATGTCCAAAGCAGCAACGTCTTTATGGAGCTCGTCCGGAAATATCGAGACCGTTGTTTTCGGCACCTTGTCAATATCGACGATCTCGATTGGCAAGCCTTCCTGCTCCAGTTCCTGCTGATACAGACTGGCAAAGGCCGGATGGTCCACGACCGTAACGAGTTCATGGACTTGTCCCGAAGGATTCATCCGTCGGAGCCCCCGTCCCAACGTCTGTTCCGGCAGAATGTTGGCTTTCGAAGTGTACGGACGCAAGGGTACAACTGTCGTCACGTTGCGAACGTCCCATCCCTCCCTCAGCATGAGGACCGACACAATACAGTTATAAGGCGTGGTATTCGAATCAAGCTGCCGGCTCAGTTCCCGCAGCGCCTTCAGGTCTTCGTCGCTGATCGCCTTCTCGTTCTCGACAAACATGGGAAACGCGTTCTTGCCTCTGCCGACCGTCTTGACTTTGCCCTTAAGATTCGTGTGCAGGTTGACGGTCTTACCGTTGAGTTCCTTGAACGTCTCGTCGGTATTGAGTCGGCGAGCGATCTGGTCTGCAGCCTCCGTATCCTCGCACATGACGAACAGGAGCGCTTTCTTGCCGCTCTTCTCCCATTCCTCCTTGCTCCTTTTCCACCTCTCGTAACCCAGCCGCAAGTGCCGCTCGTACCTATAGGCAGCGTTATCGTCGGGCTGTTCTTCAAGTTTGGTGTCCGGTCTCCCGATAATGGGCGTCTTCACAATCCCCCCGTCTACCGCTTCGCCCAAGGGACTGTCGCAGATGATTTGCTTGAAGTACTGCGCGTTGTTGTCTTTCGGAGTCGCGGAGAAATCGAGCTGCGCGACCAACCCGCCGCCTGTACGTGTGTGGATGGTTTCATGAAGGTACCTGATCGCTTCGCTCCACGCGGAGCCCGGATCCCACACGTGGTGAGCCTCGTCATTGAACACCATGACACGCCGATGACTCGTTATGCGGTCGCGTAGTGCAGCCCCGGTATCCAGGGCTTTTGCTTTCGATACCGAGGGGCCCATCCACTCATAGGTTTCCGCGTCTTTCTTCTTTCTGCGTTTGGATATATCGTAGAGGCGGTGGATGTTTGTCAGATAGAGCGTGCTCCCTGTCGTCATACCGCCCGCTTCATCCTGCAGCACAACCGACAGGTTCCAGTCGCCACGCCATTCCGCAGGGATCAACGGGTCCGTGTCGAATATGCGGCCGTCACCGAAATCTTCCTTCAACCGCTCGAAGACGGTCAGGTTGGGAGCGATGACCACGAAGTGCCGCGCCATCTCCGAATCGGATTCTCGTAGGGCATGGAAGTAGCTCCATACAACGGCCAGGCTCATCACCTTGGTCTTGCCTGCGCCGGTTGCGACCTTGAACGCATACCGGCTCCATGCGTCTTCCTCCTCGGTGATGCCCAGTGCAGCAAGCTCCTTGTCCGGTCCGCCAAACTCCTCGACAACCTGCGAAAGACAATCGAGCCGACGAACCTCCTTCAAGAAGATCAACGTTTCAATCGCTTCCCGCTGGCAGAAGTAGTAGCGGAATTCGAACCCCTCGCCGGCGGCTGTTGTCGCTTGGTGGCTGCGGTTGAACCAATGGTCGAGAAGATGCCGTGTCGTATCACTGGCACCGGCGTAAAACATCTCGCGCCAGTCCCTTACGGCACCGCGAAGGTTCTGGGCAATGGCGATCTGGGACGGGCGACGCCCGCGTTCCGTCTTCGCCGGTTGCCCCGGTCTGTCCGACCGGACTCTGTGTGTGTCCGGCTCCTCCCAGGGGGCAAACAAAGGCTCGAGAGCGCTGACGTTGACCGCAAGGTCTTTATTCAAGGTTTAGTCCCCGCTCCGTGTGACTCGAAATTCCGTGTCCCCGTCTCCCCAATCAGCACGTCCAGGAGTTCGGAGGCGACATACAGGCGGTTTCGCCGCCGGCCGGTCACTTCCCTCAAGACGCCGAGACGTTCCAGATGCGTGACCGCCCTCTGCACCGTAGCATGATGCACGTTCCATTCGTCGGCGAGCTTCTTGACCGAGACGACGGGATTCACAAACAAGCGGTCCACAAGCCGAACCGTCGCCTGCGAGATTCGTTTTCCAGTGAGCATCCCGCGGAACCTGGCGTGTAGTCCGAGTATCGCTTCAGTGTCTTCGAGCGCCTCTCGTGCCTGGATACTGACTCCGCGAAGAAAGAACTCGATCCACCCGCGCCAATCCCCCTGCCGGCTTACCGCGAGCAGGCGGCGATAGTATTCGTCCCGATGCTTCTCGAAGAACGACGAGAGATACAGAAGGGGCTGCGAGAGACGTCCCCGTTCACAGAGCAGGAACGTGATCAGGAGACGTCCAACCCGGCCATTCCCATCAAGGAACGGGTGTATCGCCTCGAACTGATAGTGCATCAAGGCGCATTGGATCAGTGCAGGTTCCTTTGCGTCGGAATGCAGATACTTCTCCCAGGCGGTCAGCGCGTCCCGCATCTCGTCCACCGGTGGCGGCACGAATGCGGCCTCATCGAGAGTGCATCCCGGTGCCCCAATCCAGTTCTGACTCCGGCGCATCTGGCCGGGTGTCGCACGGTCGCCCCGGACTCCCGTCATGAGTCGTTGGTGCAACTCACGAACCAGCCGGCAGCTCAAGGGGAGCGTTTTCACGCGTTCCAGGCCGTGCTCCATTGCTCGAACATAGTTCGCCACTTCCCGGACGTCCGGCGCGCGTAGAGGTTGCGAGCTGTCCGCCTCGAAGAAGAACAGATCATCCATGCCTGCCTGAGTGTTCTCTATCCGCGAACTCGAGACGGCCTCGCGACGCATATAGGGGCCGAGCAGAAGATGAGGGTTCGGCAGCAGTTGGCCCGCTCCCGAGAGTTGTCCGAGTTTCCCATCCGCATCCGAGAGCAGACGCATAAGCTCCCAATCCAGATCGAGCTTCGGAGGCAACGGGTTCGGAACAAACGCCCAGTACCCCTTCGGTGTACGGATACACCGCCCCGCAGTCGAGTTCGAGAACGAACTCGGGTCCATGGATTACCCTGACCTTTCTTGCCGTTTCACATTCGTTCTCGTGCCCCCTCCGTCGTCCCCGCGATCTTCAGGCGGGGACCCAGAGGGATCGAGTAAGGCGTGTCCAGCGGTCTGGATTCCCGCCTGCGCGGGAACGACCGCCTCAACAGCATCTTCATATGACCGTAGACCGTTCCTCACCCCTAACACCCTATCATCATTTCACTTCGGCAGTTCTCATCATCGCGCCCAGGTACGCTTATTATCGCGAACGGCATTTCGTGATAATAACGGGCACTGTTATTATCACAAGCGTCCATAACGGTAGACGCCCAGATCCCAATCATGGAACGGCTCAGCCATGTATCTCTCTCGTTGTCAAACGTTTACGTCTACCGTCACGCTCGTGTCGCAGCCGAAGACATCCACCACCTTGACCATCGCCGTGTAGTTCCCCTTCTTCGGATACTCGTGTCCCGCCTCGCTGACGGTTTTCAAGCTGCGGTCCTTGCGGGTGCGGTAGTCCTGCCAGTGGTGGTTGAACGGTTTTCCCGGCGACCAGTCGAAGTCGACCGCCCAGAAGTCGATGAAGTCGAACCCGCTCTTGATGGCGCGCTCTTTCAGCGCCTCGATCTCTTTGGCCGGTACGTCGGCGAGAGACGGCATGAACGTTGTCAGCTTGATGTCCACTTTCCGTCCGTTCGGACCTTTCCGGTAGACGGGTTCGGCCTCGAGCACGGCCATCTCGAGGAACGGCGGCGGCGACTTGCGGTTCTTTTCCATGATCTCGCGCGGTATCCGAATGAGCTTGAGCTTCACGCCGAACTCCTTTTCGAGCGCCGCGGTCGTGAGCCGCAGGTCCATCTCGAACTCCCACGCAAGACAATAGCATTCCCGCGCACCGGCCTGGGCGACCGCTTCGGCAACCGACCGGGCTTCGCCACGGGTGAAGATCGAATCGATACCGTCAACGTGGCAGAACGCCCCTGCCTTGCGACCGTGAATCAGAGGGGACGGCGTGTTGTCCAACACCTCCGCACGGAAGAACTCGAGCACGACGCGCCGGTGCTCTTCGTCGGCGTTCTCGCTGAGAAACTCCTGCTTGTGCCACCACTGCCGCTCGTATCGGCCGAGGTTGTACACGTCGAACGCGCGATACGGCTTGCCTTCATCGTGAAGTCTGCGCTGGAGATCGATCAGGCGTTTCCGCGATGTATGGATCGCGAACCGTCCCAAATCGCACATGATCCAACGCCGCCCGAGGCGTTCAGCCACGGCTCCCGTCGTGCCCGAACCGCAGAAGAAGTCGGCGACGAGATGACCCTCGTTCGACGATGCCAGCATGATACGCTCCAGGAGTGCTTCCGGTTTCTGCGTGTCGTAGCCGACCCGTTCTAATGACTGGTTGTGAATCACTCGAATGTCTGTCCAAACGTCTTGGAGAGCCACTCCACGGAATTCATCAAGGTACCTCTTTAACCGGGGCACTCCTTTCTTGGGCCAATGGATCCTCCCTTCTCTCTCATATTGCTGAAGGGTTGAACGCGGACAGCGCCAGATCCTGCTTACACCCTTGTATTCGTACTTGTATCCACCCCCTGAAAGGCCACCGGCAGTCAAGTCGCCACGCGCATATCGCCGCCCTGTTTCCTCTTCAACTTGATCAAAGAAACCGTCTATGTATTCTGGAGATGGGTCACAGAGTACCTCGTTCCACGTCCACTTCTGCGACTTCGAGTAGAACAAGACAGTATCGTGAATTGCCCCACACCTTGATGAGTCGCTATGGGCACTCTGCCGCTTCCACACGATCTCGTTCTGGAAGCTTCCAGTGCCGAAAAGCTCATCCAGAATCAGACGCAAACCACTGTTTACCCGACAATCACAATGCACATAAATGCTTCCGACATCGCTTAGCATCTGATTAATCAGCGCTAACCGTTCGTACATCATGTACAGGTAGGAGTCCGTTCCTTTCCCCCAGGTGTCTCTGTAAGCTACCATTTCGAGCGTTGACTGATCTTTGGAAGTGGTTTCTTTCTCGTCTCCAATAGGCACGTTCATTGTGAAATCCGCGCCGACGTCGAAGGGCGGGTCGATGTAGATGAGGTCGATCTTGCCTTTGAACTCTTTGAGCAAACTGGCCATGACGAGCTTGTTGTCACCCCAGATGAGCATGTTGCGGAAGTCGTCGACGCGGGCCGTCTTCTTCTCGAATATGTCGAGCTGGCCTCTGGCTGCCGCTTCGCTGCGGGGCTGATCGATGGTCTCGATCTTCTGCATCGGCATGGCGCACCCCGCGACGTCAACCTCGCGCCGGTTGCCGTACTCGTCGTACTTGCCCTCCCAGACAAGTTCGGTCTTCATCGTCGAGAACGGATGCGGGTTGTTCGGCCCGTACTGCGGATTCGATGTCGTCATCTATACCCCCTCACAGCAGTTGCCTGCCATCACCCCAAGACAGGCACGAGCAAATACGCTACGAAGCTCACCGGCCTGGGCTATTCTGCCACAACCGTGACAAGAAGTAAAGGTCTCAAACCGCGTGGCTTGGGCGACCCGCCCAAGAACACCTTGAGCAAGATGCTCAAGCCACGGGAGCGAGACCTTGGGCAAGATGCCCAAGCCACGCAAACAACTTCCCGCTGATCGACCCGCAAACTCAGAAGTCGAGCTGGAACCGGACCTGGGAGATGTGAGCCTGGCCGCTGCCGTCGGGGTCGGCGAAGATGTAGTTCCACATGATGCGTGTGTTCGGGTTGAGGTACCAGTTGACCGCGACTGTAGCGGTATCGAGCGTGCCTCCGTCAACGCCGGCGTCTTCCATATCGAGGTGAGAGTATCGCGTTGCGAGCTCCCAGCCTCCGGGCCCTCCTTCTCCTTCAGGAAACAGGAAATTCCTCTTTGGTCTTAGCCTGTCGAAAACCGCGCAAGAACGTTCTTGGTCCCGGTATTTTCTGGATTGGGAGGTCTGATAGTCCGACAATGCGCCAGGAAAAGAATGCCGCATGCCGTTGAAAAGAATGCACACCGGCTCTCCATATTGTCTAGGGTTTTGGACGGTTGCGGCTCCTGATTGGAAGACAAGGAAAGGCTGGAATGCGCTGTAAGTTGCGTGCTAACAATATGTTACTGTTCACATCGACCAGAAACCGGTTGTATGGCACGGGTATTGCTTTTCTACTCGTGGGTTTGTATACTTGGGCTTGGTTCAGTACTCTACACCAACACAAACAAATAAGGATAGAAGGTAGCCATGAAAAGGATAGTGTCAGTGTTGATCGCCGTGTCGTTTCTGGCGTCGGCAGCGCATGCGATACCAGTTCTCCAACTGTACGTAGAGGGCAGCACGTACGACGAGGGCACCGAGACATGGGTGCTCACAGGAGCCGGAGACACTGTAACGTTGTGGACAATTGGGAACGTTGGCGGACCAGGGGGAAAGGGTTCGATCTATGACGTTCGCCTGTCCATCGCCTATGCTGGCTCCGTGGGCCCGCTTACCATCGGTCTGACGCCGACAACAACGGGAGGTTTTGAAGGCTTTGCCGATCCCTCCACACCCGCCGCACCCAGCTATATCCAGACGGTGACGGATGGCAGCGCGCCGATACTGGAAGGCGGCAAATCCTTGTCGCCACATGGAATCTTCGGAGAAGGAACTCACTGGCAAGAGTTTCTGCTTGGCGATTTCACGTTGACGGATTCGCCGATGGCGGACTTTATCAGCGAGTTTCCCAGCGCCGAATTCCCGGGCACGGGCCAGATCAATGCCTACGAAATTACCGCGAGCAGTCCTACGGCACTCCATTTCGACCTTTACGGCTACACTCAACAGTCGCCGATCAAGCCTCAGTTTGCTCCGTTTTCGCACGATGGGGAATCGTTTCCCGTGCCCGAGCCCGGCACAGTGGCGCTGCTGGGTCTCGGACTGCTTGGTCTAAGCGCGAGGTTTCGACGCAAGAAGTAAGGCCGAATACAGACTTCGAGTTTTTCTTGAACGCGGCGTTTGATGACTCCGAAACGTTCGGGTCACCGGACGCCGTCACTGCGTTAGCAGTCCAGAAGACCGTCCCGCCCGCATAGAATAGGGTCGGGGCACGCACCCTGTCAGAAAGCCCGACGCTCCCAACAAACCCATTTCGTAATACATCCCTCTAGAAGAGCCATCTGCGCTGCTGGTAACTGTTGTTATGGGAGGATGATGCAAAGCGGTAAGGAGACTTGTTACTCCAAAGATATGGGCAATTCGTCGTGTTTTTGTGTTCTCGGACGGCTGAAGTGTCTAATTGACCCCCAGGCAGATGTGGAGTGCGCAAGCTTGCTTGAGTCCGGCTTATTGGACAGCAAGCTGTCCAACAGAACAGCAGCGGTAGCAAGCTACCGCACTCCAAAACAGCCACAGGGCAAATGCCTTCTAGAAGTCCTCGAATAAAATGGCCCGAATGTGGTATTGTAGTTGAGGACAGTTGCAGTGATAATAAGCGGCCTTGGAGGGGCTTTGACGATGAAGATTCGACTCGCGTTCCTGATTCCACTTGTCGGTTTCGTCGCGCTCAGTTGCAGGCAGGCTGCTGAGGTACCTGCCATCCCTGTCGCACAAGCCACCGACGTGTACACCCCCGCGCGTGAGCGTATGGTGAGGTATCAGGTCAAGGCGCGCGGTGTGAAGGACGAGAAAACGCTCGCCGCGATGGTCAAGGTGCCGCGCCACGAGTTTGTCCCACCGTCTCGAAGAGGCGAGGCGTATGCGGACTATCCGCTGCCAATCGACCACAATCAGACGATCTCTCAGCCCTACATTGTCGCCTTTATGACGGAAGCGCTCAAGCTCAAGGGCGGCGAGAAGGTGCTCGAGATAGGCACCGGGTCGGGATATCAGGCTGCGGTCTTGGCCGAGACAGCCGGCAAAGTGTACACCATAGAGATCGTTACCCCGCTCGCGAAAGAAGCCGAGGCGCGGCTCAAACGGCTCGGCTACGAGAACGTCTTTGTCAAAGCCGGCGACGGGTACGAGGGCTGGCCCGAACACGCTCCGTTCGATGCGGTAATCGTCACTGCCGCTCCGGGGCATATCCCTCAGCCGTTGGTGGACCAGTTGAAAACCGGCGGCAGGATGATAATCCCCGTTGGCACACAGTACCAGGAGCTCGTCTTGATCACGAAGACGGAAGAGGGTGTCAAGAAACGCAGCGTGTTGCCCGTACGGTTTGTGCCGATGACCGGCGAAGCACAGAAGAAACGGAAGTAAGCCATGTGGAAGGGGTATAGGTTTGACAGCCGAGAAACGCTGTGCTACGATGCGCGCGGGAACGGCCGAGAAACCGTCTTACAGTCGTTCGGCGGCACGAATTGGTGATTGAGGGGCAGAGTTGACAACAACGTTCGCAGAGCAACTCGACATACTTATCAGAGCACACTACACCATTGTCTACCTGGTCACCTGGGAGGAGCATCGCGCAAAACAGATCATTCTCTCCGTGGCGCAGAACCAAAAGAAGACAGCTTACGAGTGGAGCATAACCGAAGGGCTCAAAGACATGGGGAAGCTAAGCAGCACGTTGCCCGACAAGACCGTGACACGCGACCCGCTTGCCGCGCTCAACCATGTACTCCAGGAGACAAAGCCTGCCATCTACATGTTCAAGGATCTGCACCTCTTCGTCAAGCAGCCTCACATGATCCGCCAGATGCGCGACCTAGCGAGCGCACTGCGCAACACGCACAAGACCGTGGTGATCGTTGCGCCCGTCTTCGATCTGCCCGTCGAGCTGGAGAAGTCCGTTACCGTACTCGACCTGCCGTTGCCGTCGTTCGACGACCTGAAGATACTGCTGGACACGATAGTCGCGGACGTCCGGCGCAACTCGAGGTTGCGGGTCGAGCTCAACGACGAGGAACACGCCAAGCTTGCCAAGGCGGCGTTGGGTCTGACGATGGAGGAAGCGGAGAACGCGTTCGCGGTTGCTGTGGTCCGTGACGGCGTGTTAAACGCCGAGGATATAGATGCCGTCATAACCGAGAAGAAACAGATCATACGCAAGAGCGGCCTTCTCGAATACTTCGACACGCCAGAGGGCATGGACAGCGTCGGTGGCCTCGGCTTGCTCAAAGAATGGCTGCAGAAGCGTGGTGATGCGTTCACCGAAGAAGCGCGCCGGTACGGCTTGCCGCAACCGAAAGGGGCGCTGTTGTTGGGCGTCCAGGGATGCGGGAAGAGCCTCGTTGCGAAATCTGTCGCCGGTCTATGGCAGTTACCGTTGCTGCGGTTGGACATGAGTTTGATATTCTCCGGGCTCATTGGATCGTCCGAGGCCAACATGCGCAAAGCGATCACCGTTGCTGAATCGATGGCGCCGGTCGTGCTCTGGATAGACGAAATAGAGAAAGCGTTCTCCGGCATCGAGAGCTCGGGCATATCCGACGGCGGGACAACGGCCCGAGTTGTGGGCACGTTCCTGACATGGATCCAGGAGAAGACGTCGCCGGTATTCGTAGTCGCGACGGCAAACTCCGTGAGCGAACTGCCGCCGGAACTGCTGCGCAAGGGCCGGTTCGACGAGATCTTTTTCGTCGATTTGCCTATGAGCGAGGAGCGAGCGCGGATATTTGCAATCCATATCGCCAAACGTGGTCGCGAACCGGATAGCTTCCAGCTCGAACGGCTGGCGCGCGAGACGGAAGGGTTCAGCGGTGCGGAGATCGAGCAGGCGGTTGTTGCCGGTCTCCACGATTCGTTCGCCCAACGGCGCGAGCTTGCCACGGAAGACATATCGGCGTGCATCGGCAGAACGGTCCCTCTCTCTGTCACGATGCGCGAGGACGTGCTGCTGCTGCGTGAATGGGCCCGAGACCGCGCGAGACAGGCGTCGTCGACGTCGCCCGGTGAGAGGGTGCGGGTATGAGCCTGATCGATTGGCTTGAACTCACGCCTCGCGACGGCACCGCGTCAGCCCAACGTACCGAAGCGCCTGCAACGGCTCACGACGGTCAGGGATATCTTCGAGCGGCCGAGCGGCTGAGAAACGAGGGCTCGCTACAGGCGGCGCTCGATCTCTACGAGAAGGCGGTCTCGTTCGACGAAACGTTGTTCGACGCGTGGACGGGTCTTGTGGACACGCTTGTACGGGTGGACGATCTCAAGCGCGCCGGCGAGGTTGCGGAACACGCATCGCGCTCATACGGCCGCAGGAGATCATTGTACGCAGCCCAGGCGCTCGTGTACTGTCATACGGGCGACATGACAAACGCCATGCGCTACTCCGACGTCTCGGTCGAGCAAGGAACGCCGTCGTGGTACTCGTTCTTTGTGCGCGGCGAGATCATTCTCGCACAAAGCAGGGACAGAAGGCAGCTAAAGAGCGTTCGCGCCTGTTTTCAAAGGGCGATAGACCTGGCGGCGTGTCGCTGGGCCGCGCTGTTGTGGCAAGGTATAGTGTACCTCGAGCGCGACTGCCCGGCGCTGGCCGCGGCTTCGATAAAAGAAGCCGCGCATCGCAACCTGCGGAACCCGTTCATCTGGGTCAAGCTGGGCGACGCCTGCGCAGAGCTCGATATGCCCGATCAGGCACGGTTCTACTACGAACAGGCGCTCGATGTCGCGCCTGAACATCCTGTAGCGGCTGCAATGCTCCAAAAGCTGCAATCGTCGCCGGCCAGGATGCTCAGCTCATTCATAGACGAGAAGATATTGCGAAAACACTGGAAGGACGAGTTCGGGATTCGATAGGGTTTGATATGGCAAACAAGGACACGTACACAGGACCTTTCGAACGGTACGCAACACCTGAGATGGCGGGACTCTTTTCGCCGCAGACGAAGTTCTCGACATGGCGGCGCGTCTGGCTAGCGCTGGCCGAAGCCCAGCACGAGCTGGGCCTGCCCGTAACCGAGGAACAGCTCGACGAGATGCGGACGCATCTCGATACGATAGATTTCGACGTTGCGGCGGCCAGGGAACGCGAGGTCCGGCACGACGTGATGGCGCACATCCACGCGTTCGGTCTCGACTGCCCGAAAGCGAAACCGATACTCCATCTCGGCGCTACAAGCTGTTTTGTGGGCGACAATACCGACCTGATCGTTATGCGGGACGCGTTGCAGCTTGTACGCGGACGATTGCTGAACGTCGTGGCAAAGCTGGCGGAGTTCGCGAAAGAGTACCGCGACCTGCCGACGCTCGGGTTTACGCATTTCCAGCCGGCCCAACTCGTGACGGTCGGCAAGAGAGCCACGCTGTGGATGCAAGACCTGCTTCTGGACCTCGACGCTCTCGAGCGTGTTCTCGCAACCCTCAAATGCCGGGGCGCAAAGGGTACCACGGGAACGCAGGCGTCGTTTCTCGCGCTCTTCGACGGCGATCACGACAAGGTGAAACGGCTGGAGACGCTCGTTGCCGAGAAGCTCGGGTTCAGCGAGTCGTTTCCTGTAACCGGGCAGACCTACCCGCGCAAGTTGGACACCCAGGTGGTCGGCGTGTTGGCCGGGATCGCCGAAAGCGCGTGCAAGTTCGGTACGGACCTGAGGCTGCTGCAGAACATGAAGGAGATCGAGGAACCGTTCGAGAAAAAGCAGGCGGGCAGTTCCGCGATGGCGTACAAACGCAACCCGATGCGTGCGGAACGCATCTGCTCGCTTGCGCGCCATTTGCTGCTTGGACCAACACACGCGCGGCTTACTTCGGCGACGCAATGGTTCGAACGCACGCTGGACGACTCGGCTATCAGACGCATAGTGATTCCGGAATCGTTCCTCACGTGCGACGCGATCCTTAACCTGTACCTGAACATCGTCGAGAGGCCCGTCGTCAACAAGAAGGTCATCCTCAAGCATATCGAGGCCGAGCTGCCCTTCATGGCGACCGAGAACATCATCATGGAATGCGTGCGCCGCGGTGGCGACAGGCAGGAGCTGCACGAAACCATCCGCAAACACGCCATGGCTGCCGCCACACGCGTCAAGGAAGAAGGTGCCGAGAACGATCTCATCGACCGGCTCGCAAAAGACCCTGCCATCGGCCTTTCGGCCAAGGACCTTTCGGCGCTGCTCGACGTCAAACGGTTCATCGGCCGTGCGTCCGAACAGGTCGACGAGTTCCTGGAGCATTGCGTCCGGCCCATCCTCGAGAAGGCAAAGCGCGACGGCCTGCTCGGCAAGAAGTCCCAGGTCGACGTCTAGACCGGCACCGGTACGCTACCTGATAACGATGTCGCCGCGCGGCTGGCGATGACGGAACTCTGCGTCGTTGCGCGAATCCTTATGAGGATGTTGCCTATGCGGCCGTCGATGGCCCGACAACCGTGCAACGGCTACCACAGAGCCTCGTACCCTTCCGGCAACAGGTTCCATTCTTCGTCGTAGACGTGGACCTTGC
>CAZGCA010000097.1:0-21768 GCA_964524145.1 uncultured bacterium | reverse complement strand
CTGAAGGCCATTGCATCACACCGATTCCCAGGAGTGAACTCCTGGGCTATTCTCAGCCGTCCCTGCGGGACTTGCGGGTGTTGTTGTAGCTCGGAACAGTTGGTAGGTGAAAGCCCGCTTGTCATCTTTCTTGCTATCTATAGCGCATTACAAGTACGCTTTCATTGGATTGCTGAACAATTAGGTAACCGTGCATCTTCTTGAAAATCGGGAGCGCGCATGGTAGCCTATGCCATGGTTCGGCTGACACCGGATCAGATCTCATGACTCATGGCATTCAATACCGGTAAAGGAACGCGTTGTGGCGGAACGACTGATACTTCTCTCGAACGATGACGGCATAAAGGCCGAAGGGTTGGTCGCGCTCGAGGGATCGGTGGCGCCGCTCGGCGATGTCTACGTTGTCGCGCCCGACAGAGAGAAGAGTGCCGCGGGACATTCTGTGACCCTGCACCATCCGCTACGGGTGGAAGAGCTTGACGAACGGCACTACGCGGTAGACGGCACGCCGACCGATAGCGTGATCCTGGGCGTACGGGAACTGCTCCCGAGGCGTCCCGATATTGTGATAAGCGGAATCAACCGCGGACCGAACATGGGCGACGACGTGACGTATTCGGGCACGGTCGCCGCGGCGCTCGAGGGAACGTTGCTGGGAATACCATCGTTCGCGATATCGGTGGCGGAATACGATAATATCCGGTACGACGGCGCCGCATGTTTCGCCGCCCGTCTTGCAAACCTGATCTTCGAGAACGGGCTGCCATCCGACACCATGCTCAACGTGAACGTGCCCAACCTGCCTGAGGAGAGCATAAAGGGTGTTGCCGTCACGAGGCAGGGCAAGCGGGTGTACAAGGACGAGATAATCGCGAAGTCAGACCCGCGCGGTCGCACCTATTACTGGATAGGCGGTGCGGACTCCGGGTGGAAACCCGAGTCGGAAACCGATTTCGCAGCGTTCGAGGAGGACAAAATCTCGATCACACCGCTACATCTCGACCTGACGAAGCACCCGTTTCTCGACGAGCTGCGAGGCTGGGACTTCAAGGTATGAGAGAACACCTGATAGAACTGCTGGTGTCGCTCTCAGGGATAATCTCCCCCGCCGGGGCAACGTTCTTCGGTGCGATGGTACCGCTCGTGGAAGCCCGTTACGTGATACCGCTTGCGTTGGAGGTTTGGAAACTGCCGCTCTGGGAGGCGTTTCCCATTGCGGTTGCGGGCAACCTGGTCCCGATACCGTTTGTGTTGTGGCTTTTGGATCCGGCCACAGAGGTGTTGTGCAGGTTCAAGTTGGGCGACAGGTTCGTGCAGTGGCTTTTCGCGCGCACACGTGCACGGACTTCCGAGAAGATAGAGAAGTACGAGCTTTGGGGGCTGACCATCTTCGTCGCGATCCCGCTACCAGTAACCGGAGCGTGGACAGGTTCGGTCGCCGCGGTGATATTTGGTCTTAAGAAGGTACCGTCGTTCATCGCGATAGCAGTCGGCACGTGCATCGCCGCCTCGTTTGCGAGCGGTGTGACCGTGCTGATAGGCGGTCTGGTGCGGTGGATAATCAGCCTTTTCAGTTGAGGGTATGACGTGGCAGGCATTGCGAGCATAGCTAACGGCCGCATCGTGCTTCCCGACTCCATCCTGGACGGACACTCCGTCGTCGTGGAAGACGGGAAGATAGTCGCGATCGAGTCCGGCGCAACGAAAGGCGAGACGATAGACGCCGCGGGCGGGTACATAGCCCCCGGCTTCATCGATCTCCACACCCACGGGGGGTTTGGGGTAGACCTTTCAGCATGCGATCCTCAAGGAGTCAGGGAGTACGGCACGCGCGTTCCGGCGACCGGGGTCACGTCATATCTGCCGACGATAGCCGCTGTGCCGACAGACGAACTGAAGCAGCGCGTCGCCGTGGTCGTCGAGCACGCAACCCACAACAATGCGGAAGTGCTGGGCGTTCATCTCGAAGGACCTTCCTTGAATCCCGAACGGCCGGGATGTTTCGACAAGGAGATGCTGCTCGACGCGAGGACGACGGGGGATATTATTGGCGATATCGAATGTGTCCGGATGGTGACGCTCGCGCCTGAACTTGATGGGGCCCGAGAGCTTATTTCCGAGCTGAGCTCCCGCGGGATCGTGTGCGCCGCTGGACACACAACGGCCACGTACGAGCAGATGATGGACGCGTTCGAAAACGGCGTAACGCACGTTACGCACCTGTTCAACGCCATGCGGCCGTTCCATCACCGTGATCCCGGAGCTATAGCCGCAGCGCTCGTCCACGAAGGAGTCACTGTTCAGCTTATAGTTGACGGCATCCATCTGCATCCGGGCACTGTTACACTGGCGGTGAGAGCGAAAGGTATTGACGGGGTCGTGCTGGTAACGGACGCGATAGCTGCCACCGGCCTCGGCGACGGGACGTATTATCTTGGAGGTGTCGAGGCGACGGTGACGAACGGCGTGTCGCGCGTGGCCTCCGGCGCGATTGCCGGGAGTACATTAGCGATGAATCTCGCGGTGGACAACCTCATCAAGTTTACCAATGTAAGCTTGCCCGAAGCCGTGCGTACCGCCTCTCTCACGCCGGCTACAGTCATCGGCATCGACGACCGCAAAGGCTCGATAGAGGTCGGTAAACATGCCGACATCATCATTTTCGATGAGCACCTTGTTGTCGGAACCGCAATGGTCGGAGGGGCTATTGTCTATCGCTCCTAGGAGCGTTGATATCGCGCACGGGTACGTTTAGAATCCAGTCTGAGTGAACCTCGGCGCTCTTGCAGTCGCGTGAGGAGGGAGATGAACCGTGCAGCAGGTAGGACGATTCCTCGTGATCTAAAGACCGCACCTGAAGACCGGTGCTGAAGAACACATATCGTTGGCGGTAAACAGCGTGTCGAGTTGTGTACTGTGATCTCATCTCTGCGAACATCGATTCTGATCGCCGCGGTGTCCGTTTGCGCCGCACATCCCTGCCGGGCCGACAACGCGTTGCTGCGTCCCGGTGTGGGCACGAAATCAATTGGGCGCGGCGGGGCATCGATCGCCGTGTATGACGAGGCGATGTGCGCGTTCAAGAATCCCGCTCTCCCCGCCTTGGCAGACGAAAGCCGTTTCGATATCGGCCTTGACATCTGCACGTTCCGGAACAGCTTTCGCAACCTTTACAACGACGATGACTCGGGCCCGATCACGCGCGTTTCGCCGTGGCTCGCTGCGACGATAGCAAACGACACCTCGCGATGGAGCGGTGCTCTTGGCCTGTACCAGTACGCGGGACTCGCAACCCACGTGGACGTCTACGACCCCTTACACGGCCCGTCCGATGTCGATTCCTATATCGGGTTCTTCAAGCTTTCCGGTGCGGTTGCATTCCAGGCGACGCGCACGCTGTCTGTTGGTGCCGCCATCAGCCCGGCATACGCCACGATAGACGTCGAAACGCCGTTGCGGATGCACGGATCGTATCTCGCGGGCGTCCCGGTGAAAGGAGATACGGCGCTCGACGGGTTTGGGATTGGCTACGATCTGGGGATCCTGTATCGCCCAATCGACTGTCTTCAGTTGGGCCTGGCATACTCGAGCGAGACAAGGTTCAATGTGGACGGCGACGCGGATGTCGGGATCCGATCAGGCGGCGAGATGGGCACGTTCGATTTGGAGGTAGACAATCTCGAACTACCACGCAATCTGGGGCTGGGTGTCGCTTACACGTTCAAGGACAAGGTGCGGCTGGTTGGCGACGCAGTATGGACGGACTGGTCGTCCGCGCTCGGTACGCTCGATTTGGATTTCTCGGACCCCGACACGCTTTTCTCGCGTGTCTTGTTCGGTCGAACCGGGTGGCAGGACTACCTCCCGATGGACTGGCACGACACCGTCGAGTACCGCCTCGGCATAGAGTATCTTGCGAGCGAGAACGCAACGGTGCGCGCGGGGTACAGCTTCGGCGATTCGCCGGTACCGGGGCACACGATCATTCCGCCGCTGGCACGGATATTCGGCGACTCAGTATCGGCTGGGTGCACCTACAGGTGGGGGCGGTGGGAACTCAGCGCTGCATACCAACACATGTTCCCGAACAGGCAAAACAGCCGTCTCAACACAAGCGGTCGCTTGTTTCGCCATTCCTCGAACACACTCGCCCTGGACATTGTCAGTTTCCAGGTGAGCCGACGCTTCTAGCCCCATTTCTCACCACAACTCTACTGCAACACCGGATTTGCCCCTGTCTACTGCGTCGCACTCGGTCGGACTTCTCGACGTACCGTTCGGAGGGATGCTACACGAAGGCCCGTGCCGACCGTTCGGAAAGGTACGACACCAATTCGTCCGCAACTGCGGGGTCGAACTGCGTACCCCGATGCGCCGTGAGCTCGTCGATGATCTCGGAGTCGGTGCGCGCCTTGCGGTACGCTCTGTCGGACGCCATCGCGTCATAGGCGTCAGCGACTATGATGATGCGAGTCGTGAGAGGAAGATCTGAAGCGGGAATACCGTCAGGGTAGCCCTTGCCGTCCTGGCGTTCGTGATGACTTCTCACAATATCCTTCGCGTCGCCGAGAAATTCTATGGGTTGAAGAACCTGGAACCCGATGATGGGGTGGTTCTTGATCATGTCGTATTCTTCGTGAGTCAACTTGCCGGCCTTGTTCAGGATGTTGTCAGGAATCCCCACCTTGCCGATGTCGTGGAGCGATGCGGCCAGCCGTAGCCGCTCGATCTCGTCGTCGGGCAGTCCCATGCGGGCGGCAATCCCGGTAGAAAGCTCCGTCACCCTTTGGGAGTGGCCCGAGGTATAGGAGTCCCTGGCTTCGAGCAGTAACGCCAGCGACTGCATCGTCTTGACGTAGGCTTCTTCGACGCTTGCCAGCAACCGCACGTTTTCGAGCGAGATCGCGGCCTGGTTCGCCAGTATCGAGAGCACCTTGAGATCGCTTTCGCTGAACGGCTTGCCCTCCCTTTTCTTGCTGACGTTGAGAACACCCAGAACACGTTTGGCCGTCCTGACAGGAAGGGCCGCAACGATATCCTCGCGTTTCTCAAGTGGCACCGAGACGAACGATTTGTCCGGCAGTTTGTGCGAGACGCGTGCGAGCGCAGGCTCGCCTTCGATATCGGTGACCAGCAGCGCTTGACCGCTTTCGGCTACCGTGCCGGCAATACCCTCACCGATCTTTGTCTCGGCAGTCCGCATTACCTCTTCAGGAATCCCGACCCCCGCGGCGATCCTGAGCTTTCCCACCGAAGGGTCGTGTATCATGACGGAGCCGCGGGCTGCGCCGACTTTCACCAGCGCAAACTCCAGCACGGTGGAGAGAAGCTCCTTCTCATCGTGGATCATGTTCACGGCTTCACTGATGGTAAGGAGGTCGGTTATCTCTTTGAGCCGCGCGTTCTCGTCAATCAGTTGCTTGCGTTCAAACGCGTTCGCGATGGCGAACTTCAGTTCCGCGACATTGAAAGGCTTGAGAACGTAGTCGTACGCGCCTTCCTTGACTGCTGCGCGGGCGGTGTCAAGCGTGCCGTACCCCGTCATGACCAGCGGTATGATATCCGGTTTGAGCTGCTTGGCCGCCCGAATAAGCTCTATCCCGTCCATGCCCGGCATCATGATGTCCGTGAGAATCAGGTCGAAATCGTCCTGCTTGAGCGCCGTCAGAGCGCTTTCCCCATCGTCGCAGGTGGAAAGCTCATAGTCCGTGTCGCTCAGCACATCGACAAGAAGCTCGCGAATCGCCAACTCGTCATCAACTACAAGAACGTTGCCCGCCTTGTTCATCTTGCGACTCTTTCACCGGTTGATTCCAGGGATGCCAGGTGCCGACCCGCATCGTCATGCTCGAAGAAACCGATCACGGCCCTGACATATGCCGACGCGACCCGCTCGCGAAAACGGTAGTCTCTCAGGCGCGTGCAGTCGGAAGCGTTATTCAGGTTAACAACCTCGAGCAGCACTTTTGTGGGCACCTCGTTGTACCGGATGACTGCCGGCACCCACTCGTGACGATTGCGTGTCACAACGTTGCGCACCGGATGCGCGCCGTTGTGTACCGGCAAGCCAACCTCTCGAAACGACGACATCAACACGTTCCCAAACGCCTTCGAGGCATCCTCCGAACGTTTCCTCGATGCAAAACTGAACTCGCCGTATTGTTTCTCGCGGACTTCCGCGTACTTGTCATACTCTCGTCCCGAAACACCGTACCGTCCTTTGCAATGGTACACGCTGGGATAATACACCATCGCGCCAACGTATTTCGAGGGCAGATGGTCCGCATGAATACTCGTGAAGACTATTTGGTCCGACCTAACTCCCTGCTTCAGCAGCTTGCGGTACAATGCGTTGGACAGATACCAGCGGAGATTCACCGAAACCCGAGGGTCGGTGTTGTTGTAGACCGGATGGGTGGGCAGGTACTCATCTGTGTCATCGGGAAACTTGGTGGCGTTGGACGGCTCGTATTTCGAACTCCTGTCCGTCATGGTGGTCAGAATACGGGCCGCGGTTTGCTCTTCAATGCGGCGCTTGATACGGCACATTATGTCGTAGACATACTCATCTTCATACATTCCCTGCCGGTTGGTGCAGCCTGGATCCTTGCCTCCGTGACCGGGGTCAAGAATGATATGCACGCCCGACAACGGTCTCGACGACGACACCCGCACACTTCGTTCGCCCGTCAGCATTGCTGCGTACGTTCCAGAGAGAAGATGTATCGGTATCTTTATCTCGGTACCCGCAGCGATCGAGCGTGACTCCTTCACCCCGCTTCTCTCCAGGACCACATTTGCCGTATTGAGCATATCCCGGCCTGTTCCGGCGTCTGTAAACCGTTTCACCACGCTGGAATACACCGTCTCCCCTTTCTTGAGCTTGTAGGCAGCATACGTTCCCTTCGAATCGTTTCGAAGCGCAAGCCCACCGGCACTGCCTGAACCCTGACTCTTGGCCGGCACCAAAGATGCAAAGCCATCCGAAAGAACCGAGACAGGAATTCGGATCTTCTCGCCTTTCTTGATGCTGTTTGTCGTCTTACCGCTGTGCTTCCGTATGGTGGCGTAGTGTCTGCCTGTTCCGGTAAACCACTCCGAGATTTTCCAGAGGGTCTCGCCGCCGCGCGGTTCCTCGTAGGTGACGACGTGAATCCAGCCATCGGTTGTCTGCCGGTCCTGGGGGAAAAGCGTGCGCATCACTCCTGCTTTGGTCGCTTCAGAGAGTTCGGAATAGGCGATGCGTAATTTGTCTTTCGATAAATAGTTGCGCGATTTGCCGGGGGCTGCTACCAGACTTGACGCGATCCGGTCGGCGTTCTCGCCAACCGGCGAGTCAGATTCAACGTGTATGTGTCGTCCCGAAGTTATCGTTGCAACCAGCCCCGAACCGAACGGCTTTTGAATCGTCGCGCCCTCGGCAAACGGGGAATGGACCGCAACGGTGGCCAACAGGACGGTGGAACCTAGAACAATTCGCGCTATTACTGTAATGCGCTTCACTGTCAAGTTATACGTTCCCTCACTCCACATTCCGAGACAAGCCACAGTAAACAACCTCCCGCGCGAGACACGACGGGAGATCTCATTCCATGCCACCGCCTACTTTTCCGGTAGCCCGCCTAGGATGTGCACGACATATTATACCACAATTTGCCCGTATTTCAAAACCCATGAGCGCGGTTCATGGGGGATTCTTCTGCGAAGTGGCTTGACAATTGACATTATGGCAGTCTGAAATGGTAGTATATTTCATCGGCCCGGTGGATGAGGGCCGTCGAGAGCCTCCGACGGAGGCGCCGGAATACAGTCCGGGATGGAAAGGAAGGCGGTGCAGCATGCTTGATGGATGTCTCGAGGATCTGGAGAGTCGGATCGACCCGGAGGTCGAGGAACGTCTGCTTTCGGAGTGGCAGGATTTCACGTATGACCGGTTCTCGGGCGACGTCTTCAGCCCGGGACGGAACGCGCAGGTGCCGCCGACGGTCGATTGGCCTGACGTTCGCGTCAACCCCGCCCTGGAAGACTATGGCCTGATGGCGCTCCAGCAGTTCCGCACGTGTTCCGCGAGCCTGGAAGCCGGCGACGGCTCGCTTCTTTGCGTCCGGTGCAATTACGGGACGGGCATCCTGCCGTCATTGTTCGGTGTGCGCATGTTCGTGATGGACGACGCGCTCGACACGCTCCCGACGAACCATCCGCTGGACGATATCGACAAGATTCGCGCGGTCATCGACAACGGTGTTCCCGATCTCTCGAACGGCCTGGGAGCGAAGGTGTTCGAGATGGGCAGGCGGTTCATGGCAATCCGGGCACGCTACCCGAAGGTCGAACGGTACGTCCACGTCTACCATCCCGACCTGCAGGGGCCTATCGACGTGGTCGAGCTGCTCTGGGGCAGCGGGTTCCTGCTCGCGCTCTACGAAACGCCCGACCTCGTCAAGGCGCTGCTCGATGTCGTGACGGAAACCTATATCGCGTTCATGCGCGAGTGGCAGCAGATCGTGCCACCACAGAACGGTTGGGCCGTCCACTGGTCGCTGATGCACAAGGGTACCGTTATGCTGCGCAACGATTCCGTCATGAACATCTCGCCGGCGATGTTCGACGAGTTTGTCTACCCCTACGACCAGCGCATTCTCGACGAGCTCGGCGGTGGCGCGAACCATTTTTGCGGCCGGGGGGACCACTATATCGCGCGCATGTCGGAAATGCGTGGGCTGTACGCAATCAACATGTCCCAGCCCGAGTATAACGATATGGAGATTATCTTCCGCAACACCGTCGACAAGGGTATCAAGATTGTCGGACTACCCCGCCCGGCTGCCGAAGAAGCGCTGCGTGCAGGCCGGCGGCTTCACGGGAACGCACACTGCAGCTAAGTGCTCCAGCTCTTTGTTGTCATTCTGAGTGCCCGAAGGGGACGAAGAATCTCGATCACGGCCGCACCCCGTTGCCGAAAGCGAGATCCTTCGCTCCGCTCAGGATGACACGGGCTGGGGGTATGACCTAACAGCATGGAGTGCACCCGAAGCCGCTGTGGCGGTATCCCGGAATCGTCGCTGGACTTCGATCCCGTTTCTCGATATGGTATACGTCGGAATCACGATCGTATGCATTCACAAAGGAGAAGACCTATGGCGGACAAAAGAACAACCCGCAGGCATTTTCTTGGCGTCGGCCTCGGGAGCGGCTTCGGGCTTTCGGCCCTGACCTCGCGCTCGGCCGCTCAACCGGGGGCCGTACGCCAATCCGAACCGTCGTCCCCGCGAAACCAGGTCGGGCCCGGGTTGGTCGTCTCGAAGACGTATCCCGAGACCACGGCACAACTCGTGATCAACGACCCGGCGAGGTTCAAGATCATGCAGCTTGCCGACACGCACATGCTTCAGGAACGCGACCACTACCTCAGCCGCGACCTGCGCAGCGTCGATGAATGGCGCAAGATGGTCGACCTCTACCGGCCCGACGTGGTCGTGAGCACGGGCGACTTCTGGCACAACTACAAGCGCCGGCCGTGGGATGAAGGGATGGATCAGACGGTTGCGTGGGTCGAAAGCCTTGGGGTGCCCTGGTTCTTTGCGTGGGGCAACCATGACCGGCTCAACGATTATGTGCGGGGTCACGACCGCCTGCACGACGCCAAAGGGTCGCTCTACCGGGGCGGACCGTCTCAAGGCAACTACACGATAGACGTGCAGACGCCGGACGGCCGGTCAGTATGGGAGCTGATCACGCTGAACACGCACACCGATGGTCTGACAGGACCGCCGCTGGACTGGCTAAAGAAACAAATCGAGAAGCGGCGGAATCCGGCCCGGGAACGCGTCCCCGGATTTGCGTTCTTCCACATTCCCATCCCGCAGTATTTCACTATTCGCGACGATCCGCGGACCGCGGGCATCATGTACGAAGAACCGGGGCGACAGTGGCGCATGCCGCGGAACGCAGACGATACGGCCGTCCGGGCGCTCAAAGAGCTAGGCTCGGTCAAAGCGTGTTTCTGCGGCCACCTGCACAAGCAGGACTATTCGGGTTTCTACGACGGGATCGAACTGGTCTTCGGCCGGTCGTCGGGCTGGACCTGCGCCGGCTGGGTCGAAGTGCGGAAAGGTGCCAAGCTGATCACCGTCAATTGCGAGACGGGCGAGTACAGATGGGAGACGGTCTTCCCGGAAGGGTTGCGCTGGCGGCCCAAACCCGGCGAGAAGATCAGGCAAGTCGTCGACGCTCCGTGGATGCAGGATCCGCTGCTTCTGTACCAGGGCATCCCGCCGCGCGACACCGAGACCGCAGAGCTTGAGATCGCCCACGCCATCGTGGCTGCGTGAAACCTACTGCAGATATCCACCGTCAGGTCATACGCTGGACGCTCCGTGCCGTTGTCTGATAGACTGTTTTCGTACCAGACAGCGTCCGGAGATTCTCGCATGCTGAAACACGGGACAAGGTTCCACTCGTATATACTGTGCGCCATTGCAGCGCTGCTTGTGGCGTGTGCTGGTACGGCTCCGGCGGAAGAGGTCGACGACACCGCGTTCGCCGCGAAAGTCATCGCAGAAGCGCCGGCACCGCCCAAGCAAAAGGCTTCATCGTTACTCGGGATGTTCGTCGCCGGGGGAACAGGCCGCCTCAAGATTATTGACCTGAAGATGCCCGTACCCGAGAACGTTGTTGTTAAAGAGGACGTCGAATACGGCAAAGTCGGGAACCGCTCCTTGCTGCTGGACCTGTATTCGCCGAAAGAGGTTCCAAAACCTGTTCCAGGCATCATTTTCGTCCACGGCGGCGGCTGGGTTATAAGGGACCGGAAGGATTTCCGGTACCACGCGCTCTGTTACGCCAAACGGGGATACGTCGCCACGTCGATCAACTACCGGCTCGCCCAGCACGCGCCGTTCCCGGGCGCGGTGCAGGACGTGAAATGCGCCGTGCGCTGGATGCGTGCAAACGCGAGCACGCTGCACGTCGACCCGGAAAAGATCGCGCTTGTCGGCGCATCGGCCGGCGGGCACCTGTCGCTGCTGGCCGCGTATGCCACCGACGTCCCCGAGTTCGAAAAGGTCGGCGGCCACCCGGAGATGGACAGCAGCGTCCAGGCAGTGGTCGATCTCTACGGTCCTCCCGACATGACCGCGGGCTATGTCCGGCACGCCGCCTACTTCATCGGCTTCTTCGGGAAGGACTGGTACCGCAGGAACCGCGAACTCTACAGAAAGGCGTCGCCCATCTACCACGTCGATTCCAGCGACCCGCCGACGTTGATCCTCCATGGCACAAAGGACAGTATAGTTCCTGTTGAAGAGTCCGACCGGCTTGCCGCAAAACTCGAAGAGGCCGGCGTGCCCTACGTATACGACCGGCTCGACGGATGGCCTCATGCGATGGATTTTGCGCTCGAGGTCAACAAGCGGTTCCAGTACTTCACCGACGCGTTCTTCAGCCGCTACCTGCCGCTGCCTGAGCAGTAGACAACTGAAGCCCTGAGCCTGTCGAGACGACAGGCCGGGCGAAAGGAGGGAGGAGTAGTGAAACGTGCCAAGTGGTTCCTCATTGTCCTGGTGGTGGTGATTGCGTTTCTGGGCATCATTGTCTTCATCTGGAACATACAGCCGCGTAACCAACTGGCCAAGTATGTGGCGCAGCTCGAAGCCGAAGGCGCGGTGCTCGAGGTCGCGGACCTCCGATCAACTCGGCCGGAGGACACCACGTTCTATTCCGGACCTATCGAGGGAAGCGCCACGGCGTTCCTTCTATCGCCCGAAGCAGCGGGACCGGACACCGGCGTAAACCCCTTGGACTGGCCTTGGTTCGAGACGACCAAGATGGCAGACAAAGTGTTTGAGCTGACGCCTGAAGAAAAGGCAGAAGTACGTGCCGTGGTTGAGGAGAACCGCGACCTTATCACGAAACTGAAGGCGGTCAGCGAGCTCGACCCGACTCGGATTGAGGACGTCGTTGCTCTGACGGGGCTTGACGGGCTAATCAAGGAATGGAAGCATCCGAACCTAGTGGCCTGCAGAGGCTTCGTCGGCTTGCTGCTATTGGATGCATATGTAGACTATCGAGACGGACAGGCCGACGATGCGCTCGAAACCTGCGGGCGCGTCTTGGAACTCGCAGGACATGTCCGTGACATTCCAGGACTGCTCCCGCAGATGATAGGCATTGCCATGACCGCGATGGTGACGGAAGCAGGCTTTCTGCCATGCTCGATGCAAAACGCAGACTTCTCAGATGAAGCGGTTGCGTCGTTTACGGCTGTTCTTGACCGGTCCACGGGACGTGAGACATTTGCACAGGCGTTCGACGCGGAATTGCTCTTCGGCAGGCAGGTTTTCGCGCAGATGCGCGGGGAGGAGTACTGGCAGATCGACACCCTTGAGGAGCCCGGCCAGAAGGCTATCACAAGGGTCATCGTGCTCCCCTTCACTCGCCTCATGGTTCCCCATAATGAACTGGCCTGGCTTTCGATAACCCGCGACTGCCGGGCGGCTGCCAGACTGCCATACCACGAGGCGCGAGATGATGTAGCGCGCATCGAACAAACCGTGAAGGAGCTCGGATGGACGAGTTTCCTCACAAAGATTGCGGTCCCTAACCTCACCAGAAACTTCGCGGCTCAGGCGGAGAACGAAGTACGTCTCGCTCAGGCAAAGATCGCCCTGGCGTTGAATCGGCACAAGCGAGATCATGCAAGCTATCCCGAAACGTTGAATGCTCTTGTGCCGACGTACCTGCCGGAAGTGCCGATCGACGTCTTCTCCGGCAACGAGATGCTCTATTTCAGAACGAACGGTTCGTACATGCTCTATAGCACAGGCTGGGATGGCAAGGACTATCTGGCAGACTACAAGACGGAGGAAGCCGGCAAAATGCAGGAATTGGCAGATGAGGTGAGACTGCCGCCTCCCGACGGTCTCATCTGGGGCCGACGGAGAGGACCAAGTCGCACCGCTGCCGCTTCGAAGTAGACGTTGCCGAGCTTGGTGAGGGCAAGGGGCTTGCGGGACGTTCGAGATTGCCACGTCGCTCGTTTCTCGCGTTTAGCAATGATGGTGTGTTGGAGTGTTCTCGGTGAGAAGGTAGCGAGAGACTAAGGACGATGGTGTACCGTATCCTTGCCGATATGCTTGCGGTGTTCCATTTCGCGTACGTGATATTTGCGGTACTGGGCGGGCTGCTGCTTCTCTGGCGGCGCAAACTTGTCTGGCTGCACGTTCCCGTGGTGGTAATGGCCGCGCTCATCGAGTTCACGGGATGGATCTGTCCGCTCACGCCGCTCGAGAACTGGTTCCGCGTCAAGGGCGGAGAAGCGGGCTACCCGGGCGGGTTCGTCGAGCACTACATCATCCCCATCCTCTACCCCGCTCCTCTCACACGCGGAATACAACTTGTGCTGGGCGCTTTTGTCGTGGGGATCAACCTGTTGATCTACTGGTACGTCTTTGTCGCGCGGAAACCAAAGACTGACTCGAAGTCTGCGTAACGACCGGCGCCGAGCGAAGACTATTGATTGCTGCATAAGCAATGTCTGGGAGGACATCATCCTAACTCAGGCCTTCGTCATCGCGAGCGAAGCGTGGCGATCTCGTTTCCAGCAACGACCGTGCTCAGTCGAGATTGCCATGCCACCTGAGGGTGGCTCGCAATGACGGGTTTGCGGTGTATTGCTATGACATTAGTTATGCCGTTCCCAATAGCAACCAGCTACTAGCAACTGACAACTAGCAACTATCCCCCAACAGGCCGGGGCTTCTCCGACGGCGACACGCTGTCAGGATCGTTCACGACCGCACCCACAGGGGCGGGCACGGGACCTTTCAGCGCCGGATCGTCTGTCTTTTCCATCCAGCGGTTCAGACGGTCTCGCATATCGACAAGCACGGATCCCGCGCCGCTTCTTGCGGCCAGGTTGTGCGTCTCGTTCGGATCGAGAACCAGGTCGTAGAGCTCTTCCTCGAGCAGCGCCGTGTCCGCCCAACCGCTTTCGAGCAGGACGGTTTTGGTCGGACTGTCGTCGCAGTTCGGCAGTACCGGTTTGCGCCTCTCGTGGAAACGTCGAACATACTTCCAACGCCGTGTCCGAACACACCGTTTCGGCTCGTAGGCAGCGTGGTAGTTGACCTCGGCAAAGATCGAGTCCCGGACCTCGCCGGTTTCCCCGCGAATGATCGGCATGATCGACACCCCTTGCAGCCAGTCGGGATGATCGATCCCGGCCACGTCGCAGATTGTCGGGAAGACGTCGATCTGGCTCACAAGGCTGTCGCAGACACGGCCGCCGATGAACCCGCCCGGTCCGCGCACGATCAGCATCACACCGATCCCGCCGTCCGTCAGGTTGCACTTCATTCGAGGGAACGCGATACCGTGGTCGGTCGTGCAAATAACAAGCGTGTTATCCGCCAGACCGTTCCTGTCCAGCGCGGCCAGGACAACGCCCATCTTCTCGTCGAGCACCCGGGCCGACGCCTTGAACCGGGCCATATCCTCTCGCGTTTCGGGAGTGTCCGGGAAGTACGGAGGAGGCGTGCAGTAGTCGGGATTCTCGGCCGGACCGGCGGCCGGAAACTCGCGGTGCGTCTCGGCAAACCCGACGGAAAGAAAGAACGGCTGCTCGGGCGCGTTACCGAGAAACTCGGCCGCGCGGTCGTGGGCGACCTCATGGCCTCCGAGAAACGTGTCGTACCCGATGGTCTCGGCAGGATTCTCGAACATGTTCGCGATATGCTGGATGCCTGCCAACGCCGACGTGTAGCCCGCACGACGCAGGGTGTGCACGATATGGTGACCGTAATCGTTCATCGAGAACCCGCGATGGGCCAGCCCGACCATACCGTTGCTGTGAGCGTACCGGCCGGTCAGTAGACACGCCCGGCTCGGCGAACACGTCGGGTTGGCGCAGAACGCCTGCCGAAACAGCACGCCCTGTTCCGCCAACCGCTGCAAGTTCGGCGCCGGAACCGCGTGACCATAGGGCTGCACGTACCGCCCCGTATCGTGAGAATGGATGTAGAGAATGTTCGGCATGTCTTCCACTTGACTCGACCCTCCCTCGTGTTTAGCCGATTCCATTACGACCACCCCTCTCGCGGCTTTCGCCGTCACTCCTGTCAGAGCTTCCGCAACAGCTCAATCCCTAAGCCCGGAGCTCGCCCTCACCCCAACCCTCTCCCGGCGGGAGAGGGAGAAGGCAGGGCGCGTTTCGAAAAGTCTTCGGAGAGCGCTGCTACCGCGCCGCTGTATATGGTGCGGTGGCGGTAGCGTCGTCGATGAATCCGTAGTATCTGCCGCGCCAGTATGCGTCGACGAACGCCGCGCCGCCGAGTTCGCGCCGGGTGTTCTTTTCGAACTGGAGCACCAGGTGGCCGTCTTCCCATGTTGTGCCGGCGTCTTTCGATATGAACAGTCCGGCGGGTGTGCCAGCGAATATCCAGTCGGTGTTGGGCGGCACGATCACCGTTTGGACCAACGGTATGTCGAGCCCCTTGGTGTTCGCAGTCCACGTCCTGCCGCGGTCCGTACTCTTGAGCACGCCTTTGGTGCCGCCGGCCTTGTACATGATCGACGAGTTGCGCGGGTCGACCGCGGGCTGCGTCTCGTCTTCGGCAAAGACCGACACTTTCTTCACCGTCGGCAGCTTGCCTTTGAAGACCTCCCACTCGTCGCCGAGCATCTTTGTACGGCCCCCGCGCCGCCTCGATTGTGCTCTCACGCTCCGCCCGGTGCTCCGATAGACTTTCTTGTCCGTTATCGCGTAGATCACGTCGTTCTCTTCGGCATCAAACCGGAGCTCGACGACGGTGCCGGCCTTCTCGGGCAACGTCAACCGGCGCCAGACGAGGCCGCCGTTGGTGGACAGGTAGGGTCCATCGTCGCAGATGGCGCTGACCATACGTATGCGCAGCCCGGCGTCTATCTTCCGCGCGTTGGCAGTGTATAACCCCTCGTCGACCGGGAACCATTGGGCAGCAGTTGCCGCGCCGTCGCGCGACTGGTAGACGTCGCCCCCTTCGACAGCGAAGATGACCATCGGGTCCTCCTTGGGCACGGCAACGTCCACGACGATCCGGCTCGTCCAGCCGTCAGGCCGCAGGAGGCTTCCTTTCCAGATGTACTCGTTGTCCCAGGACGCGGCGTACATCGGGTACGGGGCTTTAAGGCTGGGATCGAGGCTGCTCATACGCGGTTGCAGGGTCATGTCCGTCGGCCATGTCTGCAACGAGTAGAGCGCCTCTTTGAGCGCTTTCTCTCTGCCGGGCGCGTCGGGCGTGTTGCCCATGTAGATATAGGTGAACATGCTCTGTGCGTCGTCCTTGTGGTTTCTCCACATAGCGTCGGCCACGATATGGTATGCCGCGAGCAGTTCGGGATCCTTCTCGATACGGAACAGGTTCTCGAGATGACCGAAACAGTGTTCTCCGTCGTCGTGGTTCTTCCCCGTTCTGAACTCGGTCATGCCTCGCACGTTGAACCGCTCGATCAACTCATCGTAGGTGTCCTTGAACTTCTGTTCGCCGGTCACATGATGCGCGTACTTCGCCCCGGCGATGGCCATCAAGATACGCGTGTTCAGCCTGTTGAGCCTCCCCCACCCGAGTATGGGCGTCTTCTTGGTGGTGTCGAGATGCGGTATCCACAGGTCGTTGTCGACCCAACGATTGACGAGGTTGGCGATGGCGTCGCGGGCTCGTTCCTTCTGCTCGCCCTGCGCGGCCAGGTCATAGTAATAGCATATGCCGCGGGTTGACGCGCTGTAGTTGTGGTGGCTTGGCGACCCGCGCCAGCGCAGGTCTTTGTACTCGCCTTCGCCCTGGTGCCACTCGTCGCTCGTGTCAACGCCTTCTCGTTCCTCGTACGACTCGCCGTGGCCGATCACGTAACCGCGCGACTGGAGGCCGCGCACGCCCGTGACAAGCTGGCAGCGGTAGATCGACTCGAAGAGCTCGTCGGCACGCGCCAGAGCCTTCGCGACCTCGACCTCCGGCGCGCCGGTCTTCTTCAGGTAGGCGTATCGGAACGAAGCGCCCACCAGGTAGTTCGACGTCCAGCAGACCGAGTGCGCGATGTTGGCTAAGCCGCGCGTCGACGTGTCGACCGGGCTGCCGTCCAGCGGCACTTCCACCTGAGACGGGTACAACCCGAGAATGTTGTGCCGCGCGACGATGTTCTCCTCGAGAATCTTCTCCTTCTGGGCCAGCGGCAGCCGCCACGATTCGTCCGGCTCCGCAGCCGCACTCAGCGCCACGAGACATATACCAATGACCAGCGTGATAGTGCGCATGATACGTTTCTCCTGTTCCGGTGTTCGCTCTCGTTCATCCAACGCTGCACGACTATGCCAGAGCGATTCTTATGGTCTTATATAGCAGAAGTCCGAGGCTCGGTCAAGTTCTATCTCATACATCATGCGTAACTGTGTCCTGGTAGGGGCCGGTTTCGGCGCCGAGGATGCCAACAGAGAGCCCCCTCTGGGGGCAGCAAATACCCCCCCCGAGAAATCCCGAAAAAAAAGCTTGACATTTCGCGTGCGAGGTCTTAAGATATGCCGCAATTTATGGAGGAATGGCTGCCGACCCCAAGCCTCCCTTGAGCAAGGAGAACTAGCGTAAGGCGGCGTTAGGAGCTTCAAGTGTTCAGAGGAGGTTGTATGAGTTGCATAAGGGCAAACACCTTCTGATAGACTGTCGGAACGTGGCACGAACGCTTTGTCTTGACGACAAGCGTTTCCTGAATGTCATCGCAAGGTCAGCCGAGCAGGCCGGCGCCACCGTTATTTCTCAGTGCCGATACAAATTCGGCTTCGATTCCCCCCCGGGCTTTACGGCCATCGTCATGCTTGACGAAAGTCACTGCTCGGTCCACACGTATGCCGATTTAGGCCTTGTGGCGTTGGACATCTTCACGTGCGGCACTACAGACCCCAAGAATGTACTCCGGTACATCCAGGACCAACTTGACCTTGGAGACGTGACCATCAAGGAAGTGCCACGCTTTGAGATACACACTCATTCTCGCAGACCTGTTGCTGTCGGATCGGAGGCTTGCCTGGGGTAATGCGTGCTCCGAGGGAGCGGGCGAGCTGAAGACGCGGGGATTAGCATGATGGTTGCACCGATGAAGTGACTCCGCTGGGAAGGCTGCATCTTGGACGCATCGAAGAGGGTCGACGTGAACAAATTGTCGCCGGTGCCCAGGCTTAGTTACCCAATCACCTATCGGAGGGTGCCACATTGGCGCACCACTGTATTGACGGGGTGTTTTGTGCGGACGCGATGTCCGTGGGCGTTTTCAACAACGGCGTCATGAAAGGAGAAAAAGCAGATGACGTCAAGAAGAAGGAACTGGGACGAGGAGTTGGAAGACGAGTTCTCAGGGAAAGAGGACAGACACAGGAAACGGTTACAGAAACGCAAGAGAAACGGGCATGAGTCAGATCTGTTCAACAAGGCCGGAAAGAAGAAGCGGGGTAGCAAACCTCTTGCGGACAATCCACGCGAGGACACCCGATTTGGACGGTCGAGCGACTCGCACCTGGATGAGCTCTTGGCTGACGATGAAATTGCTGCGCTGGACTTCGAGCTTGATGCCAGCTACGGGTCCGACGACAGATTAGGCTCAGGGGAATACGAGGATTACGAGATAGATTACTCCCCGGACGATTGGGAGTAGTCTCAGCCGGCCTGGACAGCCAGGCAGCCCTGAGAGACGAAGTCTGTCTTTCGGAAGACACTTGACCCTGGAGACGCTCGAATGAAACGAATCAAGGAAGGACACCTGCTTCCCAGTGCGGCTCTTGCCGTTCCCCGAGGCAAGCTTCGCTGGTATGGTCAGGTAGACAAGGTGCCCGAAGCCGGCGACCTCGTCTACGGAAGCGTCACCTATCTTGGCCAGCATATCTCGCTCGAAAACAAGCAAGGCCGTATTCACGCCATTAACTCGGGCACGCGAGCCGTCTTTGTGCTCGGGAACAGGTACGCGCCCGATTACTACGAGGGGTATGTTCCAGAACATCTGCCCGGCAAACTGGACCTTCTGTCGCGGTCCGGGATTGTCGGCGAGGTCAAGAACAAGAGTTCACTGGTGGGGGACCCGACGCAGGTCCATGTGTATGGATACTGCGGCGATGAGGAGGAGCATGTTCTCAACACGCGTTCGTTCAATCGCATCACACCGAAGAGGAGCAAGAAGTCGCCCAACCGCGCCAAGCTCATTCTGAGCATTGGGACGTCAATGAACAGCGGCAAGAGTACGACGGCCGCGGCATGCTGCTGGGCTCTCAGCACCATGGGCTATACCGTCCGCGGGGCAAAAGTGACCGGAACCGCCAGCCTCAAGGACATGCTGCTCATGGAAGACAATGGTGCGTCTCCTGTGGCTGACTTCACCTACCTGGGGTACCCATCGACGTACATGCTCGGGCTCGAAGACCTGCTGCACATTTTCAACAGTCTGGATTTGCGATATGCCAATAGTCCTCGCAACTTCTGGGTCGTTGAGCTTGCCGACGGGATTCTGCAACGCGAGACGGCTATGCTTCTTGAGAGCGAAGACGTTCGCTCTCGCATCCACAAGCTCATATTCAGCGCATACGACGCATTTGGCGCCATAGGTGGATTGAGCATTCTGGAAGAGAGATTCGGGTTGACGCCGGACGCCGTTTCCGGCATTTGCTCATCATCGCCTCTTGGCATCAGAGAGTTGCAGACCTATACGGAGCTTCCCATATTCAACAGCATACAACGCGACCTCAATCAGCTGGCGCGAATCCTTATTTAGGGGCCTCACGAGCATTACAGGCGCGATCGTTGAATCGGAGCTGTCACACAGAGGAGGAGCTGAGCATTGGATAACCAGAGAGTGATCCTGCGGCATTGTTCTGTGGGAAGAGGTGTATTCGCCCTGTGCGATATAAGAGTTGGCGAGCAGATCCTCATCTTCTCCGGGCCGCTTGTGACCAAGGCGCATCTTCCCGTTCCGCACACTCCCGAGAACGACTACTATCTGCAGATCGATGACGATCTTTTCCTTGGCCCGTCGGGCGAACTAGACGACTATGTCAACCATTCCTGTGAGCCCAATTCGGGCATCGTTGTCGCAGACGCCGAAGTTCGCCTGGTTGCGATTCGTCACATTGCCGCGGGGGATCAGGTCTGCTTCGACTACTCGACCGCAATGGACGACTACCCATGGGAAATGGCGTGTCGCTGCAGCGCTCCTTCATGCAGGGGCAAGATAGGTGATTTCCTCCGTCTGCCGATCGAGCTTCAAGAGAGATACGTCACGTGCGGAGTCGTTCCCACGTACATTCTGCGAAAACTCAAGCGAACGCCGGTGCCATAACATCGGCCTTCAGGGCTCGCGGCATCACCGCCATGGTTCAGAGATTCATCTTCCCCATAAGCGATACTGTCGGCCTCTTCAGCACACAGGACACAGGCCACCGACTCGAGTCCGGCGGCCTGTCTTTGTCTGCGCTGTTAGAAAGCTAGCGGTTCTTGCGGCGGACAGCCGCTGCGCCCGCGAACACGCACGCGCCTATCAGGAGGCCCAATCCTACAGCGCCAGCAACCGGCATGCTACCCACAGGGACAACCTCAACAAAGCGTGGTGCCGATTCGATCCTGTCGCCTGCCCCGACCCACACCTCAACCTGGTAGGAGCCTTCATGGCTCTCGTCCACTGTGTCGACAGTCATCGAAGGACCGTCCTCGCCGGGCAAGTCACCGACGCCTACCTTGCTCCACTGGTACTCGATCTCACCTTCAAGATGGGACACTATGGCCGTCATCGTCAACCTCTCGCCGAGCTCGATGAAACGGGGAGCAACGACATGGACTGCCGGGTCGGGCAACGGAACAACGAGCACCATGTAGTTGGTGTTCGCACCAACAGCGCCGGTGGCCATGTTCCCGCCGAGCACAACCAGGCCTGCGTCGAACGTTTTCATGTAAAGTTGCAACGGGGTGGCGCCTTCGTCAGTTACTCCAATGCTCGTGCCGGTCGCAGTGTAATCGCTCATCCAGTTCGGAAGCGAGATGGCGCGGTTGTCGTACGCAATGTAGACGTCCGCATCATGGCCGAGATCGAACTGGACGTAGTTGTCCGTCGAGTTGGTCTTTTCATCATTGAGCGTCTTGATGCCCGCGGCACCAACAAGCTCTGACGGCATCGAGATGATCGTGTAATCACGGTCGCCGTAATACACGGTGCCAACCCAAAACGTGGTCACCTCCAAACCCGGCACCACGTTACTGATAAGATCCTGGGCAAGAGCATCAGATGCCGGAAACAATAGTCCGGCAGCGAGAACCGCAACGACTAACCCAACCACTCCCGCACTACGCATACGGGCACCGCTGCAATACTGCGCATCCTGGTCACGAACCGAACCGTTCATGATTCTCTCCCTCCCTTCTTCTGAAACCTTCGACCATTGTACAGACACCACGTCACACGACATTTCCCTTGGGCATACACGTACCGAGGCTGGTTTTTGTGGTAACTGAGAATAACGCGATATCGAGGCCCTCCCAAACCCATACCAGAAGAACTCTACCCCATCGCTCTTAGCGTACACCCCTGCATCGGGTTTGTCAACCCTTCGAAATATCCCTCAATCGATCAGCAATCCAATAAAGACATACCTGTAAGGCGCTATGGATAGCAAGAAACACGACAAGCAGGCTTTCACCCAGCAGGTGGTCCACGCTATAACGACACCTCGAAGTCCCGCAGGGACGGTTGAGAATAGCCCAGGAGTTC
>CAZGCA010000096.1:0-22476 GCA_964524145.1 uncultured bacterium | reverse complement strand
TCGAGAGCACCGGCGGCGCGCTCTGGGTCGTCGGAAAGGATCCGCTGCTCTTCGAGTATTTCCTGCCCGAGAAGTGGCGAAAGACGCCGAGAAAGGATCTGTCGGTCTTGAACCGAGTGCACGAAACCATCACCAAGGACAGCATTCACCTGGTGTGGCGCGTGTCACGGGTCGGGGAACTGCCCGACGTCGACCCGTACCTCGAGCACGAGAAACAAATCATCGTTCATGGATACAACAGCCCGTTTGAAGAGGTTGCGTTCAGTATGGAACTGTCCAGAAACGGGATCGACTCGACGTATCCCCGGGCCATCTACCGGAGCGGCCACAAGTCCGAGGTGCCGGACCGCCTTCTTGACAACAGCAGGTACGAAACCCATCAAACGATGACAACACAGGACGGCCACTCGATCCTTGACGAACACCATGACTACATGACCGTCTGGGGATACTGGAACGGCCCGGACGAGCTGCTCGCCGAGAAAGACCAGGAATACTACCGCGGGATAGACGCCTTGCGCGCCTATCGGGAGGGCTTGATAACCCGGGAAGTCTACATTCACACAATGACGGAAACCAGGGACCGGCTGGCCGGTTTGGGGATCGAGGACTTGGATCTCAGGGGCAACCATCTGCTGCTCTCTGTCGACAGGTCAGGACGGTTGGTTATGGGCCCACACGGCGTGCCTGCGGTCAGAATATGCAACTTCGAGCTGCTGAGCCGCATCAAGTCTTAGAGTTGAACCCGCCACACACGGAGGAGGAAGTTATGCGCAAACGAAAGGTTCTTGTCGCGGCAGTTGTCTGCATCGTTCTACTCGGCGTTCTGGTCGTCTCTCAACAGCCCGGCGAACCCGACCCTGCAACCCTTATCGCCGCTGCGGAACAGTACGACGTCCGTATCCTGCGCGACACCTGGGGCGTGCCCCACGTATTCGGCGCGACCGACGCGGACGTCGCATACGGGCTCGGTTACGCCCACGCGGAAGACGATTTCGCCACGATACAGGACTCGCTTCTCGCCTCCCGCGGTCAGCTCGCGTCGGTCTACGGGAAAGACGCCGCGCCGAACGACTACATGGTACACCTGCTCCGCATCCGGGACGCGGTCGACGCGAAATACGAAACGGACCTCAGCCCCGAGACCCGCGCCATCTGCGAAGCGTATGCCGCCGGAGGGAACCATTACGCAGCGTTGCATCCGGACGAGGTGAAGCCGGGCGTCCTCCCGTTCAGAGGCAAGGACGTCGTCGCCGGGTTCGTCCACAAGACGCCGCTGTTCTTCGGGCTCGACGGCACGCTCGGGAGACTGTTCGGTCCTGAACGCAGAGGAAACGTCTCGAAACGCTCGACGGCCCAGGCCGGGCCCATGCCGGTTCTTGCTCTCGGGTCCAACACGTTCAGCGTCGGACCGAGCCGGTCCGCCGACGGCAAGACGCGGATCGCGATCAACTCGCACCAGCCGTGGGAAGGCCCCGTCACCTGGTACGAGGCGCACCTCCACAGCGACGACGGGTGGGACACGGTGGGCGGCGTCTTCCCGGGCACGCCGATAATCCTCCACGGCCACAACCGCGACTTGGGCTGGGCGCACACGGTCAACTCGCCCGACCTTATCGACGTCTACGTCCTCGACATCGACCCCGACAACCCGAACCGGTACAAGTACGACGGCAAGTGGCGCGACCTCGAGGTGCGTACCGCGCCCATCAAGGTGAAACTGTTCGGCCCGATATCGTGGACGTTCAAACGCGAGGCGCTCTGGTCCGTGTACGGGCCTGTGATGCGCCAGGATCACGGCACCTACGCCATCAGGTTCGCCGGCATGGGCGACGTCCGACAGGTCGAGCAATGGTACCGGATGAACAAGGCGCGCAACTTCGACGAATGGCAGGACGCGATGCGTATGGGAGCGATCCCGATGTTTAACTGCGGGTATGCCGACCGCGAAGGCAACATCTACTATCTTTACAACGCGTTGCTGCCCATCCGAAACGAAGCCTACGACTGGTCGCAATACTTGCCCGGCGACACCTCGGAAACGCTCTGGACAGAATACCTGCCTTTCGACAAACTGCCCCAGATCAAGAACCCGCCGTCGGGCTTTATCCAGAACTGCAACAGTTCGCCGTTCCAGACTACCGTCGGGCCGGGAAACCCCAAACCCGAAGACTTCTCGCCGACGTTCGGGATCGAAACCCGTATGTCGAACCGCGCGTTGCGCGCCCGCGAACTCTTCGGTGCGGACGAATCCGTCACCGAGGAGGAGTTCTACACGTACAAGTACGATATGGCATACTCGAAAGAGTCTTACGTGGCCGATGCAGTGCAGAAGATCCTCGACGCGCCGCCGCCCGACGAGCCTGTCGTGCAGGAAGCGCTCGAAATCCTCCGGGCATGGGATCTGCGTGTCAACCCCGAGAACACCGGCGCGGCACTAGGCGTCTTCAGTGCATGGGCCATTGTGAGAGAACGGAAGAACAGCGAGCCAGAGGCGATGGCGGCATTTGCCGACGTTGCGCGCACGTTGAAAGAGGCCCATGGCCGGATCGACGTGCCGTGGCACGAGGTTAACCGGCTGCACCGCGGCACCGTGGACGTCGGTCTGGGTGGCGGCCCGGACGTCCTGCACGCGGTCAGCGGCAGGCCCGAGAACGGACGCATGACCGGCAGCTCCGGCGACTGTTACGTACTCATGGTCGCGTGGGGCGAGGACGGCGTCGCGTCCCGGAGCATACACCAGTACGGCAGCGCGACCCTCGACGAAACGTCCCCGCACTATGCCGACCAGGTGCCACTCTTCGTCAAACGTCAAATGAAACCGGTCTGGCTCGACGAGGCCGACATTCGCGCGAACCTCGAACGCGAGTACCGTCCCGGAGATGAGATGACGATGTAGCGGCGTAGCGGGCCGGAACGGGCCCGTATGTAGTTGGAAGTGTCGCAACGGATCTGCCGAGAAGAAAGGTCGAAAGGAGAACCGCTATGAAGAAGACCCGTAAACCATCTCTGGTCGCTCTGTGTGTGCTCTTGGTAGCGTGCGGGTTCACGGTTCGAGACTGCGGCCTGACGGCACGTGACTTCGTGATGGTCAGCGAGAACGGGTTCGATCCCGTGGATAACGCACAGGACGGGAACCTGTACCCGTGGTCGATGGAGTATTTCGTGCCTGACGGTGCCGACGACGGGTATCTGTACGTCGGAACAGGCTCAAATATAGCCAACATCGTTCCGGCGGTGATCGGTGTGTTGACCGGAGAAGGCGGGTTGGAGGCCGCATCGCTGATGTCGCCGGAGATTCGACGGTACAGACCCGAGTACGGTGCGAAAGCGTGGGAGAGAGTGTTCGATTACCGCGACGTCGATCCCGAGAGCCTGACCATCGGTTTCCGGTTCATGACCACCTACCGTGCGATCTCGGACGGGGTGAATTACGTGTACGCGGCGACTATGGGCGCCGACCCCGCGTTGTGGCGGAGCGCAACCGGCGAGCCGGGCGAGTGGGAATCGGTCGGGTCCATCGGCGGAGCCGGTTCGGCCCTCGGATCAATACGATGGATGTCGGAGCATGGCGGGATACTGTATATTTGCGTCACGCCGGGCCTGGAAGCCGAGACGCCGGGTGGCGCGATCTGGGCCACGGACGGCGCCACGTTCTGGCCGGTGGTCGAGGACGGGTTTGGCAATCCTGACAACTCGGGAGTGTACAGCCTCGCCTCGTATGGCGGCTGGCTCTACGCAGGCACGATGAACTATGCGACGGGCTACGAGGTCTGGAAACTCGAAGGCCCGGGAGACGATGGAACGACTCCGGTTCAGGTAGTTGCAGGCGGTGGGCCCGATCCCCGGAATGAAGGCGCGATGACGATGTATGTGTTCGACGGGAAGCTCTATGTGGGGAGTGGCATAGGTTACGGGTACAACCCGCTGAGTGGAAACGGGTTCAAAGGATGCGACCTTATCAGGCTCGAAGAGACCGGTGCCTGGGAGACCATAGTCGGCCCGAATTCGCGTTCGGGCTACGATTCGGGGTTCGGTTGTTTCACCAACGCCTACCTCTGGTGGATGGAGGAACACGACGGCTGGCTTTACGCGAGCACGTACGACATGGCGACATCACTGTCGATGCTTGCGCCATACATAAAGGAGATAATCGAGCTTATCGAGGAGCTGTCATCCGGCGGCTATAAACAGGCCAGCGCGCTCGACCGCGTGATGCACGCCGGAGGCGACCTCTACAAGAGCCCCGATGGCGTTACCTGGCAGCCGGTGTTCATTGACGGGCTCGGCGACCCCGGCAACTGGGGAATCAGAACAATGAAGTCCGTCGGCGATTACCTCTACCTCGGTATGGGAAATCCGTTTGACGGGTTGGAGGTTTGGAGGGGCCGCTCGCTGGTTGGACGTCTGTAGCACGCATCCGGGCGATCACGGAACAAAACGGAAACCGTTGTGCCTCACCTGGACGAGTGAGGTCTCGAGATCGTCTATGGCAGCGCAGCCGGTTTCAGGAATGAGACTGTCCGGCATACAAGATACAATAAAGAGGCGCGCGGTCGCAAATGACCGCGCGCCTATGAAGCGTGGTTACTCTAGCACCTAATATCAGCTCGTCACGCCACACTTTCCGGTCGGACCCAGAATGTTTCCAGATGGGTCGAGCGGATCGGTAATACCGACTATGTACGCGAAATACGGCGTCACCGGAAACTTGCCCGGGTACTTCAGGAACTCGACATGCCCGTCCAGGTAGAGCACGTTGCATCCGCCCGGGATGTGATTAAACTCGTCGATCGCTATCGACATCTGGTCGAACATGATAGCGACCTCGCTCTGGGCCATCGCCGACCCTGCCGGGTTGTTGATGTCGGTGATGAAGAACCGTTCGATCCCTTCACGCAACCGGTATACCGCCGATCTGCCGGTGGCGTCCATGTAATCCTTACAGTTGTCGCCGCCAACGTCAGGCACCGTAGCACCAATGCCGTAGGGAGCTACGGCATCAGCGGATATGTCGCTGTCAAACATGCCGTAGTCGTTGATGTTGGCAGCATAGTACTGCAGCCCGCAACTGACGCCGGCATCGTCGTAAAGAACCCAGCCGAGGTAGACGTAGCTGGTGGTCACCAGACAGTCGGTGTCAAACGTGCCGATCCTGCTCGGGAACGCCGAATTCGTGACCTTGTAAAGGTCCGGGTCGTTATCCGCATCCGACGGGCAGGCGAACGGCTTCATGTCCGAGATGTACTCGGGATACATGGCGTTGCCTTCCATCATGAAGTTAGACAACACGCGAGCATAGGAGCCATCGTCCGCTGTTGCGTGTCCCACGTCATTTTGCGGGAACCGGCCGTTCCACTCGTTGGCGTACATCTTGAGCGACAACCCTATCTGTTTGAGGTTGTTGGCGCAACTTGCCCGTCTCGCCGCTTCCCGTGCCCGCGCCAGGGCCGGGAGCAGGATCGCCGCCAAAATGCCGATGATGGCGATCACAACGAGCAGCTCGATCAAGGTAAAACCTGGAATGCTTCTTGTTTTGCGGTAGGACATCTTCTGCTCCTCCTCTGCAGAGTTATACTACACCCACACCCTATCTCCCACGACTACTGCAAACCCTTGGGTATCACCCCCTTTCTCCGGCGAGGCGTATATGCGCTCCATACACCCCCGCAACTCGATCACACTGTCACCAGTATAGCAATGATCGCGAATCCTGTCAAGAAGAAACTACCGGGGGAGGCGGCAACCATTCAGTGACGGGTGTAGCGCAGGCTTCAAGCCTGCATAGAAATGCGCCTCGAATGCAGGCTGGAAGCCTGCGCTACAATCCGTTCCCTGCCTCGGATATACGTGCGCCTCTATATTGTGTTCGTTCACCTGCTGATACCCTGTGACCGTCCGCTCCTGGATTCCCGCAGCGGAACAACACCGCTACGTCCCGCAGGGACGGTTGAGAATAGCCCAGGAGTTCACTCCTGGGAACGCGGCGCGACGCAACGAGTGTTTAGTCCCGTAGGGACGGCTGAACCCACTTCTGGGCGCTTGCTTCAATCGTCCCTACGGGACTCGACTGGCTGGGTGGGGCGTACACTTGGTCCCAGGAATGAATTCCTGGGCTATTATCGGTCGTCCCCTAGGGGACTGACTCCGATAGGGAAACCGAACCATGTGGCACGTGTGTTGTTCTCGAACGTTCTTTCGGTGAGAAATGCGGATCTGGTATCCGGCAACCACACGATACCGGCGGATCTCAAGACGCCATGTCCTAACGGGAAATCCGGGTTTAGTTGTCTGCCGGACGTGCTTGTGCTCCGGGCTTTACACTCTTTCTGCGGTAGTAAGGGACTTCGTCTCTGACGACCTCGTACCGTTCGGCAAGAAGCGGATGTTCCCATATTGTTCTCCACGCCGGGAGAACCACAAATCGCTTCTTGGAAGAGAGCGGAATGAAGATCACGGCCGGGTCGCGTTCAAAGATGTAGTCCGCGTCGTACTTCTCGTGTCCAGTGAACCCGCGACCGATTGGACCAACGTCGGCGTGCGCAACGTGTCGATCCACCTTGCCTAGGATGTCGAGTATGGGCATCTTCGTGACGTATCCGACGATACCGATGGCGCCCGTTGCGATCAGGGTGTCGGGAGGAAAGTTCTGCAAAAAGTACGTTGCGGCGCGCGCCTTGCGTATGTTGAACTCGAGCGTCCTGTCGCGGGCGTCAACGGCCGTGCGGAGCTGCCCCGACATCACGACAAGAATCAATGCGACCGGGGCCAGGCGGCAGAGCGTACGGAGTTTCACCTGTTTGATCACCGCTGTCAGCCCGACGATGGATTCCGCCACCAGCACGAGCATAACCGGGAGCACGGGCATGAAAAAGCGATAGCACGGCATGAAATCGCCGCCGACGCGAATAACGTATGCAGTATGAACGACCGCAGCCGCGACCAGTAACCCGTACCGGAGCCTGCGTCTCGGAAAGAGAGCCAGCACGGCCAACCCGAGCAGCGGCAGATACCACCATGCATTGATAAACCGAGTCGTGTACCGCATCCCGCGTAGAAGTATGTTCGATGAGAACCCTACTTTTGCGTAGTACGTGTTGGGAAGGATATCGCCATAATAAAGGAGACGAAATGCAATCTGCCCGCCAAAGAGGATAACAACCGGCAGCGTTCTCATCAGCGCCTGTTTGAGTCTCCTCGCTTTGAGATCGTAGAGAAACGCTACGCCCGCGTACAGCACGGTGTCCGGTCGTGCAAGCGACGCAAGCCCAAAAAGGACGGGCCCGCAGAATCTGTCCCTGTCGCTCAGGACGAACCCAAGTGCCGCGGTGACCAGGCAAGCCGCCAGCGTTGTCTCCATTCCCGTGCCGGCATTGAAGATGAAGAACGGGCAAACCGCCACGAGCGTCGAGGGCAGCCATCGCCGCCACCGGGCCTCGTCGCCGGAAACGGTGTAGGCAAGCCAGCTCGTCGCAATGATGGTGAGCCAGCCAAACCCTATCCCGAACGCAGCGGACATTCTGACTATATCAAGACCCGCTTTGTACAGCGCCGACAGCAGAAGCAGCCACAGAACGCACGTGTATCCTTCGACGCGTTCCCCGACGTTATACACCAGCCCGTTGCCGTCGGCGAGGTTCTGAGCGTATCGGTATACAATATACGCGTCGTCGTAACGGACCCTCAGCAGGTACGCGGCCGCGAAGAAAACCGCCATGAGAGGGACAAGAACGAGCAGATCCCAAGGGAGACCCTTGCGCTTGATCACGTTCCCGATGGATACAGCCATTGTCCCCACTGCTCCTGTTCCTTTCCTTTACACTGTTGCTCACCGAATCCTACCATAGCCCCGCGACGGCACACAACTTCGCTACGCTCTCGTTCCCACGGTCCTCCGTGGGAACGAGAACACGAGAACAAGCGGGTGACATCATTTCTTTGAGGCGAACACTATGGCCCGAGCGGAGCGCGGCGGGAGGGTAAGTTGCTCAGCAACAAGCAGCGCGTCGGTGCGCTCGGCTTCCGAGACGTCGTCCGCGGTCATGTCGGCGCGCCAGACAGGAAACTTCGTAACGCGGTGCTCACGGAGGTCGAGGTTCAGGTCGCCCGTCCGGGGTTCGTCCGACAGGTTGGTCATGACAACCGCGAGATCGCCCGACCGGTTCCTCCACAACGCGGAGTGGACTGACGTGGTGTCCGCCGGTACTGTTTCGCGGACAACGTCGTAGTCAACCAGCTCGCCGTAAACAAGGAACTCGTGGAGCCGGTGACGCAGTTGGGCCAGCGCTGCCAAGTATGACGCATTCTCGTGCTGGCTCTCCTGCAGTACCTGCGGCCCGACCCAGCCCAGCGCCGAGCCCCAACAGAACGCCCGCGCCATCTTTGCCCGGAACGGCACCGACGCGGTGAAATCGGGACCGCGCAAATACTGAAACCCGAACTCGACGACCTGGCCCGAGTACACTGCCGGGACCATGGGAATGATCTCGCCGCCGCTCTCGGGCGTGTTGACCATGAGAAACGCGTCAAAGAGGTCGGCAAACGGGTCGCTGAACTCCTCGGTGGTGAGCAGTTGCCCCGGTTTCAGGTCGGCCCGGACCTGTCGCAAAAGTTTGCGGTATCCTGCTGTCCATAGCCATCCGCCACCGGGAGGATGGCCGTGGTTCACCGCGAAACACAGCTTTGGCCCCGCGGCGGATATCTGGTCCATGTAGACGGCGTCAACGCCGAACTCGTCGAACAACCGCGCCACGATGCCCCGCACTTTGTTCTGCCAGAAGGTCGTGTACGGACACATCACCGCGAGCGGAACCTTCGACCCGTACACCTCGACGTAGTTGTCGCCGTTTTCTTGCCTGGCGCACCAGGTGTCCGCCCCTTCATCGCGCCAACTGTCGCTCGCGGGGTCCCACAGGCGCGCGTTGATGTAAGGCATTACACGGACACCGGCCCGCTGGACTCTGCGCACCGCGTCCTTGAATCCTCGTTTTGCCGGGAAGTACTCCGGGTAGTGGTCGTCGAACGGTATCTCGTGCCAGTTGTACCAGTGGACCGCTACCGGCACGTCCATCAGCTCGGCAAAGCGAACGATGTTCTCGCATTCCACGTCGAACTGGCCGCCGGCGACATACCAGGCGTCCACGTGATCGATCCAGCGACCCCGACGCTCTTTGGGGTGTTCTGATTGTCCCCACGGCATCTCCCGCACGGATTCGCGATAGTGCTTCGCAGCCATTATCCAGTTCGGGAACACGCCGACCTCGATCTCGTAGCCCGTACCTGTCCGCGTCTGCGGGTTCATGAGGTCTGCCGGGAACGCTGTCACGGCGGCTCGCAACGCTTCTTTCTCCTTAGGCGACACGATAGAGAATCGCTTCATTGCACCCAGCGGGTCAGGTGCTCCGAGGTAGACGGCCCCCTCGGGCCGGTGAAGCACAATGAAAGGCATGGCGAGGCTGCCGCCAGCCGGGTACGTGAAGTGCCGTGTTCTCTGGTCACGCAAGTCGCTTATGTCCAAGCCCCAGCCTCGCGGGACAGCGAGCGAGAGGTCGGCGGCATCGAGCAACGGCAACCACGGGAAGACGATTTCACGCACCACAATTCCCGTCGGACACTCGGCCTGCCATGACCACCGGCTTGTCTGTTCGCCCGGTCCAAGCGTGACGGTGAGATGGATCGACACGCGCTGTCCCTCGACGAGTTCGTGGCGGGGCCAGTCCGCGCAGAAGGTCCGGCGCGCGCCGTCTGTGGACAGTTCTGTGACCGCCTCGCCACAGGAAAGGCTCGTCAGCGTCCGCTTTTCACCGGTCGGCAGGAGAACCACCGCTTTCCAGAACGGCTCCGGCTCCGCGCCGTCTTGCACCAGGAACTCGGTATCGCTGACGCGGTCCCGCAGCGAACTCCACATCACGCCTTCCGGGGACCGTTCGAAACCCAGTGAGAGATGGTCGTTCTGCAGGATAATGCTCTCGTGGCCGCCCGCATCTTCTTGGGACGGTACGTGCGATATGCAGGATGCAAGGATTATGGCGACCAGTACTGCTGAGAAAGAGATCCGCCGATTCATGTGTCACCTTGAACGATAGAGCCCGCAGTTGCGTTTCGCCATAACTCTACGCCATTGCCCTATCTTGTTCAAGTCCTTCGGCTGAGCAGCGTTTGACACGAATTCGTTGTTCAGCTATCATCTATGTGGGGTGAGGGTGTGTCTTCGCAGTAGTTGTCAGAGTAAGAGACTGGTGTGGTTAAGGAGGTTATGCGTGAGATCGATTGATCGGAATGCGTTGGCGGTATTGACTGTTGTTCTGCTTGTTCTCGGTGCGAGCCGGGCGGAATGTGCCGTGTTGGGAGGGGCCGGCAGGGCGGATATCACGCCCGCGGTGGCCGAGTACGACGTCCCGCTTGGCGGCTACGGGGACCGGCAAGGGAAGCCCTGCGAGGGTATACACGACAGGATCTATGCGAACGCGCTCGTACTGAAGGACGGCGCCAACCTTGTCTGTGCGGTTGCGACAGACCTGCTGTTCATTCCGAGGAGTCTGAAGGAGGAGGTTGTCAAGGCTGTCGGCGACCCGGAGATCCGGTACGATACACTTTTCATAGCTGCCGCGCACGATCATGCCGCGCCCGAGAGTATGTGCATGAACAGGCGCAACACCCTCGGCAACAAGTATATCGGCGTTTTCAACGAGAGGCTGCTGCTCGAGACGGCACAGCGTATCGCTCCCGCGATCAAGGAAGCGAAGGAAAACCTCGGGCCTATCGAGATGGGTGTCGCGTCGGGCAAGATACCGAATCTCAACTACAACAGGCGGCGCGATCCGGTTGTTGACGACGAGATGGTGGTTGCCACGTTTGCCCGACCCGGTGGCGAGCTGGTCGCGGTGTTCGTCAACTTCACCGCCCACCCGACGATCACGGGCTCGCGCAACATGTTGCTCTCCGGGGAATGGCCCGGATACATGGCCCGAGCCGTCCAGGCTCAACTGGGAGCCGAGCTGCCGGTTCTGTACATGAACGGCCCCGAAGGCGACCAGGCGCCGCGCGTAGCGCGGGAGCCCGGCAAGGGCGTGTTCGAACGAATAGAAAGATACGGCACGGCCGTCGGCGAGAAAGCGCTCGAGCTGCTCGCGACCGTCACCACACAACCTATCGACAGGCTCCATCTGGAGTTCGCCTCGATCGAGCTGCCCGAGACGAAGCTTTCACCGGTCTTCGCGATGATCGCCGGCACCGAATACCGGGTCAAACCGGACGAGCTGGAACGCGGGCTGGCAGAGCTTATTCCGACTCAGGCTGAAGTCGGCCTTCTGGTTGTCGGCGACCTCTTGCTCGTCGGCATACCCGGGGAGCCGATAGCCGCCATCGGCCTGGAAATCGAGCGGCGAGCACGCGATCTCGGATTCAGACATCCGGTCGTCATCGGTCTCGCAAACGACTTTATCGGCTATATACTTACACCGGAAGAATATAGCCAGGGCGGGTACGAGGCAACCGTATCGTTCTTCGGGCCGGACCTCGGCACAGTGATCGTCTCGAAAACGGTTGCCGCGTTACAGTCTCTATAGAAAAACGCTTCTGTCCGCGCTACGCTCGGCTCCTTGTTGTGGTTTTGCTCGTATGCTATAATTGGCACGCGGTTCTTGTTTCCGGCGGGCGGGTGTGTCTTTGATCGCTGGGTAATGCTACGGTCGTTGCTGCGAATGGCGGCACCGACCCGGTGGGAGTGGTCGCCCGCATGTGGCAGCAGGTTATAACCGGGCTCTGAAAGGAGGTGGTGCGGCCGTGGAGTATCGTGTTGTTGAAGAGTCGCCGGCTGTTGGGTCAACCGCGGGCAAGCTTCTCACCGTTGCGTTCATTGGCAACCACTTGCCACGTCAGTGCGGCATCGCCACCTTCACGACAGATCTTTGCGACGCCGTCACAAGCGAGTTGGGGGACGAGAAACGCACGCTCGTTGTGGCAGCCACAAACGTGCCCGCCACCTACTCGTACCCTGAGCGGGTCCGGTTTGAGATCCGTCAGAACGTCCGGGCCGATTACCGTCAAGCGGCGGACTTCATCAACTTCAGCGACACTTCGATAGTCTGTCTGCAACACGAATACGGCATATTCGGCGGCGATGACGGCCACTACATACTCTCCTTGCTCAGAAACCTTAAGAAACCCGTCGTCACGACGCTCCACACAATACTACAGAACCCGTCGGACGGCCAGCGCGAGCTGCTGAGCGAGATAGCAGGTATATCGGCGGGTGTCGTTGTGATGAACCGGATGGCCCGACAGATGCTGGAGGATGTATACGGGATTTTCCCTGACAAGATCTTTTTCATCCCGCACGGTGTGCCGGACGTGCCGTTTGTGGACCCCAACTTCTACAAATCCAAGTTCGCGGTCGATGGCCGGGATGTAATCCTGACGTTCGGCTTGATGAGCCCCAGCAAAGGCCTGGAATACGTGCTTGAAGCGCTGCCTTCTGTGGTGAAGAAGTATCCGGAGGTGGCTTACATCATCCTCGGGGCAACACATCCGGACGTGCGGAAAACCTACGGCGAAGACTACAGATTGTCGTTGCAGCGGATGGTCGAAGATAACGGGCTTACCGACCACGTCATATTCCATAACCATTTCGTGACGCTCGAGGAGTTGTGCGAGTTCCTCTGTGCTGCCGACATATATGTCACTCCGTACCTGAATGCCGAACAGATCGTGAGCGGTACCCTGGCGTATGCTGCAGCAACCGGCAAGGCCATAATCTCGACCCCCTACCTCTACGCCCAGGAATTGTTGGCGGACGATCGGGGCATCCTCGTGGATTTTCGCGACTCGAAAGCTATCGCCGCCGCGCTCGACAAGTTCTTGCGTAACCGGCGCGACATTCACCAGTACCGCAAACGGCTCTACGAACACACTCGCTCGATGGTCTGGAAAGAGGTTGCGCGCGCATATCTCAGCTTGTTTGCCCGGATACGACAGGAGTATCTGTCACGACCGGTGACGACGGTGTTGCGCCGTAAAACCATCCCCATCACCAGGTTGCCTGAACCCGACCTGTCGCACCTCATCCGTATGACGGACGATACGGGCCTCATACAGCATTGCCTGTTTGCCGTACCTAGAAGGCATACCGGATACTGTGTAGACGACAATGCCCGCGCTCTTATCGTCGCCACGATGAACTATGCACAGTTCCAGAACGAGGAGAGCCTGGAACTTATAGACTGCTACCTCAGCTTTCTGCAATACTGCGAGCAGGAGGACGGGTGGTTCCACAACTTTGTCAACTACGACAGAAGTTTTGCCGACGAGCGCGGCAGCGAGGACTGTGTGGGACGCGCTCTCTGGGCGCTTGGCTACATCATCCAGCAAAGGGCCACGACCGAGTCTACAAGAGCGGTGGCGAAACTGCTTTTCGACAGGTCTATAGGGTGTACTGCGGAGTTCAAACATCCCCGGCCAAAAGCGTTTGCCTTGATTGGCTGTCACCACTATCTCAAACGGCTCGAAGGCGCGCTTGACATCCGCCATACCGCCGAGAAACTTGCTCAGTCGCTTGTGCGCGAATACGAGGAGGCTTCCTCCGACGAGTGGCAATGGTTCGGGGACTCGTTGACGTACGACAACGGCAGACTACCCAAAGCGTTGTACCTGGCCTACATTACAACCGGCGAGAAGAAGTGGCTCGATGTTGCCGAGAAGACACAGGCGTTTCTCACTGAGAACCTGATCCGGGGAGGGCATCTTTCTCTGGCAGGCAACCGTGGCTGGTTGAAGAAGGGCAAGAGGCGTTCCCGGTTTGCCCAGCAACCGATAGATGCCGCGTCTATGGTGGACCTCTATCATGCCGCGCTGGCGGCAACGGGCGACTCGAAGTACAAAGAACTGCTCCGGCTCGCGTTCGACTGGTTTCTTGGCAAGAACGATCTTTCCGCGCAGCTTTATGATTTCTCGACAGGCGGGTGCTCTGATGGTCTGGAAGCCACCGGCCCCAACCGCAACCAGGGTGCGGAGGCCACGGTCAGCTTTCTCATGGCGTTACACACGACGACGGAGGTCATGAGCGAAGTGGACCTTATCACCACCACCCCGCTTGCAGACTTCGCCAAGGAATAGCCACTCGGAAGCAAGCGACGGAACCCTTATCCCGCATTTCTCACCACAGCTCTACTGCAACACCGGATTTGCCCATGTCTACTGCGTCGCACTCGGTCGGCCTTCTCGACGTACCGTTCAGGTACGCCTGTGATGGCCTCGGTCGCGCTCCTTGTATCCATACGCACTTCCGGCGTTTCGTCACGACCTCCGGTGAGAAAAGCGGGCTATTGTCCCGGTTGCGTGGCGCGTTGTTGCTCGTAGAACCCACGATAGTGCGCGAATCGGAAGCCGAGCTCGCGGGCTTTCAGCAATATCTGTTCCGTGATGGCCATATCGGGATCGTCCTTGATCGACGACCAGTCGTGCTGGCAGTACGAAAAGACGAGATCTCGTGCCGCGGCCTCTGCGATATCCTGCCGCACCTGGCTGAGATATGCTTCGTGGTCGGACCAACCGAGAATCGCCCGCAGGATGCAGTCCTGCCACCCGTGAACCATGCACTCGAGCACGTCGGGGAAGCCCTGCGGCCCGTACCAGAATGGCTGTCGGTCGAGCGGCACAGGCTGCCAGTCGTTATGGTCCCGGGCGTAGGTTCGCGTGAACCTGATGCCATGCTCGTGCAGCAAGGCGAGGACGTCCAACTCGTCCGCGAGCCCTCGGTAGTATCCCATCGGTCCCGTTATGCCAATACACTCGAGACCGAGCAGCTCTTTCAAAAGCGAATTGGTCTTCGACACCTCTTGTTCTATCCGCTCGAGGGTGCCGCGCGGAAAGACGGTGACACCGTCCTCGTTCTCCTGACAGATTGTTTTCAACTGCACGTGCTCATACGTGTGCTGCTGCACGTCGAGCAGATCGCCCGCTTCCGCTGTCGCCCATCTCATCTTCTCGGAGTTGAGCTCGAGCGTCCTTCCCATGATGAAGAACGTGCACGGCACTTCGAGCCGTCGGTGCAGACGCACCGCGCAGTCTATGAATCGCTCGGTTACGTCACTGTTGTCCGCACGCTCGACGTCGTATCCGATGAGGAACTCAGCCATCGTTTCTCAGGCCCCCAAAACGCCAAGTTCGCGGGCCCTGTCACAGAGCCGCCTGATATGTTCGCGCATCTTGGGATCGAGGTTGGGATTTCTGAGCACGGCCGCCGGATGATAAAGCACCATGAACTCGAGGCCGGGATACTCGGCTATCGTGAAGAACGTGCCCGCTTCCTCCGCCATCGAGAACTTCTTGCGCGAGCTGTCCATGTGTTTAAGCGAGGTTGCTCCGAGCAGAAGCACGATTGCCGGCTGGACAAGCTCCATCTGGCGCTTGAGGAACGGCATGCAGGCCTCAGCTTCGGCCGCGTGCGGGACGCGGTTGGCCGGAGCCCGACACTTGACGACGTTCGCGATGAGCATGTCCCTGTTGGTGTCGATTCCGAAATCTTCCATCAGCCTGTCCATAAGCCGGCCCGCGCGGCCCACGAACGCTTTGCCCTGGAGGTCTTCGTTCTCCCCGGGCCCCTCGCCTATCGCGAGAATCTTGGACTCCGGGTTGCCTCGGTCAACAACGATGTTGTTCCTGCTCTTCGAGAGCCCGCACCGCTCGCAATTCGATTCGGTCAGCAGCTTCTTGAACTCGGCATAGCTCTCTGCATTGAGTATCTCGTTGCCACCGGTATCGAAAAGGTCAAACTGCATTCCCATTGCTCTCGTATCTCCTGCGGCTGAGCGTTACCCCACGACCTATGTCGTCTGCCATGAGCAATAGTAACCCGCTTTCTGGTTGCCTTTCAACCTTTTTCCTCACCTTTCTTGCTGAGGGAACCTTTCCATCGCCTGTACTCAGCGAGCACATCGTCCGTGCTGACAAACGGTTTGTAGACAAGGCAGGATCTGAAACCGTAATGTGTGCCCGCTACCGGTTCTGGGACGATAAACTGGAAGTCCCACGCAGGGTTCTTGTTCCCGCCGCCGGTCGGCGACTGCGAGAACCTGATACCTTCCGAGCGATCCCACATGTAGATGAAGACCATACCGTTGAACCGGCCATAGTAGAACGGTTCGGCGTAGCGGTACTCCGAGAAGTGGTTCGCAAGGGTCGCATTGAAATTGTCTGCAAAGAAGAGATCCTTCCGGTCCTCGATATGCCGGTGTGTGCTCTTGACGCCGTGCGTTTCCGAGAAGGCCGCTATCCAGCCCAGTTCGCCGCCCGCCTCGTCGCGTCCGAGGAAATGGATGCTTCTGTCTTCGGGCTCGTTGATGTAGCTCGCCCAGAACAACCCCAGATAGCCGTGGCGGAAGAACCCCAGCCTGTGAGCAACGCAGTCGAACTCGATATCAATGTAGTGTGGCTCTCTCACGCGAAACGTCGTCGTGCTCTCGACTGCGGACAGAGGGGTCGGGCTCTGGTGGAGCACAACGGTAGAGTCCGAACGTTTCTCGATCGTCATCGGGTGTTTGCGCGGCTCGAACAAGTCTGCCAGTTCATCTCCGCCGAAGACATGTTCGAGGTTGAATCCCGCGTACTGCGGAACAAACAGCGTGCGCGGCTCTTTCACATGTTTCAGCGACGCGATGCCGTTGTAGCCGGCCCGGTGATCGCCAAAAGCATCGTTGTCCACAAACACCGCATCGAGATCGCCGGCGGCGACCCTGACGTGTGTTGCACCGTTCGTCCGTTCCCCACCTCCAAACGCGCATCGGGACACGGCAAGTCCCAACAACAGAACGATCATCAGCACGGGTATTCGCATCGTTTCATCCTCCATCCTGCGGGCAATCATCCGGTCGGCCCGGCAAAAAGGTCAAGACACCGCATAGCGTACCGCATTATATCAGTGGTTGGGCGGTACAACAACGCTCTTTGGGCGACTCATAGCTGACTGTTTTGCATACGCGCTCGTCTATGGTATAGTATCGCTGCTTTCAAGAATCGGCGATACGGAGTCGTTTGTGTTGTGTATAAGCAGGAGGTCGTATCAGCATGAGTCTTATGGGAGTGGATATCGGCACAACCGGCGTCAAAGCCTGCACCTTCAACCTCGACGGTAAGATACTTGCTTCAGCGTATCGTGAATACCCAACGCTCGTGCCCAAACCCGGTTATGCGGAACTTGACTCGAACCAGGTGTGGAACTCGATCCAGGAGGTCATACGCGAATCATCGTCCAAGACGAAGCGCGATCCGGTCGAGGCCGTATCGGTCTCCGTCTTCGGCGACTCGTTCACTTTCGTGGACAAGAAGCGTGATTTCCTCTCGAACACCATCCTTGCGATGGACAACCGCGCCGTCAAGCAGACCGCCAGATGGAAGAGCCGGAGCAAGGTGTACCGCATCACGGGCCAGCCGCTGCACGTGATGTACATGACGAACAAGATCTTGTGGGTGCGCGACAACAAATCCAAACTTTTCGACAAGACGTGGAAGTTCCTGTGTTGGGAAGACGTATTTTTCTGTAAGCTGGGCCTCGAGCCTGTGACAGACTACTCGCTCGCCGGACGGACAATGGTCTTCGACATTGTGAAGAAGAACTACTCTCGCGCGATGCTCGACGAAGCCGGTTTGAGCGAGAACCTGTTTGCGAGGGCAACGCTTGCAGGCACGGTCGTCGGCGAGATTCCGTCCAAAATGGCGTCCCGGCTCTCCTTGCCCAAGGGGGTCAAAGCGGTCACAGGCGGGTTTGACCAGCCGAGTGCGGCACTTGGCGCCGGAGTCATCGAGGCCGGGATGGCGGTCGACGGGCTTGGCACGGTCGAGTGTCTGACCGTGGTGTTCGACGAGCCTGCCAACACGCCGGAGCTGCTCAAAGCGAACATACCTGTCTTCCCGTACCTGATCGAGGACATGTACGCTGCCATAGGGTATAACATGACAAGCGGCGCAGTGCTGCGATGGTACCGGGACACGTTCGGTGCCGCCGAGGTTGCCGAAGCCGCACGCACGGGCAAGGACGTCTACGACCTGATCCTCGCCGGCGTGCCCGAGACGCCGTCCTCGGTGCTCGTGCTCCCGCACTTCGTCGGCACGGGAACGCCTCACCTCGACCCGGACTCGAAAGGGGCCATAGTCGGCCTGACGCTCGGCACGACGAAACAGGATCTGCTGAAAGGCATCATCGACAGCCTGACCTACGAGATATGCCTGAACGTTGAGGCCATGGAATCGGTCGGGATCAGGATTAACGAGTTGCGAGCGACGGGCGGCGGTGCCAAGTCGCGGCTTTGGCTGCAAACAAAAGCCGATATACTCAACAAACCGGTCTATACGCTTGACGTCTCCGAGGGCGGCTGCCTTTCGGCGGCTGTGCTTGCCGGTACTGCCATCGGCAAGTACCCCAGCGTCCGGGAAGGCGTGCGTCAGACCGTCCGAACGAAGGACAAAGTTGTCCCGAACGCGAAGCGGCATCGCGCCTATAGGGAACGGTACGAGGTGTACAAGGAGCTGTACCCGAGCGTGAAACGCGTCCTGCACAAGCTCTAGAACGCAGCCGCCGCGCCACACTTCAGCATATGATCGACTCATCTCGCCTTGTTGAAGAGCACAGACGCCGATACGGTGCGTCCGCCCGCGTCTTCGTCGTCCGAGCCCCGGGCCGTGTCAACCTGATAGGTGAACACACCGACTATAACGGGTTGCCTGTGCTGCCGATGGCGATAGAGCGCGAGATATGTCTGGTGGCGACGGCCCGCGATGACCGGACGGTGAAAGTCTGTAACCTCGACCCTGTGTTCCCGGATGCCAGCTTCGAGCTGGGCAGGACGATCCCACCGTCGCGCCCCGGCTCCTGGGACAACTACTTCAAGGCAGCGATCACCGGTTTGGCGGAATGGCTCTCTGCTCAGTCCCCCGAGAGAAACCTCGCTCGGGGTATGAACGTGACTGCTACGGGCGACGTTCCGGTTGCCGCCGGGCTGAGCTCGTCCTCGGCGCTGGTAGTCGCGGCAGCACTGGCCTTCCTTGCAACGAACGGCATCGAAGTCGGCACGCAGGACGACTGCGTTCTGGACCGGATCGAGTTGGCGCAGATTCTCGCCGCCGCCGAACGGTACGTCGGTACGCAGGGCGGCGGCATGGACCAGGCGATATCGCTGCTCGGCACGAAGGGCAACGCGCTCAAGATAGAGTTCTTTCCGTTGCGCACAGAGGCGGTTCCGTTGCCCCAGGACTATTCGGTCGTCATCTGCAATAGTCTGGTAAAGGCGGAGAAGTCGGCTGATGCGCTGGTGAACTACAATCTCGGACCGGTGACGTGCCGGCTGGCTGCCGCACTGCTAGGGTCTGAGTTCGAGACAAGGTGCCGACCCCGACAGAAAATCGAACGGCTCGGCGATATCAATCCCGAGAGCCTCGGGATGGAACAGGGTAAGATCGATGAAGTCGTCTCTGCGACTCTTGGCGACGGCCCGTTGCGTGTGTCCGAGATCGCGCTGCGTCTTCATTTGAGCGTCGTCGAGGTCCGCGAGACGTATCTGAGGATGAGGACGGGAGATCTTCTGCCGGAGCCACCCCATGGGTTCAATCTGATGCCACGCGTTCGGCACGTGCTCACCGAAGCGCGCAGAGTAACGGAGTCGGTCGCGGCATTGAGAGCAGGCGATGCGGCGCGGTTCGGGTATCTCATGGACGAGTCGCACGCAAGTTGCCGCGACGATTTCCGTATCAGCTCGCCGGAGCTTGACGCGCTCGTTGACGCGGCAAAGGCCGGCGGCGCGGTCGGTGCACGTCTCACCGGAGCAGGCTTCGGCGGTTGCACCGTCAACCTCGTCCACAAGGAGACGCTTCCCAGATTCGCCGGGCACGTTCGCAGCCAGTACTACGAACAGTACATCACCGCTTCGCACCCCGAACTCTCGGATCTTGCTGCGAAGACCGACGAGCACATACTCGTATGCGAACCCGCCGAAGGAGCGTCTATCAGTCCCTTCTTTGCTTCGTCTCGCACTGGGAGAGGGTCAGAGATGCCGTGACGACGACACGACGCCGAGACCTGCGTCTCTCCCCTCAGACCCTCCAACACTATCGACACCTTCTCCTCCGGCGTGAACCGGCGACGCCTTCCTGATGGAAGACAAGGATGCCGCTGACAAGCCGTACCTGTGGGGCGCGCGAGCGCTTATCGTGTGCATGTTCCTGTTCTTCGCATGGGGTATACGGCGGGCGACGAAGCGGGGCATGTTCTCGCAGGAGTGACTAGCACAATATGACGTTTCTCGGCTGGGTGTTTATGATCGTGTTCTGGGCTGCAATCATCGTCCTGAACATCTTCTGTTTCAGCACGATACTCAAGCGGAAAGACCGATAGAACGCTTCAACGCCGCCGGAGGACCAGCCGTAACTGTCACAGATGACGGGCCTGCTGTGCACGGGCTCGTCGTGGCTTGGGCGTCTCGCCCAAGAGACCTTGGGCACGATGCCCAAGCCACGGAAACAGCCCCTTCAGCCCTGCCCCGAATTGCAGCTACCGTCTGCGTTTTCTGGCCCCTATGGCCGCGAGTGCAACGCCGAGACCGAGAAGCGCCAGGCCGCCCAGTGCCGGCACAGCTTCTGCGCTCAGAACCGTAAACATGCCGGAAGATCTGCTGACTGCCGCTGCCCACGAGATGTCTTCGCCATGCTCGCCCGACAGTTTGACCGAGGCAAGGTTCAGCGGCGTCTCGCCTACAATAGCGCCCTCTCTTACGCGGAGACTAATAACACACAGATCGCCGGAACCGGAACTGATCGCGGTGCCGGAAGCGAGCGATATCGTGAGCACGCCGCCCGATTCGTGCCATTCGATGGAGAAGGCACTGGTCAGTGTCGAGACGGCAACATCGGTGACCTCGAACGCTGTGGGGTCGAACGTGATTGTCAGATCGCACCCGGCCACATCGGACGCGTCGTTAATCGAGACAGCTACGGAAACCGTGTCACCGTGCTGACCGGAAGCGTTGCCGATGCTCACCACGCGCGGCGTGCCTCCCTGCGCGTCCGGGAGCGTTCCGGACTCGGCAAATTGCGCCATCTCCGCTTTCAGCATCCCAGTCCCCGGGTTTATGGGTAGACCCAAGACCAATCGCAAGATGAGGGTGACATCCGCCGAATCTATCACGCCGTCACCATTTATGTCGCCGGCCAACAGTTGCAGTGCGGTCGGTTCGATCTCACCGTCTGCGATACGCTGCGCGAGAATGGCGTCTGCCACGTCCACCTCACCGTCGCCGGTCACGTCCCCAAGCACGTAGTAGGGGCTCACCGTGAACGTTGCTGTATCGCTGCAGTCGACGTCGAGCGGCGTCAGCTCCCAATCGTACATCTCCACTTCGACGAAGATGAACGTGCCCGTATCATCGAGCACCGCGTCCGGGTCAACCGCAAAGAAGATGTCCAGAATGTGTCCTTCGCCAACCATGCTACCGCCGCCTACGCCTGCAATATCTATCTGCCCGTCGGCGACGTCTATGTTGTCCACGAACGTGAACCCTTCCGTTAGCACCGTCTTTTGGAGAAGCATCGGTGTAAGCAGCGATGTGTCATAGGTGACATGTATCTCCATCCCGCTGCCGTTCACACCCCACGCGCAGTCCAGGTTGATGGGCAACCGTACCCACTCACCGGCATCCTCTCTGATGTCGGGCATGGTGATGACTATCTGGCCGACGGTAGCCCACGCCGCGTCGCTCTTCTCGCTTTCGTACGGGTCATCCGTCACAGCCGTCACTCTGTAATAATACGTCCCGCCCGGTGTCACACCCGTATCCTCGTAAGCGTGATCGGTTACGGGAGCGCTATTGAGTTTGGTCGCGTAGGCTCCGCCGAGGGACACGTCGCGATACACATTGTACCCCGTGACATAGTATCCACCACTGGGCTCCCACTCCAGGAATATCGACGACGCACCCGCCGTAGCCGTCAACCCTGTTGGTGGGGGAACACTACCCTCCCCTAGTACTGTAAACAAGTCCTCGCCTATCGCAACCTCTTCACCAGTGGTGACCGTCACATCCCGCAGGCCGGGTGTAGCGTCCCACGAGATGGATACGTTAGCACTAAGCTCCGCAGTATTGTACACAACCAGGTCATTCACCAACGTGCCCGGACCGAAATCCACTTCCGATGTGAGATCGAAGTGCGTGTTTGCGCCCACCAGATCAATGTCGAGCGTCGTGTCCCGATACGCGGAAGCAGGAGTTACGGAGGCTATTCTCGGTTCATCAGCTTCGCGCAAACGGTACTTTGCAACAAAAATGTCCCCGCCGCCGACCTCGACAAGGGTCGTCTCGTTCGGTTCACCCGCACCGAATGTCGCGACCCCCACGAAATACCCTGTCACAAGCGCGCTGCCGTCCGCGAGCGTCGCGATGGAATGCCCGAAGTCACTGCCCGTCCCGCCGGCGCGTGTGGCGCATCCCAATGTGC
>CAZGCA010000095.1:0-23927 GCA_964524145.1 uncultured bacterium | reverse complement strand
GACTCCAGGAACGCGAGGCAGGTCGCTGCTCAACGTTCTTCGTACCGGATGAGACCGACGTCGATGCTTTGTCCGCCTTCAGTCTGACGGCAGCGTACGGCGATCGTGTTTTCTCCGGCTTTCAGAGCGGCCCGTGCTTCCGCAGCTATCTGCACAGGCACGTAGTTTGTGGAGTGCCCTTTGGTGTTGGCAGCGCGCACGCCGTTCAGATACACGTGCGCGTCTTCATCGTGCAGGATGTTTAACCAAAGACTGTCGACCTCGCTCTGATCCAGGACGAAGGTGCGGCGCAGCCAGATGTATTTGGTGTCCCATCGCGTGCGTACGACGGCTCCCGGCGTACCTTTCGTGCCGAAAACACCCGGACCGGTGTTCCATGAACTGTCATCGAAGTCCGGCGATTGCCATCCCTCGGGTGGTTTGCCGGTGGTGTACCGCCATACCTGTGCTTTCTTCCCGGAGGTCGGTACGACGGTCTCGACGATAGGTGGCGGCAGAAAGACCCGGGCGTTCATGGCAGCCAGCCGTTCAACACCCATCTTCACGAGCGCACGGTCGTAGGTCATCAACCCGTTAACCTCGCCTTCGACGTCGGTGGTCTGGGTATAGACCGCTGCCGCAAGCCCCCTCCCGATCAGCGGTCGCAACCTGAAGATGAGCCCTGAGTAACCGTTTGCCAGCTCATCGGTCGTTTCGAAACTTCGATATCCCCAGTTCCGTTTGTCCCACCAGAGGTGGCCTTCCACCGGAATTCCGAGACCGCCGAACTCGCCGAGTACTGCAGCGCGGGTGGGTTCGGTGGCCGGCATGGCCGGTCCCGGATAGCTGTGGATGTCGTGCACGTCTGCACCGCCGCGGTCCGTCCAGCCGCTGGCCTGGTCCACGAGACGGCTGGGGTCGTACTTCTTGGTCCACGCGGTCAATCCCGCGGTGTCGAACTGGCCCCATCCCTCGTTGAATATCACCCACATCACGATGGACGGGTGGTTACCGAAGTTATCGATCAAAGATTTATACTCGTTGCGAAATTGTCTTTCCGACTCCTCGCTGCGTTCGATATCGGGGTCGTTTCGGCCGATGTACTTGTCTCCGCTCGGCATGTCCTGCCACACGAGCAGACCGAGTTGATCGCAGTGGTAGTACCAGCGTGCGGGCTCTATCTTGACGTGTTTGCGTGCCATGTTGTAGCCGAGCTTTCGGGTGATCTCGACATCGTATCTTAGCGCATCATCGGTGGGCGCGGTGTAAAGCCCGTCCGGCCACCAGCCCTGGTCGAGCGGGCCGATTTGGAAGAGCGGCTCGTTGTTGAGGAAAAGACGGCTCACGCCGTCCGGGTCCTTGCCCAGCGCGATCTTTCGCATGCCGAAGTAGCTGGTTACTTCGTCCAGCGTGTTTCCGTCCCGCTGGAGTGTGATCTCCACGTCGTAAAGGAACGGCGAGTCGGGGGACCAGAGTCTGGGTTCGTCGATCATCAAGGCAATCGGGTTGCCGACCGGTGCCAGCGCCGTGGCTACCCTCTTGCCGTCGGCGGTGGCCACCGCCAGAACCGTATCAGTCGCCTCCGTGCCGCGGCACTGGACCGAGATCTCGAGCACGCCCGCATCGATGTCGGGCACCATCTTAAGCGCTTCGACCGACGAGTCCGGTACCGGCTCCAACCATACCGTCTGCCAAATGCCCGTCACCGCGGTATACCAGATGCCCTGCGGTTCGGAGACCTGTTTGCCGCGCGCCTGGAATCCCTTGTCCGTGGGATCCCACACCGCGAGCACGATCTCCTGATCGGCGGCCGGGTTTAGCGCGTCCGTGATGTCGAAATGGAAGCGGTCATAGCATCCCCGGTGTGCACCCACTTCCTTGCCGTTCACCCATGCCGTCGTCTCCCAATCCACACCACCGAAATGCAACAGGACACGGTTGCCGTTCCACTCGTCGGGCACCTGGAACTGACGTCGATACCACAGCCGTTTGTCTTCTCCAATGGGCTTCTGGACTCCGGAAAGAGCGGACTCGATGGGGAAAGGAACAAGAATGTCGCCGTCGTAGGATTCCGGCTGCGCCTCTTGGCGTGGACGAATGGCATACTCCCACACACCGTTCAGGTTCTGCCACTGTTTCCGCACCATCATCGGGCGCGGATATTCTGGCAACGCGTTCTCGGGCGAGACTTCTTCTGCCCAACGCGTCATTATGCGGCCTTCCACCGGGCGCCACTCAGCACGACCATAACTACTGACACACATTAGGATCAACACCGCGAGAATGCTAAATACTCCTCGACCCAACATCTTCTCGACTCCCTTCTCTGAGCTTGCGTACCAATCGTCTCCTTGCTGCATCCGCCGTATTCCTGGTGCCCTCCAGTATACCTGATTAACGCGGCACCAAAAAAGCCCCGGTTCCGTCGTGGCCCACGTGCGAGACTTACGTGGTGTTGTAGAACGGGAGAAGGCTGCCATCGGCGTATTGCTGACGATGCACCGGGCCTACCAAACCCATGCGCACGGAAGCGGCCATGTCGATACGCAGAAGATGATCCGCATCCGCGAGGAGTCGGGCAGTTATTACCCCAGTTTATTCCCGTGCGTCATTGAGCAGATCCCCATGTGTGAATGTCAACCATGGCGTGGAATGGCGCGCTGACAGTGGGCGCAGTCTCTCGAGGACAGCCATGGCGTCAGAGTGGGGCCAGTGGGCGTTGAGGATCTCAAAGTAGCTGACATAGCCCGCCCCGCCTGGCTGTTTACCATCACCGCCCTGGAAATACGGGAAACGCTCTGGCTCGCGAATCCATGGGGCCAGCCACTCGAACGCCTGGCGAAGCGAGCGCCCGGATGGGGATTCGTATTCGTAGATATCGACACCGTTGACGCGGAGAATCTCGGCGGCAATTGTCTGCGGCAATAGGGAGAAGTTTGAATACCAGAGGCCAGAGTCGCCCTTGCGGCCAAACCCGCCGCGATTGACCTCGTGGATGAGATGGCCATCTGCGGCGACCTGGGATTCAGTGAACTCCTTCCATCGCGTTGCTCCCCGCTCGAGGAGGCTTGGGTCATCCGTGTACGCGGCACAGGCAAGTACGAGTACCAAGCCCCAATTGCCCCAGTTGTTCTTTCGCGACATCGTATTGAGCGGCAGTGCCTTTTCGCGCACGAAGCGTCTGAATGCCTCTTGTTCACCCGTGGGCCAACTTTCTGAATCTTTGAGCAGACTGGCGGCGATAATCAACGCGGGGAAATGGTAACTGAAGGAAAGGCAGGAGTCTTCTTCACGTTTCAGGTTCTTGACCTCTGCGCCCCAAGCATTGATTAGTCGCGCGGCCACTTGGGCATATCGTTCATCATCTGTCATACGATAGACGAGAGCAAGTGAATAGGCCGCGTTGGCGTCGTCTTGGAGCCCCTCTTTGGCCTTGGTGTGTCCATCCGGGTCTTCATAGAAAAAAGGGACAAACCACTCGGTTGGCGCGTGAGGTTCTCGATCAAGAGCTGACTCGGCAGACTTCTTGAGGATGAGCCATGCCGACCACGTGGGCTCGGCTTTGTGCTCCACGCGGGATTTAAGTGTACGCAGGCGCGCCTCTGATATGAACACAGCCTTTATGAGCGCTGGAGATGGCTCTTCTTCCGCATGAACCAGATGGGCCAGCGCAAACGAGGCAAGGGTCAAGGTGATTATCTTTAAGAGATTGTGGTGTTTCAAAGCAGGTCTCCTTCCTCTACGCGAGTTCTAGCAAAATGCACAGAGAGTCTACCCAACAGTTCCCACATGGACCTGCCCGCGACCACCGCAGGCCGTCTTGCAGTCATACTAGTTGGAGTTGATCGGATTGTCAACATGGATTTGCCAACGTGATCGCTCGGTGAGGCGGAGAATGCGTTGGAAAGTGGGCGTTCTGAGCCCCAGGCTTTCGCCTTGCCGATTTTGCCCCTCAGATTCCCGTTGGAGGGAAGGGCGGGGTTGAATTCGCGGACGCCGAGTCTGAGGTAGAAGTTGCTCATCAACGACTTGAGAGGGCAAAGGGCCGCTTGAACCATTCAGAGTGGTGAGGTTTTGCCCTACTGTACTGTTCGACGAGGTGACCGTACGTGCGCATATGTTTTGTAGCACGGTTTAATTGGTGTCGACGGTGTAGCAGTATCTGCGGTAGCTAGGCGCAAGTTAGCCGCCGAACCGCGCTCTACGACTTAAGCGGACGCGCAGAACGCGAAGTTTGAGCCGTGGTCGTCGTCCGTTTCTGGGTTGCTATCCGGCCCAGCTTCCATACGCCTTGACAAATCGCCCTGTTCGCGGTAAGGTCGCTAGTGTCTCGGCGGCAGAAAGAGGGCAGGCGCATAGCGCGTTGGTGGGACTCCCTGTCCGACGAAGAACGGCTCCGGCTGCAACGTGAGGCCGTCGAGAAAGTGGACGCGATGCGGCGGGGGGCGGACAGGGGACAGGAGTCACGGGGGATATCATAGAACGTTACGCGGATGAGCGGCGCGGAGCGTCCGGCTCCATCCGCTGGTTAGAACGTAATCCTATTTCCTTCTCTGCGCCACAATGCCGACAGTGTGAAAGCATTGAATGTCTGATGTTTTGGCAGGATGAACATTTCTCGAATAGAACTGTCCCGCACGAAGGGCAGGTATAGGTTTCTTCGTCGCCCGCTTGTCCTTCTTGCAGGATGGTCTTGCCGACGGTTCTCCGTGTCCAGTAGAGGAACCTCCGTGGACCAATTCGTATCGGATACTCACAAACTGGGCAGAGAAATCGTTCGTAAGCCTCACGGTACTGCTTCGTCAGCCATCGCGCCTTTGGAAAGGCCACAACCCTAATGAAGTGTATGAGCAATCTGGCTACTGCGAGGAGCAGCACAGTGATAACAATGTACTTGAAGTATCTCTTTGGGAAATACTCGTGCATAACCAAAGTCACTTTGACGAGTGTTGCACACCCGAAGGCAAGAAAGAGTGGGAAATAGATGCTCACTCGCTTCTTGATGATCAAGAACGCTCCCACCACCAGAAGCGGAAGCAGGATTATGAGCTGAAGCCCCGCGAGTTTCAGTCTATGCTTCTTGCTAAGCTGGTTATACTCTTCCTGCGCCGGCTTGCGCTGCTGCGAAAGTCGATTGTCAACGTCCCTCCTTTCGTCCTCCAACCCGCGTTTTTCCGCCATGAGTTGCGATATGCCTGCATTCAGTTCTTGGTATCGTTTTTGACTCTCAAGAAAACCGTTAAGGCTGATTCCGAGATTCTTCTGCTCAGATTCAGACAAGCTTATGTCCTTCTGGATGCTGAGCTTCTGAAGTTCAATAAGCTGGTTTATCGTCCGCTGGAGGTTCTGAGAACTGTCACCGACTATGCGTTGCTCTTCTTTCCGGTTGACAATCCTTCGATCCAAGTCAGCAATCTGTCTGTCAAGTGACCCTTTTCTGTCAACCAGGGAGTGGTCGACGTGCCGCTTCTCAATTTCTTTGTACTGTGGTCCTCTGATGGACTTGATATCCTGTACGAAAAAACCAAGGAGCCAAAAAATCAAGACGGCCAGGACGACGGTAAACAGACGCGTTACAAGTCGGTTGATCCATGGACCTTTGGGCTTCTGTTCTGCGTTCATTGCGTCTCCTTTGTTCTAACGTGCGGGTTCACTTGCTGGCGCGCAAGCGACGGTCAAGTGCAACCCTTGGTTAGGAGATCATCCTACCCCAATCCAACCGACGGAGCTACCACCGTTCCGCTCAATAAGCTGGGCCGTGTGATGCTGGATGTGCCGCAGATTGTTGAGGTGGAACTCGAGCTGATTCTGCTTGTACCAGTGGGGCCAGCATGGCTTCTCTGGCTCAAGATGCTCCAGGTACTCAGGAATTACCTTCAAGACGAAGTCGATGAACTCGGTGATATCAGCCTTTGAGTAGGTTTCGCTTGGCACGAATCTCTCGTGAGGAGGCCATGGCGTGGGACCAAGAAAATGACAGTCGTTGGATTGTCTATTCCATCTCTTGACTGCCTCCTCGCTCGGGCTGCAGTACGCATTGGCATAGTAAACGGCGTGGTATGCGATATGCCAAGCGGCCTCCTTGGTCTCGTCGGTGTAGACCCAAGTGGCCTCTTCTGTTTCGCTAATGACGCCCTTGAGCATCGTAAGCGCGATCTCATATTGACTGGCCAGTTCGCGTTTCACTTCCCTCTCCTAACGCCATCCTTCACCTGCGAGCACAGTGAGTCAGGTGCAAGGCTTAGTTGTGCCGCCACTCAATGTGCAGGTTCCGGTAGATGAAGCCGCAGGCATGCGCACACTGCCGGTCTCCTCATGCTACGGCGCGCCCCTTCTGGCCACGCGTCTAACCGCCTCGAACAGGTCGACCCGCACCGCCCTGCCATCCATCAGGTTCTTCCCGGTGTTTATGTAGTAGTACTTCATCATGCGTGGGTCCAGGCAGATGGTGTATTCCATGGCCTCATCCGGTCGCTCGCTCACTACCCTGGACAGTAGTTCGGGGTTGCCTAGTACTCTGAACCTAAAGTGGTCTCCGTCGGCCTTGGACTGCAGGAGCGCACGCAGCTCCACACCGGAAGTCTTGCCCACGAGCAGAACCTGTCTTTGGGGCATAGCTGCCTTCAGGTCGTGCCAGCGAGCATGTTCCGTGTCCCACTTCCCGGGTAGCGGCCAGGCCTGCTGGAAAACGGCAGAGTCCGTTCCCGTGAGCGCGAAGTCTGTGCCAGTCGCATCACGCATTGCCCGGGAGAACACAACCAGTGCTGCCGAATCCTCCGCAGCGAAAAGCCCCGGTAGTCTTTGATCGTGAAATGCACCATCAGGCACCTGCCAGGCATGATCCCAAGCGATGTGTCGAACGGAGCGTTGGGGATCCAACTGCACCAGCACCAGTCCCAGCGGTCGCTCATCTCCCATGCGATCGGCTACGCCGTTGCTGAAGGACGCGTAGAACTCCGGTGCCGGCGAACTCATGACCATGATCAGTCGCTCGGGTGCCCCGGGGTTATAGTGGAAGAGACCGTATCCTTTCCCCTGCAGTTCGTAGCGTTCCGGTCCGATGCACAGGTACCTACCTTCTTCGACAGCGGGCAACCGCGAGGTGAGGCGCGCCAGTAGACTATTGGCACTGGCTGGTCCGACGATGATGAGATTGCAGTGCGCCATGTCCTGCACCGTCACATCGTCGTCGTCCTTGATGGGGATGCGCCCCTGCATGAATGGACCCGGTGGGAAAGGCCACCATCCGAGATTGCGCGTCGATAATCTATGACAATATCGGTCAATCGCTTCGATGAGATTCTCGTCACCGCCACCCGTGGCACGCACGATCATGAGCGGCTCCCCAGACACGTACATGGCATGCAACCCTCCGGCGACATAGGGACGGTAGGACGGCTGTCGCAGTGGGGCGGAGCGTTTGAGCACATAGGACAAGGGCGTCTCAGGAGATCGACTCACATGGATGCGCTCTGGCAGGGGTGGAGGAATGTCCATCGGGACGCCGCCAGCGATCACACTCACTCTGCCACCACACGGGAACAGCTCTTCTGGCAGGTCGATCGCCAGTGCTTCGACATTCTCCAGATCTAGAAAGACTTCTGTCCCTCCCTCAGCCTGCACCGCACGGGCCCTCAGCGATGCCAGGGCATTCGGATCGGTGAGGGCGAGGATCTCCAGCCAGTACGCTTTGCCACGCATGGGCGTCGGGGTCGTGTACTGCACAGTGTGCGGGTAGCGCTGTCGGCGCTGTCTCAGCAACCAGGATTGCGGATCCCATGACGGGTCCTTGAGCTGTTGGCTGTGGCCACCCCCTGAGGTCTCGTTGTAGATCACCAGACCACCTCGGCTGCGCAGCGCACGCACCACCGTTCGCGATTCGTCGACGGGCACCCAGATGTCGGTGTCGTCGTGATAGATCCATATGGGGATATTGATGGCATTGTCGGCGAAGGGAGCGGACGTCCAAGTCCAGCCGTAATCGACGGTACAGGCCGCAAAACGGTCGGGGTAGCGCGACGCCAGCAACCAAACACCCCCGCCCCCGATGCTGCTGCCCTGCAGGTAGATGCGATCCGGGTCGATGTTGTAGTGACGGCACACGTCCTCTATGGCTTCAAGAGCGTCGATTACGGCCAACGTCTCTATGCCGTTCTGACCTCGAGCGCCGCAGGACAGAACAAAATGGTCCGGACCGGCCAGCCGTTCCGGCAAGGTAGACTTCAGGTAGGTACCCGGGCGTACCACAAGCGCGTAGGAGCGCTCGGGATCGTACTCCGGTGGCACATGAATCCGATAGAGTTGACCGGAGCCATCGACGCGCGATCGGTACGCTGAGAAGAAGGTGCCGCGCTTTGCTGCCAAATGGTCATCTTCGGTGTCGTGGGCATCCAGAGCCGCAGCTAGTTGCTCACGGGCATAATCGGCCGAACCGATCGTTCGCTCGACCAGCTCGACCAACTCCGAATCAGCGGAGTCCGTCGCATTCTCAAGAATCTGTCCCCACGCCATCACTACAGCTGCCTCGCGACTTCTGCTCTCCTCGATCTCGCCATCCAACACGAGCTGCCGCACACCTCGCCAACGAGCAAGGAGCTCGCTTGTACTTCTCATGACAGCCGTTTCCGAAACTGGCGATTCCGCTAGAACCGACTCCTGACCCATAACGGCAAGAAGCGCAATCACCAAGAAGGGAACTCTATGCATGTGCATGGTTAACTCCACACCTCTCAGCACAACGTCGTGAATCAGGCGCGAGTATTACGAGTCGCCTGAATTCGTTTGTTCGAATCTCATTGATTCTTGGGAGGCGATAGAGACTCCCATTTCTCGAGGATCGCGTCGAAACGCTTCGCCTGTTCCTCTTGCTTGGTCAGAAGTGCTTCAGATCGCTTCAGCAGTTCTTTCTCCTTTTCGAGCTGCGCTTCCCGCTCGGCCCATGCTTTTTCCTTGCGTGCAGTTTCCTCAGCTTGGCGTCGCTCGACCTCTGCCCATGCCGCTCCACGTCGTTCTTCATCTGCTCGCAGCGCCGCGTCGTACGCTGACTGGTCGTAACAACCGCACACAGGCACTAGGAGAGCAATCAACAAGAACACGGATGTGAATCTCATCGCAATCTCCTTTCTGATTCGAACGTTCCGCGGATGAGCGGTGCGAAGCGTCCGACTCGATCCGCTGGTTAGGGTAGGCGTCAACTACTCGTGTACGTATGCCCAATCGCCCACATCCTCAATCCGGCCACCATAGCCAGCTTCCGGATAATTCTGCAGTGGAAAATACATGAACATGTCCCAATTGATGGGACCAGAAGGGGTCCTGACAAGCAGGACCCAGGGATTTCCATCAAAGCGTTCTGCCTCCTCTCCACACATGTATTCATAGTTCGGATAAGCCGCCATGTCAGTAGAAGGAACAACCGGAATATACCCAGGCGTAAGGTCATCCAACCTCTCCGGCGGTCGTCTGTTCTTGTCTTCATATTCCCTAATAGCCTGGACTAAAGGGGTACTTCGCTGTGCTAGTTGAACAAAACCATTGTGCCTTATGCGCCCGCCAATACGTATTCCCGCAATTGTTCCTACCAGAAATGCAAGAGAGCCGACTAAAACCCCAAAGGTAAGTGGCCGTCTCGATCGGGAAAAGAGCGCAAAGGGAAGAGAGAGCACTCCGAATGCAAATATAAGAAGCGCCAATATCGCGACGAGCGGTAAGAACATCACGGACAGCATTAGTGCCAAATCTGAACCTTGGCGTGCAACTGCCCAACGTTCAGCAAAGATAAAAGCAAGCAGGGGCCCGAGAAAGAGGACGAGCACAACCGCGAAGATGATTACGACATTCCGGCGTTGTCTGTGCGATTCGCTCTGAGACTCTCTCGGCGTTGTCTGGCGAGGCTCAAGCTCGGCAGAAGTCATGTCGCTCCTTGCGGTGTACTATTCCGGGCGGTTGTCGCCGCGTCTTCGAAACGGTCTATGACAGATTGCATCAGCTATAACATGTCACCTAACGATTGAGCTCACTGGCGCCGCTTGTCGGCGTCCAGTGCAGCGACTTGTTAGGTGTCAATAGTCACTGAGAGTGAAATCCTATTTTGTTGGGATGTATCCTAACGCCATCAATAATCCAAAGATAATTACCATGATTCCTGCAACCTGATAGAACTTATGCACGTTCTTGCCCCATAGGAACTTCGAGCGGGCGGCCATAAGGCGATAGATCACAAACTCGCTCTTTAATCGGCCGCAGATGAACATGAACAGGCCTACTGTCGCTGTCAAGCCACCCCATAGAATGTGCATCTTCAGACTCCCTCTAGTTATCTAAGCGCCTAACTAGTGATTCCCCAGATTGGGTAACACTCCAAAACGCGGGCTTCCGCTGGGTATCCCGCATTCTGGGATGTCCTCCAATCAGCCATAACCGACTCTTAAACAATGCGTTATCGAGACAGCCGGCACTTACCACCGCGTCTTACCCAGACTGGGTATCCCCGCACCCAAACACGCTGCGTCACAGGCCATCAGCAGGACTGCGCACCCCCTTACCGCCACGGTTCAACACATGGGTGTACACCATCGTCGTTTTCACGTGCTTGTGACCGACCAGCTCCCGAACAGTGTGCCTTCTCTCCCTGTCTCCCACCATACGACTCCGTAGGCATACCCCCGTAGCTTCTGTCACAGAGTATATGCCGCGCCGTCGCCCATGTCAACACATCAGTCCGTCCAGACGGCAGCGGCGTATCTCTGCCGCGCTGTCGCACATGCACCATTTGCACTTTGCGCGGATGGCTTTAATCGGCGTCAACACTTTGAGCGGCTGTGTGGGCGGGTCTGCTGCGATGCGCTCTAACAGCTCTTGCTCCTGATAAGTCCTGTATGCTGTGCCTGTCAATGTCACCTGTCTATCACCTGCTCCTTTCCTCGCTGGCCTCTTCCGAGTCCGCTGCAAACGCGCCGCCTCTGAAGGGCCGCTACGGGCCAAAGTTGACACACTTTTGACACGAATGGGTTCTGAGCGACACGAGCAATCCCCTGGAAGCCAGTAAACATGCGGGTTGCGGCAGATAGCGCTGCCTGTGCTTTCTGTATAACTGATACGCCCGCAAATGGCCAAGTCGTTCTGCAGCCGTTTCTTCTGTTTGCAGACGTGCAATTCGCGGCCGATATTGTTATACTTAAGGACAGGCAGGGAAAGCTCGGACTGAGATTCCGAAGCTGTAGTTGTTAGAGTCAAAGACCGCTGCTTTGCAGACGTGTCTGGAGGACGTGTTGTGACTACCAAAAGAGAATGCGGGAATGATCGAACGAAGCAGACAACACGCAGAGGGTTTCTGAAGGTTGGAGCGACGGCTTCAGGTGCGTTGTTGGCTCACCCAGTACTGAAATCGGTCGTGGTGGAAGCGTCGGTTTCGGAACGGTGTACGCTGTTTAAGAACGGACTTATTGTTGACGGCACCGGCAAGAAAGGCGTGGTCGGCAACCTGCTTATCAAGGGGAAAAAGATCGAGGAAGTATCGCAGGGCCCAATCGAGATCGATTGCGAGACTATCGATTGCACGGGGAAAGTGATCGCACCCGGGTTCATCGACGTTCACTCGCACATGGATTGGGTGCTGCCGATGGTAGGCCGCGAAGAGCTGAAATCGCCGTTTACCGCGCAAGGGTGCACGACGTTTGTAGCCGGAAACTGCGGGTACGGTGCGGCGGGGTTTCGCAAGAGAAGCGAACACAAGAGACGGATCAAACCTATCCTGTACGGAGGTTCAGACCTCGATTGGGATACGATGGAAGAGTATTTCGCGCATCTGCGCAACGTGGGAATGAGCCACAACCTGGTCACGATGGTCGGTCACGGCACGACGCGTGCCTCGATACGCGGGAACGATCCGACCCCGCTCAGCAACGACGAGATGAAAGAGCTTCTGATGCTGTTCGAGGAAGCCATGGACCAGGGTGCGTGGGGCGTGTCGTTCGGGTTGCAGTACGCGCCGGGCATCTTTGCCACGACGGATGAAATCAAGCAGGTGGCGCGGCTGGTGAAGGAGAAGGGGAAGGTGGTAACCGTCCACGCGCGGGCCTACTCGGCTTTATCCGGAGCGTATGAGCTGAACCCGCTCGGGCCTCCTCACAACGTGCTCGCGCTCAAGGAGATGATCGACGTGGCGCGCGAAACGGGTGTCCGCGTGCAGTACTCGCACCTCATGTTCGCGGGGACGGCATCTCATAGAACGTACAAGCAGTGCCTCGATGTGTTGGACGAGGCCGCGGCTGAAGGTATCGACATCATGATCGACACGTACCCGTACCACTGCGGGAACTCGGTGATCAATGTTGTCCTGCCGCCGTGGTTCCTCGCAAACCTTCCCGAGAACTATCACGATCCCGACGCGTTAAAGAGACTGGAGACTGAGATTACCGCTCTTTCGACGGCGCTTGGTTTCGGCTTCAACGACATCCAGATCACCCACGGCAACCACCCCGACCTGAACCAGTATGACGGTCTGTTCGTCGGGCAGATCGCCGAGAAGCGAGGGATCAGTCCTTTTGAAGCGCTTATGGAGATCTCTGAGAAGAGCAAGGGGCGCGCACGGGTGCTGAATCACAACTACAGCGACATGGAAGTCATTGACGCGCTGATCAAGTATCCGGCTTGCTTGTTCATGACGGATGCCGTACCTGCAATCGGGCTTCAGAACCCGGCAGCGTACGGCTCGTTCCCGCTCCTCCTGCAATACGCACGGGATAGAAAGCTGATCTCGCTTGAAGAGGCCGTCCGCAAGATGACCGGCGCCTCCGCGGAACGCGTCAACCTCAAAGACCGCGGCTTCCTGAAGAAGGGATTGGCGGCGGACATCACCGTCTTCGACTGGAAGGGCGTGACTGATAACAACACCGTGGCCGACACCGACAACGCGCCGGCAGGTATCGAAACCGTGTTCATGAACGGCAGGCAGGTGAAGAAGAACGGTAAAGTCGACGGTTCGGCCAACGCGGGAGAAGCTCTTCTGAGCTGATCCGGAAAACAAGTCAACCGCCGAGACTGCCTGTGCAACCAACAGGCAGGCGCGTTCCCGGGCGCGCTCGTCAGGCTTCCCGGCCGCGGTTCTTCAGGCCGCCTATCAAGACCGCGCTGATAATGATGGCACCTTTTACGATATTCTGAACGTAGGGATCGACGCCGGAGATGTTGAGCCCGCTCGATACGGTCACCATTATCAGCGCACCGAACAGGGTCCCCACCATCGACCCGCCTTCGCCCGTGAACCCTGTCCCCCCGAGCACGACTGCCGCTATCGCGTCCAGCTCCATGCCGTCGCCGGTCTGTGCCGAAGCGCTTGTCAACCGCCCCGTCATGGTCAGGCCGCTGAGGGCTGCAAGCAATCCGCATATGATGTACGCCCGAACCCTCACAAGATCGACATTCACACCTGACAGCCGCGCTGCAACGGCGTTCGAACCTGTCGCCTGCACGTGCCGGCCGAACCTGGTCATGCGCACCGCCGTCTGACACACGACCAGAAGTGCCAACGTCCACACCATCAGGAACGTGCCGCTGCCAAACACCTGTAGAAAGGTGTCATCGTACAGATAGGACGACTGGCCTCCGCTGAGCACAAGCGAGAGCCCTTTCACGATGCTGAGTGAGCCCAGCGTTACCAGAAACGGTTGGATTCTTCCTTTGACGATGATGGTACCGTTGAACAGGCCGACCGCGCACCCGACAAGCAACGCCGCGACAACCGCGAGCCATGTATTCCCGCCCGCCTCCACGATCTTCGCCGCAGTGATTCCTGCAATCGAGATCACTGCACCGACCGACAAGTCTATTCCTCCCGAGAGGATAACGAAGGTCATGCCGAACGCGACGATCCCGATAGGCGCCGTCTGCCCTGCAATGCTCTTGACATTCAGCCACGTCCGAAAGTATTCCGACCTTACCGAAAAGAAGATGACGGTTAAGAAGAACGCAGAGGCAATGCTGACGACTTCCAGATGGGAAACAACAAACCGTTTGGTACGTTGGGATATGGTCATAAGCGCCGTTCGGCAAACTCGCCTTCTGTCACGAGCCCGTCCCAGCTTGACTCATTTGCCTGTGTACTTGATGCCCCAGATTCGTTCCTGCATCTCCTTGGCATTGTCATAGTCGACTATCTGGGTTGGAACGGGGTACAACGCTTTGACGGACTCACCTCGAAGCAACGCGACCGCGGCTTGGGCGGCCTTGGTGCCCTGGTCGCGGGGAAACTGGGCCGCGGTTCCCGTTACCCATCCGGCGCGGATCATCTGGATGATGGCACGGTCCGCGTCAATTCCCGTGAGCACAACGTCTTTTTTTCCACGGGCCTTGAGCGCCGCGGCCGCGCCGAGTATCTGGTTGCTGAACGTCGCGAAAATGCCTCGCAGGTCCGGATGTGCCGTGAGAGCGTCCTCGATAGCGCGCATGGCCTTTTCGTCTGTGTCAACCTTCTGGTGGACGACGATCTCGATATCGGTGTCTTTGAGCGCCTCTTTGAACCCCTTTACACGTTCCTGGATACGCCACATGGCGACCGGTATGTCGAGCAGAACGACCTTGCCTTTCCCGGCAAGCCTCTCAGCAAGGAGCGTGCCGGCAGCCTTGCCGTTCGCGCGGTCGCCGCCGTCAACCGTTGCATTCACCGTGGCGTCGGGTATATGCGTAACGGCAACAACCGGGATGTTTACCGCGTTGGCGCGCGCTATCGGTCGCAATACGGCCTTCTCGTCCCACGGGATAATCACCAGTACATCAACCTTCTGAGCCAGCAGGTTCTCGAGGTCCGCCAACTGTTTCGAGGCTTTGGCGGCACCGTCCGTTATGACCACAGGGACTTCTTCCTGCGTGCACACCTTCTGGAACGCGTCCCGGAACGCGATAGCATAGTCGTCACGCATGAAATGCATCGATAACCCTATCTTCTGAGCCTGGGCTGTCGCCGGCAGCAGCGTTGCCGCAAACAGAACTGCAGCACAGACCACACAGCACCGTAACGGGAATCTGCTGCTCCTTCGCATCTCGGAATCCTTTCTGAAGCGAGTTGCTTTACGCCACTGCCATCTCGACCTCACATTGTCCAACGTACCGATCATATACTGCATCTCCTGCTAGTGCAAGGAGGAGCGGCAACTGTAGCCATTCAGTGACGGAGGGCAGGGTAGACGCGCGGGATTTCGATCGCGCATGGGTGAAGACGGTTCGCGACGCGAATCCGGAACCCAACCTGGACGAGATCACACTCGGAGTATACAAAGCTCTGGGTGCGGAGCTCCTGCGCACGGAGCAGCGGACACAGGAAATCCGCAAGATCTATTAACCCGCATCCGTCACTGCGTCTTGCCGGACTGCATCTGCTCAAGCAGCTCCTTGACGAGTGAGATGCACTCCTCGGATTCCGCTATAGCTGCTTGGTAGTCCTGTTTTGCGAGGGCCCGCGGTATAGAACGGGTTAGCGCCGACAACACCTTCTGCTTAACCTCGAGATCTGCCTCAGGGCTTCTCTCTGTGACGGCGGACGCCGCTTGAGTTGCCCATTTCCGAAGCTCCTCGAATTTCTTATACGCGAGGTCGTGCGGATCGTTGCCGATACGAGGTCGACGCTCTGAAGCGGGTGGCAGCGGCGGAAATGGCGCATGCGGCTCAGCTTGATACCAGAACGCACAGCTCGAATAGTCGTTAGCGAAGTTGTTAGCGTGTCCGTGTTCAATGGTGACGCGAATGGACTTCTGGAACCGAATCGGATCGGTGACGAAGAACCTGTACATGGACACCTTACCGGCGTAATCGGGGTTCCCAACAAGGTGAAACCCCGTGTAGGGTCCGGCATACTCGCCGTTGGGACACGCGCCGCCACCGAATATCTCCTCGCTTCCGGTGCCGTGGAACGACGGGGGCCATTCTTCGCCGTCGATGAATATCATGTCGTCACCTTCGCCGTACCAGCCGCCGATCAGGTTGTCCACGTTCAGGAAATACCCGACAAGGTTGCCGTGTCCTTCGGCATCGAGGATAACATAGTTCTCTTTGCCGTCGGTGTTGGGCGCATCGTGAAGCGTCACGTTAATCTTGTCGCCGACAGCCGTCGTCGGGTTCTCGCGACGCCACTGCGCGTGAAACCGGCCAAGGCCGTCGTCGAGCTTGTCGAGCTTCTCGTAATCGACGTGGTACCAGACAGCGCCAACTGGTTGATCGCCTTCATTGGTCAGCGTGAGGCGCGCGCCAGTGGAGAAGGGCATCGGGAAATAGCTGTTGAACCCGTATGTGCCGACAATGCCTGTCCCTTGGTTTACCGTCACAAGCAGTGACCGGTAGAACCGGACACGTTCGTGTCCGAGGCCAAAGAAATCGCCGAACGGGGTTTCCACGCTCGGGTTCGTCTCTCCGTCCCAGTACATGCGCAAGACGAGGTCACGCAAGTAGTGTTTCGGCCCGCCTATCGTGAAGTAGATGTGACGAATGCATCCTGCGCCCGAAATGCTCGCGAGTTCCAGCGTCTTGCCCGGCTGGACATTACGAAAGTCGATGTTTCGCCCCGAGCGGTCGAAGCTCGAGACGCGGGCGCTCGAGCTGTCCTGCAAATACATCATGTCAGAGAAGAACGACCGCTCCAGCGAACTGCCGAATGCCGCATGCATGCATCCAACTGCACCGGCAAGTGCCACGCATGTCACAAGTATAGTCCTACAGTGTTTCCGCATTGTGTGTCCTCCTTCTTGGTCGCTCACAAAGAGCTGTCAAGGCAGGCTCGATGCCGACTAAATCGGCGGCATTATAGACGTTGACATCTTCGCTGTCAATTCGAACGCCGGCGGAGTCAGCTGCGTTGTCTCACTCCCGATGGACCCCGCGCATGATCCGCGCAAACTCTGAAACCCGTTTCCGGTCGGGCTTTTTCGTGAAAGCACTTACCAGCACGAACACGGCTGCGTTGACGACGAAGCCGCAGAACCCGATGTCAAACAGCTTCTTGAGATAATCCACCGTACTGACGACGGATTCGCCGGCACCACCGCCGAGGAGTATCGTGGGCAAGGGTGTGAAGAAGAGAACTGTGACGAGACCGGCAACCATACCGCAGACAGCACCCGCCCGTGTGCCGCGACGGACGAAGAGCACGTCGATGGTTGCAGGCAGAGCCTGGCACGAGAATGCTATTGCCACATACATCATCTCGATGATCATCCGGAGCGGCGCAAACCCCTGGTTCCGCTCGCCCACGCGAACGAGCCACAACGCCAGGAGTGTTGCTGCGATAATAACGCCGCGGCCGACCCAGGTGCGTTCGGACTGTCCCGCCTTGGGCCGGATGAACCTGTCGTAGACGTCGCGCGTGAGCACAGCGCTCAACGCGTGCAGGTTCGAGTCGGCGGTGCTCATCGACGCGGCCAGGATAGCCATCATGATAACGGCGACGATCGCCGCGCCGGCAACCCCGAAAAGGGCGGCTCCGTAGTTGCGCAATACGGCGATCACTGCCTGGTCGAAACTGCCGACTACCGGATGGGCTGTGAGCACGCCGTCCTGGATGGTTGGAGGGTAGAGGGCGCGCGCGCCGAGCCCGACAAGCATCACGCCGAACAGGTAGCAGATCGGCAGCAGAGTCGAGAATATGAGAGCGCTACGCTTGAGGGTTTGGGTCGAGCGCGCGGCATAGTAGCGCATCCACTGTGCCGGCTGAATCATGGACGCGAGCGCTGCGAACGTGCAGACGGTCATGAGCGACCAGGGCGTGTACCGGCCGGAAGCGCCCGGCAACGAGAGTGCTTCTGGCGGGAGCTTCGATACGGCACCGAAGTAGCCGCCCACACCGCCGAAAGCGGTAACGACGGCGAGGCCAGCAATCAACATGCCGCTGAGCAATAACGAGCCCTGGACCACGTCGGCCAATGCGACGCTACGCATGCCGCCGACCAGGATGTAGACCATCATCACCAGGGACAGGACGGTGGCGCCGATATCGAACGCGTCGAAGGATTGGCCGAAGACCGTCAGGGACGGCACGTTCGGGAACAGCTGGTTGGCCAGATGGCCGCCGGCGCGGACCTGTATGATGACGTACGGTACCACGTAGAGAAACCCGAGCAGCGCCACCAGGAGACGGACCATTGCCGAGCCGTCATAGTAGTCGGCCAACATGTCGGCCGGGGTGACGTAGCCTTTTGCCCGGCCCATACGGGAGATGCGGCTGCCGAGAACGTAAACGGCGCTGCCGGAAACCGGCAGGTTAAGAGCGAAGAAGACAAAGGCGACACCATCTTTGTAGAGCGCACCGGGAACGCCGAGCAAGGCGGCCGAACTGAAGAAGGTCGCCATGATCGTCAGCGTGGTGACAATGAAGCCTTGTTGGCGTCCCGCGAGATAGTAATCCTCTTCCGTTCCCTTGGCCTTGAGGAAACCGTAAAGCCCCAGGCCGAGCAGCATGAGCATGTACAGGCCCATGATTACAAGTGGCAGATACCCCAGACCCACGCCGTTCGCCTGCGTAATGGTGGTCGAGTCCATGTTAGTCACCATTCCGTGCGGACGGCGGTCGCGGCGGGTCCGGATGTTCCCGGCCGTCCCACAAGGTGAAGTACGCGACCAACACCACTGCTGCCTGCACAAAGAACCAGAAGACCGCCCAGACGTATAGGAGCGGCAATCCAAGAAAAGTGAAGGCTGCGTTTGGATCGGCCGGATCGGGGTTAACCAAGTAGATCCCGGGGCCGGTTCCCAGCACAACGGCCGCCAGAAAGATCGCGCTCAGCGCAACGGCCAGCCGCCTGCGCTTTGTGCCGGGTTTCCGGCTCATCAGCCTTTCCTCAATTCTTGCGTTTTCTGGATTGCGTCGGCCATGGCGCGTAGATTGGCGTTCGGGCACCTGGGACTTATCGCACAGCCCGGGCCGATAATGTGGACACCGGCTTCGACGTTCTCGACCACTTGCCGCTCGATCTCGGCCGGTTCGGCATTCAGCAGATCCGAGGTGTTAACGTTACCCATGAGGGTAAAATTGCCGGCAGCCGCCTCGGCCATTACTCTCGGCGGGATCGCCCAGTCGAAATTGAAACAGGTGAAGCCCGTATTGCCGAGCAAGTGCAGGCGCGGCATAATGTCGCCGCAGATGTGCATGATCGTCGGCCCGTTAAGACGGCTGACCATACGTTGATGTACCGGCATCAGGATCGTTTCGTGCATTTCAGGCGATATCATGTTAGCGCCCGCGCCGCCTTCGCCTATGGCCAGGGCGTCGACCCCCAGCGCAAACTGCGCGTTACCGCACGCGACAAGCACTTCGACCGCCACGTCCAGGAAAGCACGGATCTTTTCAGGATCTTCAATGAGACCGATCATGACGTTCTCGACGCCGTGCATGACCTGCACCATCGAAAACGGGCCCATCACTTTGCCCAGCACGGCCATCCTCTCCCCATAGTCGCGTTTGGCGGTCCTCACCGTTTCCAGGTAAGTGCAGACGGGCGGCCGGTCGAGCAGGTCGGCGGGGATGACGGCATCGCCGGCTTGTAGCCAAGGGTGCGACTTGTAGACGGGCAGGGTGTCGGGCAAACCCCAATCCATCTCGACGCCGAGCGCGGCCGGTTCGTTGAAGTAGTTGATGATGAACGTGACGGCGTCGAACCCCAACACTTCATGGTTAGCTGCCAACAGCCTCGCGAGCTTGGCGGGGTTGTGGTGAACGTCGGGCATGAAGCATCCCGTGGCGACCTGCAACTCGACGGTGGTTAAAGCGGCCACATGTGCAAGCGGCGGCCGGTCAACTTCTCGGCCGTGCAACGCTGCGAGAAACCGTTCGCGCGAAGTCATGGTTGAAGCCTGCCGGTCACTTTTTCGCTGCAAGCACATACCTGGTGCCGGCCACGGTCTCGAACTCGATCAGAGAGTTGTCGATCATGCGGATCTCTGTACCGGCCGAAACCATCTCCACCGGCGTCTGGGTCCGCACGCGGCATGCGCCTCCTGTTCTTGAAAGGATAACGGCCTTGGCAAGCTGGCCGTTCTCCCAATCGATATCGACATCAAAGCCGCCCCGGGCCCGTAACCCTTTGACGTGACCCGTGGGCCAGGCGTCGGGTAGGGCGGGCAGGAGGTTGATCTCGGCCCCATGGCTTTGAAGAAGCATCTCGGCGATACCGGCAGTCCCTCCGAAATTGCCGTCGATCTGGAACGGTGGGTGGTTGTCGAACAGGTTGGGCAAGGTTGACTTGGCAAGCAGCGCGTCCACGTTTTCTCGCGCTTTGCTGCCGTCCTCGAGGCGCGCCCAGAAGCTGATTATCCAGGCCCGGCTCCAGCCGGTGTGGCCGCCGCCGTGTGCCAGCCGCCGTTCCAGCGATACCCTTGCGGCCTCGGCAAGATTCGGTGTGCCGCGCAGCGTGATCTGGTCGCTGGGATGGAGCGCGAACAGATGCGACATGTGCCGGTGACCGGGTTCCGGCTCGTCGAAATCCTCCATCCACTCCTGCAACTGCCCGTGTTTGCCGATCTTCGGCGGGACGAGCCGCGCGCGGGCGTTTTCGAGCGTCTCGCGGAACGTTTCGTCGACACCGAGTATCTCGCTAGCGGCCACGCAGTTCGTGAATAGGTTCCAGAGGATCTGCATGTCCATCGACGGTCCCATACACACGTTTGCTTTGCGGCCGTCGGGCGTGAAGAAGCTGTTTTCCGGCGAGTTCGACGGGCTGGTAACCAGCCAGTCGTGCTCTTTCTCCTCGATAAGAAAGTCGAGGTAGAACTGGGCCGACTCCTTCATGATCGGATACGCCCATGCGAGGTACTCCCTGTCGCCGCCGAACGCGTAGTGCTCCCACAGGTGCTGGCAGAGCCAGGCGCCGGCCGCGGTGAATTGTCCCCAGCCCGGATGTTCGCCGGGCGAGGTGAATCCCCAGACGTTCGATATCGTGTGGACGACCCACCCGTTCGCGCCGTAGTGTACCTTGGCGGTCCGCCGTCCGGGCACACGCAGCGAATCGATAAGCGTGAGAAACGGCACGTGACATTCGGCCAAGTTGCAGACTTCCGCCGGCCAGTAGTTCATCTGGTCGTTGATGTTGTGGTGATAGTCCGCGTTCCACGGCGCCTGGAAATGGTCGCACCAGATACCCTGGAGATTGGCAGGCATCGTTCCCGGACGCGAACTCGAGATCAGCAGGTAGCGACCGTATTGGAAATACAGGGCGGCAAGTTGCGGATCGTGGGCACCTTGCTTGACTGCCTCTAGTCGTTCGTCAGTAGGCAGCGCGTCGGCACCAGTGGAGCCCAGGTCGAGTTCCACCCTGCGGAACAGTGCTTGATAATCGGCCACGTGTGCTGCGCGCAACTCTGCAAAGGGTTTGTCTCGCGCAGCCGCTAACTGCCCCTTACAGATCGTCTGAGGGTCGTCGCCGCGGTAGTCCGTTGCGGCGGCAAGCAAGAGCGTGACGGCGTCGGCCTTCCTGACGGACACGCCGTTGCCGGTCTCCGTTAGCCTTCCGCCTTCGTGCAAGACCACAAGACGGGCCTCGAACCACATGCCTTTTCCTTTCCACGCGCGGCCGGAGAGCACGAGGCAGTTGCCGTCCACGACGTGCGCCCCGAGAGGCTCCTCCTCTTCCTGGCTCTCGCGGAAAGGTTCTATGCGGGAATCGTTCCTCCCCCTTCGCGAACTGCGGCGCGGATCGCGGTCCAGGCCGACGGTAAACGAGATCATACCCGGCGTGTCGCATGTCAAACGCATCACCATGACCTGGTCGGGAGCGCTGCTGAAGTGTTCCCGGTGGAAGCGCGCGTCCCCGATGCGGTAGCTCACGCTTGCGATAGCGGTGTCCAGATCGAGGTCGCGACGGTAGTCTGTCAGACTCTTATCATGACCCTCGAACGCAAGCCGCAGGTCGCCAAGCGTCTGGTATGACCCATAATGGTGGTAGGCTCCACCGCCGCGGTGCGATCCCTCGCCCTTGCACACCATCGTCTTGATTGTCAGTCTCTCCGCCTCGACGTACTTGCCCTCGAACAACAGCTTGCGGACTTCGTCCAGATGCTTCAGCGCTTCCGGGTTGTCGGCATCCTGCGGCCGCCCCGACCAAAGACTGTCCTCGTTGAGCTGGATTCGCTCGATCTCCACCCCGCCAAACACCATCGCGCCCAGCCGGCCGTTGCCGATGGGCAGCGCCGCAGACCACGTTCGGGCCGGCTTCCGGTACCAGAGCGCCGGATTGCCGGCGCGCGGCAGCTCTTCAGCCGCGGCGCACGCGCTTCCCGCAAACATAGTAACGGAGAACAACATAACGGCAACTCCCTCCCTGATCATGGCACATGCTCCTTTAGAAGGTACGTCCAGCCAAGGCTGAGATGGATTTCTTTTTGTCCGCAAGCGGGGTCAACCGGAAGCGGTAGCTGTACGGTTTGGCCGGCAATGTGTATTCGGGGTGGGGGAGCGCGCCCCAACTGTCGTCGCCGCCGAGGCCTCGCTGTTTGTAGTCCAGGTTGACCGTGACCGTGCCGCGTCGTGGAAGCTGATAGTTATGGGTGGCGTTCTCGAGATCCTGCATTGCGTATGGCCACGCGCTGAAATTGAGCAACGGCATGCCGACCGCCAGCAGTCCGATTCCTTCCCTGTTGGTGAAGGCCACCCATCGGACGTCGGTCCTGTTTGCGTTCTCCTGCGGCTTGATGTAGTGATAGATCAGGTCTTCGACCGACAGGGAGTATGCGCCAACAGCGGCGCTCGTTTTGCGGTCCCAGTAGCTTTCGTGCGGCCCGCGGCCGTACCATTGGACCGTGCTGAACTCGCCGGGCATGGCCATCTGCATTCCGAAACGGGGCAGCTCGGGCAACTCCTTGCCTGGTTCAAAGCTGTTCTCGACGACAACGTCACCGCTTCCATAGACCGTGTAGACGGTTCGGTACGGGGAGTCCCCGGCGGGCAGGGTTGTTTCGGCGGTTATCCGGACGACTTGTGACGCCACCTGTTCTGCCTTCACGGTGTTGACCTTCCGATCGGGTCCAGCCGACCGCCAGATCCCCAATTGCTCGGGCATCTCGTTGCCTTCGTCGTTATCAATCGGCGCTCGCCAGAGATTGGGCACGAGCGGGTTGCTGATAAGCTGTTTGCCTGCACACTCGAACAACTCGATAGCGCCACTGGCTTTGCCGACGGTCAGCGAGAAGCCTGCGCCGGCAACGGTGATCGCGTCGGGAGATTCCTTGAGATCGACGGGCGGCATGGCAGCCACGTCTGCTTTCGGGGTAGGGGGCGCTTCCACCGGTACCTCGAGCTGGTCCCAGGCAAGAACGTGGCCGCGCTTGGCCCAGAGCGTATCGTCTGCGAGCGAGAACGTGAGCTTCAGAAAACACTCGGCACCGGGCGCAAGCGCCGGCACCTTGAACGGCACCGTAAGCTCCTGCACCGTTTTCGGAGGGACAGCGAGTCTCGGCAGGGTACCGTGTTGCACAACGTCGCCGTCCACGGCGAGTTCCCAGAAGCCATTCACAAAACCGAGGTCGATGAAATCGTACTTGTTGCGAACGCTGACCTTGCCCTCGGCAATGTCGACCGGTTCGACCTTGATGTTCTGGTACACCTTCTTGACTTCGGCCATGTGCGGGTTGGGGTTCCGGTCAGGCTGGACAAGACCGTTGCAGCAGAAGTTGCCGTCGTTGGGCTCGTCGCCGTAGTCGCCGCCGTACGCCCAGAACTCGGTTCCATCTTCCGCCTTCTTGCGCAACCCTTGGTCGACGAAGTCCCATATGCAACCGCCGATGAGGAGCGGGTGTGCCTCGATGATGTCCCAGTAGTCCTGGAAGTTGCCGACACTGTTGCCCATCGCGTGAGCGTACTCGCACAGAATGAACGGTTTCGGGTTCTTTCTCCGAGTCCGAGCGTAACCGAGAAGGCGCTTGAAAGGCGTATACATTTCGCTGTAAACGTCGGTCACTTTGTTGTACCGCTCGTA
>CAZGCA010000094.1:4584-24353 GCA_964524145.1 uncultured bacterium | reverse complement strand
AAGGTGCTCGCTGCGCAGGTTGACAACTGCCGGACGGACGAGCTACGCGCGATGGCCGACTCCCTGAAGGACAAGCTCGGATCGGGCGTCGTGCTGCTCGGTAGCGCCGTCGAAGGTGCGGTTGTTCTGGTGTGCGCTGTCACGAAAGATCTTACACCGAAGCTGCACGCGGGCAAGATAGTCAAACAGGTTGCCGCGGCAGTCGGCGGCGGGGGCGGCGGCCGGCCGGATTTCGCGCAGGCCGGCGGAAAGAAGACCGACAAACTGCCCGAAGCCGTCAACAACGTCCCCGAGATAGTCAGGTCGTTTCTCGCCTCATAATGAACTCGCAAACGAAAAGTAATGAACAAGAGACAGCTGCTCCGAGCGAGCGCGGTCGCGTGATCGGGCTCGACGTCGGAGCCAAACGGATCGGCGTGGCCATCAGCGACGGGCTGGGGATAACTGCCCAACCGCTCACCGTCGTGAATCGCAAGAACCCGGAAACCGACATAGAGAAGATATGCAAGATCGTCTGCAAGCACAAGGTTTCGCTGGTCGTCTGCGGCCTCCCGCTCCGGCTTGACGGAGAACATGGAAAACAGGCAGACGCTGTCAAGGCGTTTGTGGATGCGTTGACGCCGCGCGCCGGCGTCCCGGTCGTGCAATGGGACGAACGGTTGTCCACGGTCTCGGCCGAACGCGCCATGCTCGAAGGGTCCGTACGTCGCAGGAAACGTCGCCGCGTCATAGACCGTGTCGCTGCACAGATCATTCTTCAGCACTACCTCGATTCGAACCAAGACTGCCACAGGACTGTGTCAGGATGAGCAACAGCCGGCGGCAATTGTGGTGAAACCTGGACCAAGACCTTAGGGATGGAGACGTCGAGTTCGTGAAAGCCGATAGGTTGGCCATGAGAATATGCGCCGTCGCGTTTGTGGGCGCTATGACCGTGGCGTACGCTTCACTGCGGGTCCACAACCTCATACACCTGCCGCGTCGGGGATCGGCGATCAAGCAACACGTCAGCGTTCCCAAGGGAGCCTCCGCACGCGAGGTGGCGCAAAAGGTGTACGACAACTGGACCGACAGATGGCTCCTGCTTCTTGCTGCCAGGATGGAAGGCGTCGAGCAGGAACTGAAACACGGCGACTATGTTTTCGACGGCACGATGTCACCACAGGCAATGCTCGACATGCTGGTCGAGGGTGCGCGAGCGCCGGGGATCCCCGTCACGTTCCCCGAAGGGATGGCTGTCGAGCAGATGGCCAAGCTGCTGGACAATCGTGGCCTGATGTCGGCCGAGGACTTCATCCAATGCGCGACCGACCCGGTTATCTGCGCTCGGTTCGGTATACCTTCAGCGTCAGCCGAAGGGTTCCTCTTCCCCGATACGTACCAGATACCCGAGCAATGCGCCCCGGCCGAGCTTGTCGAGCGGATGACAACGCGGTTCTTCCAGGTATTGGGCGAACTCACGGAGAACGCTGCGCCGAGCGACCAAGCGCTGCTCGAGACCGTGATTGTGGCGTCTATCGTGCAGAAAGAGACCGCGGACGTCTCGGAAATGAACCAGGTATCGGGGGTAATATACCGCCGGCTTGAACGCGGTATGAGGCTCCAGTGTGACGTCACGATTCGTTACGCCCTCAAGAAGTATCGCAAACATTTGACGTACCGTGACCTCGAATTCGACTCACCCTACAACAGCTACCTCCACAACGGGCTGCCGCCGGGACCCATCTGCTGCCCTGGCAGGGATGCGCTCGAGGCCGCGTTCCGGCCTGACGATTCCACGTACCTCTACTTCGTCTCGAAGAAGGACGGCACGCACCATTTCTCCAGAACGCTCGCAGAACACAACCGGGCAGTCGCGAAATACCAGGTCGGATCATAGCTTCCGCGCCACGCGAAGAGCACGTCAGAATAGCTGCCGACATACGCGAGGATAGAACCCTGTCCGTTTCTATGGGGGCAAAGCTTAACAAATGAGTCAAGTTTCGCAGTCGAGGCGAGGGACCAGCGCCGAGAACCATTCGTGCTCGTGCCCGTGCTCGTAATCGTACTCGAACTGCGTCTGCAAGAACAACAACGATTACGAGTACCACAAACGAGCACGAGCACGGAAAAGATGGGAGATTGACTCGTCGGTTTGAGGTCAAAGACCTCGCGGGGCAAAAAGAGGAGGGCTATGGCCGCCATCAAACCATAGCCCCTGTAGAGAGGAGGTAATAGGTAAGGCGAGGATCCCTACCTACCACCACTTATACTAACAACTCTCCGGTCTGTTTTATTCCCGAAACGAGGGGTTTCCTTGCACTATGACAATTCGACCGAACTCTCTCGGATCGACAGCTTGTAAAGATTATCTCCCCGACCCGAGTTTCAGGATTTTTATTCCCACCGTGGCCGTGCCCGGTTCAAAGAGACCCAGTTTGTGGGCCGCCTTTCGAGAAACGTCGAGTATCCTGTTCTTTACGAACGGCCCCCTGTCGTTGATACGCAGCTTAACCTTCTTTCCGGTTTCGAGGTTTGTTACGGAAATCTTCGTGCCGAACGGCAACGTCTGGTGGGCGGCGGTCATCTTGTCCATGTTATATGTTTCGCCGTTTGCTGTCTTCCGGCCGTGATACGGGTGGCCATACCAGGAAGCGACACCGATCTCGTCGTATTGTGCCCCTTTGAAACCGCCGAGACAACAGCAGGAAGAGAACAGCAAGAGCAGAGACAACAGGCAAGCCAAGCGACAAAGTCTGTGATGTGAAACAGGAGAATGTATACGCCGCGACACTCGGATGTCCTCCCCGCAGGTTCGCACTATGCCTTACAGGGACTCATCAAGAAGTCGCTGAGCCGTCTCTCTGATGACCGCCTCGTCGTTGTGACGCCCGCGCTCGAGGTTCTCGCGCGCTTCCTCGACACGACCATCCCTGATATCCGGCAACTGTTTGGTCATCGCGACCAGCCGGGCAATCTGGGCGGCTTTGCGCGCCTCCGGCGATATGCTCACGTCATCGTGACGCTCGACCGACTTCTCGCGCTTCTCGAGGTCGCGACTCGCCGCAGGTTTCCCTTGCGAGGGTTCTGATACAGGTCTTACTCCGCCAACTACTCCATCCATCACTACACACGCTCCTTCGGCTCGTGGGGTGTTTGTTCTCCCTCCACGTTACGCCTAGTTACTCTATCGGCAGGAACGCCCCAAAGCTTGATCTGATGATTGCGTTCAAGGAGAATTATACACAAGAGATGCGAAAATTGCAACCCCCACGTGGCCGCTCAGAGCCTCCTCGTACCGGAATCTGTGCGCAAAGCCAGAAAACGATTCCCTGCAATGAGTTACGTCAACACCGATCCGGGCGCGACCGATCGGTCACTCTGCTATCCGACCCCGTCGGGAAGCGGCAGTAACTCGCCTCCGTGTTTGATGACGGCGACTTTCGCTTTCGAGCCGAGGCGATGGACAGCCATCTCGAAGGCTTCGGCAGGTGTCGCTGCGTACGTGCAGCCGAGCGCTGCGGTCTCTTCGCGGGATATGCCGGGAGAAACCAGCACGAGATCCACCCCCTTCTCGATGATCTTCGCAACGATTATGGCAGAGGACGCCGCGATAACGTCGTCAACCTCGCCGTTGGAAATCGCCTCCTCGATCTTCGCCGAATCCTTGAATCCTGTCTCGAGCCAAAGAGGGTGCATCTCCGAAACGCCTTCCGGGCAAGGGGTAACAAGTATCACCGCGCCGCCCGGTCTGGCGGCACACGCCGTCGCGCATATGGCCTTTGCCGCCTGCCAGAGATCGATGTCGCATGGGTAGGAGTCGGCGAGGACTATATCAGCCCGGCCCGGCATGCTCGCACCGTATACCTCCCTCGAGAACCTGCAACCTGCACGGTGCGCCTCGATCAGGTCGCCGGCAAACACGCGCAGCAACCCGTCGGAATGGTCCTGGACGACGTTGACGATAAACCGCAGACCCGTGGCCGCCGCAACTTCATCGATCTCTGCGCGTACGGGATTCTCGGTCACCCCGGTGATCTTGGTGTTGTCGAACCGCGAACTGAGCAGATGCATGTGCGCCACCGTCTCGTACCCGCAAACCCCGGGGAGGATCATCTTGCCGCCCCCGGACATTCCTGCGTTCGGATGCGGTACTATGTGTCCGATGCTGATGACAAGATCCGCCTCGACAACCGCCCGGTTAACCCAGACGTCCGCGCCGGCGCTTGTCTTCTTCACAAACGTCAGTTCGCCGTCCGCCCGGTCAAACCGGTGATTGACGACTTGGTACCGGCGGAAAACGTCGGAACCGAGCCGTTGCTCCATCTCCTCGTCCGACATGTCGCGATGTGTCCCGAGCCCTATAAGAATCAGTATGTTCTCGGGGCACGCGCCCCCCAGCTCCAGTTCCTCGAGCACGTACGGGAGTATCGTCGCCTGCGGCGTCTGCCGGGTGAGGTCGTCGACGACGATGACGGTCTTTCCGTTTGCCGAGACGAGCTCCGACAACCGCGGCTGGCCGATAGGGTTGCGCAACGCCCCAACAATAAGCTCCTCCTCCGTCACGTCGTGCTCGACGGTTTGGGGCGCATAGACACCCATCAGTTGTCCGTCCGGCACTTCGACCGGTTCAACACCTTCGTAAGGAAACTCTATCTTCATCCGGGATCTTCCTTGTGTTTGGACTTACAGCTCAAATTCGTCGCCTTTGCTCGGCACGACGACGTCGTTGAATCCGTCGCCTCGTAAGTGGTCGGCCAAAGCTAGGCACTGGTCTTCATCCCCATGGACGACGAACACACGGGGATTCGTGCCGTCAACGCGGCGAGCATAGGCGAGCAGGCCGCTCTTGTCGGCATGGGCGCTGTACCCGTTCATCACCCTGACCTCGGCCCGCACGTTGCGCTCTTCGCCGAATATCCTGACGCGCTTGTGTTTTTCGACGAGACGTCTGCCCAGCGTGTTCTCGGCCTGATACCCCACTATCAATATGGTGTTCTTGGGGTCGCCCACGTTGTTCTTCAGGTGGTGCAGTATCCTGCCCGCTTCGCACATGCCCGACGCGGAGATGATAATGCACGGTTTGTCCAGCGTGTTGAGGCGTTTTGACTCCTCTACATTCTCTGTGTAGTGGAGTCTGCCGAAACCGAACGGGTCCTGGTGTTTCCGCAGGATGTCGAGCGTCTCGCGGTCGTAACATTCAGGATGCATGCGGAATATCTCCGTCGCGTTGGTCGACAGGGGGCTGTCGACGAATATCGGTACCGCAGGAAGTTCGCCCTTGTCAAAAAGCTCGTGCAGCGAGTACACAATATTCTGTGTTCTGCCCACGCTAAACGCGGGGATGATGATCTTCCCCCCTCGGTTGACGGTCTGTGAGACCACCTCCTTGAGCTTGCTCTCCATGTCCACGATATTGTCGTGAAACCGGTTGCCGTAGGTCGCCTCGGTGATATAGACGTCGGCGTCCTGCACAATGACGGGATCGCGCAGTATGGGCAGGTTGTCCCGGCCCAGATCGCCCGTGAACAGGATGCGCAGTTTCCTGCCGTTCTCGGTCGCCTCTATGAGGACAACTGCCGAACCCAGAATGTGTCCCGCGTCGTAGAAGGTGGCTTTCACGCCGTTGGTGACAAAGAACGGCCGGTTGTAGCTCAGCCCCACGAAATGGCCCAGCGACTCAGTGGCGTCCTCGATGGTGTAAATCGGCTCGATAGGCGGCTTGCCCTTGCGGTGCTTGCGTTTGTTGAGATACTCGGCGTCCCGCTCCTGGATGTGCGCACTGTCCCGAAGCATGATGCTGCACAGGTCGCGCGTGGCGTTCGTGGCGAAGATGTTCCCCTCGTACCCGTCCGCAACGAGCCGCGGTATGATGCCGCTGTGGTCTATATGCGCGTGCGACAGTATCATCGCATCTATCTCAGCCGGCTCGAACGGGATGTTGCGGTTTATCTCGTTCGCAACCTTGCGTTTGCCCTGGTACATGCCGCATTCGAGCAGCACCTTCTTGTCGTTCACTTCGAGGACGTGCATCGAGCCCGTCACGGTTCTCGTCGCACCCCAGAACCTTATCTTCATGCAAGTCTCCTCTGTTCCGTCCAGCTCGAGCCCCCACCGGTCATCACGCCGACATGCCACAGACTACAACACTTCGCCCGATCAAGTCAAACCAACGCCTTTTCGCGTCGGGTTGTGAGGCAGACTACCAGCCCGATGGTGTATAATAGCGTATATAGAGTTGGGGTATTCTGTTAGAAGATCACTCGGCCAAATGCAGACGTTGCGACATATCGGAGAGAGTCGATCTGGCGGAGACAGCCAGCCATGTGCTCGACGGGAGGTGCACCGATGAAGTTTACACGAATCACAGCGAACGCAAATCAAATGGGCGGCGTACCTTGCATCCGGGGTTTGCGCATACCCGTTGCGACCGTGGTCGCAATGGTTGCTGACGGCATGAGCCAAAAGGAGATATGCGAAGCGTATCCTGACCTCGAACAACAGGACATTCGCGAGGCGCTCCATTACGCAGCTGAAGCTGTTCGGGAACGCGAACTTCCGTTGCTGATAACCCCATGAAGTTCCTGGTTGATAATGCGTTGTCGCCATTAGTGGCCGAAGGGTTGCGGCAGGCAGGACATGACGCGCTGCATGTGCGCGACTGCGGAATGCAGTGGGCAGACGACCAGGACGTTCTTGAGAAGGCTCTCGTACAGAATCGTGTTCTTGTCTCTGCGGACACCGACTTCGGCACACTGCTCGCGCTGCGGAAAGAAAGCAAACCGTCCGTTGTCCTATTCCGGCGGGGATCGGAGCGGCGACCCGAGAAGCAGTTGGGCCTCTTGCTCGCGAACCTGCCCGGGATACAAGACGTGCTGGAGCTCGGAGCTGTTGTTGTCTTTGAACGAACCCGTGTTCGCATTCGCCCGTTGCCGGTCGGCGGCGAGGAGCGTGAATAGCGTCAACGGTTCTTTCCCATAAGCGCGACAGCCACAACCCCGTGGCCACAGTGGCGACAGGTCTTTCCTGGCAGCAAAAGGGACCACGCCCACATCCACCACAATCCACCCCGGAGATAGCCTCCGACGGAATCTCTTGCAAACCTGGCCGAGGAACGTGTACTATCGTAGTACCGGGTGGCGGCGTAGCTCAGTTGGTTAGAGCAGAGGAATCATAATCCTCGTGTCCGGGGTTCGAATCCCTGCGCCGCTACCACGTAGCGCAATTATAGAGGACGCCAAACGAATAGCAGCGAAATGGGTTGTTCGCGTTCGGCTGGGTTTGAGGGAAGGAGCGCGGACACGTAACTCTGCTGTGTGGAGCAGGAGCGCTCGAGGATGCTCCTGCTCATCGTGTTTTGGAGCCGGCGCATGCGACGAGAGGAGACGGCGGGCACCAAGCTGGTGCGGATAGTAGGGGCCACGGTGGCCGAACGCGGGATGCTGCGGGACGGCAACCGCGTGCTCGTCTGCGTCTCGGGCGGGCCGGACTCGGTCTGCCTGCTCGACGTGATGCGGCAGCTCGCACCGGAACGACGCCTGTCGCTCTGTGTCGCCCATGTTGACCACAAGACACGCGACGGAGGGTCGACGCGCGACGCGGAGTTTGTGCGTGCCGTGGCACGTCAGTGCGGCATCCCGTACCGTCAGCGGACGCTCCGGTTGCGGGAGAGGAAACGGCGGGGCGAGTCGTTTCAGATATCCGCGCGCAACGCGAGATACCGTTACATCGAAGAGATCGCAGGAAAGGTCGACGCGGACAGGATCGCGTTGGGCCACCACGCGGACGATCTCGCCGAGACGGTCCTGATGCGGGTGATCACGGGTACCGGGCTGGGCGGGCTTACGGGCATTCCGGCGGTACGCGGCAGGATCATCCGGCCTCTCATCGACGTGTGGCGGGACGAGATACTCGACTATCTCGACGAGCGCGGCCTCGAATACCGAGTGGACAGAACGAACCTCGAGCCGACATACCTCCGCAACCGGTTACGGCTGGACCTCGTTCCCAAAGTCGAGTCCGACTACAACCCGCAGTTTCGCGGCGCGCTTGTCCGGCTGGCACGCATAGCCGGGAACGTCGAAACAGTTGTCACGAAAGCCGTGGCCGACTGCGAACGGCGAACGGACGTGTGCAGGTTGGGCGGGAGGGTAACGCTCGACAGGCAGAAGTACGCTCGCCAGGGGGAGTGCGTGCGCCGCGAGATGGTTGCCCGCATCATTGGCGACCTGTGCGGCACGGTCGAATACGAAACTGTCGAGAGAGCCGACGAGTTCCTTATCGGGACAGACACCGGCAAACGGTGTCCGCTGCCCGGTAGGTGCGAGATAGAAACGGTGTACCACCGTGCTATCATCCGGCGCGTGCGCCCGAGGAGAGCTGTCCCGAACCAGCAGGTGACGCTGAGGGTGCCTGGTGTGAAGGAGGTGCCGGAGCTCGGGACGAGGTTCGTGGTCCGGACGCTCAACCGCACGAAGGCCCCGAGCTACTATGCACGATTGTGCACGCCGGTCCGACAGTTTTTCGACCTCGGGATGATTCACGAGTCCGTCCTTGTCCGGCGAAGAATGCCGGGCGACAGGTTCCACCCGCTTGGCGCTCCCGGCGAGAAGAAGCTCAAGGACTACTTCATCGACAAGAAGGTTCCCCGCGAGGAACGGGACCGGGCGCTCGTTGTGCTCTCAGGCGGCAGGATACTCTGGGTCGTGGGCCATTGTCTCGACGACAGGTTCAAACTGACCCGAAGCACCCGGAGGGTGCTGACAATCAGGTGTGAGCCCATCGAACAGAGTTCGTAGTTCGGCCTTCAGGCGGTCCAGCACGCATTTGTCGGATGAGCCGACGCAAGACGATGCCAGCGACGCGCCCGAACGTCGCCGGCATTCCAGCGATGTTTCCGGTGTCACCTTATATTTGCAAAACCCTGCGCGTACGGCCACTCGCCACCCCCCTCGCCTGGGAAGTGGACAAACTCGACGTGACCGTCGGCGAAAAGAATGTTACCGCCGGCTGGGATATGGTTGAACTTCGCACCGCCGCCCCACTGGAGGTGTCCGACAACCTTATCCCACATCACAGGCAACTCGCTCTGAGCCACGGCACTCGATGCCGCGTTGTTTATGTCCGTGATGAAGAAGCGCTCGATACCCTCGCGCAGACGGTAAATCGTCCTCGCTTCGACATAGTTGCACGAATACCCCGGGAGATGGGGATTTGGCGCCATTCGCACTGAATTGCACATTGTACCTGAGCCGCACGGGATGTCCACATCAAATCCCCGCCGATACAGGCCATCCAAATCGAATCCAGTGTCCGCGATGACATCAAGCACCGTCACTGCGGTACAGCCCATCGGTTCGCCATGGCAGGCGTAACCGATATATTCATAGCTCCCGCCGTCGAAGTTGTCGATCATCACTTGATCGTTGAACACCCAGTCCTCGTCCGCGTCGTTTCCGTCCATGAACTCCTGCCGCGTCCTTGGATCGGACGGGCAAATGTATAGGCTAAGATCGTTCCAGTACTCCGGGTACAAAGCGTAGATGTCCGGGACGAATGCCTTGCCATTCCATCGCTCGTTGACCCAGACTATAGTCCCGTCAGGTGCTACAGGGTTGTGTATCATGGGCGGGAAACGGCCGTTCCACTCATTGGTGTACATCTTGAAGATCAGACCCCATTGTTTGAGGTTGTTCGCGCAGCTTGCCCGTCGCGCGGCTTCACGGGCTCGGGCGAGCGCCGGCAGCAGGATCGCGGCCAGGATGCCTATGATCGCAATCACCACCAACAGCTCGATCAGCGTAAACCCACCACGTCTTCTCACAGCACACATGACAAACCTTCCTCCTCCTAAAAGCTGGTCCGCAACATCACTTGCCAGGTCCACCAAACAACGTGTGCGCTCCTGTCGCCAGACATCACCTCCTTCTGCACCGCCAGCCATACTGCATCGCTGAGACAGTAAGAGATGTGGGAAGAAAGTTGCTCTTCCCCCACGGACTTTATACTATCACCGCGGAAGACATAAGTCAAGCAAAGATTTCGCTCGGCCGTAACCATTCAGTGCTTTGGGGAATCTCGTCAACGTCATCTCTCTGTCGCGTTTCCCGCGCAGGGGACTTTCGAAAAACCTACCAGCCCCCTTTTCTCGTCTTTCCCGCGAAAGCGGGAATCCAGGATGCATCCGGGATCTGCGCTTCACTGTCTGGATTCCCGCTTTCGCGGGAAAGACGGAAAGAGCGTGATAGCACAAGGATAGGGGCAGTGAGATAAAGATGCAAGACAAGTTTTTGGAAAGTCCTGCAGGTGAGAATCCAGGAGCGATAGCGCAAGGTTCGTGCACCGCACTGGTTTCCCGCCTGGGCCGGAAAGACGAGGGAGGGGAGCTTCAACCACAACCGGTGCACGGGCATGTTGTCTGTCAAGCCCCCAATGTTTGGTCCAGTGCATATGAGAGTCTCATTATACATGGACCACTTTACGGGGGGCAGACCATGTCTAAGGATACGATTTGTTCCGTCTATTCAAACGCATCGTGCCCTCCGTCACTTATATCGTTACGCTCGGCCAAGCCTGTTGCTACTTGTCTTCAATCGTGGCCGTTGCCTTTTCCCTATCGATAAACTCATTGATCGCGCTGCGGCGCGACTGCTCCGCCAGTTCCTCCATGATCTTCTTCGAGACCTCTTCGAAGGGACAGGGGCAAGCGGGCTTTTTCTCGATGACTTTGGCTATGTGGTACCCGTAGTCGGTCCGGAAGACGCCGCTGAGTTCGCCTGCTTCCATGCCGAAAACGACATCATCGAACTCCTCGACCATCTGTCCTCGAGGGAACATTCCCAAAGCGCCGCCGTCGTCGGGACAATCCGAATGTTTCGTTGCCATCTCCTCGAAGTCAGCGTTGTCGCGGAGCTGTTCGAGAACCTGTGCCATCTCGTCGCGGAGCTTGTCGGGATCCGTGTCCGGCGAGAAGTGTTTGACAATGTGCGAGGCACGTACCATCTCGGGAGCAGAGAACTCGTCGATGTTCTCTTCGTAGTGTTTGCGGGCATCCTCTTCCGACGGCTCAGGCGCTGTGCGTGTGATGTTTTCGATAAACCGCTCACCCCGCATGCGCTCCTCGATCTCTTTCTTGACCTTCTCCTCGCTATCCTCGCCCAAGCCGAACTGTTGGTGGAAACGCTGTTTCCCGCCGTATTCGTCGATCATTCTCAGATACGCGTTGTCGACTACAATAGCCGGCACCTCGTACGGGTCGCGGAGCGCTGCCTGCCGCAGGAGAACACGCTCGATGACGTTTTCGCGGGACCATTCGTACAACTGCTTCTCCGACTGCTCCGGATTCTGGTCCGCAAAAACTCGTTGGTACTGAGGACGAAGCCTCTCGATTTCCTCCTGGATTAGTCTCTCATCTACCTTCTCACCGTTAACATATAGCGTCATCATGTTCCTCTTTTCGCGTTTGTCGACCCGTCACCCCAGTGAAACAGGGTGCGTCTACGCCGGGCTGCCTTACTGCTCCTTCTTCTCCTCGACTTCTGCTAAAATATCGGGCGTTGCGCCGGCCGCTGCGGTACGCCGGTCGGAACGTATCCTCACCGGTATGGCGTGCTTGATCGTCTGGTACGTTCCCGAGAGCAGGCACGTTCCGAGAGGCATCTTCGGCAAACGCCTGAGCATGTCTTCTGTCGCGTCCGACCGGACGCCCTGTAACGCGTCCAACTGGTCGTTCTCGAGGGCGAAAATGAGCCGCGTGTTGCACTGGCGGATGGTTTTCTTGTCAATATCCACCGGGCTCTGCGTAATGAGCACCACACAAATGCCGTAATGCCGCCCGATACGCACGTTCTCCCGGATAACCTGTTTGCACGGGCTGTCTTCCACCTCCGGCACCAGCAAGTGTGCCTCTTCGAGGACGATCACGTACGGCGGGATCGTGCCTTTCAGCCGGCGACTGAACAGGTCCCGCAACGTCGCGGTGGCGATAAGCTGGAGCTGGCTTTGGTCGAGCAGTGCGCAATCGATGTCCACCACCGGATTATCGCGAAGAAGCTCTTCCCAATCGGTCGCCGCGCCGATGAAGTCGTGACGCCCTATCTGATGCTCGACGCGACTGATCGCCGGGGCGGACGTGGCAAACGGCAGTTCGAGGGTGGGACCGTCTTTGGCCATCTCCCGCAGGAGGTCGTTCAGGCTCCAGTCCTGGCGCTCGCGTTTCAGTTTCAGAAAGGTCTGGGTCAGCAGATCCTCCATTGCCGTACCCTTGAGCGTCGGCACCATGCCGACTATTTCCCTGTCGGTAAGCGCGGCAAGATGGGTCGTGTAATCCACTCCCGGTTTCAGAACGGTGCCGTTGAGGCCGTTCGCAACCTCCGTATACTCGCGTTGCGAATCGACAATGACGACCGGGATTCCCAGCCGGGCGACCTCCTCGATGAGTATCCCCGTTGCATACGACTTTCCCGTTCCCGTCGTGCCGCCGATGAAGAGGTGGCGTTGGAGAAACTCCGGCTTCAACAGCACGTTGCCCCCAGATCTGTCTGCCCCGACCAGGGCGTCTTCTGCGGTGATTCTCGTCCGGCCCAAACAGATCGCGTCTTCACGGTCGGTCGCGAACCCCATTGCTTCGACCATGACAGCGTTGCTTGGGATGAACACCGGCGCTCCCGCCACCGCCAAGTCCGACGGCTCGATCATTATTATCCCCGGCGTTTCCTCACCCGCTGTCAGCAGCCCCTCCTCGATAACCTCGACTTCATATATCCTGAGCGCAGCCGCAGCCTCATCCGGGGCATCTTCGCCGCGGCTCACTTCGAGACCGCCCGACACTCTCCCGATGAGAAACTTGCTCTCCGTGAGCCTCGTTCCAACGAGAGCGCCCGGCGAGATGTATTCGCCGGCAAACGCCTCGAACTTGAAGACATCAAACGACGGCGAGACTTCGTCCGAGATAATCGTCCCGATGTCCTTCTGCGCCAGAGAATCCTGCATTGCCGGCTTATCCTTTCTTTCTCGCTTCTCCCGCGGGCCGAGTCGGTATTCTAAGCGACAGTCCGCAGGGTTGTCAAACCTCGGAGTGTGCAAAGGTGTGTGGCCGGCTCTTTGCCAGACTTGCGATTATGGGTAACACCCGCGTCTCGTGCAATCGTCACGGCGGGCCGCAACCGTCGTTTTGGTTGCTTAGTTCGTCCCGCCACGGCCTATCGCGGGAGTCAGTCCCCCTTCGCGGCCCTGAGAATGCGATCCACCAGCCCGCCCGGTCGGGTCGGAGCGCTCACGTCTTCACCCGCGAGAGCGGCGGGGAGCGACCAGAGCATCATGTCCTGGTAATAATCGTTCCCGAATGTTCGTTCCCCCGTGTCGACGTCCCCGCGCATGATGTTAGGCATGTCCCATGTGTACCCTTGCAGACAGACGAGGTTGTGCCAGACGCGCCGGGCCAATTCGGTGCCGTAGGTTTTCTGCCCTTCGTACATGAAATTCATGGCGAGCATGAGGGCCTCGGGCGGAAAGTAGCTGTATTGACCGTAGTCCCACGTACCTTCTTTCGCCGGACGGATGGCCGAGCCGTCGGGACGGGCGTAGTTGACCGCTCCATACTTTGTAAGGGCAATGTTGCAGCGCTTGATGGTATCGAGCGTCGTTTTCACGCGTTCTTCGGGCAGCGCCCTCGGCAGGCCATGATGGTCCGTGATCCATTCCCCGTCCAGTTGGTACCCGAACACATAGTCCGATTTCAGACCGGATTCTGGGTCGAAATAGTTCAGATAATACGAGCCCGTCCAAAGCCGTTCCTCCATCGCCTCCGCGCCTTGCTGCACCCACTCGGCGCACTGCCGCGCAAACGATTCGTCTCCCGCTTCCCTCGCCATCTGTTCCGTGATTCGTAACTGTGCCAGATGCAGTCCCCCGATGTGAGCCGTCATACCGCGCCAGCCGGGCTCGTTGGCCTCGAACCATTCCGTGGGAGGCGTGAGACTCTCGTCCGAATCGAGGTCGGGCATGGCGATGATCCGTTCCCCAACCGAATAAGAAGGCGTGGTCCGGAGCTTCGCGGTCCAGATCATGCACCGTTTGATCATCGGATAGAACTCGTTCAAATACGCCTTGTCAAGGGTGTCGCGGCATAACAGGAACCGGTGAACGATAGCGGCGAGACTGATCCCGTTGCTCGCAAACTGGTAGCCGCGGGTAGGGCTTGCGAAATCGATGGGCGGCGTCTTGCCCGTGCACCCTCCGAAGATCCACGGCGGCGCGCCGTCAGGATACTGGTATCCTTTGTAACCACGGATGGTCGAGAGCTGCAGTTCCGGAAAGAAATAGACGAGCGGCAGGCTGCCGTAAAAGCTACACGGGATGCACTCGATTTGAGGGCACCCCCGGGGACATTCATTCATGCCCCAGAGCCCGTCTTCTGCGCGCACCCAATCGGGGAGCGCCGGGCCGGTCTGGGCCCAGTACCCATCCTCCGTGATCATATACAAGACGTTGATTAGGCTGTCTCGCAGCCACACCGGCAACGCGTTCTCCGTGTAAATGACCTCCTGCCAGGCCAGCACGCGCCGTAACAACGATTCGTACCTCGAGGCAAGCGACTCGGCTGTGCGCACCGGGTCCGGGTACTGTTTCGCGTACATGTGGGTGAATGTGCCGCCGTCCGGCGACGCATTGTAGCCGCCTCCTTTCCATGTGGGCGCGCACCAGGTCAGCAGGAACCGAACGACCGTCGTCTCCCCGGCGGAAAGGGCAAGGTCAACGGCCACCGAAGCTCCAGCGGTGTCGGGTGCCGTCTCCGGCAGGCTTTCGGTGACAGCGATCCAGGCTTGTCCGTCGGCGCCGAGTTCGCTGCCGAGCCGCACCTTGTGGTTACCCATCACGCCCAACGCATAGGACGCCGCCTCTGTCATCACGCTCACGCCGTTGAAGGAACCTTCGATCTCCTGCCGGGTAAACGTGTCCGTCCCGGCTTCCTTTCGGGTAGGTCCCGGGAAGGAAACCGCCAGCGTGACTTCTTGGCGTGCGCCTGAAAGGTTCCGGCAATGTACCTCGAATGCGATGCCCGGAAGCATGCTGGACACGACGTCTCCAGGAAGAAACGGAGACCATGCGCGCAGGCCGACGCTCACCGGGGCGTCCGTCTCGAACTCGATGTCCGCGACAGGGTAATGCCCCCAATAGTGTATTTCGCGCACCGTGTCGACGCCCTCGAACGCCAACTGATCGAGCACGGGTTCGACCGGGTTCTTTTGAACGCTGCCGTCGCCCCGCTTGATTTGTCTCGGGTCGCACAAGACCCACGTTCGCCCACTGATGCTGACGCTCAAGAATGGGAGATTCAAGGGGCCGCGGCGCGGCACGTGGGTGTTGAACAACGTGCAGTACCCCAGCAGCCCACTGGTCTCGAGGTCAACGCAGCCCGTATCAACCCCACCGAGGGCTATCCCGTTTGTCACCGTGTCGCCCCGTCGGTAGACCACCCCGCAAGCAGGTTGTGCGAAACCCGCAGCCCGAAAATGGACCCATTCCTTGCCGGGAAGATCCGTCGGAAAGAGGGTTTCGGCGCGGGGTCTTTCCACGTGTTCGCCACGGGCCTCAAGAGCGCATCCCAGCGTCAAAACCAACGCGCTAACAACAGTAACGAGCAACACGACGAGTCTCCTCCTTCCCATTCATGTCATCGCCCGTGGGATGTCCTCTGCCCCAACTGTGGCATGAAAACGCCCCGGGGGCTATCGCAACGCTCCCACACAGCGTCGGACTAGGGAACGAGGGAGCGGCGAGGTTCGGGAGTCAGTCCGCCGCTCGCTTTAGCACGTCGTCCAGTGCTCTGCCAAGCTCCTGAATCCGGTACGGTTTCGCAACGACGCCCTTGAATCCGTGCTTTCTGAACTCGGCCATCACGGGATCTTTCGAATAGCCGCTCGAGACGATCGCCTTAACCTCCGGGTCTATCGCAACAAGAGCTTGGAGTGCTTCCTTGCCGCCCATGCCGCCCGGTACGGTCAAATCCATGATGACCGCGTCAAATGGCCGGGCTGTCTCGTTGGCCTTCTTGTACAGCTCGATGGCCTCGGCACCGTCCTTAGCGAACGCCACCTCGTACCCCATCTGCGCGAGCATATCGCCTGCGACTTCTCTGACTGAATCTTCGTCATCCATCACCAGCACCTTCCCCTCGCCGACAGGGAGGCGTTCCTCCTCACCCTCCTTCGCCGGGACAGGTTTTTCGGAGGCGGGAAGATAAAAGTTGACCGTCGTTCCAACACCCAATTCGGAATCAGCGGTGATGTATCCGCCGTGCTTCTTGATAATCGAATAGGCTGTTGCAAGACCGAGCCCGCTTCCTTCTTGTTTGGTCGTGAAGTAGGGATCGAATAGCTTTAAGAGGTGCTCCTTGGGTATTCCAAGTCCGTGGTCTGTTACGGAAACCTTCACGTACTGCCCCTTAACAAGGGGCAGGATGTTTCCTGTACCGACCGTGACGTTTTCGGCCCGCACCTGGATCGTCCCCCCTTCAGGCATGGCCTGATTGGCGTTGATAATCAAGTTTTCGATAACCTGGCTGATCTGCCCCTGATCAGCGTCGACCGGCCAAAGGTCGTCAAGGATTGAGAATTCGCACACGACGTTGGACCCGCTCAGCGCGAACTCGCTTGTCCCCTTAAGTAGTTCCACAAGGGACACGGTCTCCTTGATTGGCGCTCCTCCCCTCGAAAAGGTGAGGAGTTGTTGTGTTAAATCCCGCGCCCTCAGTGACGCTTTCTCCGCTTCAGCCAATCTTCTGAGCAACTTGCTGTTCTCGGGATCCGCAAAGTGCTTCGCAAAAGAGATGTTGCCCAACACTGCCGTAAGCATGTTGTTGAAATCATGGGCGATCCCGCCTGCAAGGACGCCGAGCGATTCCAGCTTGCGTGCCTTCATGATCTCCTCCTCCATCCTCTTGCGCTCGGTGATGTCGATCCCATTGAGAAAGACGGCAGGTTTCCCTTGGAAGACAGTACTTACCGACAACATGTCCACCCACACGGTGGTGCCGTTCTTTCTTACCAACTGCCATTCACGCCGGGGGGGCACGTCTTCTCCGGCTTCCCTGGCGCGAGCTATTGACACAATCTCGGCGCGGTCCTCCGGGCGAACGACCATGGTAATCTCTTCCCCTTCCAGCTCCGACGCCTCGTATCCCAGCAGCTCCAAGCCGGCCGGATTGCAGTACACGATCCTCCCTTCCTGGTAAACCACGATGGACGTAAGGGACTTTTCCGTTACGTTGCGGAACTTTTCCTCGCTCTCCCGGAGATCTCTCTCGGCCTGCTGGCGGTCGGTGACGTCCCGCGCAACACCGCGAAACCCGGCCGGCTCGCCCGACTGGTCCCGCATCAGCGAGGCGGACAACTCGAGGATTCTCGTGCTCCCGTCCTTTCCGATGAGTTCGTAGTCAAGTACTGTTGCAGGCTTTCCCGTCCGGTAGATCGTGTTGAAGATCTGATACATCTTCTCTGCGGTCTCGGGACTCGTATAGCTGCGGTTGTTCATCCCCAAGAGCTCCTTGCGAGCGTACCCCAGTATCCTGCACATCGAGGGATTTGCAAAGGTGAAGTTGCCGGCAAGATCGACCTCGAAATAGCCTTCCTCAATGCTCTCGAGGATGGTTCGGTACTTCTCCTCCCTCTCACGCAACGCTCCCTCCGCCCATTTGCGATCGGAGATGTCCACCGCGTTGATGAAGACGGCGGGACGGCTCCGATACATGGTGCGGACGGCCATGAGATCCACCCAAACAGCTCCCCCATCCTTAGTGAGAAAACGCCACTCATGCCGGGGCGCTACGTCCTCGCCCTTTTCTCTGGCACGAGCAACTGATAAGATCTCGGCTTGGTCATCAGGATGGAGGAACTTCGTAATATCAGCGCCTTCCATCTCTACTCTCTCGTAACCGAGCAGTTCCGCAGCGCGAGGATTAACGTAGGCCAGCTTTCCTTCTTGATGGATCACTATCGCGGTAAGCGATCGCTCGGTTACGCCGCGGAACTGCTCTTCGCTTTCTTTGAGTCCGTCCTCCACCCGCTTGCGTCCCGTGATATCGTGGAATATCCCTTGGAGTATCGGTCTCTCTCCGATTACAGCTACCGACGCAGTTATGTGGACGGGCTTTATGACGCCTGACTTTGTTATCACCTCGGCTTCATCATCCACCGCTCCATTCTCTTCTATGTGGCGTCTGAACATCTCGGCGTAGTAGTCGCCTTTTTCCGGTGGATGGACTATCGTCTGATGTTGGCCGACGACCTCGTCTCTCGTTCTCTCCACGAGGGTTTCGGCTGCCTTGTTGCAGTTGATTATCAAGCCTGTCTCGGGATTCGCCCAGAAGATTGCGTCCAATGCGCTATCGAACGTCAGCCTTAGTTCTTCCTCATTGTTTCGCAGCGCCTCTTCCGCCCGTTTGCGATCGGTGATGTCCTGGGACGTTATGATGGCTCCCTGAGAGAACGGCGCTATCTTTATCGACAACCACTTGTCGGCATAGTTCTGCTCAGGGAACTCTTTTGACGTACCCGACTCGATGCATTCCATCAGCTCGGCATACATGTCGATCTCATGCCCGGCGGCGTAATCCTTGTACATCACGTCGCCAAGTTGAGGCAGCTTATCGCCCGACTCCCGTTTTGCCAGGTTTGATCGGATCACCTTTCCCTCGCGATCCACGACAATAGTCTGAATGGGATTGTACTCGAACAGGGCGAAGTTGAACTCCTCCCTTTCCCGCAACGCTCCCTCTGCTTCTTTGCGTTCGGTGATGTCTACAGCGTTGACGAAGACGGCAGGGCGCGCCTGATGGATTGTGCGTGCGGCCAACACCTCGGCCCAGCGGGTTTTGCCGTCTTTGGCCACGAAGCGCCACTCGTGCCTGGCCGGAACGTCTTCTTCCCTCTCCCTGGCACGGGCAAACGATACAAGCTCGGCACGGTCGTCGGGATGCACAAGGTTCACATATTCGGTACCCACCAGCTCTTCTACTTTATACCCCAGTTGTCCCGCAGCGAGCCGGTTGACGTAGAGCAGCTTCCCGTCCTGATGGATCACGACGCCCGTAAGCGAGTTCTCGACAACGTCGCGGTACCTCGCTTCGCTCTCCCGCAGCGCTTCCTCGACCCGTTTACGCTCTGTGATATTCTGGGCAAAGGCGAAGTTGTACTCGTTTCCTCCAAACTCCAGGAAGTTTACCGTTACTTCGACCGGAAACTCGGTGCCGTCCTTGGCCCGATGGCGAGATTCAAAAGCGAACGAGCCGCGTTCTTTGACCTCCTTCCAGTGTGCCGGCCAGGCTTCTGCGGGGAAGAGCGGATCCACGTCATGCACCGTCATAGAGAGCAACTCATCGCGTGAGTAGCCCAGAGATCGGCACGCCGCATCGTTTACATATTGGAACCGTGCGTCCGGTCCCATCCGGAAGGCAGCGACCGCGGCACGGTCGAGCGAGAACTGGGTGAAGAGAAGCGCCTCCTGAGCATGTGCGTGTCCCGATTCCGGCGCTTGCAGATCAGCAACTTGCCGGCGAAGTTCGACTAGTTCACCAATAACCTGCTTCTTGGTCTTGTTTTCGTCTTTCATCGTGCGCCTCCCGCCATCGGTATCAATTCGTCTCTTGGTAAGAGCGTCGGCTATTCATGCTTGAGCGGGGTGAGCCCCCTCCCCCTATTCGCCAGACCACGCAAGACGCTGCTGGGGCCAGCCGCCGGAAACGCATCCAACCGAATCGGCATCTCGTCAGTGTCCTGCGGTCTTGTGCACGG
>CAZGCA010000094.1:0-4484 GCA_964524145.1 uncultured bacterium | reverse complement strand
TGTTCGTTGCTGGTGTGCCCCACGGCATCGCACGGATCCAGGGAACACAGGGTTGTCGGAGAAAGGAGCGTTATGGGTGGATTATTTGGAACAGTCTCGAACGAGGATTGCGTCACCGACCTGTTTTACGGCACAGACTACCACTCTCATCTCGGCACGTGTCGAGGCGGTCTCGCCGTAAGGGACTCGGAAACCTACACGCGGTTCATCCACGACATCACGACCTCTCAGTTCAGGTCGAAATTCGAGACTGACATCACCAAGATGAGCGGCAACAGCGGTATCGGTGTTATCAGCGACAATGAGTCCCAGCCGTTGATCATAGCGTCTCATTTGGGACTCTACGCTATCGTAACGGTCGGCGTCATAAACAACATCGACAAGCTTAAGGACCAAGCGTTCGGCAAGAAAGTCACTCATTTCCTCGAGATGAGCGGCGGCGGGGTAAACCCCACCGAACTTACCGCCACTCTGATAAACCGGGAAGCGACGTTCGAAGACGGCATTCAACATGCCCTCGAGGCTATCGAGGGGTCGTGTTCCATGCTGTTGTTAACCGAGAACGGTATCTACGCCGCCAGAGACAGGCTTGGTCGAACACCGCTCGTTATCGGATCGAAGCCGGGCGCTTGTGCGGTGGCGTCGGAGACGTCCGCATTCCCCAATCTCGGGTACGAAGTCGAGCGGGATCTCGGACCGGGCGAGACTGTTCTTATGACCCAGGACGGCGTCGAACAGAAGAAACCGCCCGGCGACACGATGCAGATATGCGGGTTCCTGTGGGTGTACTACGGTTTTCCCTCCTCAACCTATGAGGGTATCAACGTCGAGGACGCGAGGAACAAGTGCGGCGCCTATCTCGCGAGACGGGACGACGCATCGATAGACATGGTTGCGGGAATACCTGATTCCGGGACAGGACATGCCATAGGATACGCGAACGAGCGGGGCATCCCGTACAGGCGACCGTTCGTCAAGTACACGCCCACGTGGCCGCGGAGCTTCATGCCGCAGGACCAGACGACGAGAGACCTGGTTGCGAAGATGAAACTTATCCCCATCGGAGAGCTGATAAAGGGGTCCAGAATACTGTTCTGCGAAGACTCGATCGTCCGGGGCACCCAACTGAAGGACACCATCCAGCGGCTCTACGATTACGGGGCGCTCGAGGTACACATGCGGCCGGCATGCCCGCCGCTCGTGTACGCATGCAAGTTCCTTAACTTCTCGCGATCGAAGTCCGAACTGGACCTCGCGGCACGGCGCGCGATAAAGGAGCTCGGCGGCGAGGACGACTCGCTCGACGACTATGCCGCGTCGGGTTCCGAGAAGAATTGCGCCATGATCGACCGGATACGGCAGCGGCTGGGGCTCACCTCACTTCAGTACCAGGAGCTCGACGATCTCGTGCAGGCCATCGGCCTTCCGAAAGAGAAGCTCTGTACCTACTGCTGGGACGGCGTTGAGGCCGGCTGACCATCGCCGAGCAGAGGTTCCTGGCTTACTATCCGCACCGCAGCCCGCTCGTCAGCCCAGATACCGATAAGACCACGGTACTCCTTCAACGCCCACGCTCCGGTACCCATGCCGTCAACGTTCCGCATGGAGCGCCTCTCTCCCCCGCCTCATCTTCTCAGCATCCCACGCCACTGTCAAGCGGAACCGCCTCCAGGGTGCCATCTTGGGACGCGAGAACGGAGCCGACGGTACTCTGCGAGCTCGTAGAAGAGCCTCTTGGGCTGGTCCACGAATGAGTCGCCGCCAGACGACGGTTTGCGGGCGTAACGGTCCCTCTCCAGGTTCCCCTGGCATCTCCGGCAGGAGCGGCTTCATCTCTGGGTGGTTGATGACCAACGTTGCGATCATTGTGGTTCGCACTGAGGGTCGGTTTGGTTCAAGTCTCCAGACACGTGCTTTTCGTCTCGCAGTTCTGCGACACAGTCCGTGAGTTCGATGAGCTGCAGTTCCTGCCTTAGCGCGGTCTCTCGAATGCGCAGCTCTGCTACCTCCACGCGCTCCCAGACAAACACGAAACCGATCAACATGGTCGCCGCCAGAAGATCCAGCTCGACACTCCCTGTCAGAGCAATCGAAATGACAATCATGGCCACGAATAGCCCGAATGCAACCGAGGGAAATAGAAGCCTGTTTCTCAAATGGCGTCCTGTCCTCAGCACTCTCAGTGCCCATCCCGCCAGTAACATACCCACCAACGCGGCGAGGACGACTTGTGCCTGAATCAGCGTTGAGAACACATCGGGTTTCATGAGGAGCGACAGCGCGCAAAAGCCCGTCAACAGGAATCCAAACGGAACAAGGGCGACCGCGGCCGCTCGTTCCCATGGTTTTAGGGGGCTGAGCAGTATTTGGCGCAGTGCCGTTTCGAATTCTTCCTTCAGTTCGGGCGTAGTTGTTTCCAGTCCAAAGACTTGTTTCCTGAGTTGCTCCCAGTTCACTTTAACTCGCCTCCCTTTCCAGCACGTTGCGCAGCGCTTGCTTGGCATGATGGATTCTTGACTTGACTGTTCCCAGCGGAACCCTTGTGACGTCAGAGATCTCGGCCAGAGAGAAACCTTCAAGGAAATGCAGGATCAGCACTTCGCGATGTAATGGTGCCAACTGGGCAAGCCCCCAGTGAAGTCGCTCGGCATCGAGTGCCAGCGATATCTGCTCAGTGTCGGATGCCCGAGTTGACATAGTAGACTTTTCTTCAGGTAAAGGAGCGAACGCTCGATTCTTGCGCGCATGATCGATCGCAGCATTGCGGGCGATCTTATAGAGCCATGCGGGAAAAGCCGCCGGCTCGCGGAGTCTACGCGCTTTCTGGCTCACCGTGAGCCAAGTCTCTTGCATGGTATCCCAGGCGTCCTGTTCGGTGTCGACCACGCGCCGAATGTAATAGAACAGTGGTTGTCTCCACAAATGAACCAGCTCCTCAAAAGCCTCTTCATCTCCTCTCAAGTACCGTATGACAAGCAGTTCACTCTGAATGAAGTCCTTACGTGAACCCACCACTTATCCCTTTCCGCATATCCACCATAAAGGACGGGCCGAAACGGCTCAAAGGTTCAATCGGTTCAGGTGTGGCGTTCGGGGATCTTGTCATTGTTCTCCGTGCCGTTGCCGTAGCGGTTGGTGATGGGAAGGCGTCGGTCTTTGCCGAAGGCTTTGGGCGTGATCTTGACGCCGGGCGGTGCCTGGCGTCGTTTGTATTCGCTGCGGTCGACCATGCGCACGACGTCTTTCACGATCGCGGCGTCGAACGAGACCCTCCATATCCTCGGAATCGGTTAGAGTATCGGCAGGTATTTCGCCAGCTCGAACTCGCTTACGTGCGTGCAGTAATTATCCCACTCGATCTTCTTGTTTGCAACAAATTTCTCGAATACGTGGTCGCCCAGGGTATCACGCACAAGCGCGCTCTTCTCGGTTTCCGCTAAGGCGTCGCCCAGGTTGGCCGGCAACGACTCGATCCCTCTCCGGTCGCGTTCCGCAGGCGACATCTGGAATATGTCCTCTTCAACCGGTTCGGGAAGCTCGTACCCTTCCTCGATACCTTTGAGCCCAGCGGCCAGCATGACCGAGAACGCCAGGTACGGGTTGCACGCGGGGTCGGGACACCGGAACTCGGCGCGGGTGGCTTTTGCTTTCCCGGGCTTGTACATCGGCACGCGCACCAGCGTCGACCGGTTGCGACGCGCCCACGAGATGTACACGGGGGCCTCGTACCCCGGCACGAGCCTCTTGTACGAGTTCACCCACTGTGCGACAACCGCGGCCATCTCGCGGGCATGGCGCAGAAGACCGGCGATGTACGCCTTGCCCGTCGCCGACAGATGGTACTCGTCGTTCTCGTCGAAGAAGACGTTCTCGTCGCCCTTGAAAAGAGACTGGTGCGTGTGCATACCGCTGCCGTTCTGGGCGAATATGGGCTTCGGCATAAACGTCGCGTAGACGCCGTGTTTCATGGCCACCTCTTTGACCGTCAGCCGGTACGTCATCGCCGCGTCGGCCATCGCGAGCGCGTCCATGTACCGCAGATCTATTTCGTGTTGGCTTGGCGCCACCTCATGGTGGCTGTACTCGACGTCGATACCCATCTTCTCGAGCGTCAGGACCGTATCGCGCCGCATGTCGCTCGCGACGTCCAGAGGCGTCAGGTCGAAATACCCGCCCGCGTCCAAAGTCGCCGGAGTGCCTTCCCAGCTCTTGAAATAGAAATACTCGAGTTCCGGCCCGACGTAAAACGTGTAGCCGAGGTCAGCAGCCTTCTTCAGGTTACGTTTGAGCACCCAGCGAGGATCGGCCTCGTAGTGGGTTCCGTCGGGTTTCAGCACGTCACAGAACATCCGGGCCACGCCGGCTCCCTCGTCCGGACGCCAGGGCAGGATCACAAATGTCCCCGGGTCGGGTTTGGCGATCATATCGCTCTCCTCGATCCGCGCGTACCCCTCAATGGACGATCCGTCGAACCCCATACCCTC
>CAZGCA010000093.1:0-24392 GCA_964524145.1 uncultured bacterium | reverse complement strand
TCCAACACCGCCTTATCATGTGCCAGCTGAAGAGCTGTTTTGAGTCAGAATCAGTTCCTGCAAGTCCTTCACGGCTTTTATGCCAAGTTTTACGGTTTCTTCTGGATCTTCGATAATCCTTCTGCCTTCATGGATAACATCATTACGAAGCTTTCTTAGAGCGTTGAGTTTTCCAATTATGTGCTTCGTATCTGAATTCTTCATATCCAGAACAAAATAGGAGACAAAGTTCAACATCTGCGAGAAAGACAAGTTATTGAATGCGTCTTTTTCTTTTGTCCCGGAAAGACCTTTCTGCTTAAGTTGATACAAAATGAACGTCTGCAGTGACGTCTCACATCCGATGCAGGCAAGTATACACGCCCCCATGATGTCTCCGCTTCGATAGAGCAAATCTGCTTTGCCCAGAATCAGCTTTGACGTATCAATTGCCTTCGTTCCATTGCAGAACGCTTCGATCTCTGCAAGGTCGCAAGAGAACTTTGAGAACGACATTATTTGTGCGGCCCTAACGTGCGCAGCAAACTTCAGGGCTGATGATATCTTGTCGCCTTTGCACACTATATATATTGGACAGAATCTCCCAATGTTGTTGCAGTCAGGAAGTTCCTGGGAATCGTCATCGAGATGATAGCGGAGGCCGTCTATAATAAGTCTGATATCCTTGTTTAGAGTATTGAGCCACTCCTCAAAATTGTCCTCAATCGCCATTGATGCAGTCTCTGCAGATACCGTAAAGGACCTAATTATGACGGATCTTGTCATCACAAGTTGGTTGATCTTCTTCCCATGTTTTCTTGCCAAGTCCGACTGCGCGAAGTAGTGCATCAGAAAATACTCTTCCTTGTGTCCTTCCAGCATAACCTCGCAACATCTGTTACAGATGATGTAACTGGCGCTTTGCAGTTTGATCTCATACTCGTCCGCTTCTCTGTATGTGGGCAAGAAAAAGGGAAGTTGTACTGCAACTTCGAATTCCAATTCTCCATCAACAGGGCCCACATCAATCCAAATGTCTAGCTCCTTGCGCCTCTTCAGGTTACTCTCTATTTTTCCAACAATCTGATCACGCTTTATCAGAAATGCATGCGAAAGAAACAAGGATTTAGTGAATAAGTCTTTGGATTCGGGGGTGCTGGTAGGCACAGTTTGCTTGATGGGGAGATAGTTAAACATGAGCGCGCTCGCTGTCCAACGCTATGCAATTACGGATTATGAAAAACATTCGTAACTCCTACGTCTGCTCGCTGGAAGAGACTTGTCAAGAGAATGCTTGCAGGTTGCCATTGTCTGCCATTTCATATCCGCCATGTTCCCATTTCCTGCATAGTCGCTTCGAAACAAGCTCTACCTCATCGTCTTCCGTATCGACGGCGGGTTACTGTAGATCCTCCACAATCGCAATCTCCTCCTCCGTCAACTCATACAGCTCATACACCAACCGGTCGATCTGCCGGTCGGTGGCATCGATCTGGCGCTGGAGGGTTGTCTTGTCGTGCGCCGTCTTCGCCGCCGCCAACTGTTTGTGCAGCGATAGCATCTCTTCGACCAGTTTCACCATTCTGTCGTGGTGGGCCACGTCCTCCGGGTCGTCAAAGTTGATGGAGCGGATGGGGAGTTGCTGGATATAAATCATTTTGAGCCGGTAAAACCCACCTTGAACCTTGTCGCAGATAGTCGTCAGAATGAAACGCGAAAGACAGGAGTTCAAGATTCCTAGCAGATAGCGATCATCTGTTGTGATTAGTTGAGTATTATCATTTCCGTAATGGTGTTTGTCATCGAGGGCGAATGCTGCAACTTCGGCACTTATACCCGGCCAGAATATCTTGGGTTTCTGAAACTCATCATAATAATCACAGGCGCGCAGTTCCCACCAATACTCACCTTTGTCGTAACGCTTTTGCGCTTCGTCGGCGAAAGGTGCCAAGTGCGTAGCGATTGCTGGATAGCTTTGTTGAAACCACTCCCAAGTACCGCGTACGCCCCCTGAGTGTATACGTGTCCAACCCTTGGGAACCAAGATTAAGTATCGCTTGCTACTTGGGGGACGATACCGTTTTATATCTCGTCCCACCAAGAATGGCTTGATTAGCTCGGCGCATTTGGAATCCTCAGCAATCAACTGGTCGTGCGTTTTGGCGTCAATGACAAATGCTTTGTTCAAACCTGTTTTTACGCCATAGTATATTTGCCCCTTCACGTACTCGCTGAGTGAAACACCTACTGTACGGAGATTGTCCAAGATAGATTGGGTGTGTTTATCGACTAGCGACCAGCCTTCATCGCTGAGTGCGGCCTGGTTTACAGCGTGGCGATACTTACGCACATGGTCTTGAAGGGTATCGAAGTCAAGGGTCTTGACTTGCGTTGACTCGAAAGTGGGTTGAGGCACATCATTTCTAATACGTAGAATGCAAGTATAAGTGGTAGGCCCCCAAAAAACTGGCTGGACACCGAAGTCCACAATTTCTTCAATACGTTGTTGTTTCATCCAACATCGCAGCGGCTTACCATAGTTGACGCGCATCCACTTATTGGACACAATCACACCAAACAGGCCCGTTGGCTTGAGTAGCCTGAGACCCTTCTCGATGAAGTAAACGTACAGGTCGGCTACACCGTGATAGGCGCGATAGCAACTGTGAAAATATCTCTTCTGCTCCTTCAGCGACTCCTGCCGGACATACGGCGGATTGCCGATGACGACGTCGAATCCGCCGGATTTCATGATGGAAGGAAACTCGGTTTGCCAGTCGAAGACGTTGATGCGGTACCGTTCCTCGTCGTCGAGCAAGTCGAGCTGGCGGTTGTCGTAGAAGTCGGGTCCGATGAGCGAGTTGCCGCACTTGATGTTGTTCGATAGGTCGGGGAGAGCGCGTTCGTGGAACAGTTCGAGGTTCTTGCCGATGGTCTCACCGGACTCGCCTTCGAGCACCTTGAGCAAAAGCGACAGCTTTGTGACCTCGACGGCCTGCGGATCGATATCAACCCCGTAGATGTGGTTGATCAGGATGCGTTTGCGTTCGGCCGTGGTAAGCCGCCACTCGCCGCCGCGTCCCTGGTACACGCGGGGCGGTTTTCGTTTAGCCCATTTCTGCGGGCCGTCTTCGACGTACCGGTCGCGGTGCCAGTCGAGCAGATGCTGGTACGCACCGATAAGGAACGAGCCCGACCCGCACGCGGGATCGAGGACTCGCAACGGCGGCCGGCTGCGCGTTCCGGCAACCTGTCTCGGCGTTTTCTCCTCGAGCAGTCTGCCGACAGTGTTCTCGACGATGTAGTCAACGATATATGTGGGCGTGTAGTAGACACCGCCCGCCTTCTTGACTTCGGGCTTATCCTCGACGACGGCTCGATGCCCTTTGGTAAGCCGGATGACCTTGCCGAGAAACTGTTCGTATACCTGGCCCAAGATGTCCGCAGGCAGCACCGAGAACTCGTACGGGCTGTCGGGATAGTACAGATCCTTGATGATGGACTTGAGCACTTTGTCGTCGATAGCGAGGCTGAGCGTGAGCTCGTCGGGCGGTTCGGCGCGGTCTTTCTCCGGCCGGAAATGGAACAGTCCGGAGTTGTATCGATCATCGGCTTGCTGGAACAGGTGGGAGAGTCGTTCGTAGACCTGAGTGTCGTTCGTGATGGCCATGAGTCGTCCGTACGACTCGATACCCCGGTCCTCGCAGATGCGCAGGAAAATGATCCTGTCGATGGTGCGCTGGACAGCGAAGTTGAGTTCACGCTGCGCAAGGTCGGGATTGCGCAAGGCGATGTTCCGCGCGAGCACGTCGCGCCACGTCTCGATCTCTTTGAGAAACGCCGCATCGACTTCGGCGGTACCTTTCTTGCGTCTGGTCGACTCGGCGTACTTGTCAAACGACCCTTTCAGTACCGCATCCCGCGAGAAGATAGACGCTATCTCGTCCCACGCGTCAGCGTAGTCGGTGTACTGGAAGTATATCGTCCTTGCCAATGACGCCTTATCGGTGTTGACCGGTTTGATCCGGCAGTCGTAGACGGCAAACTCCTCGAAGTCGGTCAGTACGCTCAACGGGAGCTTCGCTGACCATGCGTAGCGGCGAAGCTGGTACGCAGGATGGATGGCGTCCTTGATGTCGACAGACGGTTTCTTGGCTTCGAGGAAGAACTTCCGGGTGCCGCCGATACGGAAACAGTAGTCCGGTGCCTTGGTGAACCCGCCGACCTTGACAGCATCTTCGTGGACGACGTCCTTGTATGCCTCGGCGTACCCCTCCTCGTTGTTTACGTCCCAGCCCAGGGCCATGAAAAAGGGATCGATGAATTCGTGGCGCACCTGAGTTTCGTTGTACTTGCCGGACCGGTAGGCCTCGAGATTCCGGTCGAACAGCTGGACGAGTTGAATAACCTTTTTGGGAGTTGGCATGTTCTCCGCCCCTCCTCATTCCCTACAGCACACACATAACTATACACCGTCCTGCCGTCTATTCCAACCCCCTGTCCCATGTTGCAGAGCAGGCCCGGCATTACCCGGTCAAGCCTCGCAGTTGAAATTTGGTGTGCAAATGGTCTAAAATAAGCGATGCTTGGGGGTATGAACTGAGCATAAACGGCAATGAATCGCGCGTTGCGCGCGGGGAAACATAAGGGAGGGAGCCACGATGGCGAAAGGTTCGGAGAAACAGGACAAGGGGCGTGCACTTGACATAGCCGTATCGCAGATCGAGAAACAGCACGGGCGCGGTTCGATCATGCGTCTCGGCGAGGCGGGTCCCGACCAGCGTCTGGCGGCGATCCCGACGGGTTGTCTTGCAATCGATCTTGCGCTCGGCGTCGGCGGTTTCCCGAAAGGGCGCGTGGTCGAGCTATACGGTCCGGAAGGCAGCGGGAAGTCAACGCTCGCTCTGACCGTCATGGGTCAAGCACAGAAACGCGGCGGCATAGGGTGTTATATAGACGCCGAACACGCGCTCGACCCCGATTTTGCCACGGTTCTCGGAGTGGACATAGACGAGATGCTGGTGTCGCAGCCCGATACGGCCGAACAGGCGCTCGACATCTGCGAGACGCTCGTACGCAGCAACGCCGTGGACGTTATCGTGATAGATTCGGTGGCAGCGCTCGTGCCGCGGGCCGAGATAGAGGGCGAGATGGGGGCCGTGCACGTCGGTCTTCAGGCGCGGCTCATGTCGCAGGCGTTGCGCAAGCTGACCGCCGCGATAAGCAAATCCAAGACGTGCGTCATATTCATCAACCAGATTCGCGAGAAGATAGGCGTCATGTTCGGCAGCCCCGAAACAACCCCGGGCGGACGCGCGCTCAAGTTCTATTCGTCCATGCGAATGGAGGTGCGGCGCATCGCGTCCATTAAGGAGGGGCAGGAGACTATCGGGAACCGGACACGTATCAAGGTTGTCAAGAACAAGTGTGCTGCACCGTTCAGAACAGGCGAGTTCGATCTGCTGTACGGCGAAGGTATATCGCGTGAAGGCAGCCTCATCGATCTCGCCGTCGAGCACAAGATAATGACAAAGAGCGGCGCGTGGTTCTCGTACAAGGACGAGAACCTCGGTCAGGGTCGCGAGAACACCAGAACGTTCCTGAAGAAGAACCCTGACGTGCTCGCCACCATGGATAAGGAAGTTCGAGCCGCGCTCGGGTTGCCTACAGCGGACAAGGCGGAACAGGCCGAGCCGGCACAAGAGCAGTAGCGCACATCCCTCGAAACCGAGGAACAGTTTGACGGCGGACGGGTATTAATCCGTATGACGGAGAGCGGTATGCCTGCGTCTGCCGCGTTCGAAGGTGGAGTTTGTGTACAGGAAGCGTTACACTCGCGCGATCGTTGCCCTGGCAGTAGTCGCGGTTTGCGTGATAGCTGCGCGCTGGTACGTTCTCGAGCGGTTGCAGGGAGCGAAAGAGCGGGCGCTGGAAGCCGCAGAACAGGCGCTCGATTGCGACATCCGTGTGGGCAAAATCCGGAGTGAAGCAATAGACACGTTCGTGATAGAGGACGTGGACGTTCGCGCCCGGGACGAAGGCGACAACGGTCGCGTTGCGTCCATACCGCTTGTCAGGGTCAGTATCGATCTGCCGCATCTGATCCGTGGCGGTGTCCGGGCGCGCGAGATAGAGCTCGTATCGCCCGAGGTGCTGCTGGACAACAACGAGCCCGGTCGTACAGCCGCCGTGCAGGGCATTCTGGCCGGAACGGGATCCCGCGACGCCCAGCCGGCGGTGACCGTCAAGGACGGCAGGCTCGCGGTGAAACTCGGCGACTCCGAACCGTTACGGTTCAGCGGCATAGGGATTCAAGCCGCCAGGGCGCCCGGTTTCGACGGCGTGCAGGTACAGGGCGAATGTGCCGACGTTCCGTTCTCGAAGGGCCCTGTCGCGTTCAAGGGTACCGTCGCCGAGGCCGGCAACTGGAACATCAAACTCACAACGGGAGAGATGATCCTCTCCGACTTGGCGCGTCTGGCAGCCCCGGGACGCGAGCACGGACTGAAGGGTACGCTTGCCGCAGATGTCGAGCTAGGTTCGCTGCCTGACCAGTCGGTATCGGTGCGTGGAAACGTCTCATTCACCGATCTCGCATACCGCGACGTCGCCGAACCGTTCACACCCATTTCGGGCAACGCCGCCATCGACCTCGAGCTTGGCAACGGGTTTCGGTCGATCGTGGTCGGGAAGTGCAATGTCCAGTCCGAAGACGTTTCAGGCAACATCAGCGGCAACATCGAGTTCTCGGACGGCGGGTCCGTGCTGGGACTGCTTGTCAAGATAACCGATCCGGAGATCGAGGAACGGCTCGAGCAAGCCGCGACGCAGGCCATTCCGCAGTTCTCGGAATTCGACGTCGAGATGTCGCAGGACGCGACGTACGTCCTGAAACTGACGGGCGACGCGAGCAACCCTGAAACCACGGTTTCGCTCGAGGTGAGGGATGCCGCGGTTCGGTTCTCGAGCGTTGGAGACGCCTCCGGCTGGGCGTCAGGGAATGTCAGGTGCAAGGATTTGTGGGTGGAACTCGGGGAGGACGCCTCGGCGTTTGCGGTTCGTGCAAACATTGTAGCAGGTGACGTGGCGACGCAAGACCTGGCATTGCGGGAGCTGCACGGCGACGTGGCGTTCAGCGACAACATTATCACGCTCGAAGGCGTTTCGTGCGCGCTCGACCGTGCGCGGCTCAACCTTGATGGAACGGTCTCGATGACACCGGATAGCCTCTCCCAAATCGATTTCGAACTCGACGCGGACACGGTGCCGCACTTGTTGTCCTGGGTGATACCGAATGGATGCTACGTTGACGGGACTGTCATCGTCACCGGCACAGTAGTGGGCACGGTCGATGAACAGAAGTGGACCGCAAACGCGGATTTTGCCAATGCGAGGGTCCGGTGTGCGTCGATCCTCGAGAAGCCCGCTCTCATGCCGGCCACCATGGGGTTCACGTTCGTCCTCGACGACACGCTCAGGAGAGAAGTCGCCATGGAGATTGACTTCGACGGCTCGAGTGTGAAAGGCGACATGGTGCTGACGAAACATGAAGACGGTGTCTGGCGGGGTATAACGATGCAGGCGCAGTCTTCCGCGATGGAGATCCCCACACTTGCCGCGCTGTTTAACCTGCCCGTCAAACAATCGAGCGACAGGCCCGCCGACTGGGCCGTGTCGTTCTCCCGAGACGAGGCGGGTCTCGACTGGAAGTCGGAACTTGACGCGCACGATGTGACCATTCTCGCCGGCGAGAAAGAAGGCGGCATTGGGCTGCAGTCACTTGCGCTGCAGCTCGAGTACGACCGGCAGCTCAACCGGTTCGCGCTCGGTATGGCCGGCAGAACCGCTGTGGTCGATGCGCTCCGGCTCGAGTTGCCTGGGTTTCTGTCGAGCAACGGCGGGTCGAACTCGAGCGCCACATGGGATCTCGACCTGCGCTTGACCGACTGCGCTTACAAAAGCTGGCGTCTGGACGAGGCTTCCGCCAAAGGCAAAATCGAGGGAGGCGCGCTGAATCTCGCGCCGGTCGCTTGCGAGGCGTACGGCGGTACGCTGAACGGAGAGTTCAAGCTCGACCTCTCGACCGAGGACTACGCTTCGCGCTTGACCTGGCAGAACCTCGAGATGAGCCGGATAGCCGGCAATGTGTCGCTGCCTCCGACGGCTGTCCACGGGCGGCTGTCCGGCGAGATAGAGTTGGCGGGAACGCTTGGCCAGCCCAACAAGCGACGCGGCGAAGGCCATCTGGAACTGGCCGGCGGCCAGATAGACAGCTCGTATTTCATCGGGAAGGTACAGAACAACGGAGAGTCGGAAGCCTACGCGCCCGTAACATTCGAGAAAGCGTCAGCCAGGTTGAGACTACAGGGCGGCGTTACGTACACGGAAGAGATAGAGGTCCAGAAGACCGGGCTCCGGTTCAGCGGCGAAGGATGGTTCGATAGCCTGGGCAACCTCAACTACGATTTCAAAACCGTTCTCTCACCTGAACTTGTCGAACAAATACCCATGCTGAAGAAGCGGCAGGTTATACCGCTGCCGGCGTTTGCTCGCGACGATCTTCCGCTCGATTTCAAGCTCACGGGCAACATCAGCAAGCTCGAAAGCTCTGTCGAGGCGCGACCGATCCAGATCGAGCTGGCGACCAAGACGGTGAAACTGGGTACGGACGCGGTTGATGTGGGTATCAAAGCAGTTGAGATGCCTACCCGGCTGTTCTTGAATCTGTTACAATACGGTGCGTCGCTTCCCAACGCGCTGACGAATTAGCTACATGGTGGTGAAAGGGTTTTGTTAGTGTTATGGTCGATCTGAAGGTCAGGAAGAGCGCTCCAAACTGTCTGGGTTGCGGGAAGAAGTTTCAGCATCACGAAGACCACCACTCGGCACTGTTGCCGGGCGGTGAGGAAACCGTCAGGGAGGACTACTGTCCGGAGTGCTGGAAGCGAGTCGGCGAGGACTGCAGAGACGCGGCGATCTGTTCCTGGGTGACGAGTTACGTCGATCCCGCCGTCGAATCCATCAAGGCGGTCGAGCACCTGTCCCCGCTGCGCAGGCTTTTCTACGAGATATGTGAATCGGACGAACCGAACAAGCTTGCGATGGCGTTTCTGTCCGCCCAGTTGCTCAGGCGTCAGCGGGCGTTCAGGCTGCTCAAGGAGTTCGAGGATTCACAGAGGAAGGCTTCAACGGCTGTCTTCCTCGATAAGGTCAATGGGCGTATCATAGAGGTTGCGGATCCGGATTTGAGCGCCGCGCAGATGAACGCGGCACGGCTCGAGCTGCAGAGACGGCTCGAAGAGATGGAGGGAGAAGAAAATGACGCAGGAACCTGATTACGAATTCAAGTTTAGCTCCGGCCAGATGGTGATGATCATATGCGGGCTGCTGGGCGTCATGCTGCTATGCTTCATGGGCGGCCTTGTCCTGGGCAAGAAGGAGTCTGCTGTTCCAGCCCTTGCATCGAAACCACCGGTCGAACAGGCCAAGCCCGCCTCAACAAAGGCGCCAAAACCTGCGACCGCGTCCCAGCGTAAACCGACCGTTAAACGTGTCAGCTCGAAGGCTCCCGCACCCAAGCCGGCTGCGCCGAAACCCGCCACTGCAACGCCGAAGGCGGCCGCTCAGGCGAAAGATGTGCAGGCCAAGGTCCCGAAAACAGAAGCGGCCAAAATAGAGAAGCCGGCTACCGCTGCCAAACCCGAACCGAAACCCACCGAAGACAAACCGCCTGCGCCGAAACCTGCGCCAACGGCTGAGACACCCGTTGCTGCCAAGGCCGCGCCAGAGACACCGGTTACGGAAGAACCCGCGCCGAGCAAGTTGTCCGAGGGTCGCTGGACGATTCAGGTTGCGTCATCGCGGGATAAGAGCAAAGGTGAGCAGTTTGTTAAGAACCTTAAAAAGGCGGGGTACGACGCCCGGCTCGAGGAGGCAAGAATCGGTGACGTCGTTTGGTTCAGGGTACGAGTCGGTTCGTACGCGACCCGCGATCAGGCAAAGACGTCTCTGGGCAAGTTGAGGACCGTTAGACAGTTTGCCGACAGCTACGTGGTCGAGAAGTAACAGAGGGCTGCCAGATGAAAGTTGCCGTTGTCGGCCCCGGGGCCATGGGATGCCTCTTCGCAGGGTTGCTCAAGAGGTCCGGGGTTGATGTCGTCATCGTCGACAGGCGGCCGGACCGCAGCGAGAACATATCCGGCAATGGCCTGTCCGTGACAGGTATTAGCGGCGATTTCAAGACTGCCGTCGAGGCGACCTGCGACACGCAGGCTGTTGCCGCCGCCGATTTCGTCTTCATCTGGACAAAATCCTACGATACCGCCCGGGCGGTGGAATCCTTGCCGCTCGATGTGGGCGACAACACACTCTTCGTTACGTTGCAGAACGGCGTGGGTAATGCCGAGGCGATCGCCGAAAAGTATGGTGCTGGCAGGGTGCTCGCCGGAACCACGTCGGAGGGAGCGACACTGCTCGGCGCCGGCCAGGTCCGGCATTGCGGACGCGGCACTACGACCGTCGGCGCTCTCGAACCGGCCAACGACGACAGTGCGCGGTCGCTCGTGCAAACGCTCGCCGACGCAGGGTTCAACACGGCGATTACCGACAACGTCCAGGCCGCCATCTGGAAGAAGCTCATCGTGAACGCAGCTATCAACCCGCTGACCGCGCTGCTGGGCGTGCGAAACGGCCGGCTCGTCGAAATCCCAGCCGCACGCGAGATGCTCGGCAAACTTGCGCTCGAGGCGCTTCACGTGGCCATCGCCACCGACGCTCTCGAGACCGACTTCGGCGCAGTCGAACTCGTCGAGACGGTCTGCGAGAACACCGCCACAAACATATCTTCGATGCTTCAGGACATACTGGCGGGAAGACGAACGGAGATATCGGCTATCAACGGAGCGGTGGCTTCAGTGGCGACAAGCGTCGGCGAGGCTGCCCCTCTGAACGACACCGTTGCGAGGCTTGTCACGGCCATGGAGGGGCGCGAACCGTACTGGAAGGAGGAACTGGCTGCGGCTGCGGACTGACCCGAACCGGGGCTCGTCTTGTCAGTGGTTCGGATGGTCCTTGACGCGCTGCATTGCCTCGCGCACCGCTTTTTCGACCGTAGCGATAAGTTTCTTCTCGTCTTCGGGGACGAACGAGCGCATCCCCCTGACACCCGACGGCATCGGAACGAAACTCGAGTGGTGGTAGTGCGCCGGCAGCTTGTTTAACGCGAGCGCGGCGGTGTCGAGCACACAATCCTCGCACCTGCACATCTGTTTGTCTTCCTTGAACAGCCGCTCGATCGCGTCGAACACAAACCGCTCGTTGACGTTTATGAGCTCGCGTGTGTCATCCGGTTCTCTGGGAAACATCGGTTCTGTCCCTTTCTCAACTCTTTCTGCCTGCCGCTTGCTCGTAAATTATTTGCGGCCGCGCTATGCTGAACGCTATCACGCTCCCCAGTATTGCAGGCACAGCATACTCGCGTCCAAAAAACTCGATGGCTATCACAGCGCTCGCTATCGGCACGTTCATAACGGCCGAGAGCATGGCTGTTATCCCTGTCACAACGAAAGCAGTGTGTGTTCCCTGTGCGCTGACACCGCCCACCGTCGATATCAGGTCGCCCGCGAGCGCGCCTAACACAATGACCGGCAACGTGAGGCCCGCGTTGCAGCCCGAGCCGATTGTCCCCGCCGTGCTGAACATCTTGCCGGCGATGAGAAGACACGCTACGCCTATCGGCAACGAGAGACTATTACTCAGCAGCCCGTCAAGGGTTCCGAGCGACGTGCCCATCACTTCCTTGCCGACGATGAGCCCGGCCGCAGTACAGCAAGCGCCGCCAACGACGGTCTTCAACCCCTGGACGCGCGTGATCTTCTGGAACAACAGGAAGGCTTGTTTGTACAGCAGGACGAACGCTGCTCCCAACAGCCCGGTCGTCGCGGCCGCGAGCATCAAACCGGGGGCCACGCTCAGGCTGAACGAGAACCCCCCGTGCATAGGCGTGAGATGCTGACCGTTTAGAGCCCCGTGAACGAAGTAACCCGCCGCGCTCGCCAGGATCGCCGGGAAAAACCCTTCGTACTCGACCGATGCCACGTAGAGCACCTCGACGGCGAATATCCCGCCGCCGAGCGGCGCGTGCAGCAACGCTCCGATCGCTCCGCCCGCACCACAGATCGCTGCCAGCCGATGGTCGCTCTTTCTGAATCCGAAATGGTGGAGCACCGGTCTGGCCACCCTGGACGCAAGGCCCCCGACGCCGCTGCTCACAAGAACCGTCGGACCTACGAATCCGCCGCTGCCGTGCAACCCGAGGGTCACCATCGCCCCTATGAACCGGCACAGAAACATGCGGGGCCGGACGTACCCACCCCTCTGGTTCACCGCCACTATGTACGCCGGAACGCCTTCGCCGGCAGCTGCGGGATCGATCCGGTGGATCACGAACCCCAGGATCACCCCTGCTATGATGGGGCAGGCATACACAAGCGGATGATCGCCCTGGATGCTATACGCAAACGCCACCGCATGCTGCAATACCCATACGATCAGGCCGCCGGCAGAACCTATCAGAAACGCAAGCGGGACCCACCTGAGCAGGTACTGCCATCCTTGTTTGAACATGACAACCAGCGTCCCCTCATTCCACACGAGTCGCCCGACACCAGCGTAACTATATCCTCCTTGACCCGCGATTTCAATAGTCTCGGTCTCCCAGAACGCGACCGCAGGGCAAGAGAGACTCACAGAACACGGAGGGCTGACAGCGCGGGTTCGTTGAATGTTGGAGGGCATCGTGGTAAAATACCGTAACGTGGCGGCAGGAAGAGGAACTCGCAATTCGGGAGGCAGGGGATCTGCGACTTAATTGTGAGCGGTACGGTTTGCCAACCGACTTCAAGACTGTGACCAACCAGGGTGTTGTTGCGTTTGTCCGCAAAGGATGCGAGCCTTGTCTGGACACGTTCCTATCGGGCAAGTATGTTTGTTCCGAGTCCGGTGGTAGGGGCACGATCCATTACATGTTGTTGGAGCAAGGTGTGCGAGCTGTCTGCAAACAGTACAAGAGGGGCGGGTTGTTCGGCAGGATAATCCCCGACTTGTTCTTGGGGCGGCCCCGTCCGCTCGCAGAACTCTTCGCCACCGACCGAGCGCAAGGACATGGGATAAACGTCGCAGAGAGTCTGGTGGGAGTCGTTCGTCCGGCTGGCATGTTTCACGCAGACTATCTCGTGTCGCGGGAGATCCCCGGTGCGACCGACACGGTGCGGTTCTTGTCCAGTATCGACGCTCACGATCACGCCGGCGTTGAGCTGAAACACGAGGTGATACGTGCCGCGGCAGGCACCGTGCGAGAGATGCACGATGCCGGCATCTATCACGCGGACCTCAACGTGCGCAACCTGCTCGTCACCTTGGAAGGCCGGACGCCACGCGTGTACATCGTGGATTTCGACAAGGCGAGGCTCAAGACCAAGCTCAGCCCGGTTCAGTGTGCGAGAAACATCCTCAGATTGAACCGCTCCGCCGCGAAGGCGCGACGTGACGGGTTGGACCTCACCCGGGCCGACACGGTGCGCTTCCTGACAGCCTACTGTCACGGACGGAAAGATGACCCGGTACGGCGCATCGTAACCCGTTCCGCGTTGAGGATAGCCTACGAGGTCAAATGGTTCATATCAGATGTGCTGTACAGGCTGATGGGAAGGAGCGTCTGAAATGATCGAGAGGCTGTTCGAGATCGTCGACCGGTTCTCCGATGCCAGAATAGCCGTCGTCGGAGACATGGTGGCCGACGTGTACATATACGGCGAGCCGGTCAGGCTTTCGCGCGAAGCACCCGTCCTGGTGGTAAGGTACGAGGACGAGAAGCTGGTTCCAGGAAGCGCAGCGAACGTGGCCAACAATCTCGTCACGCTTGGCGCGACGGTTTTTCCGATAGGGGTTGTCGGAGATGACGAGCCGGGCAACGGATTGTGCGAACTGCTCGCCAAGAAAGGTGTCGATACGAGCGGGCTGGTGATCGACGGTTCGACGAGCACCATCACCAAGACGCGCATTGTCGCCGGCGACCGCAATACCAGCAAGCAGCAAATGCTCTGCATCTACAGGGAACCGCCGGAGGACAATGTCCCGCCCGAAGCACTGATCCTCGAGAAGATCGACGCTGTGACAGGCACGGTTGACGCGCTCATCGCTTCGGATTACGGGTACAAGGTCCTCTCGGCCGAAGTCATCAAACGGCTGAGAGAATCCTTTTCCAGCGTGCCCGTGTTGGCAGACTCTCGGTTCGGACTCGGAAAGTTCGGGAGATTCACCATCGTCAAACCGAACGAAGCCGAAGCAGAGGCGTTGACAGGGATAGAGTGCGGTATTGATGACGTGAACCTGCCTTATATCGGCAAACGTCTGCTCGACATGCTCGAGCCCGAGATGGCGCTTGTCACGCTCGGGAACCGTGGGATGGCGATGTTCGAGCCGGGGAAGGAGGTCCGCGAGATACCTGTAGCCGGAACCACGGTCGGGACGGATGTCTCTGGCGCAGGCGATACGGTGACAACCGTTCTGGCGCTGGCCCGTGTGAGCGGAGCCTCGTACTACGAAGCGGCTGTGCTGGCGAACTACGCTGCGGGCGTTGTCGTTATGAAACGCGGCACGGCGGCGCTCACGCTGATGGAACTCAAGGAGATGATCGGCAGAGAAAATGGGTAAGATAGTCAGAGACCGCGACGAGTTGGCCCGGATAGTCGGACAGCTCAAAGCCGAAGGCAAGGTTGTCGTCCTGACAAACGGCTGTTTTGATCTTGTCCACGTCGGACATATTCGATGTCTGCGCGGTGCCAAGGCCGAGGGGGACGTGCTGATCGTCGCCATAAACGACGACAATTACATACGCAAGTATAAACGCGACGCGGGTCCTGTCAACAATCAGGACTACCGTATGGAAATACTGAGCGAGTTCACCAGTGTCGATTACGTCACGATCTTCGGAGAGAAGACGATAGACTCGCTGCTCGAGAAGCTGAGACCCGACGTTCATGCCAAGGGAACAGACTATACTCCGGAAAACCTGCCGGAACGCGACACGGTACATCGTATCGGCGCACGCATAGCTATCGTCGGCGACCCCAAGGACCACTCGACGGCCGACACGCTGTACCGCATCAAGGCGATAGAGACCGGCTGATGGCCCCAAAGCTCAGCGTGGTAATCGCGACAAAAAACGAGGAGGACTGTATCCGCGACTGTCTCGAAAGCGTGAAATGGGCCGACGAGATTTTCGTGGTATTGGACGATGAGCGATGTAACGACGGGACTGAGGCCATATGCCTCGAGTACACCGACCGGGTAGTCCGCCACGAGTACGAGGCCATGGGATCACAGCTTAACTGGGCCTTTCCGCAACTGTCCAACCCTTGGAGTTTCCTTATTGACGCGGACGAGCGGGTAACTCCCGAGTTGGCCGAGCAGATAAAGGCGGTCATTGCCAAGGACGCGCCGGAGTATAACGGGTTCGAGATGCTGAGAGTGTCCCACTTTCTGGGGCGGCGGATCAGATACTGCGGTTGGCAGAACGAGTACATTCCCAGACTGTTCCGTCAAGGTGCCGTCCGGTACCAGGAGAGACGCATTCATGCCGCGCCCATAGTCGAGGGACGCGTCGGCCGTATCGAGGGAACCCTTCTTCACTACACCTACTCGAGCCTCGCCCAGTTCGTCGATGTGTTGAACGACTATACCACGCGTGGCGCGGAAGATGCGCTTGAACGCGGCAAGAAGGCTGCCTGGTACAACGTCACGTTGCGCCCGATCTTGAGGTTCGTCAGAATGTACCTGTTTCAGCTCGGGTTCCTCGACGGCAGAGAAGGGCTTGTTCTTTGCTCGCTTGCCGCGTTTTCCGTATTCTCGAAATACGCCAAGCTCTGGGAACTCCAGCGAAAGGAAAGAAACCGTGCAGTCGGAGACTAGGCTCACGGGATTGCACTGGAGACTGAACCCTCCGTACGACCATTCCTTCGTTGAGTCTTTTCTGAGGGCCGTCAATTCCGGCAAGGCACGCCGCCTGCGAGCGAACCGTGTGCGAGAGGTCTCCTCGCTCACCGTGCGCGGAGTCAACCTTATCATCAAACGGTACTTCATCCGCAATCGGAAATCCGCGCTGAAATACCTGTTGGTCGGATCGAAAGGCGGGGCGGGATGGCGGGCAACCCGTGCGGTGCTCGACAGGGGTGTGCCGACTGCAAGGCCGGTGGCGCTCGGCACGAAGCGGCGCGGCGGATTCGTATGCGACCAAGTCCTTGTTCTTGAAGAGATACCGGACATCGAGCGACTCGACACGTGCCTCAGAGAAAGCCAGCGCAAGGAGAGAATCGCGCTGCTGAGAAAGCTCGGGCGGTTCGTCGGCGAGGTCTGCTCGAAAGGCGTCTACCACCGCGACGCGCACGTCGGCAACATACTCGTTCGCGGGGGATCCGGCATGGAGCGCGAGTTCTTCCTTATCGATCTCGACAGCGTCCGATGCTCGCGATGTCTCACCCCCTGCAAAGTACGGAGGACGATGGCCAAGCTGTTCTTCTCACTGAACGAACTCACCGCCCCGGACGAGAGACAGATCGTTCTCGATGCAGCACGGGCGCGGCTGCAGAACGACTGCCCCTCTCTCGAAACCATCGAATCCGGCTCGCGACGGCTGGCCCGGCGCCAACTCTCGAGCAGAACGCGGCGGTGCGTCAAGGAGAGTTCGGAGTTCACCATCAACAAAGCCCCGGGCGTGAAGGTTTTCCGACGCAGAGATATGTCTATCGACGATATGCTGCAGCTGATCTTGTCGCACAAGGACGCCAGACGCGCCCGTGACCACCGACTGCTCAAAGAGTCGCGCAGGGCGTATGTCACGCGGGTAGCGTTGCGCTCGTCGCGGTACGCAAAAACCTACATAGTCAAGGAAGAACGGTACGGTCCGCCGCTCAGGTTTGTGCTGAAGCTGTTCCGCCGGTCGCGTTCGATGCAGGCGTGGCTCTCGGGACACGGGTTCATCGTGCGCGGCATTCCTACCGCGCGGCCGATAGCGCTTGTTCAGGAACGGCTCTGGTTCGTGCCGTACCGGAGCTACCTGATAACGGAATACCTCCCGGACACGACCAACGTTGAGGAACAGCCTGCCGGACACGGGGAACAACTGCCGGGGCTGCTGCCGGCTCTTGCTGAGGCGGTCGCCGGTCTCTTCAATCGCAAGGTATACCACAGCGACCTGTCGGTGAAGAACGTGCTCGCGCAACGCGGCGAAGGCGGCGAATGGTCGTTCTACTTCATCGATCTCGATGCAGTGTCGTTTGCCAAGAGGTTGACGGTACGGCGGCGCGCGAAGAACCTCGCCCAGTTGGACGACTCCTTGCGGGGCGTCTTCGACGGCGCCGAGGTGGTGGAATTCCTCGACCGAGTAGTCGAGCTGACAGGTGGCGAGCCCGTCGAGGGGTTCCTGCAACTTGTCAGGGAGATGAGCACGAAGCGGCGTATGCTGAGAGAGAAACGGCTAAGGAAACAAGGCTGATACCGGCATGAAGACCCGAGGTTCCTGCGCAGCTTGCCGATCATTGAGTTAGCGGAGGAATGGACAAGATAGCTGAACCCAGACTGAAGTTGCGCACTCTTGTCGCGTACGGTACGGCCGCTTTAGGCGGCGGTATGATGGACTACGCGATGATGGTCTATCTGATGTTCTTTTACGCCGACACCGTCAAGATCGGGGCTGGATTTGCCGGGCTCGCCGTCATGCTCGCCAACCTCTGGGACGCCGTCACCGACCCTGCGATGGGATACATCTCGGACCACACCCGGTCCTCTATGGGACGAAGACGCCCGTATATTCTCGGAGCCGCTGTGCCTCTCGGCCTCTGTTTCTTCCTGCTGTGGTCGCCTGTGCAGTCGCATCCGGGAGCGCACCTGGCGATCAGCTTCATTCTATTGTACACATTCCTGACCGTGTTCTATGTTCCCTACGATTCGCTCGCCGCCGAGCTTTCCCTTGATTACGACGAACGCACCCGCGTTCAGGGATTCCGCCAGGGGTTCTTCATTGTCGGCTTGTTTCTCGGAGCGCTCGTTCCCTTGCCGCTCGTATCGCTTTTCCCGAACAAGCGAATCGGGTTTTCGGCGATGGGCGCGATCTTTGGTGCACTGGCGGCTCTGGCTCTGCTCGTGACGTTTTTCGGCGTGCGCGAGCGGCCCGAGTTTCAGCGACGTCCGCAGGTCCCGTTTCTCGAGGGCGTCCGCAAGCTCATCTTCAACAAGGGGTACAACGTCGTTGTTGTCAGCTACGCGCTCTACAACATGGCCATCACCACGCCTTCTGCGGTAGTGTTGTTCGCTGCAAAATATTGGCTCAAGATCAGCGACGAGACCACTCTCATCGTCATACTTACGTATCTCGGGTTCGCCGTCATGTCCGTACCGTTCTGGGTAAGGCTGTCGAAGGTCACCAGCAAGAAGTCATCCTACATGGCGGCCCTTGTTCTTTCGCTCGTTGCAGCATGCTCCTGCTACTTTCTTAAGGCGGACCTCCGGATGTATCTGATATTCGCCGCGTCGGGCGCGGGATACGGAGGGTTGATGGTCGTCTTGCCTGCGGCACTCGGCGACCTTGTCGATGAAGACGAACTCGCAACCGGCGACAGGCGCGAAGGTGCTTACTTCGGGCTGTGGACTCTCGTCCGCAAATCGAGCACCGGGGTCACGTGGTACGTGGTCGGCAGAGTGCTCGATCTCGCCGGTTATGTGCCCGACACCGAACAGTCCGCTCGGACGATTCTCGGGATGAGACTGCTTATCTCAGCGTTCCCGGCCGTTCTGTTTATTCTGGGAATCATCGTGTTTCTCTGGTACCCCATGTCGCGCGAACGTCATCTCGAAATACTCGAACAACTGGCTGCCAGGAAGGGGTCGGCGTCCAACGACGACCCGCGGGGCTCGCGCTCCCCGTGATATAATGCCGTTATCATGAGAGTACTCCACCTGTTCAGCAACTGGAAATGGACGGGCCCGGCCGAGCTCGCGGTCAACCTGTGTCGCACGCTCCGGGACGAAGGCGTTGACGTGCGGTTTGCCTGCTGTAGAGGCCCCGGGTCGAGCGAAAACGATACTGTTGCCGATAAGGCTCGTCAGGCGGGGCTGGAACCCGTAACATCATTTCATCTTGGGAAACATCGCAACCTGGTCCTGAACGCCTTGGATATTGGCAAGTTGCGTGGGTTCTTGCGTGAACAGCAAATCCAAATAGTGCATACTCATCTTTGCAACGACCACTTGATTGGAGGCACCGCCGCGCGCAAGACCGATCCGCGGATCACAGTGGTCCGAACAAGTTACTTCGGTGATGGGTTCAAGCGGACACTCCTAAACCGCCGTCTGTTGAGCAAGCATACGGACGTACTTATCGAGAGCTCGCGAGCCGCACTCGAAAACGACCGGAAGCTGGTTGAGCGCGCCGGACTGCTGTCCACCGTTGTTGACCCCGCGTTGGACACGGGACGGTTCAGCCCCGATAGAGCGTTCCCCGAGATGCGGAAGAAGTACGGACTTGCCGACAACGATTTTGTCGTGGGGATAGTCGCACGCATGCAATGGCACAGGCGGTTCGACGTCTTCCTGCAAGCAGTGGCGCTCGCCCGGAAGTCCGTCCACAACCTCAGAGTGCTCATCGTCGGTAGAGGAACGAACAGGGAAAGAGTGGCAATACAACCGGCACGCGAGATGGGCCTTTCGGATTGCGTCGTATTTCCGGGATACCTTCAAGCGGACGAGTATGTCGGCATTCTCGCGGCGATGGACGTCAAGGTGTTCCTCGTGCCGGGCACGGACGGCACGTGCCGCGCGTTGCGCGAAGCGATGGCGATGGGCAAGCCTGCGGTAGTTGCCCGGCGCGGGATGCTGCCCGAGATCGTCGACCACGACGTCAACGGTTTTGTCGTCGACGATACCGCGTCCAACATTGCCGGTGCCATCCGGCAACTCGCGCACGACCGGCAGAAGACCGCAAAGATGGGCCGGAACGCGTTGAAGAAGGCTCTCGAAAGGTATACACTGAAACGTCAGGCAGAAGCCGTTCGCGCCATATACGAGGAAGTTGCGGTGCCGCGACCATGAAGATACTGGTTGTCTCGAAAGGAGTGGCCTGGCGGCCGAGCGTAGCCGGCGAGTTTGTATACATCGACGGTCTCTGTCGGCGCCTTGCTGCAGCCGGCCATGAGGTTACTCTCTCGACACAAGCCGAACCGGAGCTGCAGAAACAATACCCAAACCTGCGTGCTCTCTACGTGCCGCCTTCGAGCAAAACCATCGCCCCGCTGCGACAGTTTGTGCAGGTGGGTCGCGGGCTGAGTGCGTTCGATGTCATACACGTCCACGGCGGCGAAGGGTTCTATTTCGCGTTGCGCCGCAGGCTTCGAGGGTTCGTACCGGTTGTCGCGACCGTTAACGTCGAGCCGACACGGCAGAAGTTTCTCGAGGAAACCACGTGGCGGAAATACGAACGCAAGACGCTCCAGTGGGCTGACAAGGTTATCGGGCGGTCGGAGTATGCGTGCAACGCTGTATCCGAGGAGTTTGAGATACCGCCGGAGAAGGTTCACCGCGTCTACCCGGCTGTGAGCCAGCGGTTCTTCGATGTCTACGGCCAGCGCTCGACGGAGGACGAATCGGCGGTCCTGCCCATGTTGCTGGTGGGCGCGCTCGAACGCGGCAGAGGGGTGGACGTCGTCATCACGGCGCTCAGCTACCTCATACGGCATCGCAGGGTTGCGCTCGCGATCGTGGGACCCGAACGCGAAGGTGCGCGCAAAGAGTATTTCGATATTGCACAAAAGCTCGGCGTTCACAGCAGCGTCGTCATCGAGGGGTGTTCGACACACCTGGGTATGCCGTCAATATACCGGGATGCCGCGTTGCTGCTCCACCCCGCCAAGTCCATAGGATTTCCTCTCGCGGTTGCCGAGGCGATGGCGACCGGGCTGCCCGTGATCGCGTCGCGAGCCGGCGCTGTCCCCGAGATCATCACAGACGAAGAGAACGGGTTTCTCGTCGAACACGACGACCCCCAGGCGTTCGCGCAGCGTATCCGCGGCCTTATCGACAACGCGGAGCTCAGACGCCGCGTCGGTGCCGCCGCACACGAGGAAGCCAAACGCCAATTCTCCTGGGACAGAAACATCGAGCAGACCGTCAACACCTACGAAGCGGCAATTAAGTAGCAGGGAAGACCTGGAGGGTGCGCGTTATGCAAAGAGAGCCACCCTCACCCTAACCCTCTCCCGGAGGGAGAGGGAATACACTGGAGCTCTTTGTGTTCCGGAAGATCACCTTCTCCCGGTGGGAGCGCGAACACAGTGGCGCTTTTTTTGTTCCGGAAGATCACCCTCTCCCACTGGGAGAGGGCTGGGGTGAGGGGACGCTTTCGCTATCGCGCGACATTTGCAGGCTTGGGTTGAATACAGAACCGAGTGCCGTGTATATATAGACGAGGGGGAAAAACGACCGTCGGTTGTTGACGATGGCGGGTCGGGAGTAGGACACATGCGGAAACGGATGAGGTGGGTGGTACTCTCGGTCATTGCTGTGGCGATGATCGTCGTCGGCATCTACGTCTCGCTGCGATTCGTGACGGAGCAAAACCTCGCTGCAAGACTTGCACAGGCCAAGAGACCGGCAGCTATTGACGCGTACGAAAAGCTTGCTGCGGAGCTTGATGGGAAGGAGGGTGCCGCAGATGATTTGCGGTCTGAACAGGAAGATACCACCGGAACCGATCTGTTCCCGGCAGATGCGAAAGACATCATTGCCGGGTACCGTCATCTTCTCTTTGTGAGCCTCGAGCCCGTACTTGAGAAGGACGCTGCCTGGGAGAAAAGCCCGCAGGAGTGGACTGAGGAAGAGCGGTTGGAAGTCGAGCGGTTCCTCGCGGCAAATCAGGAATTGGTGCGCGAGATACGGCAAATGGCAGAACGTGGTGGCCCCATCCAGCGCCTCGACTTCTCCATTCTCTCTGAAATGGACCTCTCGTTTTTTGAGCGCTTGCGCTCGTGCACAAGACTGCTTCGTGCGGATGCCGTCATCAAGGCGGCGGAAGGCGACAATCTCGAAGCGGTTGAAGACATAATCGCCGGGATGAAGCTCGGGAACGCGCTGGCACAAGAACCGTTGGTTATATCGCAGCTTGTACGCATAGCCGTTTACGGTGTCATGACTGACGCGGTGCAGGACTGCTTCGACGGCAGCGACTTTTCGCAAGAACTCGTCCGCAGGCTGGTGACGCATATTGCTCAAGGCGACAATCGGCACGCCTTTGCCGAATCGATGGCAGGCGAGCGATATACCGGGATCGAGGCTTTCTCGATGTTTCGCTCGAATACGCCGGAGACGTTTAATGGCGGCGTGATAAGGTTGTGGCTGGATATGGATGAATCAAGATACCTTGAGCTAATGAACAGGACCGTCTCTGTGGCCGAGTTACCCTATTACGAAGCCGCGCCGGAACTCGAACATATAGAGAAAGAAATCGACAACTTGTCCTTCTTCCACTTTAACTCGACGATACTGCTTCCCTCGGTTCCACGACTGTCCCGGGTCCAAGCCCGTCACGAGGCCACCCTTGACCTGATGCAGATGGGTATCATGATCGAGCAGCACCATGCACGGGAAGGGTCGTACCCTGAGAATCTGGATGCGATCGCGCCCGATCTCGGCGGTGACCTGCCGGTCGATCCTTTCACGGGCGAAGCGTACCAGTATTGCCTTTCAGAAGACGGCTTCCTTCTCTACAGCGTTGGCCAAAACCTGAGCGACGACGGCGGCAGGCACCATTGGCGCGACGGCGATTGGGTCTGGCGTGGACGGGAGGAGCAGTGAGCGACCAAACGCCATCGAGGAGCGCCGTGGCAAAGAGGATTCGGCGGGAGTGTTTCAGATGCCGAAACGGATGAGGTGGGTGGTACTCTCGCTGATTGCTGCCGCGATGATCGTTGTCGGCATCTACATTTCGTTCCGATTCGTGACGGAACAGAACCTCGCCGCCAAACTCGCTCAGACGAGAAAACCGCGAACCATAGACGCCTACGAAAGGCTGTTTGCGAGAATCCACGGCGAACAGGATTCTGAGCACACTCCACAGACTCAGCAGCAGGATGCCACTAAGAGTGAAGGGTTGCCGGAGGATGCGGAGGACATACTTGCCGGATACAAACGCCTTTTCTCTCTTATGGATGCGAGGGGTTTTGGAGCGGAGGATATCGAAGCCAGACAGAAGCGTCTTCTTGATCGTCTGGAGGAGCATTCGCCTGGGAACGGATCCGGTGGAGTCATGCCCGATATGGCGCCGGAGGATCTTGTGCTGTCACGGGACCGCAGCATGTGGAGTGACGCTGAGATATCCAAGGTGGAGGATCTGCTGCTCGCAAACCAAGACCTGATAGCCGAGATCCGCCGGATGGCAGAACGTGGCGGGCCGGTTTATCCGCTGGATTTCTCCGAGACCATCCCAATATTTCCGCCGCACCATACGCCGCTAAGCCGGTGCGTCCTGCTGCTCGGAACAGACGCCTTCATAAAGGCCATGAGAAACAGACCCTGTGAAGCCGTTGACAACATAATCGCCGGAATGAAGCTCGGCGATGCACTTGCACAAGAACCGCTAACCACGTCGCACCTTCGACGCATAGTGTTCTACGGCGTCATGAATGACGCGCTGCGTGACTCTTTTGGCGGCAGCGACCTTTCTCCGCAGCTTACCGCCAGGCTCATGACCCATATCGCCCAAGCCGACAATCGGCACGCGTTCGCAGAATCGCTGGCAGGCGAGCGATATCTCGTCCACAATACGTTCCGCTACATTAGGGATGCCTCCCACTGGTCGTTGTCGCCGTCGCCCCTTTCATATCCTCTCTATTGGCTCTATGAGAGCCCGCTGGGACGACCATGGGTAAACATGGACGAGGAGGCATATACCGACCTGACGAACAGGTTCATCTCTGTTGCCGAACTGCCTTACTACGAACCTGCCCCGGAACTCGACCGGATAGAGAGGGATATCGAGAACATGCCGGCCTCCCGAAGGGGTGCGGGTGTGTTCTCCCATCCGATGCTGTATAGTTTTCCGACCCAAGCCCGTCACGAGGCCACGCTTGACCTGATGCAGATGGGTATCCTGATCGAGCAGTATGAAGCGCGGGAGGGGTGCTACCCGGAGAGTCTCGACGCGATCGCACCCGCGCTCGGCGGCGGCCTGCCGGTGGACCCATTTACCGGCGAACCGTACCAGTATCGCCTTTCAGAAGACGTCTTCCTTCTCTACAGCGTTGGCCAAAACCTGACCGACGACGGCGGCAGACACCATTATCGCGACGGCGATTGGGTCTGGCGCGGAC
>CAZGCA010000092.1:0-25374 GCA_964524145.1 uncultured bacterium | reverse complement strand
CAGGGACGGTTGAGAATAGCCCAGGAGTTCACTGTGATCGAAGCTATAACGACACCTCGAAGTCCCGCAGGGACGGTTGAGAATAGCCCAGGAGTTCACTGTGATCGAAGCTATAACGACACCTCGAAGTCCCGCAGGGACGGTTGAGAATAGCCCAGGAGTTCACTCCTGGGAATCGGTGTGATGCAATGGCCTTCAGTCCCGTAGGGACGGCTGAACCCAGTTCTTGAGGTCAAAGTCTTTCAGCCGTCCCTACGGGACTCGATATGTAGGGGTATGGGCTTGATCCCAGGAATGAATTCCTGGGCTATTATCGTTCGTCCCTACGGGACTTTGCAGAAACCTTCCGGGCGACTCCCGGCTGCTCGATCTCTCGTCCACTCAACCGTTAGCTGAACGATTGAGGATATCCCCGTTCGACATATCCTGATCGGAGACTGCCTTTCCAGCCAACCTTCATGCCCACCGCGGGCGAAGTTTATATGTCCTGAGCGGAGATCTCGCCTGCGGGACCGTCGAGCTGCAACTCGACGATGGTGTCTATCTTGCGCTGGTGCGTTGACGGGACGGCGACCGTTATGCCGTCATCCGTCTGGTTCACCTCGACGGTTCCTCCGGTCAACAACCTGCTCGAGACTATCTTCTTGTCGATCGACGGCAGCGTCAGGCTCGACCCGTTCCACTCGAAGACGTGAACGTAGATCGTGTTGCCCTTGCGCGTGCTGGCGCCCCAGGAGCCGGGTTTGAACGGCCCGCCACACGTGCCGTATATGCTTTCGCCGTACCGTCTGAGCCACGCGCCGACCTCTTTCAGCCGAGCCACCTGGCGCGGTTCGATCTCTCCGGAAGGCATCGGGCCGACGTTGAGCAGCAGGTTGCCGTCGCCCCCGACACAGTTGACCAGCAGGTGAATGCACTCTTCGAGCGATTTCATCTTGTCTTTGGGTTTCCACGCCCACTGCCGGCAGATGGTGATACAGGATTCCCACGGACGGTCGATCTGGAACGCACCGACTTTTTGTTCGGGCGTATCGAAATCGGCGGGCAGCCCGGCGCGGTTGTTGATGATGATGTGAGGCTGCAGCGTGCGCACCATTTTGATGAGGTTTTCCGAGTCCCAGTCCTCCGGCTTTCCGCCCAGCCCGTCGAACCACATGATGTCCAAGCGACCGTAGTTGGTGCACAGCTCGCGAATCTGTCCGTGGAGGTACTCGATGTACCGGGCGTGGTGCTCGGTCCGGTAGTCCGGGTGATACCAGTCGGGAGGCGAGTAGTAGAACCCGAGCCGGATCCCGCTCTCGTGACACGCTTCCGCCAACTCGGCGACGACGTCGCGTTTGAACGGCGAGTTCATTATGTTGTATTCAGTCAACGCGCTGTCGAACATCGAGAACCCGTCGTGATGCTTGGTGGTGAAGACCAGGTACTTCATACCGGCGGCTTTTGCAATAGCGATCCACTCGTTGGCGTCGAACTTCACGGGGTTGAACTCTTTGTAGAGGTTATCGTAGACCTCCACGGGGATTGGACCTTTGCCGCCCGTCCCCCTACGTTCGCCGCCGCGCGACCACCCGATCTCGGTGCCCTTCAGGCTCACGGGGCCCCAGTGGACGAACAGGCCGAACCGGGCCTCACGCCACCACTCCAGGTTCTCGGAACCCGCCTGCAGGAAGCTCCCCGCTCGCGCGGCGTCCTCGGCTCCGGCACGCATCTCGAGAAGCGAAACGAGGCATGCCGCACACAGTACCGCAACCAGGCTTCTTTCCAGTGCAATCATTGTTCTTCTCCTTCCTGCTTCTGTTTCTGCAGACGTTGCGTCACAACCTCTATACCTTCATGCCCTCCTTCATTGTGGTGTCGGGCACAGCCACAATCTCGTCGGTCTCCGAGAGCCCGCTCGTCACTTCCATGTCGAGATCGCCGCGGAGGCCCATCGTCACCGATTGCTGTTCCAGCTTGCGGCCGACAACCTTGAATACGTAGAACGAGCGGTCGGGAGCCTGCAGCACGCTGAATCGCGGCACGATGAGCGCGTCGGGTTTCGAGCCCGTGATGAACCTGGTCTGGAGGCGGTACCCGACACCCAGATCTTCGTGAGGGTCGTTGAACGACACGATGGCGTTCACGCGCTGCTGCTCGACGCCCAGTGACGAGAGTTTGGTAAACCCTGCGGGTTCGATTCGGTCAACGCTGCCGGCGATAGGGGCGCGACCGGCCGCCGGTTCGAGGACGACCTGCGACCCGGGCGACAGGCGGAGCGCATCCTGGGTCAGCACGTCCGCGATGACCTCGAGCTGCGCCATGTTGCCCAAAAGCAGCAGCGGCTGGCCGGCAAGCAGCGTGCTGTCGCCCTGCTCGTACCGTTCGAGCACGACACCGTCGATTGGCGAACGGATATCGGCCAGTTGGAGATCGTGTTCGGCACGCGCCATCCGCGCCCGAGCCTGTTCGAGCTGCTGCACGAACACCTCGCGTTGCATCCGTTTTCGCACAAGCTGTTGCTCGACGGATTTCGGTCCAAGCCGAATTGCAGCCAGCTGGGCCTTCGCCTGGTCACGCATGGACTCGTATCGGCGCAACTCCGACTGGAGTGTTTCGACAGATAGACGCGCGTCATCGAGCACGCTCTGTGAAACCGTCTGCTCCTTCGCGAGATTCTCGACGCGCTCGAGTTCTTTGACGGAGCGTTCGAGCCTTGCCTTGCCGGTTTTCACCTGTGCTTCCGCGACATTGAGCCCCTCGGCGGCCGCGTCGGCGGTGGTTTCCGCTTCGGTCAGTTGAATTTCCTCGACCCGTTCGTCGTCCTGCACGGCGATACGCGCCTCAAGCTCGGCGACGAACGCTCGCGCTTCAGCCGCGGCACGTTCGAACGGCACCCGGTCGAACTCGACCAACGTCTGTCCGGCACTAACCTCGTCGCCCGGCTCGAGATCGATTCGCGCGATGCGTCCGTTCACGGGCATGGTGACGGGGTATATCTTCGCGAGCCGCGTGCGGGCGGGTTCCGTGAACGACTCCTGGATGGGTCCTCTGTGCGGCGAAATGATCTCGAGCTCGGTCGCTGCCCCGCATCCCATGAAAACTACCGCCGCCACCACCCACCAACAACGCATGGGTCCGTTACCGTTTGAGAGAATCATACGTGTTCACTCCATGATCTTGAAAACGTTAAGCCAATTCATTCTACGGATCAAGTGGTAAATGCTCAACTGTGCAGCGCTGATAAAGACGACCATTATCACTGCCGTGTGAACGAGTCGCAACGGGGAGACAACCACCGGCCACCGATAGAGTTCGGTATTGTATGCGTACGCCAATACGTGAAGCAACCCTATCCCGGCGACAAGACCTATCCCTATCCCGATACCGTTCAGCAGATAGCTCTCGCCCGAGAAGATCCGCGCGGTTTCAAACGGCGAGTAACCGATCACGCGCAGCGTCCCGACCTCCCTTTGGCGCTCGCCGAGAGATACGAGCGCCGCGTTCAGCACGCTTCCGAACCCTATCAACCCGGCGAACAACACCATTATGCTCAACGAGGTGCCCATCGTCTCCCCGAATGTCTCGTCTATTTGTGTCAACGACCGCGTGCGTTCGCTGATACCGACAACCGTCGGGCGTTTCTTGAGCTCGTTAAGGAACGCTGCCTCGGACGAGCCGCGAAACGATTTCCCCAGGATGGCGTTTGCCGACCACTCCTCGCCGATCAGCCGGTTCAGGTAGCCGATGTCCGCGTATGCCGACAGTCCGAGGAACGTATTGACTGTTCCGACGACGGGCGCAGTGACCTCCTGGCGGCGAGCGATGAGCGGCCGCAACCGCACGCGGTCGCCGGGTCCAACGTTGAGTATCTCGGCCACCTTTACAGAGAGGACCAGCCCGGCGTCAGGCACGACGATCGGCTTGCCATTGTCGTCGAGCGGCGTGAAGAGCCGGTTGCCGGGCGCCAAGCCCGTCACCCCGAGCCGCTTGCGGTACGGCCCGTTGGACAGGTCGCACACGACGGCGAGCTGCGGTTCGGTGAACGAGGTGCCAGGCAAGGACGCGATCTCCGGCGGACCTCTTCTTCCTACGGGGTCGCGCAGCACCACGGTGAAATCCTGGTGAGCCACCTGCTCGAAGGTATAGCTCATCAGGTAGTCGAGCGAGTCCACCATGCTTACTGTGGCGAAGACCATCGCCGTCGATATCATGCACGCGAAGATGCTGACGGTGCTGCGGAACGGGTTGCGGAAGACCGCACGCATGATCATCTTCCAGCGGAACGGCAGCCGCTGCCACAACGCCGGGATGCGTTCGGGCAGGACGTGTTCTCCTTTCTCGGGCGGCGGCGGGCGCATGGCTTCAGCGGGCTGCAACTTCGCGGCGACCCGCACGCCTTTGATGGTTCCTGCCAGGGCAAACACTACGCTGATAGCCATTCCCGTAAAAAGAATGTCCGGGTAGAAATGGGGCTCCATCGAGGGCAGCGCATAGAACGCGCTGTACATGTTCACGAACACCCCCTCGAGATAGTACCCGAGGATGAGTCCGCCGAGTCCGCCTATCACGCCGACAAAAGCGCCGAAGCAGAGATAGTGGCGTGTAATCGATCCTGATGAGTACCCGAGCGCCATCAACGTGCCGATGACGGTCCTCTGCTGCACGACCATGCGGCCTATGAGCACGTTAAGAACCAGCGCCGCGACGCCGAGAAAGATTGCCGGCATGACGGTGGAAGAGATCTTCATCCCCTTGAGTTCGTCGCCGAGAAATCTGACCGAGGCCTGGTCGCGGGACGCCGTCGTATTGATCACCCCGTACGTGTCGAGCCTGTCCTCTATGAGCCTGAGCGTGTTGTCCAGCGCAACGTCGCTGTCATCGTGGACGAGCCCGATGAGCTGGTTGTACGCTCCGTCGAGGTCGCACGCCTCCTGCAGGAACCGTTCGGGCAGGTACATCAAGCCGAACCGCTCGGGATCCGGTGCCAGACCGCCGTCGCTGGGTATCATATAGACAAACTCCGGCGACATGGCGGTGCCCACAACCAGCAGATCGTGCTGCTTGTCGAGAAGCATCACCTTGATCCGGCTGCCGGGGACCAGCCCGTTCTCGCGAGCGAACGCTTCATTAAGGATGACTTCTCGCGCGTCCCTGTCCGAGAACCACGTGCCGGAACGAAGAAGTATGTCGTTGAGAACGGGCGCCTGATTGCCGGGCATCGAGATCGACGTGCCCGATATCGGTTCGTCGAGATTGGGCAGGTCGACCAGAACGCCAAGAAAGACGCGGCCTCGTACCGAGCGCACGTTCGGCATCGTCGCGACCTCGTCCGCAACCCATTCGGGAGCGCGTTTGAGGTCGACGTAGAAGTCGGCCAGCCGCTGCTCGCGGTAATAGCGTGCGCGCGATCCGTCGAGGTCGCGAAACACCCCAGCCTGGCTGACGTAGACGCCAACGCCGATGGTCACGATGACCACGAGCGCGAGCAGCGCGCCCTTGCGCTCGAGCAGATCGCGCCACAGCTTGCGCATCAAGATCCGGTTTACCATTCGACCTGCTCCACGGGCGTCGGTTCCGTGTTGACATCTATCGAGTAGATCGCCCCGTCACGAATACGCGCCACCCGGTCCCCGATACCGGCAATCGCGCTGTTGTGCGTTATCAGCAGGACGGTTTTACGCAGATCCCGGTTCAGCTCGAGTAACAGAGCGAGGACCTGCCGACTGGTTTCGAGGTCCAGCGCGCCTGTCGGCTCGTCGCACAACAGAAGCCGCGGGTTGCTCGCCAACGCGCGCGCGACCGAGACGCGCTGCTGCTCGCCGCCGCTCAACTGCGACGGGAAATGGGCGGCACGGTCTTCGAGACCGACCATGCGCAACGCCTCCATCGGGTCCAATGGATCGGGTACAACCTCCACGGCCACCTCAACATTCTCGACAGCCGTCAACGTGGGTATCAGGTTGTAGAACTGGAATATGAACCCGACCTGTGTGCGCCGGTACAACGTGAGCTGGCGGTCGGTGTACCCGGAGATCTGCTCGTCGAGGAATCTCAGCGTGCCTGATGTTGGCCTGTCCATCCCGCCGACCAAATTGAGCAGCGTGCTCTTGCCGGAACCGCTGGGCCCGACGATGGTAAGAAACTCCCCGTCGTAGATGTCCAGCGTCGCCTCCCGCAGCGCCGGCACATCCACCTCGCCCATACGGTATATCTTGCTTGCGGATTGTACCGAGACAATAACCTGTCGCGTTGCCGTAGTGGTCACACTCATCGTCTTGTAGCACCCTTGCAATACTGGCTTCGGTGCACCGACCGGCTCATCCGTCCGCCTCTCCCCACGGCTACGGCGACGAAACCGGGGGCTTCGCGCGACTGCACCAACCCCGCTTGGTCTCGTCTACTCGTCGGCCGAGCCGGCAACGCGTTTGACAACAACTTTCGACCCTTTTGCAGCAACGATCTCTACGGTCGACCCTGCTGCTATGAATTCGCCCTCCGTCGATACCTGGACACGTCTTCCTTCGAACGTCGCGATGCCCGACGGTCTGAGCGCAGAGATCGCGACACCGCGACTGCCTACCATGGACGCATACTGATCCGCCGACGCCTGAAACCCGTCTTCGGCACGCGCTTCGCGGGAAAGCACCATCTGCTTGTGCAGCTTTGATTCGGGATTCTTGAGAATCCTCAGCGCAACGATCCAGAGCACGACGGAAAAACACAGGAACACCGCCGCCGAAATGATCACTGCGACCCTGAACTGGGACTGACTCAGAGTCCCGTGAAGTATGATCAAGACAACTACGATAATAATCAGAACGACAAGTTTCGGCCCGAGTATAAGCGGGTGATGTACCATTGGGCCTGTTCCTCCACTAGACCATCACGTTTGCATCGATAGGCAATTCGTCCCATCCGACGACTCATTATAGGGGATAGTGGCGCATATTCCAATAGCAATGGAACAAAGCAGCGTGCGAACACGACGCAATGGTACGACATGCCTGGAGCGTCGCGATCTCATTTCCGGCAACGACCTTGGTCAGTCGAGATTGCCACGCCACCTGAGGGTGGCTCGCAATGACGGGTTTGCGATGCGGGCTAAAGGTTCGGCAGTAGAAACAGGCGCCCCTCGCCTGCGTCCAGGGAGATTTGCAGTCCGTCCATCTCCGGGCTGTCGTCGACGACAGCGACTTCCGCGCCCGAGCCTTTGTCCACCTCGACGACCTGCGCCGGATCGGTGTCAAACTCGACCGTCGGCCACGCTGTGTAGGCAAACCGGTAGTTGTTCAGCAGTACCGCGCGCCGACCGTCGGCATGCTCGAACACGCCGACGAGGTAGTCGGGCTTCGGGTCATGTCGCGCGCGAGCGAGGTTCTTGATCGGCGTCCCCGCCAGCACGTGCGCCGGGTCGTCCCCGGGCCGTAGGCGGTAGACGCCGGTGCTCGTCAGTTGCATGAGCGCCGGGCCCAGGTTCTTGATCTGCGCGTTGATGCGCCGTGCCTGGTCGTAATGGCGCGTGCGTCGCCCGTCCCGGCCGATGATAGCGCCGCCTTTCGGGAACTCGCGACTGAACGGCGTGTAGTAACAGAAGTAGAGAACGCCTTTCGCACCGTACGCTATCGACGTGTATATCTGCCAGCGCAACTGCGCTTCCGTGGGATCGGTGTGCGGTCCGAACGGCATCGTGTTGAAGAAGTTCCAGAACGGGATGTCTCTCTCGAGCGAGTATGTGCGCATGACGTCGAGGTTGGCGCAGTACGCGTCTCGACCGTCCGCGTCAGGTTTGAAGATGGGATAGTGGTCCATTGACAGCACGTCCACGCCGACCTCCTCGACGAACCGCGCCACATGTTCGTCGTAGGTGTCGGCGCCGAGTTGCTTGGCGTTCGCGTAGTTTGGGAACAGGTTGATGTACGCCAGCTTGCCGGGACGCGCATCGCGGATGGCGTCGACCCGATCGCGCAACCCCGCAAAATCTGTCGTGCTCGGCTCGTCCCGGACCATGTATCCCCAGCAGGCGGGATCTTCCAGGAGATTCTCCGGCTCGATGCCGCCGCTCCACACCAACGCTTTCAGGCCGTACTTCTCGCAAAGGGCAAGCTGTTTCGCGACGGTCTCCGGCGTGCGCGCACCGAACCTGCCAAGCACAAGAGTGAAGTTGGCGTCGGCGATCTCTTTGTACCGCGAGTCCATCTCTTCGTCCGCGGGCGGGTCGACCCAAAACCCTATCGCGAACCGGTCCTGAACGAATCGGTTCTTGTCATCGCGCTCGGTCGGTCCCAGATACGGCGCAAGGAGAGACGTCCACAACTTGTACCCTTCATCGTTGAGATGAAGCCCGTCTTTCACAAACAGCTCCGGTCGAGGTTTACCGTCCTCGCCGATCATCGGCCCGTCCATATCGACATACGCCAGCCTGTCGTCGTTCCGGATACGCGCCTTGATCAGCGCGTTCGCGCTGCGCATGTCTTCGACCATCGTCCACCGTGCAATGCTTGGCTTGATCGAGATGTAGAGGATCCTTGTCTCGGGCAGGGCGTCGTTAACCTTCGTGACGAAGGCGTTGAAATCGTCCCGAACCTGTTCCGGAGTCTTGCCGGAGGCGATGTCGTTGTCGCCCGCATAGAACACGATGGTCTTCGGCTTGTACGGCAGGACAATACGTTCGGCAAAGTGCACGCTGTCCTCGATCTGGGACCCGCCGAACCCGCGGTTAATAGCCGTAAGGTTCGGGAACCACTTCTCGAGGTCCCAGAACACTATGCTCGAACTGCCGACGAACAGGACGGCACCTTCGGGCAGCGGAGTCTCCTTGTCTTGCTCCTCAAACCTCCGGATGGACGGCTCCCACCTGTTCTGCGTTTCCTCCTGCTGGGCACAGACAACGTGGGGAACAACAACCGCGCTCACCAGCGCCCAGACAAGAACATGACGTCTCATGCCGATACCCATGGCAGTATGGCCTCCTATGCTTGGTTCTTGTGCGCGAGCCACAGACGAGTGTAAGCGTTGGGGGCGACGAACCGACCTGGTGCGAATCCCGCTGCCGAGGCCCACTCGGCAACGTCGTCGACGGTGTAGGTGTCGCCCGACTCGGTATGGACGAGCATGTTAAGAGCGAAGATCAAGCCGAACGGCGGTCCGGTGCGGTCCGGATCGAGCAGGAAATCCTTGATGATGAGCAACCCGCCCGAATCGAGCGCATCGTGACATTTCCGGATCAGGTCGCGGTTGGCGTCCGGCCCGAGAGAGTGGATGACGTTGGATAGAAGAACCAGATCGTACCCGGTTCCAAGAGTGTCACAGGTCAGGTCGCCTGCCACGAACTCGACCCGGTCGAGAAGGCCGGCCTCTGCAACCTGCTCGCGGGCGATGGGAATCACCTCGACCATGTCGAACAGCGCAGCACGCATTTCGGGGTGAGCCCGAAGGAACGTGATGGCGTAGGTGCCGGGTCCTGCTCCCAGGTCCAGCAGGCGGCGATACGGCGATAGGTCCACCTCCTCAAGTATGGCCTTGGCGCTCTGGCGCGCTACGTCGGCCATCCCGCAGATAAACGCCCGAAGCTGCTCGGGCGAACGCTGCCGGCTGGCATCGAGAACAGTACCGCCCTTGCGCACCGCTTCGTCAAGCCTTGACCATCCCTCCCGACAGTTCGCCCTGTGCTGCAGAATGTGTGTTTGGTCACCCGGGCTGCCGGAGACAAGGCATTGCGTGGCAACGGGCGTGTTGCGGTAGGCGCCGTCTTTCTTTGCGACAAGCTTGAGCGCCACCAAACCGTCGAGCAGCATGCGGGCTCCGCGGGGATGCAATCCCAGAGCCTCGGCGACGGACTCGGCGCTGCGTGGTTCGTCCAGCAACGCGAAAACCCCCGCCTCGACGGCAGTGAACACGATTTGCGACTGCTGATACCCGTCGGTCAGCTTATGCAGGTAACGGACGGATGTGGATATGTTCACAGTGACACCTTTCCGGTTATTGCTCTCCGTGTGGGGAAGACGCGTCAGACGATCACGGTGCCTTCATCTTCGGGCCTTGCAATGTCGTCGCCGAGCGCGTGTCGCAGCTCGGTGATGTCGCGTCGCAACGTCTCGCTGAACAGATTGATGTCCGCGCTGTGTATGACAAGGTTCCCGCCGGCCTCGGCCCACCGGATTTCGAGATCGAGCCCTGCCCAGAAATGGACTCCGGCGCCAACACCTTTTTCCCGCGCTTTCCGGATGATCTCGTGTACAGCTTTGTCAAACCGCGGGTTGCGATACTGTTCGGGAATGCCCAGGCTGCACGACAGGTCGTGCGGGCCGATCTGGACGGCGTCGAGTCCCGGAACGTCGAGTATCGTGTCGAGGTTTTCCATCGCCGGCACGCTCTCGATGTTTACTATGAGCACGGTGCCGGCGTTTCTGTTTTCGAGATACTCTTTGAGTTCCGGCTCGAGCGTGTTTATGTCTTTCAGGGCTTCCGCAAGCCGTTCGCCTTTGAGCGGCCGCAGCTTCGTTGCGCCGACGAGCGCCCGAACCTGGTCGGCGGACTCGACGTACGGCGCGATAACCCCGCTTGCGCCACCGTCAAGCACCTTGCACGCCTCGAACGGATCGGGGCTGGGTATGCGCACGATCGGCGGCAGACCCATCTCCCGGTACGTCCGGCACATCCACGCAAGCACGGACTCGTCGCGCGGAATGTGTTCCATATCGATAAAGACGAAATCGATGCCCGACTGCCGGAGAACCGGCGGCCACATCGGCGAGCACGAAACGACCAGCGTGCCGTACACACGCCGCCCGCTTCTCAGCGCTTCACGAAGCTCTTTGCCTTTCATACGTCTCGTTCCCTCATTCCAGAATTCCCAACAGGCTAACACGCGAACTCCCATCTCGATCCGCGTCCGCCATGGTATCACGCCAACCCGGGACGATCAAGACGCCGGCCGGGTACGATCAGCGGTGACTCGTTTTTCTCCGTCCAAAAGCCCTTTTTGCGTTGTTAATAGGGTAGAATGATGACAGAGTTCAACGGACGGAGGTAACGATGAACTTCTCGGACACCGTGCTGCTGGAACGATGGCGTGTGCAGCGTGACGCGCAGGCGTTTGCGGAGCTCGTCGCCGTGCTGCCACACTCCAAGAAGGCCAAGATTCCTGGCTGGTCGGCTGGGGCAACGACACGACTCACCTGCCGAGATCTATAGACTGTTTACGTGGACCCTGCAATCGGAGTGGGTGCTCTATTTGAGACACAACGAAGTCTCAACGCTCTTGAAATGGCTGAGGTTTCCAGCTAAGCTTGTCGACGTGGGTGATGATTGCGAATGAAGCGCACAATCGGGCATAGCTGAAACGGTTGCGCTGCTATCCATGCGTACCGAAGGGAGCAAGGATGAGATTCAGGCTTTCCCGACACGCCAAGAGGGAAATTGAGCGCCGCAACATTCCGGCTGACCTGCTGGACGAGGTGCTCTCGCAGCCGCAGCAGGTTGTTGCCGAGCGGAGCGGCAGAAAGGTGTACCAATCGAGGTTCGATTTCGGCTGTGGTAAGATATACTTGTTGAGGGCCGTTGTAGCCGATGATGTCGATCCCGCCGTTGTGGTGACTGCGTACAAAACGAGCAAGATCGACAAGTACTGGAGCGTGCCATGAAAGTGACCTATGACCCAGAAGTGGATGTGCTGCGTATCGTTCTGAGTAGTGCGGCAATCGAGGAAAGCGACGAGGATAAGCCCGGCGTCATTCTGGATTATGACAAAGACGGCAACGTCGTGGGGATGGAGATCTTGGACGCCTCGAAACGTATGGAAGACCCCCGTTCCGTCGAATATGCCGTGACGAGCTGAAACGAGGACCCTCGGCTCGTTCTTCTGGGTAGTCTCGTCGGACGTACTTGTTGGCTTCGGGGATGTTGGTGACTTTCGTGTCGCCGGCCGACTAGTACTCGACGTTGAGGAGGCAGAGCCCGCGCGGTGGTGCGGTCGGCCCGGCGAGGTTGCGGTCTTTCGCAGCAAGTATCCGTCCGACCTCGGCGGGCTCAATCCGTGCGACGCCGACCTGGAGCAGCGTGCCGACGATGTTGCGTACCATCTTGTAAAGGAACCCGTCGGCACACACCTCAAACCGGACCGTCTGCACCGTCTCGAAGACGGTCTCGCACTCTGTTTCGCTCAACTCGGCTCGCAGCACGGTTCTCGTGGGGGAAACGGCTGAGCTGCCGGCAGCCTGGAACGAGGAGAAATCGTGACGGCCCACAAGGCACGGTGCTGCTTCCCGCATCGCACCGACGTTGAGCGGTTGTGGAACGTTCAAGGCATACCGGTCGAACAGAGGGTCGGGCTTTTCGGAACAGTACAGTGTGTACCGGTACGTCTTCCGCGTCGCGCTCTTGCGGGAGTCGAACTGAGGATCGGTTTGAGCGATCTCGTCGATCCTGATGGACGGCGCCAGTCTGTCGTTGGCAGCGCGCAAGAGCCCTTCAAGCGGTATCGCAGCGGCCGTCTCGAAGTTGGCGACCTGGCCCAACGCGTGCACGCCTGCGTCGGTCCGGCCCGCGCCGGTCACCTTAACGGAATGATCGAGGATCGATGCCAGGACCGTTTCGAGCGTTCCCTGAACAGTCGGCACGTCCGGTTGAACCTGCCATCCGGCGAAACCCGTTCCGTCGTAACGCAGGACTAGTCTGACGTTGCGCGTCTTCATCGAGACAGATCCGAGCCTCCTGCACTGTTACAACGACATCGTGCGTTCTGTGGTCAGAGAAGCAGTTCGGCGATCTGAACCGCGTTGAGCGCAGCACCCTTGAGCAGGTTGTCTGAGACGACCCACATATTGAGCCCGTTCGGGATGGATATGTCGTCGCGTATTCTGCCGACGTACGTCATGTCCTTTCCGGCGGCTTCCGTCGCAAGCGGGTAAAGCTGCCCGTCGAGGTCGTCGACCACCTCGACCCCCGGCGCGCCGGAAAGCAGAGCCTTGGCTTCCTCGGCGGGAAGCTTCTGTTCGGTCTCGATATTGATCGACTCGCTGTGGCTGACGAAAACCGGGACGCGCACGGTTGTCGGGGACACCATGATCGAATCGTCCCCGAGTATCTTGTGAGTCTCGTCAACCATCTTCATCTCTTCGGATGTGTAGCCGTTATCGAGAAACGCGTCGCTCTGCGGTATCTGCGGTATGCAGTTGAACGCTATCTGGTACGGGAACAGGTTCGGCGGATACTCTTTGCCCTCGAGCAGTGCGCGACTCTGTTCCCTGAGCTCCTCCGATGCGCGCAACCCGGCACCCGATACCGCCTGGTAGGTCGAGACGACGACGCGTTTGATTCGCACGGCGTCGTGAATCGGTTTGAGGACAACCACCATCTGTATCGTCGAGCAGTTCGGGTTGGCAATGATCCCTTTGTGTTTCTTGACGTCGCCGGGGTTGACCTCGGGGACCACCAGCGGCACGTCGGGATCCATTCTGAACGCGCTCGAGTTGTCTACCACAACACTGCCCGCTTTGACGGCAGCCGGCGCGAACTCCTTGCTCCGGTCGCCGCCTGCCGAGAACAACGCTATCTCGACGCCTTCGAACGAGTTTTTTGTCAGCAGCTCGACCGCTATCTCCCTGTCGCCGAACTGCAGCTTCCTGCCGACCGACCGTTCCGAAGCGAGCAGCTTGACGTCCTTCACAGGAAACTCGCGCCTCACCAAAGTCTCGATCATCTGCTGGCCAACGGCACCTGTTGCGCCTGCCACCGCAATGTTCACCTTTCTCATGTTGACACTCCCTTGCTCTCTGTCTGAGTTGCCGTCGCCGTCATCCGTTCTTCAGACGATGCTCTTTGACCCACGGGATCAGGCCGCCGGCGGCGATAATTGCCTGCATGAACTCCGGGAACGCTGTCGCTTCGTGACTACTGTTCCGCGTCAGGTTCTGTATTGTTCCCGAGGCAATATCGATCGTCATCTCATCGTTCTGTTCGGCTTCGTCAACGGCCTCTTTACACTCCAATATCGGCAACCCCATGTTGATGGAGTTTCTGTAGAAGATTCGCGCAAAGCTCGCCGCGATCACACACGCTATGCCGGCGGCCTTGATAGCGATCGGCGCGTGCTCACGCGAGGAGCCGCACCCGAAGTTTGCGCCACCAACAAGTATGTCGCCGACGGATACGTTCTGCGCAAATGTCGCGTCAATAGCCTCCATGCAATGTGCGGCAAGCTCTTTTTCGTCGGTTGTGTTCAGGTACGTTGCGGGGATAATCTCGTCCGTGTTGACGTTGTCGCCGTACTTCCACACACGACCCGAAATCACTGTGCCAGATGCCTTCATTTTATATCGCAACCTCTCTCATGTAGCGGGCAGCCTCCTCCGGGCTCGTCGGGTTTATGAAAAATCCGGTGCCCCACTCGAATCCCTGGACTTCAGTGATGCGTGGCACGATCTCGAAGTGCCAGTGGTAGTGTGGGACGTCGGAACTGCCGTACGGCGCGCTGTGGAGCATGTAGTTGTACGGCGGAGAATCGAGCGACTTCGACATGCGACGCAGCACCTCGAGCAGCACCTCGGCTACCCCGCGAATCTCATGGTCCTCGATGCGCTCGAACGCAGCCCTGTGTTGTTTGGGCATGACGCACGCCTCAAACGGGAATCGGGCCGCATACGGTGCAAACCCGACTGCGAGATCGTTTTCCGCTACCATCCGCTCCCGAGTTCTCAACTCTTCGCGCAATACGTCACAGAACACGCATCGTTCCTTGAACCGATAGTGCCTTTCAGCGCCCTCCAACTCCTCGGCAACCCGTTTGGGCACAATAGGTGTCGCGATGAGCTGCGAGTGGGGATGCAGGAGCGACGCACCCGCCCGGGCTCCATGATTTTTGAACACGAGCACGCACCTCATGCGCCTGTCCCGTTCGAGATCGAGGACGCGGTCCCTGTATGCTCTCAACGTATCGTCCATCCGTTCGACGGTAATAGCCTCTACGCTCGGGTCGTGGTTCGGCGATTCGATAATCACCTCGTGCGCCCCGATACCGTTCATCAAGTCGTACATTCCCTCCGGCGTACGGTCGAGGTCGCCTTCTATCTGTAGCGCGGGAAACTTGTTGTGCACCACACGCAGGCGCCAACCGGCCGTGTTGGGCTTAGTACCCGGTTCTCGGTAGGCCATGATCTCCGGCGGCGTCATGCCTTCGTTGCCGGGACAGAACGGGCATGTCGCGGGCCCCGCCTGAGGCTCTTCCTGGACGAACTTGAGGCGGCGTCCTCGGTGGGGAGCGATGATAACCCACCGCTCGAGAACGGGGTCCTTCCTAATCTCTGAAGCTTGAACCTGGGCTGCCATAACCCGGTATTATGGCGTTTCCGGGTCGATTCTGTCAACCACCAAGATCAAGTGGTAGCCGTGGCCGGTCCTCACCACGTCGCTCACCTGGCCTTCCTTCAGTGTAAACGCCACCTCTTCGAAGGCCGCATCCATCTCGCGCGGTCCGAAATAGCCCAGGTCGCCACCGATCCGCGCGGTTGTTTCGTCTTCGGAAAACTCCCTGGCAAGCTTGCTGAATCCCTCACCGTTGTCTATCCGCCGTTTGATTTCCTGTATCTTCTGGAGCGCCGGATCATCTTCCCCTTTCGTAAAGTCGCCCCTGATGAGTATGTGCCGGGCTCTGACCTTTGGTTCCATCAGTTTGTGTCGCGGCGCGAACAGATTCAGAACCACAAGAGTGACGAAGAGCGCTCCAACACACAACCACACTATCCACGACTTTCTCATAAGATCACCCCGTTGAAATATCATACACCGAGATCGTTGAGCATCCTACCATAGTAGTTCGTCCAGAAGCTTATGACGATGAACCCGACTATTGCTGCAACGACAACAAACAGCACCACTCCCAGGATTACCGCAGTGTTCTTCAACGCAAACGTGGCCTCTTCGTCGAGCTGGTTCGCAAGCCGCTGCAGCTGCTCCGGCAACCGACCAGACTCCTCGCCAACAAGCAGTATCTCACGTACCTTCGGTGTTATGAACTTGCTGCGTGCAAGCGAGGAAACCAACGTTTCGCCAGACTGAAGTGACGGTACTGCCCTGAGGAGATCCTGCTCGATGAAGACATTGTCTGCGGTGCTGGCTGATTTCCGCAGGGCCTCGATCACGTTAACTCCGCTTGCGAGAAGCAAGCCGAAAGAACGCGCAAACCGAGACATAGACAGCCGTACCGTCAACGGCCTTACCGGCCACACATACGCTGCCACAAACCCCCATGGGTACTTGAACAGGCCAAGCCTCGCGAGAATGCCCATAGCAACGATCACGATGCCTAGACACAAGAAGCCGACGATCAACAGCTTGGTGTATTCTTCAAATAAGACCGTTACATTGAAGGCGCCACCGGTCCTGGCTTGCATTCTCAGAATTGCCATGAGAAGCGCGACAACAAATCCCGCAAACATCAACACCAGCATAGGATAGATCAACTGGGATATGAACGCTCTGACGAAACTGGTTTTACGCTCGTAGTAGTCTGCGAGATCGCGGAACGCTTCCTCGAGCCGGCCGCCCATCTCACCAGCACTGACCATCTCGATGAAGAGCCGAGGCAGGTATCGCTCTTCGGCCTCCGCTGCCTGCCTCAGCGTTTGGCCCTGCCGTATCGAGTCGGCCATTCTCTCTGTCAGCCGCCGCAACTGGAGGGATTTCGCCGAGCCGCCGATGACTTCCAGCGAGCGGAGTATGGGCAGGCCCGCACTGTGTGCGGTGGCGAGCTCGCGACAGAACGGGCTCATCGATTTCAGGCTTATCTTCGAGGAGAACATGCTCTCATAACCCTCTTCACGCTATTGCTGCACTATCTCGCCACAAAGGTTGAGTACCTCGGAAATGCGAAACCGAGCGCTGACAATCAAAACGTATCCTGTCCATTTGCCGGGCTTATTCTACACTGTCGGTTCTCGGTTTTAAACCGTAGGGTCGTTTTTCCATCACCGTTTTGAATTGTCAGTTGTCCATTTTAGATTGCAGAATTGTGGATGCGGTTCCTTGCTCAAGGTTTGCAACTCGGTGCGTTGGTGGCTGAAAAGCTGCCTCTCTGGGAGAAAACAACGCCCCCGGGCCACTAACTCAGCGTCGTCCGGGGGCCGTTCCAACTTCGCATACCGCGTATGCCGCCGCTCGGCGTTCGTTGATGAGCCTTACCCGAGCCCTCCCGTGGTCAAGCTCTGGATAAGCTCGATATAGGGTACGAACAGCGCCAGCACCACTATCAGAACGACTATGCCAAGGCACAACGCCAGCAACGGCTCTATCAGCGATTGGAGCGTGCCGATCGCGATATCCACCTCTTCCTGATATATCTCGGCTATCTTGCCTGAGACTGAGTCCAGCGAACCTGATTCCTCGCCTGTCACAAGCATATCCGTTACAACCGGCGGCATGAGGTCGTTCTGACGCAGCGGGGCCTCAAGCCCCTCGCCGCGTTCAACCGAATCGCGCACCGCAAGGAGCCGTTCTGCAAAAGCGCGATTGGACAACGAATCCTTGACGAGATCGAGCGTCGTCAGGATTGATATGCCGCTGCCCAGCAACATGCTGAAGGTTCTCGCGAAATCGGTGACCGTTGCGTTGGTCACGATTGTGCCGATTACCGGCAGCTTCATCTTGAGTCTGTCCAAGGTGATGCGACCGTTGCGGGTACCGCCGTACAATCGATACAGAAAGGCGAGTCCGACAATGATCGCCAACACGAGCCACCAGTAATTGCCCAGAAACGACGTGACGTTTATCACAAACTGGGAGACGGGCGGCAACTCGGCATCAACAGAGTCGAACATCTCCTGGAACTGAGGAACGACGACCCTGCACACTATAAAGAGCACGGCGATGACGGCAGCGATAACGATCACCGGGTAGATCATCGCGCTCCGAAGACGCTTCTGCAACATCTCGCGTCTGTCACGGTATTCCACCAGCCGATGCAGAATCGTCGGCAAAGTACCCGCTGCCTCCCCGGCCTTGATAAGATTGACGAAAATGCCCGGGAAATGTTTTGTGTGTCGTGCAAACGACTGCCACAGCGGATTGCCGGCCTCTACACTTGCACATATGTCGCCCACCATTGTGCGCATGTTCGGGTTCTGGACGCGCTGGCTCAAGGTCTTCAACGCTTTCATGAGCGGCGTGCCGCTCTCGACCAGCATCACGAGCTGGCGCAGAAATACCGTGATCTCGCGGTACTTGATCAATCCAAGCCGCGGCGGCGAGCTCAGCGGTTCCCCCGCCCGAGGGCCTTCCGGAGAACGCTCATCAGTCGGTTCCTTGCCCTCGGCTTTTCCGGCAAGACTCTGCTCGAGCTCCTTTTTCAGTTCGTCCTTACCTCTTGACCCGTTTTGCTTGGCCATTCTCTTTACACCTCCCGCTCGCAATATCAAGCTGGCTATACCGAGCGTGTTTCAGGGAATCGATTCGCTCCAGGATACTATCTTTATCCTCCCGGCCTCTTTACTAAATGTCACGCGCACAAGAGCCCGCCCAACCACGGTACCTTGACGCAGCACCTTGCCTTCGGAGACGACAGTGAGCAGAGCGCCTTTCGGGGTGATGCGCACCGTGTACGCACCGTCCCCAAGCGGTTCGGTCTTGTCCCATGCTCCCGCGGTCGGGAGATCGGTTACGTACGCCCGTGCCCGCTCGGCACCGCTCATGGCGAGATAACGAGCCTTCACTGACGCAATATCCAACTTGGCGTGTTCCTCGTTTATCCTGCAGTGAAAAAGGAACGCTGAGCCGAGCATGGCGAACACCGCCAGCAGCCCCAACGCGGTGACCAGTGCGGCACCATCTTCACGACGCGCTCGAGTGCGTAGTATCTTCAACATAGTCTAGCCTGATGCAATGTTAACCGTCGTCACATAGGTGAGGAAATGTCCCGGCAACCTTACGTTCTCCACTATCAGTACCAGCTTCACTGCGGCCGGTATGCCGCGGGCCCAGTCGCCGACGAAAGCCGTTGCGTCCCGGCTCGGCAGGAACTTGGCGTCCAGACCGACAACCGCGGGACACAGGTTCTGCTCCATCCCTCCCTTTTCACCAGGAACCCTTAGCCGCTGGATCAACCCTTTCTCGTCAGCACTTACAGACCGCCCAATCGAATAGTCTACTTGCCACGTGACATCTTCGGATTCCGCGGACGGGGTGTTGCACAGAAACCGCAACCCGTCGCTTGGCAGGGTACGGCCGTTTATCGAGTAGCTGCCCTGCTCGGCCGCGAACGACGCTCCCGGTTCTCGCTTGGTGCTGCGTAGATCCTCAGAGATACGAATGAGCGCTTTACGAACCTGTGAGTCTGTCTCCGTGAAGTGCTTCTGTCGGGTGATCAGAGTCGACATCTTAATCGTGCTCACGGTTCCTATGGTCATCAGCACCCCGAAGATACCGATCACCGCCAGGACTTCGATTAGTGTCATGCCGCGGGTTGACCCACATCCCGCACTCCAGTGCCGCCTGTTCGACGTTCCATGCATCTCAACAACTACCTTCGCTTTGACATCAGTGACGTGAGCGTGAACTTCTGTTCCCTGCCCAGTTCGTACCAGGTAACAATGACGGTAACTTCTCTGAGCGATGCAGACTCCTTCGAACCCCGCACCTCGGCCTGCCACCTATACTTGCCGTAGTTCTGCTTGTCGGACGGACTCGACAGCGGCTCGTCCAGCTCGACTCTCTCGGGCTCGGCAGGATACTTCAGCACATAGTCCGGTTGGCCAAAACGCCCCCCTGCCATGTACGGGGCATCAGGCCCCGCCCTCAGGATGGACTCCATCTTGTCCTGCCCGATCAGCGTGGCGAGCGTGAGGTTGCGAGTGTGCGTATCGATATCCACTCCGGAGGTGTAGAGACGGATGATTACCAACAGCCCCACAGCCAGGACCGTAAAAGCCACAAGCAGTTCGATAAGCGTCAAACCGGAAGCATGACGCACGCGACGCCTGGCACTGCGATGTAAACGCAGAAGAACCCCTTCTTTCATCCTCATCAGGAGTAACACTCCACGCGGTTTAACGTCTCCCTCTTCCGCACGCTTCAAGCTGCCACCCACAACTTGGGAATTATTATATCAAACTAACCCGTCAATTTGCAAGAAAAAAGATCAGCACACCATTGCCCTCTTCGGTGAGCCCCCCATCACTGAATGGTTTCTTCCCAACGCTCTCGCGAAATAGTCCTCTGGAGACGGGCGTGCCTCGCTCTATTTCGGCGAGGCGGTGCAGCGTGCGCGACGAGCTTCGCAAGAAGGCATGCTGTACGTGGCCCTTGACTTCTGCGAGCGCATCTTTGTAGGATGCGCCCGGAGCAAGCGGCAAGATAAAGAAACGGCGGACGATGATTGTGAATAGAATACTGCATGTACCAGCCCTGATCGGCGTGTTATGGGTCGTGCTGGCCGCGATGGCCGACGCGCAGGTGTCGGTGCGAGACGGACCGGAGATCAGCCGTATCGTTCTGCCCGAAGACGCCGGAGTCGCCGAGAAGGCGGCCGCCGCCGAGCTTCAGTCGTACCTATCGAGGATAGCGGGCAAGAGCCTGCCGGTCGGGACGGGCGGAGAGATCGAAGGGGCGATTCTTGTCGGGTGTGCGGACCGTCTATCGGATGTCGGGATCAGCGTGCCGCTTCTCGGACCCGATTCGTTTCTGGTGAGGGTTGCTCCCGGTGCGGTCCACCTCGTTGGACAGAACGACCGGGCCGTATGGTACGCGGTCTACGATTTTCTTGAAGACCTGGGGTGCAGGTGGGTCATGCCGGGCGACACCGGCGAAGTGGTTCCAAATCTGGAAACCATTACCCTCGAGCCCGGCGAGAGGGTCGAAGCGCCGGATTTCGAGTTTCGCCAGATCTGGTATGCCTACGGGTCGAGCCCGGAGGCCGCCGAAAGGCTTCGAGTGTGGGGGTTGCGCAACAAGCTCGGGCACCCTCTCATACACCACGGCCACAACCTGGTGGCGACGCTCCCACCGGGGAAGTACCTTGCGGACCACCCGGAATACTATGCGCTTGTGGCGGGTGAGCGGAACACCACCCAACTGTGTACATCAAACCCCGATGTTGTGAGGCTGGTGTCTGAGCGGATCGGCGACTATTTCGACGCGCATCCGGAGGTGCTCTCGTACTCGCTGTGCCCGGACGACAACACGGACTTCTGTGAGTGCCAGAACTGTCGCGCTCTCGATCTCGGCGGCACGGACCCGTTTACTGGCAAGCAGGTTGTTACCGACAGGTACGTTCGCTTTCTGAACGAGGTTTCGAGCGCAATCCAAGGACGTCATCCCGGCAAGATGGTGACAACCTACGCGTACGTCAACTATACGCGGCCGCCGGAACGCGAGCCGGTCGGCCCCCACGTTGCCGTTGTTCTTACGACGAGCGTTTTCTGTGCAGCGCACGGGATCGGTGATGGGTCGTGCGAGTCGCGCCAGGAGATGAAACGTCTGCTCGGGGACTGGCTCACCGCAGCTTCCCGCGTGTACATCTACGACTACGACCCGACGCCGTTTAATGCCGAACTGCCGTGTCCGCTTTTTGGTGCACGAACGCGCGATATGCCTGTATACAAGCAACTGGGGGTGCGCGGATTCTCGTTTGAGTCGCACAACTCGTGGGCGACGCTGTTCCCGAACTACTACGTTGCGGCAAAGATGATGTGGGACGCCGACCAGGATGCAGAAGCGCTGCTCGACGATCTGTGGTCACGGTTCTACGGCGAGAGCGCCGAGCCGATGGGCAGGTACTTCACGGCCCTCGAGAAGGCGTACAGTTCCTACAGTGCCAATGTCAACTGGGGTATGACCGATCTCGAGCACCTATTCACTGCACCGGTGCTGAACGAGTGCGCCAAAGCGATTGACGACGCGCGGAAAAACTGCAAGAGTCAACTCACAAAGAAGCGTGTCGAGTTAGCTGCCACGGCGTTCGAGTACCTGCGTCAGTACATTCACGCAAAGCGCATAGCGACTGCCGACACCTCACTCGACGAGTTTGAGCGGGCGAAGAGCCGGTGCTACGAGCTTGTCGACGCGCTGCACAACCAAAATGAAGACTTCATACTCGCCCGCGTCGCCAAGGATTATCTTGACAGCAGTCTCGGACAGATAGCAGGGGAGAAGTTCGCAAAATCTCTCGGGCTTGTCACCGAGTGGATGCTTATCGGACCGTTCGACAACACTGCTCGCAGAGGTCACGGCCTCGCGTATCCGCCGGAGAAGGAGATCGATCTCAGCGGCGAGTATGACGGCGTGTCGGGCAACGTCAAATGGCGGCATCACAAGAACCCTCGATGGCGCGGGTACATCGATCTGGCCTCGCTCATGGAGCCCAAGGATTGGGTCTGTGCCTATGCGTTGTGCTACGTCGAGTCGCCCGAAGAGATGAACGTACAACTGCGGGTCGGAAGCAACGACTCAGTAGTCGTCTGGCTTGCCGGCAAGAAGGTGTGGGACAACAAGGTTGATCGCACTGCGCGCCTGGACGACGACATCGTCCCGGTAACGCTGCCGAAAGGCGTGGTGCCGGTGCTTCTGAAGATAGGTCAGACGGGCGTCAACTGGGGGTTCTACTTCCGCATTACGGACCATAACGGCAACCGGGTACCGCAACTGAAGTTCTCGACTTCTCCGCCGAAAAATGCAATAATGTAGCACGAAGATAGAAAACGATGCATACTCTTCTCGCATCCGTCATTGAACCGTTGCTGGAGAGTACACCGGGATAGAAACCTGTTCACATAGGAGGAAGTAGCCGTGGTAAAGAAGAAGGTGAAGTTGGGGCTTGCACCCACAAGGCGAGACGTTTTCAGCCGCGAGGACAGCCTGAAGTACAAAGGGCTGATAGAGGCCAAGCTGAACGAGTGGGACGTGGACGTCGTCAACATCGATTGGCTCAACGACGAGGGGTTGCTCTACACGGAAGCAGAGGCCGCGCAGGTTGCCGAACGGTTCCGTGCCGAAGGGGTGGACGCGGTCTTTGCTCCGCACTGCAATTTCGGAACCGAGGGTGCTGTCGCCAAGGTGGGACGCGATGTCGGCAAACCGTTTCTGCTCTGGGGTCCGCGCGACGAGGCCCCGATCGAGGACGGTACACGGCTGCGCGACACGCAGTGCGGCCTTTTCGCCACGAGCAAGATACTAAGACGGCTCGGGGTTCCGTTCACCTACATCGTTAACTCGCGCGTTGATAGTCCGGTGTTTGAGCGCGGGTTCAAGACGTTCCTGGGTGCCGCCGCTGCGGCGAATACGTTCATTGGCGCACGGATAGGCCAAGTGAGCACGCGGCCCGGCGGGTTCTGGACCGTGATATGCAACGAAGGCGAGCTGCTGGAACGCTGGGGCATACAGGTTGTGCCTACGACACTTGTTGACATAACCGGGGGCGTTGAAGAAACGCTTAAGCAAAACCCCGAGGCGTTGACACAGACAGTTGCCGATTTTAATGCCCGGGCCGATTTTGGTACGCTCAAAGACGACGACATACGAAAACTGGCGGCCCTGAAACTCGTGCTGCTCGAGTGGGCCCGGCAGGAGAACCTGGACGCCATTGCCTTGCAGTGCTGGAACGCGCTCCAGGACGCGCTCGGCCTGATGCCGTGCTTTGTCCACGGGGAGTTGACGTCCATGGCAATTCCCGTAAGCTGCGAGACGGACATAAACGGAGCCATCACCTGTGCAATGCTCCAGGCTGTAGCCTTGAATGCGAAACCGATCTTCTTCGCCGACCTCACTATCCGCCATCCCGAAAACGACAACAGCGAGTTGCTCTGGCACTGCGGTCCGTTCCCCGTCGACCTTGCCGATCCCGAATCGAAACCGAAGGTCGCAGAGCATTATGTCCTGCCTGGTAAACAGCCGGGCGTGGGAGAATTCAGGATTAAAGGCGGCGAGATAACCATCTCCCGGTTCGACGGCGACCACGGCGACTACTCACTTCTCTTCGGGTGCACCCGGGGTACTGCCGGCCCTTACACCCGCGGCACATACGTCTGGGTCGAGGTGGACAACTGGCCGCTTTGGGAAGAGCGGATCATTTACGGCCCATACATCCACCATGTCGCGGGCATCCACGGCAATTTCACCGCGTCGCTCTACGAGGCGTGCAAGTACATCACGGGTCTCACCCCCGATCCTGTCGAACCAACGGAGCAATCGATTCGCGCGTACATGCGCGGGGAGGACCTTTGAGCTATGGCGGTCATAACGGACCGGGAAAACTCACTCGCTGCCATCGAAGAGTTCCGCACTCGAGGCGCGTCGATGGCCGTGTTCTGCTCCGCAAGCCACTGGAACACCGAGGCCATACTCCTGGCGGCAAAACGGTACGCTGAGAAGCACAACATCGAGCGACCCATCGTGACGGTGGCGATGACGTTCAACTACCATTTCATGCCCCAGGCGCAACGGGTGACCTACAGCGGCGACGCTCCGACGGGATTCATCTCGATGATGGAGCATCTCAACGCGCTCGCGGGAAGAGACGGCTCGCCTTACGCCGACGTTGTCGTGCTGCCGCACGTCGATCACGCCGACCCGGAACACGACCGGTGGGCTCTCACCGAAGGGCTCCCCTATCTATCGACCGTAATGTTCGACGCTCAGCGGCTCCCGGCTGAGGAGAACATACGGTTGACCAGGGAGTACGTTGAAACCTACGGGAGCCAGGTGTTGGTCGAAGGGATTATGGAGGGTCTGACCGTAGAGGGCAAGGCTGCCGGGGCGCTCCAGAAGGAGGCCGGCTCCGGTCAGGGCGACGATTATGTAACGCGGGCCATAGAGTATATCGAGAAAACGAAGGTCGATTTTCTCGTTGCCGACCTTGGCACCGAGCAGCAGGCGGCAACCGTCGGTGCCGCCACGTATATGAAGGATCGGGCACGGGCGCTCACCAAAGGGCTCGGCGAGGCGCGATTGGTGCTCCACGGCACCTCGTGCCTGAGTGAAGAGCAGATGACCGGGCTTGCCGACGACGGTGTTATTCGGGTCAACATGTGGACACGCATAGCACGCGAGGCAGGACAGGCTGCCGCCGAAAAGCTTGTCGCCCGAATCGACGCGATCCGGCAGAACGAGTTCGAGGCGGCCGAAAGCCGCGCGTATATCCACGATTCCATCGAGAAGGCCGCATCGGTTATGGAGGGGGCTCTCGACCTGTTCGGGTACGCTTCGTTCGGAAATTGATCTCGCTGCCTGCATAAAGGGCAAGACCGGCCTCGTGCGAAACGCGCAGCATACACGCCATATCCCCACTCTTCACAACTGCTTACAACTCATATGCAACAATGCGCGCCGAAGGGTGAAAAAAGTGTTGCAAATCACCTGAACTCGTGGTATAGTGTTATGTGGTGGTGTATCCACGCGTCGGGCTCGTTGTTT
>CAZGCA010000091.1:0-25582 GCA_964524145.1 uncultured bacterium | reverse complement strand
CCCACTGGTCACCCACTGGTCAACCGTCATCTCATCGAACACCGCGACATGACGACGCTCCATTGGTTGCCAAAGTGACGCAGACGGTGGAATCCACGCAGATGCACGACAGACCGGAGTAGAAGAAGTCGAGTGAGCAGGTGTGGGTGGGGCGTCGCGGAGACCGTTGCGGAACAGGTCCTTCGTGAGATTGTTTGTGGGTCAACCCGCGTTCATCTGCACGATGATTTCACGCACATCCTTCAGAAGTTTCCTGAAAGAGGGACATCGTTCAGAAGCCTTCCCCATATCCATCCTCTGGGCAAGTGCTGGCTGATCATCTACCTCGAGATACCTGCGCCCTTCACGCATGTTCTGCGATAAGCGCTCCTTCGCGCCGCGAATACTCTCAGGATTCGGAGGAGCAGTCGCGTCATCACGAATGCCGCGAACGCCCCTCAGCGATTCCTTGGCGCCAAGAAACCATCCTTCCACCTCCTTGTTTGCAATAACAACGGCCACGGGGAGTTGGGTCGCTTGCCTGCATCTTGCCAACAGCGCGGGGCCGAGCTTGGCCGGGCAATCATCGTCGGCGTCCAGAAGCAGAACGATAGACGCTACGTTTTCTCGACCGCGAATCGCTTGCCGAACGGCACGCTCCAATTCGCCTTCCTTCACGACACGGTTCCGCTTGACGCGAAATGGACGGGCAACCGTTACATCGTAAGCCTCCATCTGGTCGCAGAGCCGCCTCAACAAGATGGGTACCGACTCGACCTCCCCCTTGCCTTCAACAATTGAGACAATTGAATGGTCCATTTGCCCTCAACTTTTTGCGGTTGGCGAGGACCGAATATGCTTACTTGCCGCGCAGCCTATTCAACAGCATCAACATCCGGATTCAGTTCGTCTGATCGGAGAAGTTCCCCCGGAGTGTACAAGTGCTCTCGGATTGCCCTGCGGCTGGATTCGGCAATAGGAGCAATCACCGTACAACCTCGCTCCATGGTGACAACTCTTATCTGGTTATCTTTCAGATCTTTATGGTCAAGGATGTCCGGGCTGTGTGTTGTCAGGAGGACTTGCCTTTCGTGAGCTGCATCCATTAGGACCTCAACGATCAACTCCGTGGCTGCCGGATGGACCGTTGCCTCGGGTTCTTCGATGGCCACTAGGGAGTGACGCCCCGGTTGATATACCGCCAACAGTATGCCGAGCACTCGCAACGTTCCGTCGGACATGTTGGCAGCATCGAATGTCCAGGGACTCTTTCGTCCCACGTCCTGCTTGAACTGAAGCGTTTCCTTCTGTCCCATGGCGTGATATTCGACCTTCTTGATCCCCTCAACAACTCGAGATATGAGTCGACATAGTCGCTCATATTGTTCTCTACCTCCAGCTTCAGCCATGAGCCGTTTGAGCACTGCCGCGGCATTACTGCCGTCCCTTTTGAGGGAGTCGCCGGAATCGGGCTCCTGTGGTTCGCGGAGTCGGTTCGGGACGATGGAGTAAAACCGCATCGAGGTAAGGAAGTCGTACACAGGACCAAACTCATCTGTTGCGGAGGCAGCGTAGAGCGCTAGATGACCTCGAGACAGTTTCGGCCGTATTCCGGGGATTTCTATTGTGAAGGTTCCGTCTCGGACCTCGAAGACACACTCTTCTTTCATCATCCCTTGCACAACGCAACGTTCCTTGGCGATGTTGAATCCTTCTTCAGGTTTGGCGGCAACCCGGAAAGTATAGTCCGCCCACGTATGAGCGTCTAGCTCCAACGAAAGCTGAATCTCAATGTGGCCGGCAGAACGATGGCGTACGGCACCAATGCCACCCCGCCCTCTCAAGGCAAGCTCAACGGATTCCGCCAGACATTGCTGTACGAACGCAAGTGCGTCGACGGAATTGCTCTTCCCCGAACCGTTTAGGCCAACCAAAACCGTAAAGCCGGATAGCTCCTTAACAGTGGCATTTCTTATGCTCTTGTAGTTCCGGATTTGGACTTGAGTTATCCGTGGTATTGTAAAGCGATTCACTATTGACTTCCCCTCAAGGCAGCAGAAAGAGGTTCCTAACTGTTACTCCGGCGACGTTTCCACATAACGTCGCAAGTATTGTAATCAGAACAGTTCAAGCTTGTCAAATTCGTGTCGAGCCCGAAGCACTCACAAAACCCGATCGATCGAGACAATCCTGCGTAGTTATGGCTGCCGCTGCTTTCTTGACATACGGTTCAGGCCGGCAACGATCGCACGTACCGCTGCCTGGTCGATATTGGTGTCCATACCGACGCCGAACACCGTGTCGCCGTTATCGAGCTTCAGCGGCACGTACGCCACCGCCTTGGCGTCCTCGCTCTTGCCGATAGCCTGCTCGTGATAATCGTCGAACGTGAAACCGCTGGCGCCCAGCGCACGCATACCGTGTACGAACGCTGAAATGGGACCATTACCGTCCGCAGCAGCCTTCTTCTCGACACCGTTTATTCTTATCCTGATCTCGCCGTGTATCTGGGTTGGATCGGTATCATCCGGTCGCGGCCAGTACCCTACGAGTTCATACGGCCCTTCCGGATTCACAAACTTGTCTTCGAAGATCTTGAGCACTTCGTCACTGGTCACCTCGCGTTCGACAGAGTCGGCCAGTTCCTGCACCGCCGTGCGAATCTGAGGCAGCATCGCTTTTGGCAGTTCGAGCCCGTGATCCTGTTCGAGAACCCACGCGATCCCGCCCTTGCCCGACTGCGAGTGGATCCTGATGAGCTTTTCGTAGGTGCGTCCCAAATCGGCCGGGTCGATGTGCAGATACGGGACTTTCCAACCGAGCCCAAACCTCTCGGCGGCTTCCTCGCGGCTGTGCATCCCTTTGCGGATCGCGTCCTGGTGCGAGCCCGAGAACGCCGTGAAGACCAGTTCCCCCGCGTACGGCTGGCGGTAGTAGACCGGCATTCCTGTCAGACGCTCCACGGTCTCGGCCACCTCGTTCAGGTTCGAGAAATCGAGCCCGGTATCTATCCCGCGCGAGTAGAGGTTGTTTGCGACCGTCACAAGGTCAACGTTGCCCGTACGTTCGCCGTGACCGAACAGCGTCCCTTCGACACGGTCGGCACCGGCCATCAGTGCCAACTCAGTCGCGGCGACCGCCATTCCCTGGTCGTTGTGCGAATGCAGCGACACGATGATCCGGTCCCGCGCGGAGAAACGGCGGCAGAACCATTCTATCATGTCGGCGTAATGTGTCGGCGGCCGGCGCTCGACCGTAGCGGGCAGGTTCAGGATCACCGGTTTCTCTTGCGTGGCGCGGCCCCACGTTTCAAAGACCGCCTCGCAAACCTCCAACACGAACGGGAGATCGGAATCGGTATACTCTTCCGGGGAGAACTCGAGCCGCAGATCGCTCTCGGGCATCGTGTCGGCAAGATCGCGCACCTGTTTCGCGGAGTCCACCGCCGTCTCGAGCGTTTGCTCGCGGTTCATGTCAAACACCTGCTGCATGTGCAGTTCCGAGGTTGCCAGGTAGATATGCACTATCGCACGCGGTATGCCTGCCAGCGCCTCGAACGTCCGATCGATCAGGTGCGGACGGCACTGGCTCAATCCCATGATAAACACGTCGTCCGGGATGTGTCCTTCTTCGATAAGACGACGCGTGAAATCGAAGTCGTCCTCGCTGGCCGACGGGAATGCCACCTCGATCTGTTTGAACCCGATCGTGCAGAGAAGCGCGAAGTACTCGAGCTTCTTCTGCGGTGTCAGCGGATTCGGGAGCGCCTGGTTGCCGTCACGCAGATCTACCGAACACCATTGAGGACTCTTCTCAACGGTTCTCGACGGCCACCGCCTGTCCGGCAAATCGACCTGCGGCGGCACTGCATATTTCGGTGCTTCGCTCGTGTCCATCATAAACCCCTTTCATAGAGAGTTATCGTCAGCTTTCTCGTGCTGCTGAATGCACAGTCTCCCGCTGCAACGCCTCGACTAAAAACAAATAACCCGCCCTCGGTCGCCCGGGGCGGGCTCGATAGAAGTGTCTGAATCGCAACCCTAGCCGGACGACCCCCACCCTTGGCTCTTCAGCAGAGCCAAGCGGGTAAGTCTAAGGTCGCTAAGGGTTGCGAACATCACTGCATCACTTCTCCGTTGGAATCTCCGTTTCTGGGATGTATTGTATACGATCAGCACGACCAAGTCAAGCAACCTCGGCACCCCAAGATTGATACTTTACCCATTTTTCTTTTCGTTCATATTATGCGCGGCAGAGGCCTGATTCTCGGATAATCAGGCGGCCATTTTTTTGCCCGTCAAATTTGCGCTACTCCTCATACCGGTGGTACAATTAGGGTGCGTGGGAAAGGATGTGAAGTTGTTGCAGGTTTTCAAGGAATGTAAGGTCTGCGGTTGCAGATGGTCAGACTTCGCCCGGTTCGCCGAGACATGCAAGTTTTTGGGCGTAAGTTCAAACCCGACGTTCAAGATACGCAAGACACTTTTCTTCTACGCGTGCCCGTGTGGAAATACGCTTGTGCTTGCTCCGAACGACGTTGCGCCGGCTCGACTCGGGCGTGTGGCTATTTAGAACGACGGAATCGGCGAGAGGCGTCCTGAGAGCGTGTACAGGTTGATGATCGCCTTGTCGATAAGCTTCTCGCCTGCGCCTACCTCTACGACCGTGGCATACGTGGCACCATACCCGCCTTCCGTGGCTGCCTTGATCGTCGGGAAATACGCCAGCGAGCCATTGCAGTAGCCGACAAAGAACGTGTTGTCTATCTCACAGCGCGTCTTGAGGTCCAGCGCAAACTCGACAAAGAATTCGCCGGGCGCACCAACCAGCGCCAGGTCGTCTCCTATCATCGCCGTTACGAGAGGCGCTTTCATCTCACTGACGCTGAACCGCTCGGCGTAACGCTCGACCAACGCTTTGCCATATTTCTTCTCGAGCGCTTTTCTCGTCTCCGGCTCGTTGAAATCGTAGCGCGGAGCGATGGGTACGACTTCGGTCATCACTTTCAGATCACCCGATTCGTCTGCAACCTGCCGCACACCTTTGCTGACCCGGAGCACCTCTTTCGCGACGCCTTTGCCCATCTTCTCGACCTCGCCGAAGGCGTCCTGGTCCTGAGGCTGTTTGTCCATGTACGGGTTGATATCGCCTGCCGCGCCTTGGAGAAACATGCATTGGGTCCCCGACTCCTCTTCGACCACACGCTGCATCACACCCGGCCAGTCGGCCGATATGTGCAGGTTGTCTGGGCCCAGCACCACCGAGTGGCACGCGTAGTTGACCAGAACCGATATCGGTTTTCCTGCCGCGCTGTCTACCCGGATCACCGCCACTTCCGGATCGATCGGCGAAGTCGGGCGCCGTTCTTCGTTGCGCCACATCATTTGCACCGAGCCGTCATCGGCTACGTATCGGCGGTTGTGACACCAGTCCACCGCACCGCGGCCGACGCTCACGACGCACGGGACCCGCGCGTTGTAGGCTGCGACTATTTGCTCGGCAATGTTTTTTTCGACCTTCGCCAGCCAGGGATCCTCCTCGGACGGGAAGTCCCTGTCCGCGGCGGGACCGGAGTGGGTATGCGAGGCAACCATCATCACTTGGTCAATCCCGGTCGATTCGGCGATCTGCTTCTTCACGTTCTCGACGCTCTCTTCGGGAAACCCGCCAAGGTCCAGCGTAACAACGGCAAGCTTGTCGCCGTCGTCGGTCAGCACGAGCACCTTCGCCATCAACGGGTCATAAACGTCCTTCGACACGCCGACGCGCGCGCTGTATCCCGCCATCTTGCCACCGGCAGGAGGCGTTATCTCGACTCGGCCAGCACCCGCGCGCAACTCGGCAGCGTCGCAACAAGCCTGCAAACCAAGGTTCATCATCGCGCCAACCAGGAATACCAAAACCACGCACTTGAACATCTCTCTACCTCCTGTCTTCGCTGTAATCCCGCTCTGAAACCCCATGGTCTGTTCGCGCTTAGTCACCTGTGTAGTCCGGGACGTCACTGCCCGGAACCGGCTCGAGTTTGCCAAGAAGCTTGTAAGTGTGGATCAACGACTTGTCCACGAGCCTTTCGCCGGCGCCAACCTCTACGACACTCGTGAAATCGCCCGCACCGTAGCCGCCCTCGACGGCAGCATCGATCGTCGGGAAGTAGCCATAGTAGCCGTTGCAGTACCCGACGAAAAACGTCTTCTTGACCGGTGACCGCCGCCGCAGGTCCCGTTGGAAGTCAACGAAGAACTCGCCCGGGAACCCTGCAAAGAGATACTCGTCGTTAACGACGGTGGTCGTCAGCAACACTTCGGAAGGTTTGACGCGTCTGGCGATATACGCCTTGATAAACTCTTCGCCGTACTGCTCGACATAGGGTGCAAACGACTTCGCGATCTGGTCGAACGCCGCCGGGTCGGCAAGCGATTTCCATCGCGAATCGAAGGCCACCGTCTCGCGTTCGCAGGCTATCTTCGGCTCGGCAGGTACCGACGTCTCGATGGTTTTTGCAACCCGCAACACCTCTTCGGCCATCCGCCTGCCGATACGCACCATCTCTCGTTCCGCATTGGCGTAGAGCAGCGTCTTGTCGGGGTACGGGTTTATGTCGCCGCACGCTCCCTGCGCGAACATGCACACGCCGCCGAACTCCTCCTCGACCTTCTTCATCATCACGCCCGGATAGTCCGCGCCAAGCAGAAGATTGTCGGGACCGAACACCACCGGGTGGCACGCATAGTTCACGAGCAGCGCAAGCGGTTTGCCGTCCATATCGTCCACGCGAAGCATAGTCACCGCAGGGTCTATCGGCCCGGTCGGATGGCGTGTCTCGTTGCGCCACATCATACGCACCGCCCCGTCGGGTTTGCGGTACCGCCGGTTGTGGCCCAGCTCGACGTAACCCATTCCATACCCCAGCCTCGCCGGCTTCGATTCGTCGCACGCCTCGGAGATGACGCCGGCAACCTTCCTTGCGGCGGCATCCTGCCACGGATGTTCTTTCGAAGGCCACGTGCGGGCCTCCATATCCGGGCCCTGATGAGTGTGTGACGCGACGAGCATCACGTTCTCGACACCGCAGTTCGATTTCACCTCCGAGTCGATCATTTCGAGCAGGTCTTTGTCGAAACACCGGCCAAGATCCATGGTCACGATGGCCAGCGAGTTCTCCGGCGACTTCAGCACAAGCGCCTTCGCCATCAACGGGTCGCGGATGCCCTGGGACACCCCCTTCCTGTCTCCGTAGCCCCACATACCGTAGCCAACCGGGGGAGTAATCTCCACCGTCGCCACTCCTGCTTCGAACGACTTGGTCTCGGCGCTCTGGGCTCGAGCCGCGCTCGCCACGCAGAAAACACCCCCGAGCACCACTATGAAGATCAGCACTTTCATCGACATACCTCCCTTAACACGCTCGCGCTCGCCATGAACCACTAGCATACATTCTATTCAATCCCCATTCTAGCACGTTCTGCAATGGTCGTCCACACCCACGTTGCATCAGTCGAACACCTTTCCTCCCGTCTGCAGCACCCATTGTCCAGAGGAGCGTGTCGCTCGAAGTCCAGGTTCAGCCGCACGGCAGTTCGACGTGGAACGTAGTGCCTTCGCCGACGGTGCTCTCGACCTGGATGTTCCCCTTGTGCATGTTTACGATGCGTTTTGCCAGAGCGAGGCCGAGGCCCGTGCCGTAGGACTCGAATTTCTTGGCGTTAGATGCCCGGAAATACTCGCCGAATATGTCGCCGATCTCGTCTTCCGGAATCCCTATTCCCGTGTCGGAGACGTCCACATGGATCCGGTCCCCTTCAGGATGTACTCTGACGGACACCCTTCCGCCGTCGGGAGTGTAGCGGACGGCGTTCTCGAGAAGGTTCGAAAACGCCTCTTCGAGCAGACCTTTGTCCCCGAGACACTCCGCCTCGCCGACGTCTACATCGAGAATGATGTTTTTCTGCTTCGCGATCGGTGTGACGCGGTCGATCAGTTCGGCGAAGGCGTCGCGGATCTTCGTTGGCACGAACGGAACGGTTTGTTCGAACGACTGAACACGCGAGTATTTGAGCAGGTCGGTGATGAGTGCGAGCGCATGATCCGAACGTTTACTGGCACGCTCGATCAGTTCTTTTTGCTTGGCTTCGACCGGTCCGGTGTAGCCCCCGAGCACGGCCTTGAGCAGGCTTTGTATGGCAGTGAGAGGCGCCTTCAGGTCGTGGCTCACTTTGCGCATGAAGAACGACCGCTGATTGTCTGCTATTTGGCATTGGGCGTTGGCGTTCTCGACCAGGCGATGCTGGGCTCGTACCTTGCCGGCTATTGTCGTGGTCAAGTGTACGGTCACGAAAAGCGTCAGCGTAAATACTACGCATACCTCGAGGAGGTACACCGGGCGGGTAAGCGCACACACCGGTGCCAGGTCCGTTATATGAACGTGCGGAATGATCTCGTAGTACTGCAACGCAACAGTGGCGCACACCGTCGCACTGATGCATGCCGTCAAGACGTACGCCCACCGTCTCGGCAACAGCTCGCTCGCGATGACGACATGAAATATGAAGAAGAACAGAAACGGGTTTTCGATACCGCCGGAGAGAAACACAAGGAGCATTAGTGCAACGAGATCGGTTACGATCTGCACCAGTGCAAACGCGATGATCGCGCGGCTCCCGACAGTAGCCCGTTCGTACTTCGCCTTTGCCAGGGCCAGGAAGGCAAGATTGTAGACTACCATCGCGCAGACTATCAGGAGCAGCGGTCGGGCGTCAAAGCTGATATCGAGCAGGTACCGGCCCGTTCCCACGGCCGCCAGAACACCCAGGACCGCCAGCCATCTGATGTGTATGAACCAACGAAGCCGACCAAAGAGCACTTGCTCGGGCATCGAAAGCTGTGCGCTACCGGGACCGTTGTTGCTCATATATGTGCGTCCGTCCTTCCTCCGTGCTAAGAGCCGGGTTCGTTTTCGAGCAGCGATTTCAGGTGATAGAGCAGATCCAGCGCCTCGCGAGGCGCGAGCCGGTCGGGCTCGATCTTTTTCAGTTCGTTCTCGGCCTTCGACGGTGTGCGCTCGAACGGCAGCGCGAGCTGCAACCCTCCTCCCTTCCCGACAATCCTGGTTTGGGCCGGCGACCCCTCTTCGAGCGAACTCATGATCTCGTGGGCCCGTGTGATGACGTGTTTTGGCAAACCCGCCAACCTGGCGACCTGTATCCCGTAACTGTGGTCCGAGCTGCCGTCCACTACGCGATACAGAAAGATGACTTTGCCCTGCCATTCGCGCACGGCGACATTGAGGTTCTTGGCCCGTTCGAGGCTGTTCACGAGGTTTGTCAACTCGTGGTAGTGTGTTGCGAAGACCGCTTTCGCACCGACCCGGTTGTGTATGTCCTCGGCGACCGACCAGGCGATGCTTATTCCGTCGAACGTGCTCGTCCCTCGGCCGATCTCGTCGAGAATGAGAAGGCTCCGGTCTGTGGCCGAGTTGAGGATGTTGGCCGTCTCGTTCATCTCGACCATAAACGTGCTTTCACCGGAGACGAGGTTGTCGGCGGCCCCGACACGCGTGAATATCCTGTCCACAACGCCTATCCGGGCTTGTCTGGCGGGCACAAACCCACCCATCTGGGCCATGATGACGATGAGCGCCACCTGGCGCAGGTAGGTGGATTTGCCCGCCATGTTCGGGCCCGTGATAATGAGCATGCCGGCGTCCTTCGCGTCCATGAATGTGTCGTTGGGCACGAATGTGCCTTGAGTCAGCATCTGTTCGACGACCGGGTGGCGACCTTCCTCGATGCTCAGCGTATAGTCGTCGCTGATCTCGGGTTTGCAGTAATCGTTCTTCGCGGCAACCTCCGCCAGCGAGCCCAGGACGTCAAGTTCGGCGACTATCGACGCGTCCTTCAGTACCCGCCCGGCCTGGTTGCAGACCGCCTCCCGTACTTTCTGAAAGAGGTCGTACTCGAGCGTCGCCATCTTGTCCTCGGCACCGACTATCTCCTCCTCCCGCTCCTTGAGCTCCGGCGTCACGTACCGTTCGGCGTTGACCAGCGTCTGCTTGCGGATGTAGTCATCCGGCACGAGGTGCACGTTCGCCTTGGTCACCTCGATGTAGTACCCGAAAACTTTGTTGTACCCGATCTTGAGGGTCGGGATGCCCGTCCGTTCGATCTCCTTCTTCTTCAGCGACGCTATCCAAGTGCGGCCGCCCCGTACCATATCTCTCAGCCTGTCGAGTTCGGGGTCGTACCCGTCACGGATGATGTTGCCTTCCGTCACGGTGATCGGAGGATCCTCAACGATCGAACTGTCAAGCAGAGAAACGGTCTCCTCGAGCGTGTCGATGGAATCCCGCAGGCCCGTGAGCTTCCTGGTCGTGAGAGACGACGATACACGGACAATTTCGGGCAGTACCTTCAGCGACTCGCAAAGCGCGCGCAGGTCGCGACCGTTGCCGTGGCCACAACTCAGCCGGCTCGTCGCACGCTCCAAATCCGATACCCGCTCGAGAGCCGACCGCAGCTCCATACGCGCCTCCGTCGACCGCAGCAGTTCCTCGACGGCGTCGAGCAGCTCACGTATACTATCGACGTCCCTGAGCGGATGCAGCAGCCACCGTCTCAGCTTCCTGGCGCCCATCGACGTCACCGTCATATCGAGCACGCCGAGGAGCGAGCCGCGCCGTTTCCGGTCCACGATGGTCTCGGTGAGCTCGAGGTTGCGCTGGCTGTTGGCATCTATCATCAGGTAGCTGCTCGAGTTGTACACACGGACGGGCTGAAGATGTGTGAGCGTTGTCTTCTGCGTTTCTTCGAGATAACCGAGCGACGCGCCCGTTGCGGCCGTCGCCGCGCGCAGCCGGTCCAGACCCAACCCCTTGAGCGACTGCACACCGTAATGGCCGGTGATCAACTTGCGCGCATCAGTATGGTCGAAGCGGTCGTCCGCGGTAGCCGTGAACTCGATCGCAGGGCACGAAACGATCGCATCCGCCACGATCGGCTCGTTCCCCTTGCTCTCAGGATAGATGCATTCGGCCGGCGACATCCTCGCGAGCTCATCCTGCAGCGTTTTGCCTGCACCGTCGCCTCTCAGCTCGGTTGCCAGCAACTCGCCCGTTGTAAGGTCCGCGAACGCGAGCCCGACGACCCCGTCCTCAGCGAACAATGCTGCCAGGTAGTTGTTACCTTTTTCATCGAGCACCGCCGGGGACATGATCGTGCCGGGGGTTATCGTGCGCACGATCTCGCGTTTCACGATACCCTTGGCGAGCTTCGGGTCCTCGACCTGATCGCACAGCGCGACCGTTTTGCCGGCCCGTATCAGCTTGACAATGTAGTTATCCGCCGCACGGAACGGCACGCCGCACATCGGCACACGGCCTATCGAGCCCGCGTCGCGCGATGTCAGCGCGATCTCGAGTATCTTCGACGCCTCGACCGCGTCCTCGAAGAACATCTCGTAGAAGTCGCCCATCCGGAACAGCAGGATCGAGTCGCCGCACGACTCCTTCGCTTTCATGTACTGGTTGAGCATCGGCGTGAGCTTCTTGAGCGCGATATCGGCGATGGTTTTATGGACTTTACTCACAGCATCCCGATCCTTCCCGATACATGAAGAACAGCCTCTAACTGCCGGCGGTCAGCACGGCAGAACACTGCAATGGCTCGGCCTGCAACGTGAACTTGTCGACCCCGACAATCCTGACGGGAATCGCCTTGCCGATCAACGAATCGTCCCCCTCCAGCACCGCCACGCGATAGTCGCGTGTATGGCCTTTCACGAGGCCGGAATCCCTCCGCGAGACCTCCTCGACCAACACCTCGTCCTCTTTGCCGACCGCAGCCCCAATCTTCTCCTTGCTGATGGTCTTCTGGAGTTCGAGCAGCTCCGCGTGGCGACGTACTACTGTCTCATGCGGTACTGCTCTGTCGAGCCGGCTCGCCGCCGTACCCGGCCGCGTCGAGTACTTGAAGATGTACGCCCCATCGTAGCGGATCGTCTCCAACGCACAAACCGTACGCTGGAAATCCGATTCTGTCTCGCCCGGGAAACCGGCGATGATGTCCGTCGTCAACCCGACCCCCGGCACCTTCGAGCGCAACATCTCGATCCGACTAACGTACTCGTCCAACGTGTATCCCCGGTTCATCGACTCGAGCACTCTGTCAGCTCCGGCCTGCAACGGTAGGTGGACGTGCTCGCAGACGTGGTCGAGCGACGCTATCGTGTCAACGAGTTCCGGGGAGAAATCTTTCGGGTGCGACGTCGTGAACCGTATCCTGCCGACCCCATCGACCTCGTTGACCAGCTCGAGCAGCTTCGGGAACCCCGTCCGGGGAGCCAGATCCGCTCCGTACGAGTTGACGTTCTGGCCGAGCAGAAACACCTCCTTGTACCCGTCGGCCACCGCGCTGCGCACCTCCTCAATCACAAGCTCCGGCGGTTTGCTTCTCTCCGGGCCGCGCACGTGAGGCACTACGCAGTATGCACAGAAGTTGTTGCAACCCTCCATCACCGATATCCAGGCACGGACGCCCGGTTCGCGTCGGCAGAACCCCGATTGAGATACCATGGGCCGGGGGTGCTCCGGTACTGACACAAGCGGACCTTGGCCGGCACGGACCTTTTCGAGCAGATCCGGAAGCGCGTAGAGCGCGTGCACTCCGAACACGAGATCCGTCCACGGTGCCCGCTTAAGGACGGCAGCACCGTCCTTCTGCGCCATGCAGCCGCCAACGGCCAGTATCGTGCCCGGGCGAAGCTCCTTAAACGACTTCAACTGACCGAGACGCCCGTACACACGTTCCTCAGCGTTCTCCCGGACACAACACGTGTTGAATACAATAACTCGGGCTTCTTCCGCGCTGTCGACGATGCGATAGCCCGCACCCACCAGCATGCTCGAGATGATCTCCGAATCCCGACGGTTCATCTGGCAGCCGTACGTGGCAATATGCACCGTGTCGCCCCGTCCTTCTTCTTTATTTGACGTCATGACTCCTTCGTCTCGTTCTCGCCGCCGATGGAGGGCCAAAACGAGGTCGACTACTCCTTGTTCTTGGGCTCGGCTTCGGTCATCTCCTCCACGAGAAGTGTCTTCGCGTACTCGAGCACTTTCGCTCGACCCTCTGCGGAGAGTTGCTCGAACCGCTGCGACAGCTCGTGAATCATCCGCAACGTGAATGCCGGCTCCTGACGCCGATCGAGCACTTCTCTCCTGTCACGCCGGCGTCTTTCGTCTCCCGTATACTCTTCTTCTGGGTTCTTCTCGTTCGGCGACACCTTTCCACCTCCAACCAAACCATCACGTTTTGTAAGCGTTGCACTAGGAATTCTATCACACCGGCACGAGCAACCGAAAGGGCAATCTTGCCTGTCGATCTTCTGAGCTGCGCGGCCTCCCATCGCCTCATCGAGCACCGTTCGGATTCCGATCTGATAATTTCTCAGTCTTGACAAGGAAGGGGGGGTGGCTATAATTACTATAGCAAGGTGAGGACACCAAGAATGCTCGCCTACACGGTGTCCCGGTAGTATGCCTTTGTTTCCTGTTGACACCCGCCGCGGCTGCAGTTCCACCTCGGCTCTTGGAGCGCTGTGTCTGTCTGCAGTCGTGTCTGTTTGACTTACAGTGTGTGGCCGACGTATCATTTGCGGAACAGGTTCCGATGGTGTACAGCTTATCTTGTCTCAGTGAACTGGCAAACGGTTCCTGCCCTTGTGTGGAGGGAGGGGCGCATATGTCGTGTCATAGTAACGGCGAGAACTTCCAGCCGGAGATCGTCATCCTCTATTGCCAAGGCTGTCTAGCAAAGGATGTGGACCCCCGGGACGCCGAGCAGTCTGCGTCAGGTTTCACCGTGCGGCTGGCGATGATGCCGTGTAGCAGCAAAGTCGAAGCCGCGCACGTGCTCAAGCTTCTTGAAGAGGGTGCTGACGGTGTGCAGGTGGTCGGCTGTCCCGAAGAGCGTTGTCGTTTCCTTGTTGGCAGCACCATGGCGGAGAAACGCATCGACTACGCCCGCGGTCTTCTGGAAGAGATTCAGATGGGAGCGGACCGGCTCGGGATGGTGCGCGGCTCCGGTCTCTCTGCCGCAGATCTGATGGAGTTGGCACAATACCGTGCGCAGGTCGTCAAGCCTCTGGGTGCTAACCCGATGAAAGGACAACGCGGCCAATGATCGTTGCGGAGCAAAAACCCATTCGCGAGCTTGTTGAGATGCTTCGCGGTCACGAGAACGTTCTTCTGGCCGGGTGTGCCACGTGCGTAGCGGAATGTGCTGTCGGCGGGGAGCGGGAGGTCGAAACGCTCGCGCCGATACTGCGGATGGCAATGCAGCTTGACGGTAACCCCATTCAGATACGGACCAAAACCCTCGAACGGCAGTGCGAGTGGGAGTTTGTAGAGGAGCTTGCCGAGATCGTTCCCGAGGTCGACGCGATAATGAGTATCGCCTGCGGGATAGGAATACAAGCGTTGGCCGAACGATTTCCGGAAGTTGCCGTGTACCCCGGAGTGAACACCTCGTCCCTGGCGCTCAGGGAGGAGCCCGGGTTGTGGGTTGCGCGCTGCGCTGCTTGCGGCGATTGCGTGTTGGGCGAGACGTATGGTCTCTGCCCGGTAGCCCGATGTGCCAAAAGCCTCATGAACGGGCCTTGTGGCGGCACCCGGGACAACGGCAAATGCGAGATTGACGAAGAGCTGGATTGTGTGTGGCACCTTATAGTCGAGCGTGCCCGGGCCCGCGGCGAGATGGAAGCGCTGATGAAAGTGCGGAAAGCAAAGAACTGGGCCGGTTCCGGCCACGGAGGACCGAAACGGATCCTTCGGGAGGAATTGCGACCGTGAGCAAAGACGTCGGCACAAACCTGGAGCGAGTTCTCGCGTCCGGCACCTTCGCGACCACCGTCGAGGTGGGACCGCCCCGCAGCGGAGATCCCGAACCCCTTCGGCGCAAGGCCGCCTTGCTGCGCGGGCTTGCCGACGCGTACAACGTTACGGACAACCAGACGGCTGTCGTGCGTATGTCCAGCATAGCAGGGGCAAAGGTACTCCTCGACGAGGGTCTCGAGCCCGTCATGCAGATGACCGTCCGGGACCGGAACCGCATTGCGCTCCAGTCGGATCTCTTGGGGGCATGGGCTCTGGGGCTGCGCAACTGTCTGTGCATCTCCGGCGACCACCAGAAAGCCGGAGCCAGCGGAAAGCTCAAGGGCCATCCCGGCGCAAAGAACGTATTCGACGTTGACTCGATACAACTCATTACCATTCTTAGGGATCTCAGGGATCACGGCGTTCAGGAGAGCGGTGATACTGTGGATGCACCCGTACGGTTCTTCATCGGAGCCGCATGGACGCCTCTCGCCCCGCCGGAGGATTTCCGGGTGCTGCGACTTGCCAAGAAGGTCGAGGCGGGCGCTGACTTCATTCAGACACAGGCAGTCTACGACGTGCCCCGGTTCGCTGCGGCTGTCGAGCAGGCCCGCGACATGGGGCTCACGGAACGGACCGCCATTCTCGGGGGCATCATCGTTCCTCGCTCGGCCGGTATGCTCAGGTATGTGAACGCGAACGTGCCGGGAGTGACCGTGCCCGAGGAGCTCATCACCCGCATGAAGTCTGCTCGAGACGCCGGCCCTGAGGGCATAACTGTCACGGTAGAGCTCATCGAGGCAGTGCGAGCCATTCCCGGGATTCGGGGCGTGCACCTGCAGGCGATCGAGGCCGAGGAGGTGCTGCCGGAGATTATCGAACGTGCGGGACTGTTGCCAAGACCGTCGCCGCACTAGACGTCCCGGCGACAGATAGAAAGACAATGCCAGAAAAATACCATGTGAGTATCCGGCCGATGACGCCGCGGTTCAACCCGGTGCCCAAGTTCTCGTCCATCGAGACCGAAGGGTGCCTGGGATGTCTCGAGTGTGTCAAACGCACCTCGTGCATCTACGACGTGTACGGGAAACGCAGGTTCGATCCGCGCCAGATAGTGAATACCGGCGACACGATGTGCGTGAGCTGTATGCGTTGCGTACAGGAGTGCAAGAAGGGCATTCTGTCGCGAACGTGCAACCCGCAATACGCCCGCCTGGGAAACGATCATTGGAAACCCGACGTTATCGCCAGCTTATGGGAACAGGCCGAGACGGGCAGGATACCGGTCTCGGGTGCCGGGTATCGGGGACCGTTTGCCGGACCGGGTTTCGACAGCATGTGGACCGACATGTCCGAGATCCTCAGACCCACTCGGGACGGTATCCATGGCCGAGAGTACATCAGCACCTTGATCGATCTGGGCCGGCGCCCGGCGCGGCTCGAGTTCGACAGCGACGGCGGACTTATCAAAGAGCTCCCACCGTTCGTTGAGATTCCCATCCCGGTTGTACTCGATATGCCGCCGTTCGGGCCGGCTGGAGGATCGGCACGCAAGGCGGTCGCAGAAGCTGCTCAGAGACTTGGAACGCTTGCCGTATCCACGCAAGAAGAGGCTGCCGGCCTGCTGGCTGACTGCCGGAGCCATCTAATAGTCAAATGTGACCCCGACCGCATTGATCCATCTTTGCTCACCGGGGTCCCGATTATCGAGCTGGACTACTCGGCCAATGTGATCGACGCCGCTGCCAAGATAAGAACCGTGTCTCCCGGCACCATCGTTTCGGTCTGCCTGTCTTTGGACAAACGTGCCGCAGCACGCGCGTCCGAACTTGCCGCTGCGGGTGCGGAAATCGTCCATCTGCAGGCCGATTATAACGGCCGGGGGCCGGCTGGCGAGTTTCTGATCGATCTGGTCCGCGGGGTGCATCTGAGACTTGTCGAAGACGCCGTCCGCGACCAGGTGACGCTGCTGGTGACGGGTGGAATAGCCATGGCCGAGCACATGGCCAAGATCATCATTTGCGGTGCTGACGGTGTCGGTGTGGGGCTGGCCCATCTTATCGCGCTTGAATGCCGCGTATGTCCTACTTGCATGACGGAATGCCCTGTCCAGATAGACAAGGTGCCTGTTGAGTGGGGCGCACAACGGATTGTCAACCTGATGGGCTCCTGGCACTCCCAGCTTATCGAGGTTCTGGGCGCCATGGGTATCAGGGAGGTGCGCCGTCTGCGGGGCGAGACGGGACGCGCAATGTTTCTCGACGAGATGGAAGATCAATGTTTCGCGCCGCTGTTTGGCAAGCGGGTTCACACATCGACAGCCGCTCCAGCACGGGGGTCGGAACCGACAGTCCCTTCATCGCAACTTTCACCCCTCTCGCCGAAGGGATTCCCCGCGACGAGACACCTTGTCAAACCGTGCCCGTCACGCTTTCGGAACTCCCTTTCCAAATACCGCGTTGTCCGCACCTCGGCCTGCATCGCTTGCGGCAGATGCACCGAGGTTTGTGCATACCGGGTACACATCAAGGGGGGGAACCGTATGCTCGCTCCCCGGTCAGACTTGTGCCGGGGTCCCGACACGTGCCGCGCCAACAACGCGTACTGCGCCGATCATTGTCCTGTCGACGCGATCCGGGTAGGCGTCGACCCCATGTGGGAAACCTTCGGCGATCCTCGATGGACACCGGATCTGCTCGTAAGCACGTGGCGCCAGGCCGAAACCGGTCAACCGCCGGAGACGGATATCGAGTACCGCGTGGGCGACTCAGGAGGCGGATTCGACAAGATTGACTTCGTCTTCCCCAGTAGTCCCCCTGACATGCAGTTCAAGCCTGAAGACATTGATCTGCGCGTGACGCTGAACCGCAGAGGCGACGGCCGCCCGGCCGTCGATATCGGCTTCCCGGCTTACGGCGGAGGCATGAGCTTCGGGTCCATAAGTCTCGCCACCATGATCGCTCGTGTCCGCGCTTTCAAAGCGTTCGACTCGTTTACCTGCAGCGGCGAAGGCGGCTACCCGGATGAGCTTGCCGAATACGACGATCATGTCATTACCCAAGTGGCCACCGGACTGTTTGGGGTACGCGAGGAGACTATACAGCGTGTGCGTGTTGTCGGGTTCAAGTACGCACAAGGCGCCAAACCGGGGTTGGGCGGACACCTTCTCGGAGACAAAGTCACTGCTGCAGTTGCCAGAATGCGGGAAGCCGTCGAAGGAAACGCGCTCTTCTCGCCGTTCCCGTTCCACTCGGTGTACTCGGTCGAGGATCACAAGAAGCATGTGGACTGGATCAAGATGATCAACCCGCGCGCGCTCGTTTCCGTCAAGGTGTCGACACCGACCGACGTGGACATGGTGGCCGTGGCCAGCTACTACGCGGGAGCGCACATCATTCATCTCGACGGCAGTTACGGCGGCACCGGGGCGGCGCCGAACATCGCCAAGAAGAACATCGCCATGCCCATTGAGTACGCCATACCGAAAGTCCATCAGTTCCTCGTCGAAGAGGGAATACGCGACAAGATGACCCTGGTTGCTTCGGGTGGATTGCGTACCGCTTGGGACATGGCCAAGGCCATCGCGCTCGGTGCCGACGCCGTGGTCACCGGCACGGCGGACCTCGTGGCGCTCGAGTGCGTTCGCTGCGGCAAATGCGAGAGTGGCCGTGGGTGCCCTCGCGGCATTGCCACCACCGATCCGGAGCTTTCGACCACCTATAACTCTGATTGGGCTGCGCAGCGCCTCATCAACCTCTGGCATTCCTGGTGCGTGCAGCTTCAGACCATCCTCTGGCGCTTCGGGATGCGGAACGTGCAAGAGCTCGTGGGACGCACCGACCTGCTTACGCACATCGATTATGTGAAAGAAGCAGCGGGCGTGGGAGCATGAGCGTGTCGATCGTGCAAACATTCGAGGCAATATGAGAGACAGCACGCCGATGGAACTTGCGAGGGGCCGGTTTTCAGAGCGTATACTTGCCTCCAGGACTTCTTTGCTCGACCGACACCCTGCTCAGGCTGCGAAAAAGGTCGACGAGGAAGGAGGGTGCGGTGTTGTCGGATTCGCGTCCAGCGTGCCGGTCCGCGGAAGGCACATCTTCGAGCCGTCTATCCAGATGCACAACCGCGGGAACGGCAAAGGCGGCGGGATCGCCGCGGCTTGCCTTGTGCCGGAACAGATGGGCGTGACCAGCGACATACTACGCGACGATTATCTGCTTCAGATTGCGCTCCTGGACCCCAAAGCGGAAGCCGAGGTCGAGCAGACCTGCATAGCGCCGTACCTGAAAGTGGATCACAAGGTCTTGCTCGAACCGGTAGCCGACTACCGTGATTTGGGGCTCGAAGTCAAACCGCCGGACGTAGTCCGCTACTTCGTTCGGGTCAAAGACGACGTGCTCTCGAAGTTTGCCGAAGACAACGGACTGTCCGGCGGGCCGAACCGGGACGTTGAGGACGAGTGCATCTATCAGAACAGCTTCCGGCTGAATCAACGTTACTATGCCTCGCTCGGAGAGAAGCGCGCCTTTGTGCTCTCGCACGCGCGCAACCTGGCCCTCTTCAAGATTGTTGGATACGCCGAGCAGGTCGTGCAGTATTACGGGCTCGAGAACCTAGAGGCCCAGGTCTGGATCGCGCACCAACGCTACCCGACCAGGGGCCGCGTATGGCATCCTGCCGGCTCACACCCGTTCATTGGAATGAACGAGGGACTCGTGCATAACGGCGACTTCGCCAACTATTTCGGTGTATGCGAGTACTTGCGCCAGCATAATATCGAGTCTCAGTTCCTTACCGACACGGAAGTCGCGGCGCTGCTCTTCGACCTCTGGAGCCGCGTATACAAGTATCCTCTCGAGTACGTTATCGAGGCGATGGCTCCTACTACCGAACTCGATTTCGATAGCTTGCCGCAGGAGAAACAGCGCATTTACAGGGCCATTCAGGCTGTCCATATGCACGGTTCGCCCGACGGTCCGTGGTCTTTCATCATCGCCCGGAGCGACCCCGACCACGAACGGTTTCAACTCCTGGGCATCACGGACGCTTCAATGCTACGCCCCCAGGTCTTCGCGCTGCAGGACGGTGACGCGAGTATCGGGCTGATCGCCTCCGAGAAACAGGCGATCGACGCCACGCTTCATTCCCTATCGGAAGAAGACAACCGTTTCCGGCCAATCGCCGACCGGTACTGGAACGCGCGTGGCGGCAGCCATACCGACGGCGGCGCCTTCTCGTTCACTGTGCGCCGCGACAACGGCACCTCCGTTCTATCGTGCGCCGACAAGTTCGGTCGGGCTATTACCACACCAGCGGGCGAATACACCCTGCGCCGCAGCGAACCCAAGCCCTCGGCGGAATCGGCCGGGCTCGTCCGGGAGATCGATGGCGTGTTGGACGCAGGCCGAACCGATGAGCTTTTCACGCGCATCTCTACTGCGCTCGGTTCGTGGAACCTTGACCGACTTCGCTGGTTGATCGACGAGATCTGCCGGATCGCTTGTGCCGATGAGAATAGGTTTGACCATGCGCTCGAACTGCTCACGCTTCTAAACGACCGCCGCTACGACTACGCTAACATGAAACCAAGCGTTGTCCTTCAGATAGTCCGCGACGGTATCAGCCACGTTCTGGACTCTGTTCCTTCCATCACGAGCGGGCGTGACGGTCGTTTCAAGCGGGTCGACTGGGAAACCCGACTCGAGATCCGCCCTCCACAAGAGAACGAATCTGTCCTGGTCGTGCTCGCTCGCGAGTTTCCTCCCGAAGGCGAGGACGCTCACAGCCGGCTTCTTGTCGAAGCCCATCAACTAGGGTGGAAGCGGTTCATCGTCTACGGTCTTAAGGGTCAGCGGTTCACGGGGTGCGGGTTCGGACCGGAGACCAACGGTGTGCGCATAGATATCTACGGCAGCTCGGGCGACTACGGTGCGTCTGGGGTCGACGGGATGGAGATCCACTTTCACGGAAACGGCCAGGACCAGCTGGCCCAGATTATGAAGGATGGGCGGTTGGTCGTCTACGGCGACGTCGGCCAAACGTTCATGTACGGGGCCAAAGGCGGCGAGGTGTACGTCATGGGCAACGCAGCGGGCCGGCCGCTTATCAATGCCGTCGGCAGGCCCCGGGTAGTCATCAACGGTACATGCCTCGATTACCTTGCCGAAGCGTTTATGGCAGGCGACCCGCACGCCGGCGGCGGGTTTGTGGTGCTCAACGGCATCGAGTTCGACGACCACGGACGCATCCGGGACCAACAGACTCCTTACCCGGGTTCCAACCTCTTCTCGCTGGCGTCCGGCGGGGCCATCTTCGCACGCGATCCTCACAAAAGAATTGTGCCCGAACAACTCAACGGTGGCGAACTCACCCAGATGACCCACGACGACTGGCAGCTCATTCTCCCGTACCTCGAAGCCAACGAACGGTATTTCGGGATCTCCATCGAGCACGACCTGCTGACTGTGGACGGCGTTCGCCGCTCGCCGCTCGACGTCTACAGGAAGATACGTGCCGTCAGGCTCGACGTGCTCGCTGCCGAAAGCATTCCTGAGTAGACGGTAGACAGTAGACGGTATACGGGGGAAAACCTTCCTGGGCAGAGAGTGTCCGTTTGTTCTCGTTCCCATGGTCCTCCGTGGGAATGCGTAAGAACCGCGGACGGATCTTCGCGAAGGCACGTTCATCCTCGGTCTTGCATCCCGAAAGGAGGCTAGTCGATTCCCAACAGCCGTTTGGCGAGGTTGATCTTCCCTTCGAGGTCGGCCTGTCGGCTGATCATGATACGTTGAGCCATGGGCGGGCCTGCGCCGTGCATGGACTCTATGAGGTACGCCACGGCGCCTGCGCCACTTGTCAGATTCTCGATCAACCGCAGCACCTTGACGCGGTCCATCACATCGATACCCTCAGCTGCGGCCAAGTATTTCTTGATGCAGGGACCTGCAACGGGATCATCGAGATCCTTCGCCGACGGTAAGGTTCCGAGCAGCCCGCCTCCAATATCGGTCGCTAACCGGGCCAACTCGTACGGGAACCGTGTTACATTAAGCTTGCAAACGTTCGCGAGAAGCATGTCTATCTCGTAGTTGCCGGCAGCAGTCTGGTGACCGAGTGCCGAGCAGGCAATACCCGCCGAGAAGATGGTCTCGTTGAGATGGATCATCTCGACAACCTTGTCCCGAATGTGAGATGCTTTCTCAACGCCATTCATGCGAGCGATGAGCGCAGTCGCACCAATCAGCACGTCGCCCACTCCAACCTTGCAACCGCCGTAACTCTGCCGGTGGTACGCGGCAAAACGGTTCACCAGATGCCCGGAGAAGTCCACCTCGCCGTTCAAGAAGATGTGTTCGTTCGGGACGAACACTTTATCGAAGACCGTCATGACTTCTTGCCCGCCGAACGTCGGGTTGCCGACATCCAACCTCGACGCTTCGAGTTTCCGGGTATCGCTGGCCTGCCGGCCGTAGATGTAGCGGATACCTTCGGCATTCGTAGGCACGGCGAAACAGATGGCCCAGTCCTCCTCCCCGGCCTTCATACTCAGCGTCGGCATGACGACAATCTCATGCGAGTTTAGCATGCCGGTCTGGTGGAACTTGGCTCCTCGCACCACTACACCGTCCTGCTGCCGTTCGACCACCCGCAGGAAAAGGTCCGGGTCGCTTTGCTCCTTCGGCCGTTTACTTCGGTCGCCTTTGGGGTCCGTCATGGCGCCGTCCACCACCAGGTCATTGGTCTGTATTCTCGACCAGTACTCGCGAAACCGCTGGTGGTAATCCGTGCCATGTTTCTCATCGCATTCGTACGTCACGCTGAACACCGCATTAGCCGCGTCCCACCCGACACAACGCTGAAAACAACAGCAAGTGACTTGCCCGCAATGACGCTGCGTTCTTACCTTGTTCATCAGGTCTTCGGTGCTCTGGTGCAGGTGCGTGAACCGGTTGATCTCTTCCCCGGTCAGGGACGACCGTACGCGGAATAGAGATTGAGTTTCCGGGTCGTGCGCACAGTCGTACGTCGCCGCGACTGCACGAATCGACGGCTCAACCAAGGGGTGCTCAGGGAGATCGACCCGCGTTTCGCCCATAATGTGGGCCTCAAGTCCCAGTGACTTAATAGAATCAATGTATTCGTCGCCTTTCTTCAGTGCCATCTCTGCCACCTCTTCTCTTGACACACGCCAAATGCTGCGCCGAAGCACGCTGCCGAGCGGGAAACTGGTGTATTATACTCGCACTCAACACAGCAGTTGTCAATACAGTGGGTTACCTTCTGAGCCGGCGCACGTGAACCGGTCCCGATCGCGGAATTACCTGCCTCGGCTCAGTTATCGATCCGTGGGACTGAGGTTACACTAACCCCTCGGTAGGGCTGAGCCCCACCCGTGTGGCGAAATCAGCGCAGTCACATCACGAAGAACAGAGAGGAGTCTGGAGATCAAAGCCGCAACGTAGACGGCCGTGATGGTAGCCGAACTGGTGCTCGACATCGATCAAATGCCGGGCAGTTAGAGCCCGTCGGAGTGCACGGCGTTTAACTGTGGGAAAAAACGGTGCTGCGGAAGGCAGGATGATAGTGAAGACCTACACGAGTAATCTCTTGAGTGCCCGGAAAACCTTGTGGACGTGAACGGAACGCTGTTCTTTCTGTACTACACCCCAGCCTCGGCACTCGCACGGGCGATATCCCGACTGCCTCCTGTCAACAAGGCCACCTTGTCCTCCAGAGATGATTTGGCTGTGTTCACCTTGCCACCTATTGCGTCCCGCAAGATGGAGTCTTGTTACCCGTCAGCACGTTGGGCACAGGTTGGGGATAACTGTTCGGTGACTTGGGCGGGCTTTCTTCGTAAGCTCTTGTTACTGAATGCGTTGTGGCTCAAGCTGTCCGGAATTCGACGGGTTCTGTCCTAATGTTAAAGGTGATAAGATGGTGGAGGCGGCGGGAATCGAACCCGAAGCAGAGCAGCTTTCTAAGCCTTTGCTACAAAAAGAAATACGACGCAAGGTCTTCTCTGCGCTTGGGGTTGCAGGTTCTCGTGAGTTATCATGAGTCATCACGAGTCATCAGGCTTTTCCTCTCAAGTGATCCCGAATTGATCCCGCGTCGTACGTTGATGCCCTGTTGCAGTTGCGTGCGCCCAAAGGCGATCCCACGGACGACTGGCATTGAGTCCATTTCGATGAGACCAATGGGAGGCATACTGTCACTACCGTTACTGACAATATCAACAAGGATTGCGAATCGCGCGAATGTCGAACGTTTCAATACGGTCTTCTCGGAGCACAGTCGTGCCGTATGTGCGCGTGTTGCCAATTAGAGGAGACGCGCAACCTACTGGTGAACCGGCAATTACAGATTCACAGCAACACAGCGGCCATTTCGTAAGTGCACCCTAAGTGCCAAAAGTAGGTCGAAAACAGGCCTTTTCTGGCGGGTTATGCTCTCACTATTATCCGGGTTAGGATAGGCTTCGGGTACGCACTGTGAGGCGCTGCTGTGGGTGAAGTTGGGCGATGGGAGCGGAGCAGAATCGTCCGAGTCTCGGCTAGCTGTTGACAATGCTGGGCGGATTCTGTACGCTGATGCCAGGAACGGGTTAGAGTAAGTGTTGTAAGCGGATGGAGGGGAAAACTCATGGGAATTCCGAATACGCGTACCTTGCAGATCTGCTGTCTGTTCCTTGGCCCCGTAGTTCTCGCAGGCTGTGCAGACCTCAAAGTTGACACGAACGTTGTCAGCCTGTGGGATGAACGCCCAGTCGTAAACGTCCATGTTTGGAACGCCGCTGACGGTGGGCTTGTGCTGAGCTGGACGGCCAGTTCGAACTTCGTACGTGTGGCTGTCAATCCTACGCAGCATACGGGTAACAGCCACAATGCGACCATCAGCGTCTCGAGCTTCAGTCCGCCCCACAACTACAATGCCCAGGTTACTTTCACAAACGCCAATGACCCCAACGATTGTGAGACTATAAGAGTATCGTTTGGAACCCAGGGCAAGAAGAGGCATCTGCTCATTGGCGAGAGCTTCCTTGAGATCGGTAATTGGTGGGAGTACCAAAAACATACCGTTGAGGTTAACGGTCAGCCAGTGGATGAATGGGAAACGCGTGATGTGGAAGTGGTCGGCACCGACACGGTAGAAGGGCTGTATGCTGCAGTTTGGGAGTCAAGGTCGGATGGTCGCTGGAACAGGCGTTACTGGTACCTTACATCTGAATACGTCATGGAAGCAGGTTGGGAAGACGATAACGGCAAGGAAGTCGTCAGAGATAGCGATCCATGGGAGGCTCTTCCGGTTTGGATCGACGAAACTGACGAGAACCGTCACTATGGCCATGGTCTGCATCGCGGGTGGGATAAGCGGAATTCATCGAACGCTTGGGCTGGCCATAAGGATGGTTACGTAACGTTCCTCCATGAGGAGACGATCACCGTTCCCGCAGGCACTTTCGAGTGCGTTGTGGTTTTCGTTCACTCCGAGTCCTCAGACTCTGGGGGCTGTCAACGCTACTATGACACTACTCTTTGGTTCGACCGCGACGTCGGGATCATCAGGATGGATTCGTTTGAATGGGAACGACATGGGGACGGTAGCGAGGAGAGCGAGTCGTATACATTAGAACTAGCCTCCACGAATGTTTTGGGATAGTGCTGTCAGGTCCTTAGAGCATATTAAGGTTGACATGCGGGAGTTATTGATGTACAATTGCTGCATGAA
>CAZGCA010000090.1:0-25988 GCA_964524145.1 uncultured bacterium | reverse complement strand
TGCCGGGCATGGTGGCCATCCTGCTCAGCGAACTCGTGTTTGTGGTGGGCGGGGTTGTGCTGATCTCGCTGTTGGTAGCGCTAACCCTCACGCCGTTGCTGACCGATAGGCTCCTGCGCCACGAGGCGGTCGGGCAAACCTCCCGCGTCGCCAAGGGATTCGACAGGGTCATCGCACTCGGCCTCCGAGGCTACGACCGGCTTCTTCGTGGCTGCCTGCGGGTAAAGTGGCTCGTGGTGGCTCTGGCGGTGGCGGTGTTCGCCGCGGGCATCTGGCTGGCCGCCCAATCGGGCACGCAGTTTCTACCGAAGTTGGACGACGGCCGCGTGATGGTGAAACTCAAGATGCCCAGCGGCACCTCCGTGGGCGAGGTAGACCGCATTCTCACGCGGGTTGAGAACGGGCTCGAAGGACTACCCGAGATCGAGAGTACGTTCCGGCTCTCCGGCGGCAGGGTCTTTGGGCTTTACACCCTCGAGGTCGGCAACGAGGGCAACCTGAACATCCAACTCGTCCCGCGAAGCCGGCGAGACATCACCACGGCCCAGTTCATTAAGAAGATCAGGCCCTGGGTCGCCAAGATACAGGCCCAGGAACCCGGTGCCAAACTGCCCGTGAAGCCCAGGAAGATCAAGGGCCTGCGCAAGGTCGGCGAGCAGGATGTGGAGGTCAACATCAATGGAACCGATACCCTCTTGCTCTACGAATTCTCCGAGAAGTTGGCGGCCCGGCTCACCAAGACGCCGGGACTCTCAGGCGTGAATATCTCGATGGACATGACCAAGCCGGAGTACCGCGTGTATGTGGACCGCGCCCGCGCGTCGGCGATGGGGATTTCCGTCAACCAGGTCGCCACCACGCTGCGGACCCTGGTGCAGGGCCTCGTGGGAACCCAGTACCGCGAGGGGACCGAGTACTACCCCATTCGCGTCATGGTGCCGGAGGTCGCGCTCACCAGCAAGACGCATCTGGAGAACCTGATCGTGGAGACCCGCAACGGCGAGCCGATCTATCTGCGGGACATCGCCGAGGTCCGCCGGGCCGTCGGCCCCGTCGAGATCTCCCGCGAGGACCAGGTCATGCGGGTGATCGTTCGCGCCGACCCGGTCGGTGTCAGCGTTGGCGAGGCCCTTGCCCGGGCTGAGCAGGCTGCCATTGATCTGGAGCCGCCGCCGGGCGTCGAGATCTCCATGGGCAGCGAGGCCCGGTTCATGGCGGAAAGCCGGCGCGTCATGGGGCTGATCATCGGCTTCGCCGCGTTGTTCGCCTACGTGATATTGGCCATCCAGTACGAATCCTTCGTGCTGCCCCTGCTGATCATGCTGAACGTCCCGTTGGCGCTGACGGGGGCGCTCCTGGCGCTGTCTGTCGCCGGCGCGCCGGTTGGCGTGACCGTCCAGATCGGCATCCTCGTCATGATGGGCGGCATCACGTCGCAGGGCGTGGTGCTGTTGACCTTGGCCGAGGAGTACCGCCAGGCCGGGATGTCTCCGCTGGAGGCCATCCGCAAAGCGGCCCCGATCCGTGTTCGCCCGATCTTGATGACCCAGTTGACCACGGTGCTCGGGCTGGTACCGCTGGCGCTGAACCTCGGCGAGGGCGGCGGCATGCTCGTGACGATGGCCATCGGCGTGATAGGCGGCCTGCTGTACTCGCTGCTGCTGACGCTGCTGTTGTTGCCTGTGGGCTATGCGTTAGTTCGCTCCAGGCATGAAGAAGGTTAAGGGCGTGCGCTGAACGAAGGAACAGCACGTGCCCCACGAGAACACGCCGGCTTTCGCAGACGAGCATCTGAGAATAGTCGAGCAGGGCAAAAGAGAAGGATGATGGCTAGAGGATTTGGAACATGTCCGTTTGGCCAAGACCCCGCAATCAGAAGGGACTCTTGGGACGACAACTCGGTGAACCGGGAGGAACAACAGCTTCCTGGGATTAACCGATTCGTACGAAACAAAATTGCAGAAGACAATGGAACCATGGAAACCGACTTGGACATGTGGCTGAAAGAGCACGCGGATGATTGCCTCGCAGCGATAGGCGTAAGGCCGGGTCAGAGAGTTCTGGATTTCGGATGCGCGAACGGCAGTTACACTCTTCCCGCGGCCAAGATAGTGGGCAAACAGGGCAAAGTCTACGCTATCGAGAAGAGCGCGGAAGCTTTGGAGACATTGCGACGCTTGGCCGACGCCCAGGGATTTGCCCACATCGATACCATCAACACGCACGGGGGAGTCCGGATCCCGCTGGAAGACGAGTCTGTCGACCTAGTTCTTCTCCATGATGTTCTGCATCTAATTGGATGGGAGGAAAACCGAGGGCAAACTACCAGAAGAAGTACAGCCACGGATAGAAGATCCTTGCTCGAGGAAATGTATAGGGTCATGAAGTGGGACGGCCTGCTCTCTGTTTTCAGCCCGCACCTTGTCACCCACACGGACATCGCTTCAGAAGATGACCTCAACCAGGAAATCGAGAGCGTGGGATTCCGCCTGGAGAAGGAAATGTACCACCAACTCATCCATGACGGCCACCTGCAGCAAGGCCGTCTGTACGGCTTTCGCAAGCGCGAAAGGAGCCAACCCGGGCTCGAGCCCTTTGTTTATGACTCGCCGTCATTCCAGACCCAGCTTAAGCAGAATGCGCATCATCATGGTGAAGTAACCATACTGGAGGCCATGGCTGAACCGGGTATGGTGGTGTTGGAGTTGGGGGCCAACAAGGGCGTCACGACCGTGGCTCTGGCGAAAAGCGTTGGTCCGGAAGGTCAGGTCCACGCTTTCGAGCCCGTTCCTGAGTACTACGCAGCCCTCATAGAAAATCTGCGATTGAATGAAGTGGACAATGTCAGGGCACATCAGCTCGCCGTTACCGACAAAGAGAGCGAAACCAGCTACTACAAGCACGGCGAAGGAAGCGGGATCGTTGAGACGGACGACGCCGAGGAAATCATTGTGGGGACCACTTCTCTGGACAACTTCATGGCGGAACAGGCCCTCGAACGAGTTGATCTGATTAACATGGATTGTGAGGGTGCCGAGCTGCTTGTGTTTCGAGGGGCGGAGAAGACGTTGCAGCACAACGGCCCCCAAGTATTCTGCGAGATTCACCATGACTATCTTTCGCGACTGGGTCAGTCCGTCCACGATATTGTGGAATACTTGCATGTATTGGGCTTTCAAGTAGTCCCTGTTTCCGTGGAAGCCCTCGATAAGGATGTTGACCTGGAAAGTTGCACCCATATCTGTGCTGTGACGAACGGAAACCTGCCGGACATCAAGCGGATTGGTCGGCGACAGGAAAAAGCGTAACGCTGACATGTTATGGATAAACGAGAATGTATCTGCCGGATGTGATGCACATGTTTGTTGCGCGCGCCCGAGGACGAGAAGGTTGAAGGAACTGGGGAAACTCGACCTTATGCGGCGTATTCAGCAGCCGAAGAACTGGTCGCGGTCGGGAAGTCCGCGTAGTCTCACTCTGAAAGGGACCCGCGTGGACGTTGCCTTTAGCGGCAAATCCATATCCGCCTGGTACGGCGTGGAGCCCCCTGGTGATAAACAGATGAACGTTGGCACGCCGTGAGAAGGTGTTGAATTTGAATGGCTCTTGCATGCTGCGGCGCTCAGTCCGTCGAGTGGGAGTCGGTACGAAAGGAGATAGAAACTATGCCATGGGTAAATGAAGAGATGTGCGTTGGATGCGGCATCTGTATTGAAGAGTGTCCTGTAGATGCGATATCGCTCAAAGACAGCGACACTGCAGCCATCGACGATAACAAGTGCATCCGCTGTGGCCACTGCCACGAGGTTTGCCCGGAAGAAGCTGTGCGTCACGACAGCGAGCGTATCCCGCAGCGAGTCGAAGCGAACATCCAGTGGGTGATGGAGCTCATGGAGCATTTCAAGAGCGATACGGAGAAACAGGGACTGGTGGCACGCATGATCCGGCACTTCAAGACGGAGCAGCAGGTCGCGGAGATGACCATGGAAAGGCTGGAGAGAGGTGGGGATAAGTCATAACGCGACCAAAGGAAAGTACGGTACGGATAGCAGTGCAAACAGTGCAGTGCATTGAGAGTTGAATGAGCCAACTGTGAGAAGGAGGATAAGGCCTTGGCAGTGACAGTTGATGTCGAGAAGTGCACGGGATGCGGCACGTGTGTTGACGTATGTCCAGTTGAAGCAATTACCGTGGAGAATGATGTCGCAGTGGTCGACGAAGCCGAATGTGTCGAGTGCGGGGCCTGCGCGGATGAATGTCCGAACGATGCACTGAGCCTACCCTAGAGGCGGGTTTTATGGCCTTCGGATAAGTAACGGCTCGTGTAATGATGATGGGATTGGGTGGACGAAGTTATGTGGGAGTTGATGATAGCATTTGCCGCCACGTCGATCATCGCGACCTTGATGGCAATGACCGGCCGGGGTGGTGGGAACTTTTACGCCCCAGTTCTGGTGGCGTGCGGCATGCTTATGCTTCAAGCGCTATGGTTGACGCGACGGCCTTTATGGGATTGCTAGGGCATACGGCCGCAGGGGATTTCAATGCGCTATGGGCGATTCCGATGAGCATCGCAGCGGTTCTCGGAGGGTTTCTAGGCGGTGCCCTCTCTCTGAGGACAAGACCGGAGAAACTCAAGAGGATATTCGCTTACACAACGCTTGGGGCGGCCGTGTTTATGGCGCTCAACGCATGGCTATCGCTTGCAGCCCAACGATGACGGGAGGCGACAGTATGCAGCGGCCGACGAGTTCGAAGACTGCGGAGAAGATGGTCGCGACCTTTACGGCCAAATCGGGCGAGCCTTTTTCGATCGATTCGAGCTTCCCGAGGAGAAGTTGCCCGCTTTCGTGACAGAAAGATTAGAGATCACCAGGGGACATATGGCCAGACAGCACCTACCGGAGAACTTCTACGACAAGATCAAGCCGTCACTACACAGACGGATCGGTCGTGAGTTGCGACTGGCGAGGTACGTGCTGGACCTGGGCTGTGGTTCGTGCGAATTGGTCCGGTACTTGGTTGACGCGTACGGTCAGGAAGTCACGGGGGTGGATATCTCCTCAGACAGCTTCCCGGATCGTCGGGGTCGGACGCGTCAGGGCATACGCTTCCACTGTATTCGCCGGGATGCATCGGACCTGGAGTTCGCCACTGACGGTTCTATGGATGCGGTAGTAATGGTCTGGGCGCTGCACGAGATGGAGAAGGCTGGAACCATCCTGGGAGAGGCATGCCGCGTGCTTCGGCCTGGCGGTGAGGTGCTCATTGTTGACTTCCCGCGCGGGTCACTCGCTCAACAGCTCTGGGACGAGGATTACTACCGGCCCCAGGAGGTAAAATCTCTTTTGCGGCTGGCAGGATTCATAGATGTCCGAGTCCGTCTGATTGAGCACGAGCAGGTGACCTGGGCTCGAGGGTTCCGGCCCGCGGTTGCTTGAGCGTTCCTATCGACCTCTTGAGCGTGCAGCGTTTGTGGACCGAACTGTGTAAGGTTTCGAGAGATGGTGATCTGCCGTTGGAGAATTTTGGCGGCGTTCGTCAGATCGGGGCACTGGGAAAACAAAGACTGTGAGAATAGGTTGAACCCGCCAGCGGGTAGACGATGCAGATATGGCTAAGACATCGAACCGGCCGTTTGACTTTGGTGTATCAGCCGAAGAGTATGACGCATGGTATGAGACGCCCGTAGGGCAGGTTCATGACCGCGTCCAGAAGGCAGATGTACGTCGATTGCTCGGTCGTGGGCGACCAGGCGAGCGACTGCTAGACATCGGCTGCGGCACGGGGCACTGGAGCCGCTTCTTCTCATCGCTTGAGTACACCGTCGTCGGCATTGATATTGCCGAGGAGATGATTCTTGTGGCGAAGAAATCAAGATCCCACGGCATCTTCGCGATGGGTGATGCGTGCAGTCTGCCGTTCAAGGATAGGACATTTGATGCAGTGACAGCAATGGCAACGTTGGAGTTCGTTTCGAACGTCTCTTCTGCACTGAAAGAGATGTTTCGTTGCGTCAAGTCGGGAAGCTGTGTTTTGGTCGGCACACTGAACAGGCTCGCCCCGCTCAATCGACGACGACTCGCCGAGGGGAGACAGCCTTACGCTTCGGGCCGATTGTTCGCGCCCAACGAGCTGCGCCACCTGCTGGATCCCTTCGGCCACGTTCGCATGTTGGCATCGGTAGCGACGCCGAGCGCTCCAAGCATTCGGCGGTGCGGGCAGGTCAAGCAGCGCCTGCAAGGGAAAGGCGGAAGCTTGTCAGGTGCATTCATCGTCGCGGAGGTGCTAACATGAACGTTCAGGCGGAAATAAGCCTCTATCCTTTGCGGACCGAGGCAGTCGGACCGGCAGTTGAGAGTTTCGTCAGCGGTCTAAAGGAAAGTTCTTTGGAGACCGACACGGGAGTGATGAGCACGCGGGTTACAGGTGAACTCTCGGAGGTATTCTGCGGCATATCGAACGCCTTTGCAAGGGTGGCGGAACAACATGAGGCTGTCGTCGTGCTTAAAGTCTCGAACGCCTGTCCCGCGGAGAATTCGCCCGCCACGGGAGGCACTGATGTCTGAGCGGGACACTAATGTAACATTCGAGCCTCGGGGCCTTTTCCCGTTGGTACTGCGCAGATGGAGTGTGCTGTACCTTGGGCCTGCGGTAGGCTCGTGGAAGGCGGAAAAGGATTAGCTGGCAAGGTGATGAGCATGAAGCAATGTGCGCAAGAGCAAGATTGGAGGGGTGTAGACTTGTCTCATGTTGACTGGGATGAGATATGGGCAACGGTAGTGGAAGTTGAGGCGAGCTCCGATCGGGAATCCGGCACTGTTCGAGAGTACGGTGAGCTATGGTGGATTGACAACGGCGAAAGTGGCCATGACGTGTCTTGAAAACGGATGGACAGCGGTGGTTGGGCGAAAAAGCGCAGTGCAACTGGTAGGAGGATGTTAGAGAAATGGCGAAAATGTTCTTTCCTCAATATGCGAGAGGCAGAGATGGAATTGAGCTCGTCGTGGGTGAGACCATCTTGCAGCATGTCAGACGAATCGGAGGGGTAGAAATCGACTCCGAATGCGGTGGACAGGGCACGTGCGGGAAAGATGTTGTAAGGATTGAAACGGGTGCGGAGTACCTAACCCCCGCGACGGACGTCGAGAGCCGCTTTTTGGAGGACGGGCAACTGAAAGCCAATCGGAGATTGGCCTGCCAAGCCAAAGTGGCTAAGGATGCGGAACGAATCCTCGTATTTATCCCGGACTTTGGCAGGTACACCATTCTGACCGAGTGTGCAGAGACGCACACTGCCCTGAATCCCTGCGTGAAAAGAAGAGACGACCGGGTGTTATATCATACCGGAGAGGATTTAGGACCCTATGAAGGAAGCATGTTCGGATTGGCCGTAGACGTGGGCACAACAACCTTGGCCATGCAGGTTGTTGATTTGGAGACAGGCAAGAACGTTGGGAATCCAATTGCGGGCAAGAACCCGCAGATTGCGTATGGTAATGACGTCATTTCCAGAATCGGATATGCAAGCGGACATGAAGGTGGTCTGAGAGAATTACAGCGAGCGGTTACGGGAGGCGTGAATCAGAGTCTACGTGAGTTGGAAGAACGGCTCGGGGCAGCCCCTGGGTCCACTACGAACAGCATCTATGACGTGGTGGCTGTGGGCAACAGCACCATGAGGAGTATTCTTTTTGGTCAGAATATTCGCGATTTGGGCGTGATTCCGTTTGAGCCCTCCAGCAAAACGGCGCTTACGCGAAGAGCTTCTGGACTTGGGCTAGCAACTCACCCGTTAGGTATGGCATACGGCGCTCCTTTCATTGGGGGGCATGCTGGCGCGGATTGCCTCGCGGACATCATAGCAACGGGGCTCTATCAGAGTGACGAGATAGAGATGATCATCGATGTGGGAACCAACGGGGAGGTCGTGATCGGGAATAAAGATAGGATCATGACCGCTTCGTGCGCGGCAGGTGGCGCATATGAAGGGTATCAGATCAGATGTGGTGTCGGCGCTATCGAAGGCGCAATAACTGAGGTCAAGATTGAGGATGGTCAAGCAAAGTACAAGACTCTCGGTGATAAGGCTCCGTTGGGTGTGTGCGGGTCAGGCGTGATAGACCTGCTAGCCGAACTCCTGAAGAGCAAGATCATGAACGAGAAAGCAAGGATTGCCCGAGACTACCGCATAACAGGATCTCTAAGTATCTCTCAGGACGATATCAATCAGTTGATTGTAGCCAAAGCCGGTTTGCGTACGGACCAGGACCTCTTGATACGTTACTACGGTACCACGCTCGATCACGTGTCGAGAATATACTTGGCAGGAGCGTTCGCGAACTACATGAACGTTGACAACGCGATGGTTATAGGCTTGCTGCCGCAGGCCGACAAGAGCAAGTTTGTCAGATTTGGAAACGGCGCTTTGGCAGGTGCCAGAGAGATGTTGATCTCACAGCAGAAAAGACGCGACGCCGAACAGTTGGTCGGCTTAATAGAACACACAAAACCAAATGAAGTGGAGGGTCAAGAATTCCAGTACGTGGTCGCGGAGAACATGTACTTCTAGGTCTTGTCAGTCAGGCGAAGGGTGATAGTCCTCGGCGGCCCTTGAGTAGGTCGCGGGGTTCATTACGGCAGACAGCAGAAATACGGAGTCGTCCCCGTGGCCGACCGGGACGTGCCTGCTGTCATGACGAGATGGAGGAGAACAGCGACTCAACGGGACGTTGAACGGTATTCGCAAGATGGGTCAGGGTTAGGACCATGTGTGTGAGCCCCGAAGTAGACATCAAGCCGATCGGCACTGTGCGGAAAGTCTCGGGAGGCAAATCCATTATCTACCTCAGCGAGGACTTGCTAGACGGTTTGAATAGCCTTCGACCCGGGGGTTTTGTGGACGTTCTTTACTGGATGCATGAGCTTAGCGGCAGACACAGGCAAGTGCTTCAAGTTCATCCGCAAGGCAACAGAAACAAGCCTCGACAGGGCGTATTCTCCCTTCGAAGCCCTATGAGACCCAATCCAATAGGGGTGTCCCGCGTGGAAGTGGTAGCTATTGAGGGAGTCCGCGTGACGGTGAAGGGTCTTGATGCCAAGGAAGGATCACCTGTACTCGATATTAAAGCAGCATCTCGATAGCGAACTGCCAGGGATATCGTCGATGTTTGGGGTAGGATGCACGATGGTATCATGGAAAAACTCCTGGCTGGGTTCGGGCCGGATGGCGTTCGCGATTTGCTATACCGATCGGTCCGCGCTGCGGGCCGGGAAGCAGCGGAACAGCAAGCGGCAGATGCCTCAGCCATTGGCCGCAACATCATGCGGATAGAGGAGCTGTTCGACATTCGTGGACGCATTATCGAACAAACCCCAGATCGCTTTGTGCGGGAAGTAACAGAGTGTCCGTGGTCAATGCTGCGCCCATTAAGTTGCAGATTCTACGCTTGGTGGATGGAGGGCTTTGTGGAAGGACTCAATCAGGAATTCGGGTATCGTCTTGAGAAGCTCATCCCGAAGGGTGATAGCACATGCATATGGCGGGTGGACCGGATTACCGGCGGCGCGCCAGACCTGGATGCCAGCGCACAGCCTCGGCGGCAGTCGTGACGGGTGACAAACAGCGTCACTTTGCACGCGGAGCCAGCAATTGTTGCAGATCAAAGTCGGGCCTGAGACATGGCAGCGGGTTTTGGCTTAGTGGTGGGCCGGAAGGACATTCTGGTCGTGTGACATGTAAGTCGGCATTTCCCAGACGATGCAGTGTGCGGTCATTTTCGTCTGGTGCAGGCATCAACGGGCGGTATCGAGGTTGGTTTCTTGGTGGAGTTCTTGGAGGGCACGAGATGTTGCGATACCAGATTATCTTACTCAGCATCGCGTTAGTCGTGTGCTTCTTGGGGACGGCGGTCTCGCCGCTTCACGCTGCGGAACTCTCGACGAGCAGCGCAGTCGGGAAGGGCACCGGTCCCTCATCGGAGGCATCCGCCTCCTCGGAAAACGCTTCCGATAAAGGCACATGGGATTGGTCCGTGCAAGTGCAGTATGCTCGCGAGACAGGAGACTGCGATTACAACGTTCTCAGTATCGCCCCGCGATGCAGCCGCAGACTTCTCCAAGTTGAGAAAGGCGGGCCGCTTGCCGGGCGACTCCTGTTCGTTCTGGAGCCGTCGGTTCAACTGCTCGAGGACGAATCGGTCAATGCCGAGTTGCGGCTGATGCCGCTGCTGAGGTATGAATTTGGTTCGGACGAAAAGATCGTGCCGTTTGTGGAAGGCGGCGTTGGCCTGCTTTGGTCGAACTGCAGAACGGATGAGTTGTATTCGGAGTTCACCTTCAGCAATCAACTCCGGGCGGGACTGGATTACCACATCAAACCTAGCGTCTCGCTGCGAATCGAAGGGTTCTTCGAGCACGCGTCAAACGCCGGTCTGGCCAGCCACAACCCTGGCATGGAGGTTTATGGCCCCCGTCTCGGGTGCGTTCTGCATTTCTAGCGCCTATTGGATTGAGTGACACTGTGGCTTGACAGAGCGTGGTATCCTCAATTGCTCTCGCAGACTTGGTTCCGCTACGATTGCGATGTGCCATCACAGTAAGGACGGAAGAGGCATGAGTCATGGTTGACGTGTTTGAAGTATTCAAGAACGCAGTGATGATTGCCAGCTTTGTCTTTGTGATGATGCTGCTAATTGAGTATATCAACGTTTTAACTCGAGGGTCATGGGAAGAACGACTGCGTGGTCACAGAGGGAGCCAGTATCTCTTGGCGGTGCTATTGGGCGCGACCCCGGGTTGTCTGGGAGCTTTTGCCGTAGTGGCCATGTATTCCCATGGCTCGCTGAGCCTCGGTGCCGTGGTCGCGGCGATGGTAGCAACAAGCGGCGATGAGGCCTTTGTCATGCTGGTGATGATCCCGAGGGAGGCGCTTTTCCTTTTTGGCCTTCTGGGCGTCTTAGGTTTCGCCGCGGGCGCTTTGACCGACTCGATCTGGGGCGAATCCAGAACTCAGCAGTCGGTGCGTTCAGACGCGTTTCAACTCCACGAGGAAGCGGCGTGCAATTGCTTTCCACGGGATCAGATTCTCCTTCAGTGGAAGGAGTGTACCCCGGCCAGAGGAATCCTAGCCACTGGGTTGTTCGTGTTTCTCGTTGCTCTGGTCGGCGGGCAAATAGGACCTACTGCGTGGAACTGGATACGCGTGACGCTACTTTTTACTTGCGGGGTTGCTCTTTTTATCGTGAGCACGGTCCCCGATCATTTCCTCGAGGAACATCTTTGGCGACATGTAGCTCAGGAGCACATGCCCAGGGTGTTCTTGTGGACGTTCGCTGCTCTGATCGCTATGTACGTGCTCACCGAGCGTTTGCACCTGGAGCACGTCATGTGGGAAGGCAGGTGGTTCGTTCTAGTGATCGCGTGCTTGATTGGCGTGATCCCAGAATCCGGACCTCACTTGGTCTTTGTGACTCTTTACGCACAGGGAGCCGCCCCCTTCAGCATTCTCTTGGCCAACTCCATCGTTCAGGACGGCCACGGGATGTTGCCGATGCTGGCCCATTCAAGACGGGAATCGTTGCGCATCAAAGCGGTAAACCTGCTGCTGGGGTTTGTAGTGGGGGCTGCTGCGATGGCCCTGGGCTATTGAAGGAGCGTACGTATGGCGGCTGATGTCAAAGCAACAGATGCTGATAACGGTGGCGAGATCACCTTAGAAGGCGTGACCATTTGCCCTGGCGTTGGCATCGGGCGTGCCCATGTGCTGGACCCCGAGATGTTCGTCGTAAGGGAGGCAATAGAGCCCGATCACGTGTTGGCCGAGCAGCAGCGCTACACCCGTGCCGTGGAGGCTGTCGGCAAACAGCTACGCGAACACGTGGAGTCGGTTCACGGCGTTACGTTCCATGACGCCGGGGTCATTCTCAGAGCGCACAAGGCAATGCTCGCCGATGAGGAGTTCCATGACGGTGTCCGCAGGCTGATTGAGACGGGCCACAAGAACGCTGAGTGGGCCCTGGAGGAACAGGGAGAACAACAGATTAGGCGATTCGAGGCAATGAGGGATCCGTACTTCCAAGCGCTAGCCGAAGACGTTCGGGACATGGTTGACAGTGTCCTGGCGGCCCTGTCTCGAAAAGGCGAAACGCACCGGGCCCCTGTGCCGAGCCTTCGAGAATCGCCGGTACTGATTTGCGGCCACCTCTACCCTTCCGCCGTCATGCGAGCGCAACGTTCCGGCGCAGCTGGTTTTGCAACCGAAAGCCGGGCTTTGTCCGCCCACGGGGCAATCCTCCTGAAAGGATTCGGGATTCCCGCTGTAGGTGATGTCCATGGACTTAGAGGGACTGCATCTGATGGTGACCAGGTGGTCGTCGATGCAACGAACGGCCTGGTTGTCTTCCGGCCGCGGGAGACGGTGCTCGAGAAGTATATTGTGCTCCAGAAGAAGCTGAAACTTCCTGGACCGGCGCCGCCTCCAACGGTAAGCGTTACAAGGGATGGTACCCGCGTTCGACTACTAGCTAACATAGAAAATCCGGATCAGGTCGGCATGGCGTTTCAGAAGGGTCTCGAAGGGATCGGCTTATTCCGGACTGAGTTCTTTGTGCTGACGAGCGGCCGTTTTCCGGATGAAGAAGAGCAATACAGCATCTACCGTAAGGTCATCAATGCCTCTGAGGGAAGGCGCGTGGTGATACGCACGTTTGACATTGGTGGCGACAAGCAGGGGACGTCTCTCCACCGGTGCACAGGCCAAAATCCTGCCTTGGGTGTCCGAGGTATACGTCGCCACCTCTTGCGCAACCCCGAGGAGCTCCGCACGCAGATACGCGCCATCCTTCGGGCTGCCGAAGGTGGGGTCGTGGGTATGTTGTTTCCTATGGTCACCACGGTGGACGATATAAGAGAGACGAGACGTCTCGTTCAGAGCGCGAAAGAGGAACTTCGCACGCAAGGCTTGCTGTTTTCCGAGAACGTCATGTCGGGTGCTATGGTCGAGATTCCGGCAGCGGCCATTGCCGTGCGAGAGATTCTCTCAGAGGTGCATTTCGTCAGCATAGGAACTAATGACCTCCTTCAATACTTCATGGCTGCTGACCGCGACAATGAAGATGTGCTCCAGTATAATGATGTCAAGAATGGCGCGTTCCTTTGGCTCTTGCGGTTTATAATCGGGAAAGCTACGGAAATGGGACGTGCGGAGGACGTGACTGTCTGCGGAGAGATTGCTTCACGCCCGAATCTGGTTTCGGAACTGCTCAGGCTGGGATATCGATCCTTTAGCGTCTCACCGAGTGCAGCAGAACAAGTTCGAGCCGCCGTTTCGAACACGGTTATCGGAAGCCTGACGAGTGATCAAGCTTTCAGTTAGTCGCGTGCCCGGCACATCCGCACCGGTCACCTCGTAAGGCTTCTCCTTCGGCGTTAGAGATTTGATAAGTCGGTAGGTGATCTTCGCGTTCATTTGTGGCACCTCACAGAGCTACAAACGACATTCAAACGTAAGTGCTCATTAAGTGCCTCAGAATTCATAAAGAAGCATATCACAGAGAACTAGACAATGCAAGGGGATCGCATAATGCATGTATGCACAGTGCGATACGTCACATCGGCTTTCTCCGAAATACTATCGATTTAGGTTCGGATGCCTCCATATGTGCGACTGTCAAGCATTGGCCTGGCGTCACAACCTATTGTCGCTTAGACGATTATGATTCTTCAATGCGAGAGCAGGCATTTCGTAAGTGGTCATCAAGCCCAAAAAGTATCCGGAAATCGGGGCGTTTTGGGTAGGTTATGCTCTCACTATTATCCGGATCAGGATAGGCTTCTGGCCCACAAGATGAGGCGCTTTGGGTGAAAGTTGGAGCCTTCGCGTTGCCGCTCTATATCTCGATACCCAGGGCGGCATTGATTGCGAGCAGGGCGTCGAGCACAGCCAGACAGTCGCTCTGAGTCCTGCACAGCCATTCAAGCTAGAAGCAACAAACAAGGAGGCTTGTGTGGCGGACGTTGGCACAACGCAAAACTCTCAACCCGGGCAGTTGAAAGAGGCCTAATCTGCACCATGACACCGGCTCCAATCTGTCACAAATGTTCCGAAGCGCACACTGTTGACATCATCAGTGAAGCGGACTAGAATCAACGGAAATCAGCCCGCACTCGTCGCGGGAAAGTCTATACGGTAAAGAACTCAACATACTGGTCAAGGAGCAACTGCGATGACGCTGAAGATAAACCGTCGTGAGGCCATGGTTTTAGGGATAACGTCGGTTGCATCCACGTCGTTTCTCGCGTGGGCCGACACTGGAATAGTTCCGGCGATCGTTCAAAACCATGACGAGAAGCTGAAACATATCATCGATACTCAGGTCACGGACCCGCAGAGCCCATGGTGCGGGGTCAGCCCTGACATGTGGGGTTTATACCATTGCGGGTCGGCGGCACGGATACTGCAAGATTGCGCCGCGGCCTTCTTCCATCCCCAGTCCGTATTTCATTCGAGTAGCGATATCTACGAACGAATGAAACTGGCGATCGGCTTCCTGGTGCGATCCCAAAACGATGAAGGGAACATCGACCTCATCACCACAAACTTCAATTCACCTCCTGATACCGGTTTTGTGGTCCACAACGTCGCTTTAGCCGCGAAACTTGCCCAGATGAGTGGGCACAAGGACCTGCTGTCCCAGATGAAAGGGTTTCTTCGCCGGGCAGGCCGGGCAATGGCCAGGGGAGGCATTCACACGCCTAACCACCGTTGGGTGGTATGCGCGGCGCTTGCGCAGATTCACGACCTGTTTCCCGACAGGCGGTACCTGAAACGGCTTGATCAATGGCTGGCGGAAGGTATCGACATCGACGCAGAAGGGCAGTTCATCGAGCGCAGCACGGGGAGTTACAACGCCGTCATCGACAATGCCTTCGTTACCATGGCCCATCTATTGAAACGTCCCGAACTCCTCGACCCGGTCCGGAAGAATCTGGATGCCATGGCATACCTGCTGCACTCCAACGGCGAAATCGTAACGGAGATCTCCAATCGCCAGGACTCGAACACTCGGCGAACGATGCGGGGCTATTGGTTTGCGCTCCGCTACATGGCCATTCGAGATGGGAACGGCCTGTATGCTTCCATGCTCGAGCCGCTTGAACCGGAGAGCATCCAGTTAGCCAGGCTGATGGCGTACCCAGAGCTGCAACAAGACCTGTCTGCGGCGACGCCCATCCCGGAGGACTACGAGAAGGTCTATCCCCTCTCCGGCATCACCCGCATTCGGCGCGGCAAAACCAGCGTCACCATCATGCACGAGAAGAACAGCCGCTGGATAGCCATGCGCCGCGGTGAAGCCGTTATCAATGCCGTTCGATTCGCCACGGCCTTCTTCGGCAAAGGGCAGTTCGTTCCCACCACCTTCAAGCGAGAGAAAGACGGGTACCGCTTCCGGCAGAAGATGCAGGCCTGCTACTACCAACCCCTCACCGACCCAAAATCACTGCCCATCGAACCCAGCGCATGGACCCGCCTCAAGACATTCCGCCAGAGGACCGAAATCTGCCGCCTGGCCTACGAGGGGTACATCCGCGAGACGGACCAAGGCTTCGAGATTACCGTCCGCGCCCATGGAACCGATAACGTCCCGCTGGCCCTCGAGATTAACCTTCGAGAGGGAGGCAAACTGACGGGCGTCGTTCCTGCACCGCATGTGGACGACGCATTTCTGCTGAAAGACGGGTTAGCCGAGTATCGCATGGGGTCCGATCTCATTCGCTTTGGTCCCGGACGGTGCGAACACGCGTACCCCCAGGTTCGAGGCGCCCACACCAAGCTGCCGGGCCCAAGCGTTTACTTAACCGGCTACACACCCTTTGAACACACGCTGACGTTTCAGATGTTATGAACCACAGTCAGACCGTCATCCTGAGGGAAAGCGAAGGGTAACGCGTCATCCTTCGCGAAGGCAATGTGGGTGAACACAGCCGGGCGCGCGTACCCGCGAGCCGAAACCAACGCATGACACCTAGAACGGCTCACGAGTCCGTTCGCCCTCCCTATCCGCGCATTCCTGCCTCAATGCCATTGGCCTTATGTGGATACTTTTCTCCAGGTGAGTTTCGTGCTACAGTGGTATTGGGCGATAACGCATATTCGATTCGCTCAAGGAGGTTCTGTAGTGGACGTAGATCGGACCTGTAGTGTTTCAGAGGAAGCGGTCAGCCGCGGCATAACGTTGCGCTGCCTCCATTCGACTGTAAGTTCCCTTCTCCCTGACCATGCCGGACCAAGAACGGCGCCAATTTCCTCCTGTCCCTTTTCTCGACGGCGTGATACGATTCTCACATGGCGGTTCTCCTGTCTCGCTAAGAAAGTACCTGGCAAACCCAGAAGGTTGGCTTGAAACTCACACGTCTGGCTGATATGGTTGAACGGGATGGACTGGTCTCTTTGCGGGTAAACGTTTGTGAGTTGTATGGGAACTGAGTTATGAACCCAATGATAACGCGTCGCAGTTTCATCAGTGCCATAGGTGCTGGGCCGCCGATGATGTTCTTAAGCCGCGGGGGTGGCTCGGCCGCGAAGACCGCAACTCGGGAACAACGAGAGTACTTCCTGGAACACTGGGCGAATCCTCCACGGGAGTTCTCACAGGCACCGTTCTGGTTCTGGAACGACGACTTGTCGGAGAATGAGATCGCTCGGCAGTTGGACGATTTCTGCGCCCACGGAGTGTACGGGTTTGTGATTCATCCGCGAGCGGGACTGCCGCACAGCATAGGGTGGATGAGCGATCGAATGATTCATTTCATGCGGTTTACGATCGAGCAGGCGGTAAAGAAAGATATGTGGGTGGTGCTCTATGATGAAGGGATGTATCCAAGTGGTTCGTCAAGCGGCCAGGTTGTAGCGCAGAACCCGGCGTACCGCACGCGTGGCCTTTTTGCCATCGATCTGGATACGGTTGAGCCGGGAGACACCAAGCGCGGATTTCGCATCGGGAGTAACGGCAAACCGGTATTGTCTGATGACCAACATCTGGTAGCGGTTGTATCGAGGAAGAAGAACGGCCATCGGATTGCCGTGGTGGACCGCGCTATTCGACCGCGATACTCGCTGATACGCGGCCTCCATTTCCTGGAAGAGAACCCACCGCGGCGTCCGGACAAGAAGGAAGTCCCTGAGGAGATGCCGCTACTGGCCGATATTCTTAACCCGGAATCAGTGGCATGTTTCATTCGGCTGGTGTACCAGCGTTATTATGATGAGTTTGGCGATCATTTTGGCAAGACAATCCAGGCGGTATTTACCGATGAGCCCTCGTTTCTGGGTAAGCGGGGGGAGCCGGGTGCGGTTCCTGGTACGCGGGGAATAGTCGATCATGTGAATGCATGGCTCGGCTATGATTTCACGCCGCATCTGCCCGCGTTGTGGTACAAGGATGAGCCGGACGCGGAACAACATCGAGCGGACTATGATCGGGCGCTGCAGGCCCGGCTGGAAGAGACGTATTATCGCCAAATCTCGCAGTGGTGTGAGGATCATGGTACCGCTTTGACCGGGCATCCAGCCGATCCGGATGATATCGGGCATTTGCGGCATTTCCATATACCGGGGCAGGACATTGTCTGGCGTTACATTGAACCGGGAAAACCGAGCGCATTAGAGGGAAGCCAGTCTACGCAGGCCAAGTGTGCCTCGTCCGCAATGATCCATTTAGGACGAAGGCGTAATTCGAACGAGTACTGTGGGGCGTATGGCCACAACTTCACGTTCGAGGAGATGAAATGGCTGGCGAACTGGCTGATAGTACGAGGGTGCAATCTGTTGTATCCGCATGCTTTTTACTATTCAGTACGTGGCCCACGCATAGACGAGCGGCCGCCGGATGTAGGGCCCAACAATGTGTGGTGGGATGATTTCAAGCCGTTTGCGGACGCGACCCGCCGGCTGTGTTGGTTGAATACGGATTGCGTGCCCGTATGCGAACTGGCAATTCTCGGGTTGAATGATTATCTTCCCTGGCAAGCAGCGAAAGTGTGTTTTCAGCACCAGCGCGATTTCAATTATCTCGAGGCGAGGCATCTGTGGGAGGATGCGGAGGTAACTGAAGAGGGTATTCAGATAGCCGGCATGCGATACAGGGCGTTGATACTTGAACTCGAGCCGCCTGATCAAACACAACCAATGTCGCAGGTGTTAGATCGTGCCGGCCGACTCGTTAGGTGGCGAGAAGGAGAGAGCGAGCAGGACTTGCTGCGAGCGATTGACCGACTGATCCCAGCCGATGTTCAGGTTTCACCGCCGACACCGGATCTAAGGATTCGTCACGTGATAAAGAACGGTATACACTGCTATCTGCTTTTCAACGAAGGAGAACAGGATATTGCGGCTCGTTTTGTCCTCTCGGCACGAGGCAATTGGCATCTGCTCGATGCTGAAACCGGCAAAAGCCGAATGATAGACCCAGATACACCTCTGAACATGCCTGCCCATGTGATGCAAGTTCTTATGATTGTCGATTCGGAGTGAAGCGTCTGCAGGTGAATGCGAAGAGCGCCATGGGCGAAAACGTTCTGGTTCTTATTGGGGTCAGGTCTTGCATTACGGCATTTGTGACGCACTCGAGGCATATCACACTGAAGACACGGGGAGGCGCTTCACTCGCCCAGGGCGTACAGATGTCCCGCTGTCCGCAGGTACAGCGTGTTGTCCGCAATCGCCGGGGTAGCATAGATCTTCTCGCCGAAGTCGGTTCTCGACAAGACATGCAGCTTATCGTCTGCCTGGATGACGGTCACGGTTCCGCGGACGGAGGCGGCGATGATCTTGTCGTCCCCGGCGATAGGGGAGGCGGAGTATTGCCCCAACGCTCCGATCCGTTCCCGGAAGAGTTCTTCCCCCGATGACGCCCGCAGGCAGGTTAACACGCCGCCATTTCGCAGGAGATACAGCCGGCCTTTGTAATAGAGCGGAGAGGGGATCTCTGGAATGCCTGTACGAACCTCCCAGGCCACGTGCGTTTTGCGGGCATTCCTGACCGCGCCGGGCCGAATGGCAAGTAGTATGGGCTCGTCAAGCGATAGAAAACTCTTCATCTGTTCGGTCCATTCCTCTTCGCTGATAATCCTGTCCTTGTTCGTGTCAAACCACTTTATCAGGCTGTCCGGATCGCGGTCATGATAGGCGTACCCGGGGACGTCTTTGGACAGCTCCGGCCGGAAGGGAATAACAAAGCCGTCGTTCATCTCGCTGCGCTGTATCTGACCGTCGTGATTCCGGTCGAAGTCTTCGCAGACAATTCTCCACATCTGTTGGGCGTCCCATTTCGTTTCCCCACGACCCCCGAGTGCCGCCGCGCTGACAAACAAAAGCCCTTCGCCCGTAACGGGAACCCCAACCGTTTCTCGAGGAAACTCGCCGGCCCACCAGATGTCCTCGCCCGTCGATGGGTTGTAGGAATTGAGCCGGCCGGCACCCAACACGACAAGTTCTTCGGCGGTGTCGTGGCGCCAGATCATGGGCGTGGCCCAGCCGGACTTGATAAACAGCCGCGGCTGCTCCCAGACCGTCTTCCCCGTGTCACGACGTACTGCCAGCAACTGCGAGGCGCCGCGATTGTCGTCAAGCACCAGAATCACCATGTTGCCGTACAGGATGGGCGAGGTAGCCATCCCGTAAGAGTTTCTCGGGGCTTTGATTGGGTGCCGCCACATCTCGTTCCCTGCGTGGTCATAACAGAGCAGCCCATAGGTTCCGAAATAGACATACACCCGCTCAGCGTCCGCTGCCGGCGTGGGAGCGGACGGATTGTTCATGGGATGGTATCGTGCGCGCGACTCAGCCTGGACAACCTTGCGCCACAGGATGGTGCCGTCTTCACGGTTGATGCACAGCGTGATGAGTGTTTTCGCATCCGTGGCGTCGTTGGCCGTGAGGAAGATCCGGTCGTCCCAAATGACGGGGGACGAGTTTCCCTCCGGAAGGGCCGTCTTCCAGAGAGCGTTCGTTTCCGGACCGAATTCAGCCGGCAGACGGTCCGCTTCCGCCACCCCCTGCCCATTGGGACCGCGAAACTGATTCCAGTTCACCGTCTCTGCGTGAATGCCTGCCGTGAGAAAGAGCGAAACGGACAGAGCGAAGCAGATGCACCCCAGCGCCGCTACGGAGCTTGTCATATTGAATCGCATGGATCTGGGCCGGCTCATTTGAACCGGACCGCTTTGGACTTCTGCGCCCGCTCTCTGATGGCTGCTTTGGTTGGACGAGGCGCCCCGGCGTACAGGGAAACCGTTGAGAGGGTAGGGCAGGCCTTCGCTTCCAACACGTTGAAGCGCACCTTGTCGGCCGTCACCGCGTCGGTGCGCAGGATGCGCTTCCAACCGATGGAGGTCCCCTCGGCGATCGAGCGCCATTGGCCGCCGCTATGGGCGTCGACCGAAAATCTCAGAATGCGCTGACCCAACTCGATGTGTTCCTGCAAGACCACGTGATCGAATGTCCTCGCCTTGCCCAAGTCCACCGTCACCGAACCAGTCGTCACGCCGTCATCGGTCGCCCAGTAGGCTGTCCGATCGCCGTTTAATACGTTGGCCGCCGCGAACGCATTCGCGTTGCCGCGCACGTTGCTCGCTTCCGCCGTCGCACCGAGCGCCAAGTCCGTCTTGAAGGTCGCATCCCGCAGGGCCTTGAAACCGCGCAGCGCCGCGATGTCGTTCTCGTGGATGAGGCCGCGGCCGTCCGGCGGCACGTTCAACAGCAGCGATGCGCCACGTCCAACGGACTGGTAGTACAAGGTCATGAGATTCTCTGGCGAACGGACCCGACCGTTCTGACTCTTGTGATAGAACCAGCCCGGGCGAATCGACACGTCGACTTCGGCGGGCAGCCAGTACCGGCCGTCTACGTGTCCGTTAACTCCCTCGCGGTACTCGACGGCTCCCGGCGCAGGCTGTTTGCCCGGTTCGTTCGAGTGGGGCGTATAGGTGTGCCAGCAGGGGTCGCCCGCAAACCCGGATTCGTTGCCGACCCAGCGAATGTCTGGCCCGACATCGCTGAAGATGACCGCGTTTGGCGCCAGTTCTCGCACCATGGCCCAGGTATTCTCCCAATCGTAGTAGGTCGTGCGGTCAATGCGGCGCTCTTCACGGGCGCCGCCATAGTACCCGTCGCCGCCGTTGGCGCCATCGAACCACACTTCGGAGACTTCGCCGTATTCCGTCAGTAGCTCACGCAGCTGGTTGCGGAAGTACTCGATGTACTCGGGCTCGCCGTATTCGGCGTGGTTGCGGTCCCAAGGCGACAAGTAGACACCGAACTTCAGCCCCAGTTCATCGCAGGCTTCGGCCACTTCGCCCACGATGTCGCCGTGCCCGTCTTTGTATGGCGAGTTCTTAACCGAGTGCTCCGTGAACTTGGACGGCCACAGACAGAAGCCGTCGTGATGTTTGCACGTGAGGATGACGGCTTTCATGCCCACCTCTTTCGCAATCTCCACCCATTGACGCGGGTTGCAGGCCGTCGGCTTGAAATTCTCCGGCTTCTCGTCGCCGTATCCCCACTCCTTGTTGGTGAAGGTGTTCTGCGTGAAGTGGAAGAACGCGTAGTATTCCAACGCGTGCCATGCAAGCTGCCGTTCCGTCGGAATCGGATGGACCGGAGGCGGTGGCGCGACTTCGGCGTAAGCACTCCCGATAAGGCTGATTACCATAACGGCGATCGCAACAAGATTTCTCTGCAACATCGATTAGGGTCCTTTCGACACATGGGTTTCACCGAAGCCCAACTCCGTCCGTTGAATTCCTGCAAGGCCATCGCAGACGTACTTGAACAATACGTCGAGACGGCCGACCGAGCGCGACGCAGCAGATATCGGCAGATCCGGCGTTGTAGTAGGGCTCTGGTGAGATATGCGGGCTAGAACCCTCTACCTAAAGTGTTGACCGGGTGGACGGGATGGTCGCCCGGATACCTCTCGAACCGGACGTGCCCGTCGGCGTAAAGCACGTTGCACCCGCCGGGAATATGGTTGAAACGGTCCTGATTCTTCGTCGTGATCTTGGCACCCTCGATATAGTCCCACATGATCGGCAGTTCGCTTTGGGCGATGGCGCTCGCTGCGGGATTGTTGATGTCGGTGATAAGAAACCGCTCGATCCCTTCGCGCAACCGGTAGATCGTGTTGCCGCGCGCGTTCCCCTGAGCGATCGCCACTCCGGTACCAAGTCCGAGATTCTGGGTCTCAGCATCGATTCCCGCCTGCATGGCTGCCATCCCTCCCAATACAGAATCGAGATTGATGTCTTGATCCAGATAGCGGGGGTCGGTCGAGAAAATCTGCGTAGCATTCAGGGCTATCGCCATCGTGGCCCAGACTTCCTCGTTCTCACAGGCGTACCCGTAGTAGAAGTAATTGTTCGCGCCATCGATCCTATCAGGATCGAGCTTGCCGTAATTGGGCGAACCCGTGTCGCGCGTACACCAACTCCCGCCCGGGCATTCGACGGAACGTTTACCGCCTCCTTTGTCGGAAGGGCAGAAGTAAATGCCAAGGTCCGATATATACTCCGGGTACACCGAGGGACCGTCAGCCGTGGCCCTCGGGTACTTCCCGGTCGGATCATCGAAGCTGCCGCTGTCGCCATTACGGGGGAACCGGCCGTTCCATTCGTTGGTGTACATCTTGTACACCAAACCCCATTGTTTGAGGTTGTTCGCGCAACTCGCACGTCGTGCAGCCTCTCTTGCACGCGCCAGCGCTGGTAACAGAATTGCCGCCAGGATCCCGATTATCGCGATCACTACCAGCAACTCAATCAACGTGAAACCACGATCTCTCCCTGACATGTCTACCTCCCTTCATCCGAAACTTCCCATATGAATCCGCCCGCGACCACCGCAGGCTTGTTCGCAACCATTGTGACCGAAGATGTATATATTGTCAACCCGTGCTTTGCAGGACATCACCAACAATCTCGCAGCGTGGTGGCGCGTGTTACGCCGGAGTTCCTGACGTCCAAGATTCAGTTAGGTTGCAGGCAGCAAGGCTTCCTGATAGAATGGACGCCTACCGTTTGAGAACCTGATGACGCACAGACGCCCGGTGGCGGAACTGCGGACAGCACTCGAACGGCTGGAACCGGCAGGTGCTGTCATGAAGAACCTGTTCGACGCCAAAGGAGAACGAGTGATGTCCATTCTGGACTTGTTCAGACTTGACGGGAAGACCGCGCTTGTAACGGGATGCAGACGTGGAATTGGCCGGGCTTACGCGCAGGCGCTCGCCGAAGCCGGCGCGGACATCGTCGGTGTCAGCACATCGCTGGAACCGTCGGGCAGCGACGTCGAGAAAGACGTTATCGCGTTGGGTCGCGACTTCAAAGCGTACTCCTGCGATTTCGGTGGTCGCGACGCGCTCTACGAGTTCATCGAGCGAGTGAAGAACGATGTCCCGCACACTGATATTCTGGTCAACAACGCCGGCATGATACTTCGAAAGCCCGCCGCGGAACATTCCGACAAGTATTGGGACGACGTTATCGAGGTTAACCTTAACGCACAGTTTGTTCTGGCCAGAGAGTTCGGCAAACTTATGCTGGCACGCGGCGCAGGCAAGATCATATTTGCCGCCTCTGTTCTGACCTTCCAGGGCGGCGTCACGGTTCCGGGTTATGCGGCCAGCAAAGGCGGCGTCGGACAGTTGACCAAGGCGCTGGCAAACGAGTGGGCCGGCAAGGGCGTTAACGTCAACGCAATTGCACCCGGCTACATCGCTACGGACATTACCGCCGCGCTGCGGGCCGATCCCGTCCGTAACGAAGCCATTCTTGCACGTATCCCGGCCGGACGATGGGGCGAACCCGTTGATTTGAAAGGCGCAGTCGTGTTTCTGGCATCCGCCGCCGCCGACTACGTCCACGGCGAGATCCTGACTGTGGACGGCGGATGGATGGCACGATGATGGCTGCATGCGGTGGCTTGTGGTAATACAGATTTGAACTGAGAAGTGATCAGACGGATGAATCAACTGGAACAAGGAGTATCGTCATGAGAACCGTGAAAGTGGAAGAACTAAGTGTGGAGGCGTTCCTGCCTTTCGGCTCTTACGCCAATCATCTTGACCCCAGCGCTGAAAACTTTGGCGCACCACCTATCGAGTTCTACAGAGATATGGTGGTGCAGGACCTTGGCGGCGCTTCGTCAGCTTCGTTTTCAACCTGCCGCGTCGAGAAGAGAGAGTTGGTGATCGACGTTTCCGAGTATCACAGTTCCTGTGGAGAGGGGATGTTGCCTCTCGACAGCGACGTGCTGATCCATGTGGCCCCTGCGTCTCGCCCCGATGGCGTCGTTCCTCTCGACAAAATCAAGGTCTTCAGGGTGCCGAAGGGAACGATGGTCGTTATCCGTCCCGGCGTGTGGCATCACGCACCCCTCGCCTTGAATAGCGATGCCGCCAACGTCCTGATCGTGCTTCCCGAGCGAGCCTACGCCAACGACTGCACTGTCGTTCAATTCGGCGAGGCGGACCGTATCAGAATAGAAACGCAACCGTGATCGGGGTCAGGTTTTGCATTACGACATTTGTTGCTGATTCGCGGGACACCACGCTGAAAACATGGTGAGATGAGTATGGCGTGCCCGAAATCCCCACGGATATATGTACCAGGTCAAATGGTACATACGCCTGCAAATACCGCATCATATCTTGCGTCGCCTTGACAGTCACCGGACTGGTGGCTACACTGGCACCATAATGAAGCGACTTTCTATCACACAGTGCCGCGCATCGTGGACGCAAGGTTCACACAAACCCACCGGTGTACTGCTGATCGCAGCGGTGCTTCTTCTAGGGATGACTCCCGTCGCTGCCGTCGCTGCGCCGGAGCTTGCGGATCCGGATGTCGGGACGTTGGAACTCGTCACTCCCAGTGCCGCCGAACAAGCGAAGCTGGACATGATCGATGGGCTTGCTTTCGACTCCTTTGGGAATCTGTTCGCCGTGCTGGAGATTACAGGAGCCGGTGGGGGAGTTGTGTATGTCGACAAGGATACCGGTGTTGTCACGCCCCTCGTCACCGGCATCAGCCGCGCTGACCAGATCGCGTTGCACCCAAGCGGCAACTTCTTCGTAACCAGCGAGACCGGGCCGGCGTCGGTGACAGAGCGGGTGTACCGGATCGTGGTCGGGTACGACGTCAACAACGTTCCAGTTGCCGGAGACACTACAGCAGCCACCATCACCACGTCTCTCGACATTGGCGGTCCCGAGGGCTTGATCGTTCTTAAGACCGATGGACCATACGGCAACACCGGCGACCTTTACGTCGCCGAGCATCGCAATCCGGGAAGTATCTTTCGGGTCCAGCCAAGTGATGGGACCACCAGCGTCCTGGCGAGCGGACTTGCCGCGCCCGAGGGCTTGGCGTTTGGCGATTTTGTCGGCGCTCGGGCGCAAGCGCTCTACGTCGCAGAAACCGACGACCATGACGTGCTGCGTGTCGATTCAAGCGGTGGCGTCAGCGTCTTCGGCAATCCGACGGCGGTCAACCTGATCAACCCCGACAATATCGAGTTCGGACCGGATGGGTTCCTGTACGTGAGTGAGGACCGGTTCGCTCCCAACAGCCGCATCATTCGGATCGCCGCGGACGGCACCTACTCCGTGTTCGCCACCGGCTTCGGGGCGGCACAAGGAATGGTATTCAACCCGGCCAATGGCGACCTTTACATATCTGAGCAAGCCTTCGACCGGATCTGGCGAGTGCAGTTTGCCGAGTTCTCGGTTCCCGTCTTCCCAATAGGAGGATGGCTCTCTCTCGCTGCTCTCCTGACAAGTGCGGCGCTTTGGATTTCCCGCCGCAAGGGCGGAACATTACCGGGACGTTCCTGAGGAAGTCACGAGACCGTCCGAGGTCGAGTGCAGGCCGAATGCAAACGCTAGAGCATCCTAATGTTGAGCTGCGGTATATCCGCATGATCTGAACCAGCC
>CAZGCA010000089.1:0-26150 GCA_964524145.1 uncultured bacterium | reverse complement strand
CACGCTTTCAGGAGGCTGAGAGATTGCAAGGTTGTAGGGAACAGAGATTCAATCACTCAATCACTCAATCATTCAATCACTCAATGATTGGTTTCACGCTTGTCGAGATGATCGTCGTCGTCACGATCCTGGGGATAATGTTTGGCACGCTGGTGCCGTATTTCCGTGGGTCGTTCACCGACCTCGAGATGCGCGACGCCGTCAGGAATGTCGCTGCAACGATGAAATACGCGCAGCAGCGCGCGATGTTACAGCAGATTCAATATCGCGTGAATTTCGACAAGAACACCGGGGAATACTGGCTGACGCGCCAGGCCGATCCCCTCGAGGACCCGGACGAATTCGTCGAGATCCTCGCAGAGCAGGGACGCGTCAAAGCGCTTCCGGCATCGGTTGTCCTCAAAAGGGTGACCGCGAAGCTTGCCCGAGGCGGCAGGTTCAGGTACGTCAGCTTCTACCCGACGGGCCGTATCGCGAAGGCCGACATAGTCCTCGAGGGACCGGGTTACAAGAGCTTCTCACTGAGCACGGACGAGCGGATAGGCCAGATCGAGGTGAAAGAGAGACGATGAGGCTCGATACGGCGGCGAGAAGAGCTAGGCACCGGCGTGTGCGCGGGCTCGTGCTCTTCGAGGTGATGGTATCGCTCGTGGTCTTCTCAGCCGGTATCATTGCCGTGATGCGCGCCGTCTCGGTCTGTCTTCAGACGCGTGGAGAAATCGAAAGCTACAGCATGGCGATGTTTCTCGCCCAGCAGGCAATGAGCGAGCTCGAAGGCGCCATGAACCCTGCCGAGCTACCCGTCTCAGGCACGTTCCGCGAACCCTATTCGCAGTTCACATGGAAGCGGTCGTTAACCCCGACCGGTATGACATTACTCTCCACGGCCGGCCCGGACGACGACTTCGACATCGAGCTCGATCTCGATGTTCCTGGGGCCGAACCCGGCATGCCTCCGAACGCCAAGATGCCGGTGATCTATAAGGCGACCGTCACCGTAGGATGGACCAGACGCGGCACGTACGAGGAGTTTACAACGGCAACTCTTGTACCGCCGCGCGAGCCAAGAGAAAAGACGCCGGCGGCGGGGCCGCAGAAGCAAAAGCAGAGACGGAGACGGCGCAGGTGACCATAATGACGAAGAAACGCGGGTTCACGTTGATCGAGCTGCTTGTCGCGCTGACGATCTTCTCTGTCGTGATGACAGCGGTCTACGCCAGCTTCAAGAGCACAGTGGACGCGTGGCGGGACGGCGAGGCCAACATGCGCGCGTATCAGGACGCCCGAATGGCGCTGGGACTGATGGCGAAGGAGTTGCGGTCCTGTGCACCCATCGCGGGACACTACTTCATCGGCGAAAGCCACGGAACCAGTGTGCGCAACCGCGACGAGATCGAGTTCTTCACCATCGCGCCGTCGCTCGACCCCGATCGGGACGATGAGACGGTGTTGTTGAAGGTGAGCTACTCGCTCGGCGGGACCCGCACCCGCAACGTCTACACACTCGACCGCGAGGAGGCGGGCGTGCGTGGCAAGATACCTTCCATCAAGGAGGTCGAGAGAGGTCGCGACGAACGCGTGAAGACCGAGAAACCGTCTGAGGTCATTGTGGCCGAGGGGGTTACCTCGCTCAAGTTCGAGTATTTGTGGGATGAGAAATGGTTCAATGCGTGCGAGAAGGGACAAGGGCTCCCGAAGCTGGTCAGGATAACGATGCGTGTTCGCGACGAAGCGGGCATGAAAGGTGACGAGATCGAGTTCACGACCACGGTAGCCATCCCTTTTTCGGCCGGGCCCGGGCCAGAAGTTGAAGAGGATCTGTTCGCATGAACCACCGGAACCGACACGTGTCGCCTCCGCGTGACGAGAGCGGCTCTGCTCTCATATTGACGCTGTGGATTCTCGTAACCCTCTCGCTCATAAGCGTCGGTTTCGCACACCGTACACGGCTCGATCTCAAGGCGACCGGATACCAGGTTGCCCATCTGAGAGCGCACTATCTGGCAAGAGCGGCCGTCTATCGAGGTATGATTGCCATTCAGGCCGATGACCTCAATAGGAAGACCGCGGGATACGATGCGTACAATGAAGAATGGAGTATCCACAAACCGTTTTCCGACGAAGGCATGTTCGGCGAAGAGGACGGCGTTGACCTCGAGAACGAGACATTTGACTATGACATCATCGACGAGTCGGGCAAGATAAACGTCAATCGCGTGACCGAGGAGATGCTCAAATCCGTCGACGGGCTCAGCTTGCCTGCGGCGCGCGCGATCCTGAGGCGGCGCAACGGTTTCGACGGCGTGCTCGGAACGGAGGACGACGAACCGTTCGAGTCGCTGGCTGAGCTGCGGTCGCTCAGCGAGATATCGGAGACGGCTTGGGAAGGGCGCGAAGGCGGTATGCGCGAGACGGTCGGGCTCAAGGATATTCTCACGGTCTACGGCGGTGACAGGGTCAATATCAACACTGCGTCCGAGGTTGTGTTGGCGGCGTTCCCCGACCTGAGAAGGTCGCTCGCGGACGACATTGTCGAGTACCGATCGGGGGGCGATGGCGAGCTCGGAACCAAGGATGACAGACCGTTCAAGGAGATGAAACACGTGAACAAAGTCGGGGACGTTGAGTTGTCTCAACAGTCCATACTGAGCCGTTACGGCTCAGTCGACTCGATGGCGTTCACTGTTATCGGTACGGCAACGCAGAACGATGGCAACGTTGTGGCTCGGGTGTACGCCACCTTTGAGAAGAAGTCCCGATACGGGACATTCCAGCTCGCAGCCTGGAGGGAGAGTTGAGTTGGCGTTTACAGTAGCGAAATCCGGAGGAGACTGCGCGGGGCTCGTTGTGGGACAGACAGCTGTCGCACTGGTAAAGCTCAGGACGCGCGGTCGAAAGACCGTCGTGCTCTCGTCGACCGTCGACCCAATCCCGGAGGATGGCGGTTCGGGGGCGGTCGCTGAACTGCTGCGCAGCATAGCTGCCCGGGAGGGTCTCGGCAGGTGCCGGTTGTTCACGTGCATCCCGCGTCATCTCGTCACCACGCGCGTGATTGATTTTCCGTCCCGCGACGAGGATGAGATCGCCGAGATGGTGCGGCTCAAGGCGCCGGAGTACGTTCCGTATTCCGCCGACGAGATAATCGCGCGACACGTGATGCTTGCCAAGGAGCCAGAGGGATACTCGCGAGTGATGGTTGCGATAGTGCAACGCGAGATCGTCGAGAACCACATCGCCGTGTTGCGGGACGCGGGGATCGAGACCGAGTCGGTCGGCATAAGCACGCTCGGACTGTTTAACGCCATTGTCCACGGAGACGGCGTTCCGGAAGAGGGTTGTGTCGCTCTGGTCAATCTGGGCGTTGGCGGGCTCGACGTTGCCGTGGCGCGAGATGCCGAACTCGTCTTCACGAGAGGTGTCGAGATGCGGTTCGATTGCGAGGCCGGCGGTGAAATGGACGACGACGAGTTGCGCGAGGTTGCGCTCGAGGTACATCGCAGCCTCGACGCGTACGTTCGTGAGGCCGGTCGGCACGCACGCGTCGAGCAGATCATACTTACGGGCGATGTCGGCTCGTGCCGCGTTCTCGCCGGCACGGTCGAAGAGATAACGGGGGTGAGCGTCACCACGGACGGCGGCAGGTTTCAACCAGTAGCACAAACCGGGAAGGCTTCCGATGCGCCATTGCCGCCCGTCGCGTTGGGCCTTGCCCGTAACGCCGTAGCCATCGGCGTGGTTCAGGTCGATTTCACGCCCGACGAGCTGATATCGAGACGGGCGTCGGTGATATTTCGTCGCTTTGCAATAAGGTGTGGCGTCACGGCCGCTCTCTGCGTCTTGCTCGCCGTGCTCCTGGTCAGAGAACGACTTGCACAACGGGAACGGTACGTGGAGTTTCTCGACAAACGTATCGCCGAGATCGAGCCATCGGCGCTCGAGACCAGGAATAAGAAGAAACGTGTCGAGGTGGTCAAAGGCCAGTTGGATCGGAAAGGTTCCGCCCTCGAGTTTCTGGGCGATATCCACAAGCTGGTTCCGCAAGGCAAGATGGTTCTGACCGACATACGTTTCGAGCGAGAGAAGCGAGCGAGCATCCGAGGACGCGCGTTGGACCGCAACGTTGTCCAGGACTATGTGAACGCTTTGCGTTCGGCCGGTGTTCCGCACCTCAAGCGTGCGGAAGCGGGCGACATGCCGAAGACGACTGAACGCAGCACGCCGGTAGTGGAGTTCCAGATAAACGTCCCGCTCGGCGCCGAGAATGAACAGGAGGTCTTCGCAGACGATGGCTCTGCTGAATAAAGTATCGCGCCGCGAACGTATTCTCGCGATCTCGACAGGCTTGATGCTTGTGCTCTGGCTGGGCAGCACCGTCGTGGCAAAGCCGCTCATGCAGCGCTGGGCACAACTTGACTCCGATATCCAGGAGAAACAATCAACTCTCCATCTCTACACCGACATGCTGGCAATGGGCGAAAGTGTTGATATCGAGTACGGGCTCTATGAAGAGATGATGTCCGCCGAGAGTTCGGACGAAGCCGTGCGTAACAGACTGCAGGAGGAGATAGATCGCCTGGCCGCGAAGACTCGTATGAGCACGCCGGCCATCAAGGAAGGCGTGACCGAGGCGTTTCCCTTCTTTAAACGATACGAAGTCGACACCGATGTCGAGGGCACCATCGCCGGATTCGCCAGCTTTCTCGAACAGTTGCAGCAATCGCCGCAGTTGCTCAAAGTCGAGACCATGACCATCAACCGCAAGGGAAGCGGCTCAACGCTGACCGGCCAGTTGAAGATAAGTCGTGCTCTTGTCGCAACCGGCGTCGAACAGTCTCTCGCCACTGCCGAGCCGGAGGACGCCACAGAGGAACCTTCCAAACCAGTCTTTGCGGGTGTGCTTGCAGCGTTGAGATCCAAGAACCTTTTAAAGAACGGCAACTTCGAGGAGTGGAGCGCTGGCTGGGGCAGTATACCGCCCGACGGCTGGCAGATGTACCGCGTGAAGACCGAGAGGGTGAACCATCCCGTCGCGGAAGGCTACGCAGCGGCGAGGCTCGTGGGTGATACGAAGGGATCGGCGGTGTGGCAGACAGTCGACTTGAAACCAGCCACCAGGTACAGACTTGTACTGTCGACGGCTGCACTTTCGGGCTCGCCAATGTCGTTCGGTGTTTACGACGAGCGCGAGAATCGATACTACGACGACGCTCTGAAGAAGCTGACTTCTCGAGAATTCAAGCCGTATATTGTGAGATTTACCACCTCCGGCAAGCAGGGTGATCCGGAGAGGAAGGCGCGTGTAATTGTCGTTACATTTCGTGCAGGAGGTCAGACTGTAGTGGTGGACGACGTTGTGCTCTGTGAGGAAGGACCGGGGAAAGATGGCGCACAGACAACGGGTTAAGCAGTTGAACGCATTGCGCAAAGTCGCAACTGTTCTCACGGTTCTTCTGGCTGTGTTGCTGCTCGGCTGGGTGTATGTAATTACGCACGACCCCTACGTCGAGGCACGCGGGGAGATGCTTGCACTGCTTGAAACGGAGCCGGAAGAACTGGAGGAGCTCCCGAAACCGGAGGAACTGGACTACGAGGGTATACAGGCCCGCGTTTCCGGCGCTCGTGGAGTGTGGGGTCCCCTGATCAAGCCACCACCACCGGCCCCTCCAAAACCGCCTGACCTGAGCAAGGAGATACAGGGCCTCACGGTCGCTACCGTCATAGGCCAGGTCGGTTCGGACGTCGAGGTTATCATCCGCGATCCCAAGAGTGGAACGCAGCGATACAAGAAGGGCGATAAGCTTCGTAATTTGACCATCAAGGAATTCACTTCCACCGGTGTCGTACTCGAAAGGGACGGTCGGACGGTTGAACTGAAATGGTGAGATTCTTCTGATGAGACTGCCTAAGACTGCTTGGCGAAGATATGAGCCTCAAGGAGCCACGATGAAAGATTCTTCTTCTGTAGGGACAGTTCAGCACATCGTTTTGGCTGGCAATCGTTGTTTGCTGTTGTCGGTCCTCATTGCATTCCTGTCTGTCGACACCGTATACGGCGCGGCTACTCCGTTCAGCCCCGACCGCGGGACGAGCACACAAACTCGTGCGCCGTCGCGGGGTCAACAACGCGGTGCCGCCGGCACAGGATTCGAGCGCTCCACTCAAGTTCCCCGGGGAGGGGGAACGCAGCCGTCCGCCCCAGGGCGCCCCTCAGCCCGTCAGCAGCAGCCGGGAAGGGGGCGCGTGGGGCCCATCACCGGTGGCGGTGCGGGTGCGTCGATGTCGGTTGGTACGGGCAGAAGTGCCGGTGCCGGTGGGTTCGAGGCGATCAAGTTCAACGAGATCGAGTGGTCAGAGATCGACGACAAGGGGCTCACTATATTCAAGAACGAAGAGCGGGACATGGAACTGTCGGCGTTTCTCGAGATCATCGCGCTGACCACGCAGTGGACCGTGGTCAAAACTACCGATGCCAATGCGACGATCACTGCATGGCTGAACCAGATCCGTGTCGCCGACGCCCTTAAGATATTGCGCGAGTATGGTCTGTATTACGAGTACGACCAAGAGACCAACATCCTCCTGGTGATGACTATCGACGAGTACTTCAAGCGGAAGTATGGACACCTCGAGAAAAAGGAGATCAAGGTCCACTATGCGGACCTCGTCGACATGCAGAGCGTCCTCACACAACTCCAGTCTCCCGACGGGATGATGATAACGGACCCGAGAACAAGCAGCCTTATCATCATGGATACCGCGGACAACCTGAAGTACATGGAGGAAACCCTTGCATCGCTCGACGTGGAGTTGGAACCCCAGCTGTTCCAACTGCAGCATATCGGCCCCGAGGACGTCCTCGACGACGTCGAACTGTTGCTGTCCGAGCGTGGTATAGCTCAGCCCGACCTGCGCAGCAACTCGCTGATGGTCACTGACACTGTCGAACGGCAGAAGCGGATCGCCGACTTCATCGAGAGCATCGACAAGGAACAGGTTACCCGGAGCTTCACGGTTAACTTCGCCGACCCGGCCGATATATCGGACCGGCTGGCCCGGTTGATGCCGGAAGAGTCCTGCGTCATCGAGGTAGACGAACGAACCAAGCAGATATCGCTCTCGTCGATACCGGCGAACATCCTCAAGGCTGAGAAGCTTATCGAGATTTGGGACAAGAGAACGAAGCAGGTGCGGCTCAAGGCACACATATTAAGTGTAAGCACCAAGGTGATGAAAGAGCTTGGCATCGACTGGAAGCTTTTCGCCGAGGTTGGCGCCGGTAGACAGATCGTCTTTCAGCGAGGCAGCGAGGTGTTAAACCCGTTCACGGCACCCAGCCCGGGAAGCGGCCAGCAGGCGATCATGGGTATCCCGCAGGTGGCGGAGACACCTGCCGCCGGCATGCCGGTGACCGGAGCGACAGGCGACGACTTCTCGGCAGTGATAAACTACTTGCTATCGGACAGCAGCACGGAGATCCTCTCGGAGCCCGACGTGACCGTGATGGACGCTGAGGATGCGCGATTTGAGGTTTCCACCGAGGAACCTTACGTCAGCGGTGGCGCTCTGGGGCGTTACGCACAAACCGGGGGCTGGGTTGCACAGAACGTTATGTTCAAGCCTGTCGGAGTGATACTTGAGGTCACTCCGACGATAAGCGACGACGGAAACATTGAGTTGGCGCTGGCCGTCGAGGACAGTACCGCAAAACGGGTGACGATCTCTTCGGGGCAGGCTGAACCAATTGACGTGCCCGTCGTCACAAAGACCAAGGCGGACACCATCATCCAGGCCTACGATGGAGAAACCATCGTCATTGGCGGGCTCCGGTCGCATGGCAGGACCGAGAGTGCCGACCGTATGCCTTTCTTGAGCAGCATACCGATCCTCGGAGCGGCATTCCGCAACACGAAAGAGGATCTCGACCGGAAGGAACTCGTGATATTCATCACGCCGGCGATTGTCGAGATGCCCTCACCGGCGAGAGCCCGGGCTGCCCAGGAATACGGCGACAAAATCAAGAAAGAGATTGACAAAGAGCAACGCAAGGGGCTAGGCTTTGTTGAGGGCGGCGAGCTGCGGCGCAGAACGGAGCTTATGGATGTGCTGTTCGGGATAGCGGCTGTGCCGCTGCCTGCGGTAGACCAAGAGTGATCTCTGCGGTTCAGACAGTTGCAGGAAGGAGCGATGTTATGGATTCAAACCGGCCATTGATGAAGAGGGTTTTTGTGGGGTTGTTGATGGTGTCCGCGGTCTGCGTGCTGGCACATGCGCAGGAGCTGGAGATGCCGTCCGAATCGGGTATGACTTGGTGGCAGATCATCCGGAGCGGCGGCGTGATAATGGTCATATTGGGGGTGCTCTCGATCTTTGCCATGGCACTGATCATAACGTTCTTCCTCACCCTGCGCCCGACGCGTGAAATGCCGCAAACGCTCGTGCTCAGAGCCAAGTCGCTCATCGAGGGTGGGGACGTCAGGGCGTGTTGGCAGCTCTGCCAGGAACGCGAGGAACTGCTCGCCAAGATACTGAGAGCAGGGTTGCAGGCAGCGGGCAAAGACCGGTTTGTCGTCATCGAAGCGATGCAGAGCGAAGGTGCTCGGTTGACCGCCGGCCTGAGCCAGCGTGTCAGCTATCTATGGAATGTCGCCACCATCGCGCCTCTGTTGGGAATACTGGGCACCGTGCTCGGAATGATCCAGGCGTTCAACGGGATCGCGTTCGCCTCGGGCTCGGTCAAGCCGATTGTCCTGGCCGGAGGCATATCGCAGGCGCTGGTGACGACGGCGGCCGGCCTGGTCATAGCCATACCGGTGATGGGCTTCTACTTCTTCTTCAGGGGTAGGGTAAACAAGATAGCCGCGGCCCTCGAAGGTGTCAGCTCCCAATTCATCGAGCCGATTGCGGCCGCGAAAGGAAAGCCATGAACTTCAGGTCACGGTTGCGCCAGGAAGACGAGCCCCTTCCCATCACGCCGATGCTTGACGTTGTGTTTCTCCTTCTCATCTTCTTCATGTCGACATCGATATACTACCAGCTCGAGACCGAGCTCGGCATAACGGTGCCGACGGCAAGCGAGTCGCAACCGCAAGAGAGAACGGCCAGCGAGATCATCATCAATGTGCGCAAGGACGGATCGATACTCGTCAATCAGCGCGAATACGAGCTGGGCGGGCTCGAACGGCTGCTGGAACGGATTGGCGAGACCTTCAAAGGCCAGCCGGTCATCATACGCGGCGACCAGGAAACACAGTTCGGTCGTACGGTCCAGGTTCTCAACGCGTGCGCAAAGGCCGATATATGGAACGTATCATTTGCCACTCTGACAGAGGAGCCCGAGCAAGAGGGCGGGAGTTAGGCCCAACGTCCCAATAGGATGAGGCTAGCTGAGATGAGAATCGCCGGCAGTGTCGTGTCAGTCCGAAAAGTGTCATGTGCGTTCCTGACGTGGGCCGTTCTGCTGGCCCTGTGTACCCCTGCCGGCGCGGACGAGTGTGGCGAACAGTTTGCGTTCGCCAACGGCCTCTACATACGCGACCTGCACGAGATGGCAGCGAAGGAGTACGAGAAGTTTATCGAGTTGTGTCCCGACGCCGAAACGCTCGAACTCGCTTTTTACCGAAAAGCCGAGTGCTACTACTCGCTCGAACAATATGACAAGGCCGAACAAAGCTACGCCACTCTCATAGAAAAGTTCCCCAGCGGTGTCAAGCACAACCACGCCAGGTTCCGGCTGGGCGAAGTCTATTACCGTCAGAAGAAGCTCGAGGAGGCAACATCCATGCTCGGAGGCCTTGCCGAGGAGCAACTCGACAGGGAGTTGCTGGACACCACCCTGTACTATATCGGCAAGGCATATTTCGAAGAGGGGGAGGTTGCCAAGTCCGTCGCATCCTTCCGCAGAATCATTGACGAATCGCCGCAGGGAGACCTGACCGTTTCCGCCAGGTACAACCTCGCTCACGTCTACCTTCGGGAGAAGAAACTCGAAGAGGCCGCCGAACAGTTCGCGGCGGTCGGCCGAAGCGCCGCCGTCAACGAGCTGCGTATCGAGAGCCAGTATCGTGCCGCCGAAACCTATGACGAGCTCGGATGGCACGAGATGGCCGCCGAGGCGTACCAGTACATTATGGACAACTTTCCCAAGAGCCGGCGGGCCGAGGATGCCGCCTACAGTATGGCGTGGTCGTTGCACAACGCAAAGAAATACGATGACGCCATCAAGCAGGCCGACGCGGTTGTCGCGAAGTATCCCGACACACGATGGCTGGCCGGCGCGGCGTATCTGAAGGGGAACGCCCTTCAATCGCTCGGCCAAAACAAGGAAGCGCTCGAGGTGTTCGACAACGTCACGGCGAAGTTTCCCGAGAACGACTTCGCTCTGAAAGCCGCCTACAAGGCGTGCTGGTCGGCGCACTTTCTGGGCGACAACGGCGATGCGGCCAAGCGGGCCGAGCGTCTCGTGGACTCGTGCGAGAAAGCCGATCTGTGCGGCGAGGTCCGGTTCGTCCTCGGCTTGAGCCTCTACGGTCTGGGCCGATACGAGGAGGCTCTTGCACAGTTCGAGGCGCTGCTCGAGACATACCCGGCGAACGAGTTTGCTGACGAGGCCCTCTACCACCGGGCACGAGCGCTCGTTGCGCTTGACAAGTTCAAAGAAGCTGCCGAGGCGTTCGACCTGTTCGCCGAGAAGTATCCGAAAGATGCGTTGGCGCCGGGTGCAAGGTTCAACGCGGCCGAGACGGTTCTTCTGGCCGAGGAATACGATCTCGCCATCGCCAGGCTGCGCAAAATCCTGGAGGGCGAGGTAGGCGACTCGATGCGCGAGCGAACGCTCTACCGGCTCGGGTTGGCACTGTCCAGCGCCGACAAGCACGACGAGATGCTCGAGACGTTCTCGAGGCTGCTCGAGAAGTATCCCCGTAGCGGACACGCTGCCGAAGCGACGTACCGGATCGCCAAGGTACTTCGCGAGAAGGGTAATTACGCCGGCGCAATAGAACGTTACGAGCAGGTAGTGGCGGAGCATCGGGAGAGCGACTACTACCGTGACGCGCTTCAGGAACTCGCCTATGCATACCATCAGGCGGAGAAGGACGATAAGGCCGCGACGACGTTCATCAAGCTGCTCGACGTCGATCCCAATCTCGAACTCCCGTCAGAGACACTTGTTTGGCTTGGGAGCCACCTCTACGCGACCGGACGGTACAAGGACTCGTTGAAAGCCTCTTCCGCGTTCAAGACCGAGAACGCCACACCCCGCGATAGAGAGCTGGTCGGCTTGAAGAGTGCCCAGTGCCACCTCAAGCTCAAGGACTACAAAGCTGCGCGCGAAGGGTTTCAGTCGCTTCTCAAGAGCTTCCCGAACGGCTTCTCAACAGCCGAGTCGCATTATGGGACGGGGTTGTGTCAGAAGGAAGAGGCCGACGAACCGGGAGCGCTGCAGAGTTTCGAGATGGCCGTCAAGAACGACGAGGGCGAGATAGCCGCCCGGGCGCTCTTCGAGATAGGCAACGTCCACATGAACGCGAAAAAATACCAGGATGCGTGTGAGGCGTTTCTGCGCGTGGGAATAACGTTTCAGCATCCCGATCTCTCGCCGGCGTCGTTTCTCCGGGCCGGTGACGCTCTTCGGCTCGACGGCAAGCTCGTCGATGCCCGGGAGCGATACCGGGAAGTGATCCGGGATTATCCGGAAACCATCTACGCTACCGAAGCCGAACAGAGACTGAAAGAGCTTGCACCACCGAGATAGGGACCGACAAGATATGTCGAGATTCAACAAGATACTTCTGGTATCGATAGCCCTTTCGGTGCTGCTGCACCTCTCCTTCATCGGCGTGAGCACGAAGCTCATGTTGATGGGAAAGCCGGACGCGTTGCGTGCGGCACAAAGGTTTTTTCGCACACGTGCAGTCGAGCTGAAGCCGCCCGCGCCTCCCAGACCTCGCCCGCAACCGCTCGACACCAAGGTGCTCGAACAGATCTTCGCTACCGAACCGGGCAGAACGGTCGAGATGCCCGCGCTCACAGAGTTCGAGGAGGCACTCAAATCCGAGCTGGCCAGAGAGGTGCTCGGCCAGCCGCCGGAGAGTGCCGACCGACCTCATCGCGCGGAAGACCTCACCATGGTCGCAGACCTTCGTGTGATCGAGGTCGCCAAGACGCTTACACGCGAGGAGATAGAGGTGCTCCCTCGCCTACTGCGGCCCGGCGGGGGCGAGATACCGCCGCCCGAAATAGTGCCGACATTTTCCCGCCCGGGCAGTGAGCGCGAATGGCAACTCGCGTTGCGTGCCGCTGCCGCGGAGGAGGTGAGCAAACCGATCCCCGTGGTACCGGAAAGACTTCTCGAAGAGTCGAAAACTCCCAAGAAGGAGCCGCCGCCGGTGGAGTTGCCCGCGCTGCCCATCGAGATCGCCAAGGTGACCAGGCCGCTGGTCGAAGACAAGAAAGCGATACCGCGGCTTGCGCCGCTCGACGAGTTGCTCGCGGTAACACTCTTTACGCACACCCCACCCGGTGAGGACGGCTATTTCCAGGTGCGCATAACGCCGCGAACGGACGGTCGGTTCACAATCATTCCGAAGGACATCGTCTTTGTCATCGACGCGTCAAAGAGCATCAGCGCGGCCAAGCTCGATCGGTCCAAGCGGGGGCTGATAAAGGGTCTGGATGTGTTAAACAGGATGGACCGGTTCAATCTCGTCGCCTTCAGAGAGGAACCTATCGCGTTCCGGCCAGAGCTTGTTTCTCCGAACAGCGACAACCTGGAGGCGGCGCGCAAGTTCGTCACGAACCTATCTCCCGGCGGCGAAACAGACGTCTTCCGTGCGTTGGAACCCTACATGCGGCGACAGCCTGAACGTGGACGCGTGTTCGACGTCGTTCTTATAAGCGACGGCAAACCCACTGTCGGCGAGGTTGACAGCCGGGCTATTATCAACGAGCTTACCAGTCTCAACGAGCTGAAGTCGTCAATCTTTACGTTTGCGGGAGGTTCGGACGTAAACAAGTACCTGCTGGACCTGTTGGCGTACCGCAACAAGGGCGAGTCGCTGATATCGCCGAAGGTGTACGAGATATCGGAAGCGCTGCCCGCCGGATTCTTGAGTAAGCTGCAGTACGCGATCCTGACGAGCCTGTACGCCAATTACGGGAACATCGACGAGACGCACATATTCCCGAAAACGATCCCCGATTTCTACCTGTCCACTACCGTGGACGTATTCGGCAGGTTCAAGCCCGGCACAGATACGGTGTTCTCGATGAGGCTGACGGGCTATGCCGGAGACGAGAAAAAGGAGATAGTCTTCGAGAAACGGTTCTCGGACGCGGCGCCTGCCGACGCCGAACTGGCGCGCATGTGGGCGTTTCGCAAATCGTATAAACTCGTCGAGGACATCTGCGAGCAGGGAGAAACCCCGGCGCTGCTGGAGGAGCTCGCGGAGTTGGACTCCCGATACGGGATCAGAACCACGTACACACCCGAGTACTAAGCGGCCCGTTGGCGACATTGCGGGCCCGAGGGTGCGTCAAACCGGCCATTGCATCGTAGAGGCATGTAGTGGGACAGGAACGAATAGTGCCAAGCTTGATACTCAAATCCATGCGGCCCTCCCAGTGGGTCAAGAACCTCGTGGTGTTTGCGGGACTTGTCTTCTCGCAGAATCTCTTTGTTGCAGGCGACCTCGTCAAGTCTTGCATTGCGTTCTGTGTATTCTGCCTTGTTACGGGCGCCGTCTACACATTCAACGACATCATCGACCGGGAGGCTGACAGCCGCCATCCGTGGAAACGTCTTCGGCCCGTTGCCTCCGGGCAACTGGCGGTCGGTGTCGCGAGCAGTGCAGCCGCCGTCTGCTGCGGTGCGGCATTGGCGATAGCCTTTGCCCTCCACACAGGGCTCGGGCTTCTGGTATGTGGGTACGTGGTACTGAATCTCTGTTATTCGCTGTGGCTTAAACGCGTCCCCATCGTTGACCTCTTTCCCATACCGATAGGGTTCGTCATCAGGGCCGCCGCCGGAGGCGAAGTTCTCGATGTAACGATATCCTCGTGGCTGATAGTCTGCACGTTCTTCCTGGCGCTGTTTCTCGCAATCGGCAAGAGAAGGGGCGAACTGATGACCCAGAGGGCCAACGCCGAGTCGCTCCGAGACCCGCTCAAGTATTACACGCTGCAACTGCTCGACCATATGATCACCGTCGTGGCCACGGCAACACTTATATCATACGCGTTGTATACCGCGTCGGCGGATGTGCAGGCCAAGCTCGGCACGCAGCACCTCTTCTTCACGATCCCGTTCGTGATCTACGGCATTTTCAGGTACATGTACCTCGTGCACGGAAAGGGAAGCGGGGAATGTCCGACACGCGCGCTGCTCACCGACCGAGCGTTGCAGGTCGATGTGGTGCTTTGGGGCATAGCGGTAGTGATAATCCTGTACTGAGACGATTTCATGGCCAGCCGAACTAAAGTCGCCGTCCTGAAAACCACGCCCGAGAAGGTGCTGGAAGATTACGGCCGGCTCATGCGCCTTGCGGATTACGGCTCGTTCCTGCCGCAAGACAAGCCGACGAGCCTCAAGATCAACATCTCCTGGCAGAAGTTCTATCCTGCGTGCTCGACAACGCCGTGGCAGCTCGACGGGGTCATCAAGACACTGCTCGACGACGGGTACTCGCGAGACTCGCTCTGGGCCGCGCACAATCGTACGGTCGTCGTGGACGACAAGGTCGGCGAGATCAACAACAAACACAAGCCCGTCGTCGAGAAGTACGGTGTCGAGAACGTCCATCTCTACGAGGAGGAATGGGTTGATTGCCCCGTCAAGGAAGGGTTGCGGGTGCTCGGCTCGATCTTCCCCGACGGCCTCAAGATCCCGAAACGCTTGATCGGGTCGAACATCATCCAGCTTCCCACGATGAAGACGCACGTCTTCACGACAATCACCGGCGCCATGAAAAACGCCTTCGGCGGGCTCATCAACGAACGGCGACACTGGACCCACAGCGTCATACACGAGACGCTCGTCGATCTTCTCGCCATCCAGAAAGCCATCCACCCGGGCATGTTTGCCGTGATGGATGCAACGTTCGCCGGCGACGGGCCAGGACCGCGGTGCATGGTTCCTCACGTCAAAGACTACTTGCTCGCCGGCGGCGACTACGTGGCCGTCGACGCTATCGCAGCAAAGATGATGGGGTTCGACCCGCTCTCGTTGGATTTCATACGCATAGCGCACGAGGCCGGCCTTGGGGTCGGCGACCCCGCCGAGATAGAGGTCGTCGGCGATGATATTGCCCGAGTCAACTTCAGGTTTAACGGCAACCGCAACACCTTCGCCAGCCGGGGACAGAAGCTCATCTATCACGGTCCGCTCAGACCGCTCGAACGGATCTTGCTCCGCACATGGCTCGTACCATGGTCGTACCTCGCCTCGAACCTGTACCACAACGTCTTCTGGTACCCCCTCATTGGCAAACCGCGCGTGCGACGGATGCTCGACACTCCCTGGGGCAACCTTTTCCAGAGCTATTGAACTGTCGTTGCGCTTCCTGTAAGCTTGAGAGTGAGGCGGACAATACCACGCATCCAACCGCGGAGCAAAACGGCGACACAAGAATGAGCAGTTCTGCAACATCTTCGAAAACGGTCTGTCTATGGGCCCTTATAACCTGTCTGGTTCTCTGGACCGCGCCGGCGCACGCCTGTAGCGTTCCCGTATTTCGGTGGGCTCTCGAACGGTGGGAAGCGGACCCGTACGAGGTGGTCGTATTCCATCAAGGTCCGATGGAGCCCGCCGAGCAAGCGGTTGTTGACCAGCTCACGAGCGACGCAACCGCTAACGTGGCTGTCCGCCTTGTCGATCTGGCCGAACAACCCGGCGACCAGACCCAGGCGCTGCTCGAGCGTTACACCTCGCTCGAGTTGCCGTGGGTGATGGTGCGCTACCCTGCGATATCGATGATCAAGAAGGACGTCTGGGCTGGTTCGCTCAACGATGCCGCGCTCAAAACGGCCCTCGATTCACCCAAACGGCGCGATATCGCCCAACGGCTCATCGACGGCGACGCCGCCGTCTGGGTACTGCTCGAGAGTGGCGAGAAGGAGAAGGACGACGCGGCGGCGAAACTGCTGACGGAGCAGCTCGGCGAGATGCAGGAGATGTTGAAGCTTCCGGAGCAATCCGTCGATCTCGCGTATACAGGCTGGAACACTCCGACCCCCCCCGACTTGCCGATATCGTTCTCATTGCTCAGGCTGAGCCGGGCCGAGGCGTCGGAACGGATGTTCGTCCGGATGCTGCTCCACAGCGAGCCGGACCTGACAACCTTCGAGGAACCGATGGCCTTTCCCATCCTCGGACGCGGCCGGGCCCTTTACGCGCTCGTCGGTGCCGGCATCAACGAGGACAACGTCGCGGAAGCCTGCACGTTTCTCGTCGGCGCCTGCACCTGCCAGGTCAAGCAGCTCAACCCGGGCACCGACCTCCTCATGGCCGTCGATTGGGACCGCAGGATCGAGGACAAACTTGTCACGGAACTCGAGGTCGTCCCGTTTCCCGCTCTCGCGGAGACCGTCGAGGCGCAACCGGATCTGCCTCCCGCGGTTGCCTCCAACACGCTCGTGCGCAGTGTTCTCTTCGTCGCAGCGCTGCAGATGGTCATCGTGGCCGCCGCAACATTCATTCTTCTCAAGAGGAAACGAGCGGCACGCCGGCCCTGAGAAAGCACCCTTCCAACCAGCGAGCTCCGTGCTGATAGGAAGAGGGAGAGCACGAATGTAGTGTTTCAGAGGAAGCGGCACAGAATGGGGTAAGAAAATAGTGAGTCCTTCCGAGGAGACGAGGTAGAATAGAGGTGGTTGGAGGTCAAGGAGGAAGGACAGATGATGGAGCCAGGAGGAAATCGTCGTCGGTTCACGCCGGAGGAGCGGGTGTCGATAGTGTTGCAGGGTCTGAGGGGAGAGACGCAGGTCTCGGTGGTGTGTCGGCGTCATGGTATCACGCCGGGTCAGTTCTACAAGCGGCGGGACACGCTGGTGCGTGGAGCGAAGGAGGCGTTTTCGCGCCGGGGGCGTCCTCGGGGCAGCGGTGAGAACGGCCGGCTTCGAGAGGAGCTTGGGAGGAAAGACCGAGTGATAGCGGAGATGACCGAAGAGCTGTTAAAGGTAAAAAAGGGGCTTTGGCCTTAGAGGAGCATCCGCGTTTGAGCGACGAGCAGTGGGAGAAGTCGAGCGGTCCTGACGAGCGGTGGCAGTCGGACATCCGCTACATCGGTGTGGGAGGGCGGAAGTACTATCTGGTGTTGTTCCTCGACGAGTACAGCCGCTATGTGGTGCACCATGAGGTGATGTGCTACTTGGACGGAGACACGGTGAGTCTGGAGGCGCAGCGTGCGCTCGAGACACTCGGAGGAAGCGTACGACCGGAGATTCAGACCGACAACGGCTCTGGGTATATCAGCGGTGAGTTCAAACGAGTGCTGAGCGAACATGCCGTAGGCCACGTGCGTATCAAGCCTCATTGCCCCGAGCAAAATGGGCTGGTTGAGCGAACACACCGCACTCTGGCCGAGGCGCTCGACGAGGTGGAACTGCGCGACCTGGAACACGCTCGTGCGGTGCCCCGAATTCCGTTGAAAGTGGCTGGCGGTCGCCGCTGGCATAAGGTTACGCAGCCTCCTTTCGATTGTCAACTGCCTTGTCGCCGAGGGCGGCCCTGAGCATCCAAAGATCGTCGTAGCCCATGATGCGACGGAAGCTTTTCTCGGCATGGAGGAAGGCCGTCGCTGCCCATCTCATCACCATCTCCCCGTTGCGCCACCGGGTGACACAACCTGTGCGCGCGCGCAATGCTGGGCGGCAGCACTCAGAATGGAATGTCGTCATCCAAATCTGAGGCATCGGAGTCGCTGCCTTCCCCTCCGTCCTTTCTCGGTTTCATCTCTATGGCTTTCTGAACCGCAAACATGTTGAAAGCCGCTGCGATATGAAGCGCCAACTCGGCATAGAGCCGGGGTGCCTCGACTACTTCCGTGCCTTGTCCATGACCAGAAAGGTTGTTGCGCAAGAAGGGTAGCGAATTCAAGACCTGCTCCCCGAATGGGGTACGGACCCTTTCCGGCAGATCCGCAGCGAATTCAGTTTGCCCAATGACTTCCCTAATTAGAGCACTTGCGTTCCCCTCTTCTTTCTCCAAGATGGTTTTCAGTACGCTTTCGAAGCTCTTTCCTGCGTTAATGATTGCGCCCTTGTAGTCCCCACTGACGAGGTCGTTCCAGGCCTCATTGAACTCGTCCAGTGCACCCTCGAAACCCTCCGCCTTCAATAGCTGGTATGATTTCGCGACTACGTGCAGCGAGAGGAACTCTGAGTCGACCTTGAAGAACAGACCATCTGTAAGACGCCATTCCGAATCCTCCTCTTCAAATATGTTGTTGATCTCACTCTGGAACGGGAGCTTCTTGTCGGGCTCCAACCGGTCATAGAGTAATTCGACGACATCCAAGACTTGGGCCGGGTAGGCACCGATTACAAATCCTTCTAGGTCCACTTCGCCTTTTGTGCCGTCATCTCTTAGAGCTGCGAGAGCCTTGACACCATAGCGCTCCTTGAGTTCTTGTTTGATTTCTGTTAATGCATCCGTACATTCCACCCAGTTATTAGACGGGTCAGGCTGGTAATGGAACTCAAAGTTGTGTTTCTGAAGCGCATACCAAATACGCCGCCTGAGCCGTCTGGCCAAAGACAACTGGAGCGCTCTATCGAATATAGCTCGTTCGTGCCGTTTCGAGAATATCCTTACCATCTTGTCTCCTCCCTTGTTCTGCTCGACTACGGGACATGACGTTCTGTATGTGATCTGGATCCTTCCCCAAGTCCTCTACAATATCAACCGGATCCCTGTCTCCCACCAAACGATTTGCCGGACTGTCCTGTAGCTCCTTCCGTCGAAACCCGTTGCACCAGCACAAGGGTTACACATCACCCCTTCTGTTATAGTAGGCGCCAGGAACGGCGGATTTCTTCCAACTTTTCTTCTGCCTGCAGGTAAGAGAGCATAAATGTCGCATGAATGCTGGATTTGGCGGGCTGCGAATTGCCGGCGACGGTTCGTGTTCCGTTTAGTTGGGGTTGATGACTTTCTCCCGGATACGAATGACGAACAACTGGCGTGTTCCGTCGTCGGTCCAACCGGACACGAGAAGCGCGTCGCTGGTGCGGTTCCAACGCGGGGCCGGGTCGATCCGCAACTCGCCGTGAATGTAGCTGCCGCGGCTGAAACCTGCTGAGCGCACGTGGGCCCCGTCGGTGCGCCGCAGAATGACGTAGTGGTTCTTTCCATCCATAGAATACCCGTTAACAAACCAGTTGCCATCGGGTGACACAGCAATGTCTCCCCCAGGGTCCGGGAAGATCTCCGCTGTCCCAAGCTGACCCACAATCTCCTGTCTGTCCACATCGTAAAGCACCTGGCGATCCCCCTCCCGCCCGATGATGCGATACCCCTCAGCCCATTCCGGGTGGCCGCCAATGAACGTATCGTGCGCCGTAAGCCCGGTCCCGTCCGGCTTGATGGTACACGGCACATTGACCCACATCGATTTTTTGCCGTAACGGCCTCTTAGGAAGAAGTAGATGCGGTCATCGTTCCGGTTCCAAAGCGTGTGGTTGATGTACAAGGCGGCTTTGTCGATCTCTGGGCTAAAAGGACGTACCAGTTCGGCCAGTTGCCGGAAGGATGCAAGGAGCCGTCTCTCGCCCGACCGCACATCGATAAGGAATACGCCGTCGTTATCAGGAGCCCTCTGTCCTGCCGTCCAGTCAAACGCTCCCGGATAGCCGGTGACCGGTCGCAGCCGAGCGAGCCGTCCGTAGTTGATGGCAACAAACGCGCCGCCTCCTTGAGCGACCCCGGAGTTTCCGAGGTGCGTATCCGCGTAGCGGTACTCGCGAACGCGCCTCCGTTTCTCAACGTCAAAGAGCACCGCGTACACCCAGCCCGTCTCGGTATCGCGATCATTGAAGAAGAACTGTGTCTCCGCGGACGCTGGGTTCCAATAGAACATCGTTCCCTGCTGGAAGTTCCACGCCCGGCTCTTATCCACCGGCACAACCCTGTTTCCCTGCACGGTGTCGATCAGAACAACCTCGGCCGCGTCGTCTGGCGCGGGCATATGGTCGTGAAAGCCTGTTCGGAGCGCGACTATGTATCTTCCCCCGGCGTTCCAGGGAATCGTCCGCGATTGGCCTATATAGCCGAAGAAGTGATGCTTCGGTCCGAACGTGATCTGCTCGATTGCCAGACTGAGACCCGCCGACTCGGAACTCGACACGGACGGACGGTGTACTGCATATGCCAAAACGAAGAAGCAGATCGCCCATCTCGCCCTGCTCCTGTGTCGGTATGAACAAGCCGGCCGCATACGGCGGTTACGTGCGATCTCGACTTCTTCCAATGATCGTTGCCCCTGCAGATTCAAAACCGTCAATACTCATAGAGTCCCTTGCCGTACTCGTTGACAGGCGGTTCACCGTGCAGTTCACTATACCGGGCATCAAGGAACGCGCCAAAGGTCGTGATGTGACGGATACCGCGTTTGCCGTAGGTGTTCAAGTCGTCCAGAAAGACCTCTCTGTTCCACGGTACTTTCTTCGGAGGCCGCTTCCAGCCGCTGAACATCGACGCATCCAGCCAGTACTCGAGCACCTGGGCGCTGTCCTTGCCGAATACTTCCAGGTTTGCATCCAGCAGGTCCAACTGTTGGCCGTGTGTCAACGGACCTCGCTTGACGTCCCGCTGACTCAAAGGATGGCTCCACGAACGCTGTATCGGAGCGAACTCGAGAAAAACGCCCGGTTCCGGCTTCACCTGAACGGGCGCATTCAACGTGTTCGCATATGCCAGGTGCGACAGTGTCCCGTTCGGTACCACGTGACGACGCAACGCGGCGACAACGGCGTTTTCGAGAATCAGCGCCTGATCGCTTGCCGAATAGACCCGACAGCCCGGGCAATGGCACATCGGGCCGGCATCGTCAATCCAGTAGAAATATCGCCCGGTAGTCGGCTTCAGCACCTCAGCGTACTTGACTGCGTTCTCGCAGATGGTCGCGACAGCCGACTTCGAGTGTGCGCAAAAGTTGAAATCGGGCGTGCGCCGACCTTCTTCGTTCATGCGGAACATCGAGGGGCCTTTCTCGAACAGAGCGCGGGGCAGCAGGTCGGATATCGCGTGCAGCTCGTGCTCGACGTGAATACCGAGTCGTGCACACTCCTCACGAAAACGCTGCCCTCTCTCGGACTTGACGAAGTCTACGAGATCAGCCGTCTTGTGATGCTTGAACCTTGTATTCGTGATGAAATGAGTCGCAATGGTGGTTAAACCTGCCCGCTTGGCACGCCCCGGCCAATCCTTCAGTGACAGCAGGTCGGAGATAAGGAGTACAATCCCTCGGGTTTTGAAAAAGGGCGGCGCTTCATTGTCCGGCCCCCTCACACCCGCCCATAGCCGGCGCGGAATGGCCGTAGCGGCGAGCCCCAAACCGGCGGCTCTTGCAAACGCGCGTCGAGAATGCTCTATGGTCAACATCATACGGCCATTCATCTCGGGGGGTATGCACGGCATCAACCCCTCCTGGAAACAACAGAGCCCACGCGTATACATGCGTCAAGCGAACTCGAGGCTCCGCTCGACCCGGTTACGACCGGCGCGTCACAACTGCCGTCAGCCAAGCAGCAGAGCAAAAGCTACCGTTCACCGCCCGAAGGTTCAGGCGCGTGCGGCTCCGTCAGCTCATAGAGTTGGATGAGCGTGCCGCATGCACTTCGCGGCGAGATGTACGCATACTGGAACCCATCCGCGTTTTCGATGTTGACATCGACTATGCGTATGCCGCGCGACTCGAGATGCTGGATGGCTTCCCTGATGTTGTGTACTTCCATCGACAGATGATGCAGTCCTTCGCCCCGCGTCTCGATGAAATCGTGTATTGGCCCCTCACCTATAGGCTCGACCAGCTCGATTTTCGTGTCCCCGAGCATGAAATCCGCCCAGTGAAACTCATCGGCCATGCCGAGCGTCTTCGGCTGGTTCACCGTCGCGCCGAGGTTATCGACGAACCAGGACATCGCGTTGTCGATACTGCGCACCGCTATCGCAACGTGGTCAAACCGCTTGATAACGCCCACTTGCCGGTCTTCTCCTGTATAACCGTCAGCGGGAGAGGCACAAATCAGTATCTGCGCTGGCCACCACCTCTTGAACCGCCGCCATCTCTTCGGCCGCGTCCACCACCACCGCCACGTCCACCGCCACCGCCACCGCCGCTACGTTGTGGGCGAGCTTCCTGAACTCTCAGGGCTCGGTCTTGGAAGTCCGCACCGTCCAGCGCTTCTTGCGCGCTCTCGGCTTCCGATGAGGTGGACATCTCAACAAATCCAAAACCTCTGCCTTCGATGATCGTGACTTCTTTCACTTCTCCATGGCTCGAGAACAACTCTTCCAACTGGGCCTTCGTTACGGAGTAACTCAGGTTCCCTACATACAGCTTGCTGCCCGCCATTGTAGCCTCCTGTCCTTTCTTACTGCTCCTCCCTGTCCAATAATGTTCTCTCTGGGGGACAGAACCGGGACAGCGACTCCACCCTCTCTTCGGGCAACATTATCAAACACAAGAGAGTCCTCAGCAACTCACCGTTTCAGATGTCTCAGTCGATTCTTCGTCTCACCTCCCGCATCTTCAGCACCCATGACAGCACTTCTGTCCAGGAGACCAGGACTGCACCCCCTACTGGACCCTTCGGGGAACTCCCGTCGCGAAGCTGGCCCACTGACATTGTACAGGTATCTCCCGCCGACTTCAATAGCTATCATCAATATCTTCGACGCGCGATTTTCATCCAACCTGATGCAACGGCCGCTCCATAATTGGGGCTCCTCAGATCACTATTGCGACAAAGCTTGGCGGCGCGGCCTGTCCCGAGCCACTGCCGCATTCTTTTTCATTTCTTGCGCGCCAACGTGCGTGCGCCATGACCGTAGTTTCCCAGACAATTCCAAGGCCAAGTCCGGCATGCGGTCCGCCAGGTTCGTCTGCTCGCCCGGGTCGTTCTCCAAATCGTAGAGTTCCAGGGCTCCCTCTTCGCCGTACATGGATTTCTCATACCATTCGATCAACTTGTATCGCCCTTGACGGACCGCCCCTTGAGGACCCAGGCCCGCGCCATGGTAGTGAGGGAAATGCCAGTAGAGCGCATTCCGGTCGAGCTTGGCGTCGGGATTCTCTAACAGTGAAACGAGGCTGACTCCATCGATGTCGTTTGGCTCCCGAACAACGCCGGCGATCTCGTTGAGTGTCGGGAAGAAGTCCGTGCTTATCACAACATCGTTGCACACGCTCCCGGGCTCAACCACGCCCGGCCACCGCACAATAAGCGGCATGCGGATGCCTCCCTCGTACAGGTCCCCCTTGCTGCCGCGGAAGGGGAGTCCTTCTTTGGGGCCCTTCTGGCCGTTGTCGGAAAAGAAGATGACCACCGTCTTCCTGCCAAGTTTCAACTCATCGAGCTTGGCGAGAATGGTGGCGACACTCTTGTCCAATGTCTCGAGCATCGCTGCTTGCACGGGATTGTCGCGTCCGCCAGCCGCGGCACCCGATTTCCTCTCATACTTCTCTATAAGAGCCTCCTTCTCGATCTCGGGATCGTGGATGGTGTTGTGGGCAACGTAGCAGAAGAAAGGATTCTCCTTGTTCTTTGCAATGAACGCAACCGCTCTCTCTGTAATCTCGCGAACGTGATGCCAATCGTCTTCATACTTGCTTTTTGGACCCGCTTTGGGCTTATGCGTTGTCAATACATCGTCAAATCCCTGAGAACCCGGATCGCCGGGCCTGCCCGGCCGATACTTTTTGTCGACACTCAGGTGCCACTTGCCGAAGTGCCCGGTTGCATACCCGGCGTCTCTTAACGACTCGGCAATCGTGAGTTCTTCCAGGTGGAGCTGTTTCGTCCATTCCGGCGTCAAGAGCTTTCTGTCATCGGGTGCCTGTCCCGGAATGTAATCCGTCAGATGGAGACGTGCCGGATACTTGCCGGTCATGATGCTCGCTCGCGTCGGGGAACAAACCGGACATGCAGCGTACGCGTCGGTGAATCTCATTCCCTCACCGGCGAGCCGATCGATATGCGTTGTCTCGTAAAACCTGCTGCCGTAAGAGCCCAACTGGTGCCGGCCGAGATCGTCTGCAAGGATAAAGACTATGTTTGGCTTGTCAGTCGGTTCCGCCGCGGCTTTATGAGAGAAGGACATCTCCAGAAGCCCTAGCACGCCAACACCGGCCGTCTTCAGGAACGCTCGTCGATCTAGCTGTGCTCTATCCATATGAAGGTCGTCCTATGGCCCGGCTTCCGGGGATGTCGTACTCATTTCACCGCGTTCTCAGTGGTGGTTGGCGCCGAATCCGCACCGCATTCCTATTGTGTTTGAGTGTAGTAGACCGCGAGCTTGCGGACGACGGGTGTCGCAACGGCCTGCGTGCAGCGAAGCCGAACCTTTGATACTTCGATCGCCTCGAAACGGTCGATCCTCTTGTGCCCGATGGCCGTGCCTTCACAGAGTTGCTGCCACTTGCCCCCGATAAAACCATCGATCGCGTACTTGCGAACGCGTTCACCATGGACGATCTCCTCCATGGTGATAACATGGTCGATAAGTGTCGGTTTCCCCAAATCCAGGTCTATCTCGTTGCCGGACCCGGATGTTTCCGCAATGCTCTTGCCGAAACGACGTGCGATCTCGGCTCCGAACTCCGCAGCGCGGGTCGCGTCAGCTTCGGGAATCCGCCCTGACGTATCCGGCGTGTGGTTGAGCAGCAGCACGGCCCCGCGACCAACCGAACGGTAGTACATTGCCATGAGCTGACGCGCGCTCTTCAGTGTACCGGCGTTCTTTGTATTCCAGAACCACGTGCTTCGAATCCTGGCGTCGCATTCGTTAGGCAGCCAGACGGTACCGTCCGGAGTGCCGTGCCGCGCTGTGGCCACGCCTGATTCGGCGTCGGGTCCCGAGACAGCGTTCCATGCCGGATACGGCGCGACGCCGTCTTCGTTTCCGACCCAGCGAATAGTGGCGTGCGGGCCCTGAAACACGATGGCATCAGGTGCGTGCTTCTCAAGAATATCGCCCACTGCGATCACGCAGCTCCCGTCGAACCACACCTCAAACATCTCACCGTATCGGGTCAACACCTCGACCAACTGCTGACGATAGATTCTGTTGTAGCGTGCCTGCGCTTCCTCGGTCTTGCACCGGCCGCCTCCACCGGCTCCATGGGTATCGTCGCGCGGACTGAGGTAGACGCCCAGCTTGATGCCGCGTTTCCGGCACGACTCCGACAGGTCAGCGAGCACGTCGGCCGTGCCGTCGCGCCACGGCGTGTTCTTGATGCCGTAGTCGGTGGTGTCGGTCCGCCACATGCAGAAGCCGCCGACGTGTTTGGCCACAAAGACGATGTACTTCGCGCCCATAGCATCGGCAACATCTACCCACTGCTCTGTGTCCAGTTGCGCAGGGTTGATCTGCTCGAGCGGTGTCGAGCGATCGTCGCCTTCACGGTCCTGCCACGTGTTCGGAGCAAAGTGAATAAACATACCGATCTCGCAGTCGTGCCACTCGATCTGACGCGGTGTCGGCTTGGCCAAGACTGCCTGCTCCCGGTTCACGTTCCCGACAGAATGATCTGGTCCCATCGCACATCCCTCCAGCAACATCGAGACCAGGGGGACACACAACCATAACGTCACGACTCGTCTCATGGTAGTTCCTTGCCCCGTCCGAGAAAGATTACCGCCAGCAAACAAGCTGTTCACGCCATTCTAGACAACTTCGAGCGTTGATGGAGGCTTCGGCGCTATGTTGTAGGTGACGCTCACTATGCCGGGCACGTCCCGCAGTATCTCGGCGGCGATATTCTCGAGCGTTTCGAACGGGAGCCGCGTCGGTGTCGCGGTTCGCGCGTCGACGCTGTCCCAGCAGCGCACTTCGATTTGCTGACCGAAATCGCGCTTGCCGTCGCGCATCCCTGTCACCCGGTCTTCATGAAGGATCGCCATGTACTGGAATGCGCCGGTTCCCTCGAGCAATC
>CAZGCA010000088.1:4433-26183 GCA_964524145.1 uncultured bacterium | reverse complement strand
GCCTCACTCTACACTTTTTGGTGCCGGTCATTCCATTCTATCTACGGGACTCGATTGGATGGGCGGGAGCCATGCGCTTGCTCCCAGGAATGAATTCCTGGGCTATTATCGCTCGTCCCTTACGGGACGGATTCAGATAGGAATACTGGAGATTCTGGTAAGTGCCTTGTTGTCGAATGTTCTCTCGGTGAGAAATGCGGGTCAGTCGTTCTTGAAACGGAGCGAGAAGCCTTTCCCGGTGACGATGGGCTCTTCGACGACGGGCACGTCGCCGGACTCGGGCACCACGATTCTCATCGGGGAGACGTCGAGGATGTCCTTTTGGATGTCGATGCCGGGCATGACGCGTGTCAGCTCGACGCCGCGTTCCGTGAGCCGGAACAGGCCGACATTGGTAGCGTAGAACACCTTTGTGCCGGCTTTCAGGGCCTGTTCACCGGAGAAGGTGATCTCGTCAACCTTATCGACGAACTTGGGTTTGCCCGGCTTGACGATGCTGATCCCGTTCCCCACGACCTTCGCTTTCGAGTGTGCCGCCCAGCTGCCGATAAAAATGACCATCTTGGCCGAAGTGCTGAAGTCGATGAACCCCCCGGGGCCGACGTAGCGGAGAGGGCCTTCGCCGCGCTTCGAGACGTTCACGTTGCCGTCGCTGTCGACCTGCAGAATCCCGAGAACGGTAACGTCGAGCGATTCGTGTGCTTTCCTGAAAACCTCGGCCGACGAGATCATCTCTTTGGGACAGATCGCTGCCCCAAACAAAACGCCCGGGCAGGGGATCCCGCCGATGACGCCGCTCTCGGTAAAGAACGTCACGTCGTCGATCAGCCTGGCGAGGTAAATGTTACGGCACACCTCTTCGGGCATCCCCGTGCCAATGTTCACGAAAGCACCCTTTGGCGCGTTCCGAACCAGGGTTGTTGCAGCGAGTCGTGCGACGGCGTCCTCGACCTTGCTGCGTCTGGGGGTAACGCCCAGGACCCTGTTGATATACCGGATCGCTTCGTAGCCTTGATCGGGTGACATCTCGCTGTCCGTGGCAAATATGGGTGCATACCTGGCACCGGGTTTCAGGCTCCGTTTACCCACCGGCGGGTACAGCACAACGGCGTCTATGAGGTCGGCGGGAAAGAACACGTCATCGCAGCCTTTATCCACGACGCTAAGAACGTTGGCGATCACGATACCGTTGTCCCTCTTCGCCGCACGGGTTATTTCGGGCACCTCGGCGATCATCGGGCACCCCTTCATGTAAATGTTGCCCTCGCGGTCCGCCGCGGGCGCGTTGAATATGGCGACGTTGATCTTCGGCAACCGGTAACGCAGCTTGTCGCCTTCAACGGCAACCATCTGTTCGGCACCCTCGCCGGCTATAGGCGTGCCGCGACCGATGCGCGGGTCCACCATCGTACCGACACCCGTGTCGATGAGGACCGACTCTTCTCCACGCGTCTGGGCTTCGAAAAGCAACGAAATCGTGCCCTGCGGTATGCATTGTACTTCGGCCTTCCCCTCCTGGCCGAGCCGGAGCATGTTTTTGTACGTCTCGTGGTGCCCGGTGATGAATCGAGCGCAGAGCCCTTCCTGGCCCAGTTCGTCGATTGTGCCCGGCACGATACCCCGGCCGCCCATCCCGCCCACGACCATAACGGTAAGGTCGCGGGGATGGCCGGTTTCCTCGAACACTTCGCGGATGGCCCAGTACATGATGGTGGCGTGCTGGTTGCCGCCCAATCCAGAGAAGGCAATCGCGTCGCCGTCGTGGATGAGTTTGGCCGCGTCTCTCGACCCCATGAATTTGGGGTTTCCCGGCACTGTGAACGCGTAATGCGTGTCGCGTTTGTCCCAGTTGAGCCGCCACCGAATGATGCCGTGCAGAATCAATAGTCTGGTCAACGGGTTCATTGAACTGTCATCCTTTTCCTCCCGTTATGCCCGAGCCGTTTGCTGTAAGCATACTGAGAACGCGACATATCTCCCCCCTTGAAGTCTGCGCAGTGGTCCATGCGGCGTCGTATCGACCGGACACAACCAGTGTCTCACGAATGCATCACCGCATGACCGCCGATTAGTGATTGCAGTGGCCCCACTCGCCCGTCACCGTGCTATGGGCGCGCGCAATATTGTCAACCGTCCCGAGGTTCCTATTGTCCCGGTTGCTTGAACAGCGTGTTAAGCTTCATCGCCAGGCCCATGTTGCCGGCGATCTTCAGCTTACCACTCATGAACGCCATCTGACCGTTGAGCGTGCCCGCAATCATGTCAATGTAGTCCTGAGCGGCCATGGTCAGCGTAATGTCGGGACTCTCGTGTTCGCCTTCGGCAATCGTGAGCTCGCCGTCCTTGATCGCGCTGTACCACTTCCCGCCGCCTTCACCGGTAATATCATACTGATAGACCGCGTTCATACCGGCAGCGGCCTCCTTGTTGAACGCCATCGGCATCGCATCGAAGATCTCTTTGACTGTTGGCATGGTGTCAGCTCTCCTTCCTTCGAATGTTGCTCCTTACCCTTTGCACAACAACGAGAACATCATCAGCGATCATGTTGTACATCAACGGACGATCGATTGTCAACCGGGCAAAAACATGAATATCTGTACTTGACAACTAAACGGTTTCAGTTGTACCATTCAAGACGTACGCGAGAGCAGGTGCGGGAGGAACGGAGCACGCTGTTCAGGCTACCAGGCGGGAGCATAGGCGGAGCATTGAAGATCAGCGACAGGGAGAAAGGGGGTGGAACAAGGCCCGAACAAATCGATCCGAAGTTGTGCGGTCAACTGTGGTTCTCATGTCCCGGACGAGAAGTCGCGGCCGGGGGCATGGTGGCAAGAGGGCTTGCAACGATTCACGGAGGAGGAAGAATCAAATGAAAAGACGCGGATTCACACTCATAGAACTCCTGGTGGTCATCGCGATCATCGGTATTCTGGCAGCGATACTGCTGCCGGCGCTGGCGCGCGCGCGCGAGGCTGCACGCCGTGCCAGTTGCGCGAACAACCTGAAACAGTTCGGTGTCGTCCTCAAGATGTACGCGAACGAGTGGAACGGCAGGTTCCCGATGAATGACGTGCTTGGATATTTCGGGGCCTACTTCTTCAACCCCCAGATTCTGGGGTACGACCAGCTATATCCCGAGTACCTGACGGACCTTAATATTGCGTTCTGTCCCTCGTCACCGACGGCAGGGACAGGCCGTGCAGCACTTGAAGCGTTGCAGAGCGGCCCGATTATCTGGTATCCAAACGAGCAACAGGTTGCGGTGTGGGGGACAGAGGTTCTGATCCCTGCTGTTTCGCACGGGTTCCAAATGATTGGCCTTGCATCGTCATACGACTATATTGGTTGGATGACCACCAGCGACAGCGATTTTGTGGGATGGCGCGTGGCACAGGCCCAGGCGGGACCTATTGGTTGGAGCGGCGAATACGCCGACAGCGATCTGACTTTTGACCCGAATGGTTCAACCCTCTGGCGTTGGTCAAGCCTCCAGGAAGTGTACGACGAGTTCCCGTCGACCTACCCCATTTCGGGGTCCGGAGGCAACGCGGGGTCGAACACGATATACCGGCTGCGGGAAGGGATCGAGCGGTTCAGCATAACGGATATTAACAACCCGGCGGGAAGCGCCAAGGCTCAGAGCGAGATATTCGTCATGATGGACGTGATAAGCACGGGCGGGCTGGACGCCGTTGACAGCATTGCACGCTTCAACCACGTGCCGGGAGGCGCCAACGTGTTGTACATGGACGGCCACGTCGAGTTTATCAAGTATCCCGGCGATTACCCGGTGACACCGTGTGTAGCCAAGTATTTGGGCGGCGACCAAAACGGGCCGTCTCAAGCTATCAAATTCTCGGTGCCTTGACCAGTTTGCGGGCGGTTGACGGGTAACGGTCGCTGGGGGTATGATGTGCGTTGGCAATGCGGGTGAGAAACGTGGGTGTCGACGGATGTCGCTCGCGAAGAGAAGGGAGGTGGTAAAGAAGCTGCGGTTATTTGCAGTGACATAGGCGAGTGTGGTTGCCCCGTTCCGGACAATCAGCGATTCCGGCTGTGGGGTGTGGGAGAGAACGGGTACACCTTGTACCGAGGGAGGTAATCCAATGAAGAAATCTTGCGGATTTACACTAATAGAACTGCTGGTGGTTATCGCGATTATCGGTATTCTGGCGGCGATACTGTTGCCGGCCCTGGCGCGTGCGCGCGAGGCGGCCCGCCGCTCATCGTGCCAGAACAACCTGAAACAGTGGGGGCTGATCTTCAAGATGTACTCGAACGAGTGGGATGGGCGGTTCCCACAGCTCAAGACACATGCTTCGACCGCTGCGCAAAACTTTGAACCGGTCGTTGGCGAGCCACCGTGCCAGTATGTCAACCTCATCTGGTACGTTCCCGACGGGCCGGCAATCTACCCCGAGTACCTGACGGATCCCGCAATTCTTATCTGCCCGTCAGATTCCGACGGTCGCACTATGTTGGACGGGGGCTGGTTCAATCGGGACAATGACAGAAGCAAGCCGTATGACCCGTGCCGGTTGGATGCGATATCCTACAATTACTATGGGTGGGCGTTCACGAAAGACAATGGCATCCTCATTCCGGGAACGGATGAGAACGCGATGCCTTCCGGATACGGTATCAACATAGACCCCGGCTACACTGAAGCGTGGTGGGCCATGCTGCTTGGGGGAGATGTGAGGGCTTACGACCAGGACTTTCAGTTCACAAGAGACGGCGGCGGGGATGTCACCGTGTACCGTTTACGTGAAGGTATCGAGCGGTTCTTCGTCACGGACATCAACAATCCCGCTGCGAGCGCTCTGGCACAAAGCGAGTTGGCGGTGATGTGGGATGCTGTCAGCACGATTGCCGAAGACTTCAGCCACATTCCAGGCGGCGCCAACGTGCTGTTCATGGACGGCCACGTCGAGTTCATGAAGTATCCGTCAACCTACCCGGTGAATGTCGTCAGCCCGACTTACGGGGGGATAGTGAAGCAGACCATCCTGGACCTCTACCTCTAGCGTCTTGACCCGAGGGTTCGGGTGCATGGTATGATATTGGGTAAAGTGTGTGGAAGTTTACAGAGAAGGAGGTAGAGAATGAAGAGACGCGGGTTTACATTAATAGAACTTCTGGTGGTCATCGCGATCATCGGCATACTGGCGGCGATACTGCTGCCGGCGCTGGCGAGAGCAAGGGAGGCGGCCCGGCGGGCAAGCTGCGCCAACAACCTGAAACAGTTGGGCATTGTTTTCAAGATGTACTCGAACGAGTGGAACGGCAGATTCCCGCAACTCAAGACCCACGTTTCAACGCTCGATTATAACACTGGCCCGGGAGTCATCGGCGCGGAACCTTGCCAGTATGCCAACTTCTTCTGGATGATGCCTGACGGGCCGGCAATTTACCCCGAGTACCTGACCGATCCTGCCATCTTGATCTGTCCGTCCGACGGCGACGGACAATCGGCCTGGGACGAGGGTCACTTTAACCGGGACATGGATCCGAACAAACCATTCGATCCTTGCAGGTTTGACGCCATATCGTACTGGTACCACGGTTGGGCGATCACGAAAGACCACGTCCTGGTTGATGGAACGGATGAGAACCAGCAACCTCCCGAGATCGACGAAGGGTTTGCGGAAGCGTATACGGCCCCCCTCACTACCGCTTTCTTAACCCAAAACGTAGAGGCGTTCGATCAGGACATCTCATTCACCAAGGAGAGCGGCAGGGAGATGACAATGTACCGGCTCCGCGAGGGTATCGAGCGGTTCTTCATCACGGACATAAACAACCCCGCCGGGAGCGCTCTTGCACAAAGCGAACTGATGGTGATGTATGACATTGTCATCACCTCGTCGCAAGACTTCAACCACGTTCCGGGCGGGGCCAACGTGCTCTACATGGATGGCCACGTCGAGTTCTTGAAGTACCCGGGCCGTTTCCCTGTCTGTATTGCCTGGGCAGCAGCCGCAGGTGGAGCTCTAACGGGCGGCTAGATTTCGTTCGGTAGTTCGCTCTTCTCGAGCCCTCTGTCTCAGCATCGTTGGGACAGAGGGCTCAAATTTGCGCGGAGGCCGCTCCAAGAAGGAGTGAGAGCCTGCCAAAGACAAGTGAGGTCTCCCCGAAATCCCCACACGTCACCCCGTGACTTTTCCCTTCAAACGCGGTAGAATGTCTCAGGTAGGTTGTCGACTGCGGAAATGGTGGCCGCGCCGATCGCCGCGGGATAGCGCCGGCGTCGAAAGGAGGATGCGCATATGCAGCGAATTCCCTCTAGTCGAAGCGTGGTTGTATGGGTTGTGCTGGGGTGTTGGCTGGCGCTTATTGGGGGTAGTGAGACGCAGGCACAGGCACTCTATACAGACGCAGAAATGCTGAACGTGGCGTGGAAGGCGACGCCGGAAGCTATCGAGGGCCTGCTCCCGGCTCCGCTGGAACCGTACAAGGAACCGCTTGTCGTAGCCTTCATTGCGGACTTTCCGAAGACCAACTTCGGTGTGACGTACACGATGGCGGCGATATCGATCGTGTGCGAATATGATGGCGAGCTGGGCACATACTGCGTGGGCATGCCGGAGGACGACGATATCCCGGTGTTCCTGGGTCGGGAATTGCAGGGGTATCCGAAGAAGATGGCGAAGGTGTCGCTGAAACGAGACGGCGACAAGATCGATGGTTGGGTCGAGCGTCGCGGTATCAAGTTTTTCGAGATTCACGCTACGGTGACCGAGAAGCCCGAATCCGCCGAGTATGAGGAAATCACGCGCGAGGTCTTCAAAGACGAGACCAAGATGGATGCCGTTGCGTTCAACATCTGGAGCTTCAGTCCGCCCGGCGGCGGCCCCGAGTACACGCCCAAGCTTGTCAGGCAAGTCACGCGGTTCCGCCCCTACAACATCGAGTACTGCAACGCCGATGTCGTAACGCGGGAATCGCCTTACGACTCGCCGTGGCACAAGCTGAAGCCCGTGACCGTGCTCGGGTCGACATACACAAAAGGTAACAATACCATGATGGGTGCGAAAGTCGTCGCCGATGTCGAGCCGAAAACGTATCTCAAGTTCTCGCGGATGAAGTACGATTGGTGAGGATAGCCGTGATGATCGCGCACGGGAAGGGCAAGAGAAACGGCGGGAACGACAGAAAGGAGAGATAGAGCCACAATGGGGAAGATATATGTTGGCGTCAACATGGAGTTCGTGCGGCATGACGACAAAAGCTTCGAGTGGGGTGTCGAGAAGGCTGCGGAGCTGGGATACGAGTATGTCGAGCCGATGGTCCATTGGGGCCGCGAGTTGCTGAGCGAGGCGGGCTACTTTCACAGTGTCTCGATGCTCGACGATCCGTACCGGATCAAACATGCCTGCGAGAAGGCGGGGATAGGACTGTCCAGTCTGTCGGCGCACACGCCGTTGTGCAAACCGGAGATCGGCACGGAGTACCTCAAACAGGCGATCCGGTTTGCAGCAGAGTGCGGCGCACCGGTTGTCAACACCGACGAAGGGCGCAAGCCGGAGTGGACAACCGAAGAAGAGGACCACGTGCTGATGCGGTACACGCTGCAAGAGGCGGCGAAGGTTGCCGAACGGCGAGGGATACTCATCGGTATCGAGCCGCACCAGCAGTACAGCAAGAGCCCGGACGGTCTTGACCGCATCTACAACCTGGTCGACTCGCCTGTGATCGGGATCAACTTCGATACGGGCAACAGCTATATTGCGGGTCAGGACCCGATCGCGTGGCTCGAGCGTGTTGCCGACCGGCTTGTCCATCTGCACGCGAAAGACATCTCGGTCGAGCAGTCCGAGACCGAACGCGGCAAGGTCACGGGCACGCCGGTGGGCTGCGCGTGCGGCGAGGGTGTGGTCGACTGGTCGAAAGTGATCGAGATCTGCCGCGGCGTCCCTCGCGACATTGTGTTCTCGGTAGAATGCGGTACGGTGGACCAGGCCGAACGAAGCCTGAAGCACCTGAAATCGTTGATTTAGTAGATACTTGCGCACTCCACCTCTGTTTGGAAAGGAGTAGACATGGAAGAACTTTACGCCGAACGGCTCAATCGCTACATGACCGCAATGCGGAACGAGAAGCCGGACAAAATTCCGATCCGTCCGTTTGTTGCGGAGTTTACGGCCAAGTACGCCGGGTATACGTGCCAGGAGGTTGCCCACGATTACGAGAAGGCGTTTGCCGCTGCCCGCAAGTGTGCAGCCGAATTCGACTGGGACGCCGTGGTCGGGAATATGGTGTACGTGTGGACCGGGTTGACCCAGGCCGTCGGGCTCACGTACTACGGCGTTCCGGGAATTGACATTCCGGCCGATACCGGGTTTCAGTACCGCGAGCCGTCGGAAGAGAATGCGTTCATGAAACCGGACGAGTACGATGAGCTTATAGATAACCCGACCGGGTTTCTGTTTAACACGTGGCTGCCGCGTGTCTCGACGGCCGTCAGCGCGAAAGGCGAACCGACCTCGTACGAGAACAACCTGTCCTTTTTGAAGGGCGGCATGGCGATGCTGAACTACTTCAACGCGTTCGGCCCGCAGGGCGAGATGTTGCGTACCGAGTCGGGAACCGTTTCGGCGATCTCGGGGATTCTCAAGGCACCGTTCGACGTTATCGCCGACAAGATGCGCGGGTATATTGGGCTCACCATGGACCTGTTCGAGAGGCCGGAGAAGGTTCTGGCGGCGTGCGAAGCCATGATGCCGCACCTGCTGCACGTGGCGCTGTCCGGTGCCGATCCCGATAAGAACGTTCCTATCACGATCTGGATGCATCGAGGCTGCGTGCCGTTCATCTCGCCGGCGCAGTTCGAGACGCTCTACTGGCCGACGCTAAAGCCGATCGTCGAGGCAATATGGGCCCAGGGACATCAAGTGTTGTTCTACGCCGAAGGGGACTGGAACGCTCACCTGGAACATTTCGCCGAACTGCCCGACCGGAGCATCGTCTATCACGTCGACAGAGCTGACATCGTCGAGGTTCACAAGGCGATTGGACACAAGTTCTGTCTCAGCGGCGGCATTCCCAACTATCTGCTCACCATCGGTTCGCCGGACGATGTGCGTGCATACTGCAAGAAGGTGATCGACGACGTGGCGGGCGACGGCGGCTACATCATGGACGCCAGCGCCATCGTTCAGAACGACGCCAAGGTCGAGAATGTCAGGGCCATGACAGAGTTCACACGCGAATACGGGGTGTATGGGTCGGGCTCGTCGAACTCGCACGACGATTCTCAGAGCGACCAGAGCGAAAGCGCCACTGGGGAAGACCCCGTCGCTCGAATGGCTAAGGAAAAAGGGTTGAAGATCAAGCCGGGCGTGTGCATCCCCTGGGAACAGAAGCTCGAGCAACTGCCCGAGATTCCGGGAGACAAAGACCTCGTCCGCGAAGTGTGGGAGGGTATTGACGCACTTGGCCACATGTACATCTGGCACGTGCTTCTTTCGTTTTAGAAGCGAACACTGAGGTTCTCCCCTACGGGAGACCTTGAAGAGTGGTTTGCGTAGGGGCACGGCGTGCCGTGCCCGCTTGCGTTTGAGTTGTTAGCCAACCCGAGTTGCGGCAGAAAGGGGGCTGTACGATGTCGGAGAACAAAGCGGACAGGAGTCAGGACCAGATCAGTCGTCGCAGGTTCGTAACGGGTGCAGGAGCAACTGCGTTGTCGCTTGCGGTGGTCAAACCCGGGTCGGCCCACGGTGCCGAGGCCAACTCGAAGATCGATCTGGGGATTCTCGGCTGCGGGGGCCGAGGGACGTGGATAACGCGTCTGTTTCTGAAGCATGGCGGATTCAACATCGTTGCGGGAGCGGACTACTTCGAGGACAGGGTAGAAGTCTTCGGCCGCAGGTTCAAGATGCCCGAGAGTCGCCTTTACACGGGGCTGTCGTGTTACCGCAAGCTTCTCGAGCAGAAGTTGGACGCGGTAGCGATCATGAGCCCGCCGTACTTCCATCCCGAGCAGTCGGCGGCGTGCGTGGATGCGGGTCGGCACGTGTTTCTCTCGAAACCGGTCGCGGTGGACGTGCCCGGGTGCCGGAGCATCGCCGAGAGCGGCAAGAAAGCGACCGCCAACAACCTCTGTTTCCTTGTTGATTTCCAGACCAGAGCGAACGCGCTGTATCGGGAGGCTGTTAAACGGGTTCACAACGGCGATATCGGCCGCATTCTCAGCGGTGACGTGGCGTATCAAACCGGCCGGATCGATGCCCAGACGGAACCCGGTACGGTCGAGGCGCGGCTCAGAAACTGGGTGTTCGACATCGCGCTCTCCGGCGACATTATTGTCGAGCAGAACGTTCACGCGCTGGATGTCGCGACGTGGATCCTCGATAAGAGTCCCGTCAGCGCATATGGTACCGGCGGTCGCACGGTACGCACCGATGTGGGCGACTGTTGGGACCACTTCGCGCTGATCTACAACTTCCCCAAAGATGTGCTCGTAAGCTTCAGCTCGAAACAGTGCGGTCTCGGTTACGACGACATCCTCTGCCGCATGTATGGCACGCTTGGCACGATCGATACGCATTACTCGGGCACGGTGAACATCTGGGGCGAGACGCCTTACGAAGGCGGGGATACAGGCAGCATGTTCAGAGAGGGAGCCCAAAGCAACATTGCGGAGTTCCACAAGAACGTCACCGGTGGCCGGTTCAGCAACACCACGGTCGCACCAAGCGTGCGCAGCAGCCTGACGACGATCCTGGGCCGCATAGCTGCGTACGGGGGGCGCGAAGTGACCTGGGACGAGATGATGAAGGCGGACGAGAAGATGGACGGAAAGCTCGAAGGCTTGAAGGCATAGGGTAGGGAGTGTGAGAGCATGTTCGCAAGGCTAGGACTGTCGCTGGGAGTGCTCTGTTCGCTTGTGTTGGCCGTTTCGGCGGTTGGGACCGAGGCTGCGGGAGCCGCTGAACCGCTGCGCGCGCTTATCTTCACCGGGAAGCACAACCATGATTGGAGGAAGACCACACCTGTCCTGAAGAGGATCTACGAAGAGAGCGGCCGGTTCGTTGTGGACATCACTACCGACCCGTCCACCTGCGACGCGCAGACGCTCGCCAAGTATGACGTAGTGATCGGCAACTGGACAAACTGGCCGAGCGAGGAGCGTGAGTGGGGGGCGGGGACGGAAGACGCTCTCCTCGACTTTGTTCGCGGCGGCAAAGGGTTCGCCTTGTTCCATGCCGGCGGCTCGACCTTCTTCGACTGGCCGGAATTCCAGCAGCTCATCGGTGCGACCTGGGGCAAAGGTGCGACGGGACACGGGCCCAGGCACGCGTTCAAGGTCACCATCACCGATACAGACCACCCCGTCACGCGAGATATGAACGATTTCTGGACCACCGACGAACTGTGGCACAACATGTCGACACAACCGACGATGCACGTGCTGGCCACGGCATTCTCCGCGAAGGAGAAGGGCGGCACGGACAAAAACGAGCCGGTCGTTATCTGGACGCAGTTTGGGCAGGGCCGGTGCTTCAACCTCGTGCTGGGCCATGATGTCGCGGCAATGCAGACCGTCGGCTGGCGTATGCTGATGCTGCGCGGCACGGAGTGGGCGGCTACGGGCGAAGCGACCATCGATACGCCCGTAGATCCGGACTTGGCGCTGAAGGCGATAGGAGCGTACAGGTTTGGCGAAAGCCGAGCTGAACTGGCGAAGGTCGAACAGTTGGTGCATTACGTTGCGCCCAATCCGGCTCTGCGCAAGCAGGTAGCGGCGAAGCTGGCGGCCATGTTGGATTCGGATGCTACGACAGACTGCAAGAAGTTCATCTGCAGGCAGCTTTCGCTGATCGGGTCGGGTGCAGAGGTCCCTGTGCTGGCGCGACTGCTGGATGACAAGGACTTGTCGTTTGCTGCCCGGTTCGCGCTCGAGCGTATTCCCGGCCCGGAAGCGGTGGCCGCGAGATGAGAACGTGCCGGAGAATCGAACGGAAAGGATGGATCGGATAATGAGCAAGCATACATTGACGAGACGGGGTTTTCTAAAGAACGCCACCACGGTTGCGGCCGGCACGGTAGCTGCCTCGTGCCGACATGCGCGACCCGCGGAATCAGGCGACGCCAAGACGCCACCGCCGAGCGAACGCGTGACGATCGGTCACATCGGTACGGGTAACATGGGCGGCGGCCATGTGGACGGTTTCGTACGGCTCAAGGACGCCCAGATTGTTGCTATCTGCGACACGTTCAAGGACAGGCGGGAGAGTCGTGCCCACGGCGTCGACAAGCACTACGCCTCGATGAAGGGCCGTGGAAGTTACAAAGGGTGCGCAACCTACAACGATTTTCGCGAACTGCTCGCCCGCGACGATGTCGACGCGGTCGTTGTCGCGACGCCGGACCACTGGCACGTGCCGATCGCCATTGCCGCCGCCCGGGCGGGCAAGGGCATGTACGTCGAGAAGCCATTGGGTGTGAGCGTTGCCCAGAACCAGGCCTTGCGCGACGCTATCGGCCGCGGGGGGAACGTCTTTCAGTACGGCACGCAGCAGCGGTCGGGCCGCAACTTCCGCTTCGCCTGCGAGCTCGCCCGCAATGGACGGCTTGGCGAAATCCACACTGTCCACGTCTGGTGTCCGAGGGGCGAGTCAGGCGGGTCGACCGCACCCATTCCCGTGCCCAAAGGCTTCGACTACGACATGTGGCTCGGCCCGGCGCCGTACGCACCGTATACCGTTGACCGCTGCCAGCCGCAAGGAGCCTACCATATTTACGACTACTCGCTGGGGTTCATCGCAGGGTGGGGAGCCCATCCGCTCGATATCGCCCAGTGGGGTCTCGACACCGATGATACCAGCCCCATAGAGTACGACGGAACGGGCAGCCTCCCAACGGAGGGTCTCTTTAGCACGGTCACGACCTGGGACATGCACTGCCTGTACGCCGGCGGGGTGAAGATGCGATTCATGAGCGATGACATCGCCAAACCGTTCGTCGACCGATACCACCCGAAGTTCACGAGCCACGGCACAACCTTTATCGGTCCGGAGGGTTGGGTGAGCGTGGACCGGCAGGGCATCTACGCCGATCCGCCGTCGCTGCTAAAGTCGGAGATCGGGCCGAACGAAATCCGCCTTTACGAGAGCAGGGACCACCGGCAGAACTTGCTTGACTGTGTGAGAACCCGAACCGAGGCGATCAGTCCCGTCGAGGCGGCCATACGGTCGGACACCATCAGCCACCTGTGCAACATCGTTGTCCGTACCGGCAGGAAGATCACGTGGGACCCGGAGAAGGAAGCGATCATCGGCGACGAGGAAGCGTCCCGTATGCTGACCCGCCCGATGCGTCCACCGTGGCACCTGTAGCTCAATCAATGCAACAAGGAACGGGAGGATAGCAACGAGGAGGAAGGCTCATGATGACAATGGTTGGACAAGCGATGGCGGTCCTGTTGACTGCACTGGTGGTTGGGGTTCTCTCCGCTGAGGCACAGGAATCCAAGCCGGAGATCGAAGAGCTCCGAGCGGGTGCGAATCTCATTGCGACGAGAGTGTACAGTGCAGCGGAGGACCAGAAGATCCTCGGGCTGTTCGAAGGCTTGCGCGTCTCCGACGTCTCGGACGGGATGGACAAGGCCGGATTGAACAACATCGGCCTGATGTCGCCCGAGATACGGGCGGCGTGGAAAGACACCGAGCGTTTCACACACCGGTTTGTCGGCGTTGCAGTAACTGTTCGATACGTCCCGACAAACAAGCCGCCGGCCCCGAAGATGGAGGCCAAGGAGTTTGATCGTTGGGTCGGCAAGTGGTATCGGGAGCTCTCGAGTGAAGCGTTCGTTCCACTCATTCGAAAGGGGACGGCGCTCGTCATCGACGATGCCCTCGAGTCGGACGTGGGATCGATCGGGTCGAACAACATCATGACCTGGCGGCTGCACGGTTGCGTCGGGGTGGTCACCAACGCCACCGCCCGCGACACCGATGAGATAGCGACCGAGAAGATACCACTGTACTTCCGTAGACCGGGCCGGGGCATTCGACCCGGGCGCAACGAGCTCGAATCCGTCAACCGCCCCATCGTATGCGGCGGCGTTTTGGTCGAACCGGGAGACGTGATCGTTGCCGACGGTGACGGAGTCGTCGTGGTTCCGCGCGCCGAGGCCGAGGAAGTTGCTGAATACGCGCAAGCCACCCTCGAGAGCGACAAGGCAGGGCGACGCCAGCTCTACAAGACGCTTGGCCTACCGCCTGACGACTCGGTCAAGTGAGGGCAAGCAGCGCGAGTGCAAGAAGAACCAGCCGCATTCCAAACCCGCAATCCGGGCAACCAGGGACAATGCCATGGCCAATGAAATGGATCGGCGTCGTTTTCTAGGTGTTTGTGGGAGCACGGCGCTCGCAACGGCGTGCTCGGGCACCGGTGCACTCCAACTCGAGGCACGTCAGCGCAACATCATCTTCATCTTGATTGATGACCAGCGGTATGACGCGATGAGTTGCATGGGCCATCCGTTCCTGAAAACGCCCAACCTCGACCGGCTGGCACACGGCGGCGCTCTGTTTAGGAACGCGTTTGTCACGACGTCATTGTGCGCGCCGAGCCGGGCAACCGTTTTATCAGGACAATACGCCCATCGCCACGGGGTGGTGAGCAACGGCCCGGCGCTGCCGCCGGGCACGCCCACGTTTCCGCTGGAACTGCGGAAGAATGGCTACGAGACGGCCTTCATCGGCAAGTGGCACATGGGCCGCACGACGGACGAACCTCGCCCGGGGTTTAACCACTGGGTATCCTTCCCGGGGCAAGGCGCTTACCGGAACCCACGGTTCAACGTGAACGGCGAGCAGGTGAAGCGTGAAGGATACATCACCGACCTGTTAACCGACTATTCCGTCGAGTTTCTTGACCGGCCTCGCGAAACACCCTTCTGCCTGTACCTGTCGCATAAGGCGGTCCATTACGATTTTCAACCGGCTGAACGACACAAGAACAAGTATTTGGATGTTGTCCTGACGCTTCCAACCTCAATGGTTGATACAGAGCAGAACTACGGGGGCAAACCGGCCTGGGTTCGCGCGGCACGCAACAGCGTGATCGGTGTTGACGGCATGTATTGGGGCCGGATGCCGTACGACACGTTCATCAGGGATTACAACAGGACCATGCTGGGGATAGACGAGAGTATCGGCAAAGTGCTCGACGCCTTGAAGACGCTGGACATGCTTGATTCGACGCTTATCGTCTTCACCAGCGACAACGGCCACTTGAACGGCGAGCACGGGCTGATTGACAAAAGGAATATGTACGAGGAGTCGATACGCGTGCCCATGATAGTGCATTGCCCCGAGATCGTGCCGGCGGGATTGGAGGTCGAGCAGATGGTGTTGAACATAGACGTCGCGCCGACACTGCTCGATGCAGCCGGTGTAAGCGTGCCCGGCACAATGCAAGGCGCGTCATTCTTGCCGCTCGCGCGTGGGGAAAGCATCCCGTGGAGAGAATCGTTTCTCTACGAGTATTTCCGGGAGGAGGCGTTCCCGCAGAACCCGACGGTGTTTGGCGTGCGAACGAACAGGTGGAAGTACATGTGGTATCCCGACATCTCGGATAAGAACGAGCTGTACGATGTGGAGAACGACCCGCAGGAGATGACAAACCTCATCGACGCTCCGGGGGTTACATCGATTCGGAACACAATGAAGTCGGAACTCAGCCGACTTCTGGTGCGCACAGGAGTTGAATCCGCTCGGGTTAAAGGGTTGCCGGATGCGGATTCCTGACAACGGATAAGGGTTTTGGTATGAAGCATGGCATCTTTACGTTAGTCTTGCACAGCCACATTCCGTACTGCCGGAAGTCGGGCGTGTGGCCAGCCGGCGAAGAATGGCTGTTCGAGGCGATGAACGAAACGTACATTCCGCTGCTGCGTGTGTTGCGGCAGTTGATGCTTGATGGAATCCGGCCGCGGCTGGTGATCGGCGTTGTGCCCATCCTCGCGGAACAGCTCGCGGACAGGTACCTCAACGATCGGTTCTGTGAGTACATGGAGGACAAGATCCGGCGCGCGAAACGTGACGTCGAACGGTTCCAAGCCGACGCCGGACGGTTGCGCGTGGCCGAGTACTGGCTCGAGCGGTTCCAGACTCATTACCGCGCCTATCAGCACGACTTCCACCGGGACGTTGTCGGCACGCTCAGGTGGCTCCAGGACGAGAACGTTATCGAGGTGATAACCTCTGCGGCCACTCACGGCTTCCTTCCTCTGATGGAACGTGATTCGGCCATCTTCGCCCAGGTGCGGGTCGGCATCGAGACGTACAGAAAGCACTTCGGGCGCGACCCGCGCGGGTTCTGGCTTCCCGAGTGCGCTTACAGGCCGGCACAATGGTCCTCGGACGAACAACGCGAGCGCAGAGGGATCGACGAGTGGCTCGCCGATGAGGGTATCCGGTACTTCATCGTCGAGAACGTGGGTATCACGCGCGCACAGTTCGTCGAGAATCGGCACGGAGAGGACTGCCCGACAACCTACCGCGGGTACCGGCTCCCGTCGGGGGTCGCCGTATTCGGCCGCAATCGAGAGACCGGACGGCAGGTGTGGTCGCCGGACGGCGGCTACCCCGGCGATCCACACTACCTCGAGTTCCACGAGAAAGATGCGGAGTCAGGGCTGCAGTACCGGCGTGTGACGGGACAACCGGACAAACAGGTCTACGACCCTGATACGGCGCGTGAACGCGTCGAGAGCCACGCCGGCCATTTCGCCTCGCTGGTCTCGAAGCAACTGGCCGAAATGAGCCAGAGCGTCGGCGGGCAGACTCCGGTTATTGTCTCCCCGTACGACTGCGAACTGTTCGGACATTGGTGGCATGAGGGGGTCGAGTGGATCGATCTGGTGTATCGGAAACTGGTCCGGGACGAGCGTCTCGAGTGTCTGAGCCTTGAGCAGTGCGTCGACCGTGACGGCGAGGCGTTCTCGACCATCGCGATGGAACCCAGCACCTGGGGGCTGAACGCTGATTTCACCGTCTGGCAGAATCCGGAACACGGCTGGATATGGCCCTACATCAACTCGAGCTCACGCGAGATGGAAGAGGTTCTCGGGTTGCTCGACCAGCAGGGACAACCCAAAGACGAACGGGGCGGCCGGATCGTGCGGCAGCTCGCGCGCGAGCAACTACTGCTACAGGGCAGCGACTGGCCGTTCCTGCTGTTTACCAAGCAGGCGAAGGAATACGCCAACCAGCGATTTCACCACCATCTTCAGCGGTTCCAGAGACTGCTCTGGGCTGCCAGGAACCTCGAGGACCGCCAGCGTATCGCAGACTGGGACTTGGAGAATATCGAAGATGTCGATTGCCCGTGGCCGGAGATAGACTTCGATCTGTTTCGGGAAGTGAAGCATAGTGGTTGACGGCTTTCAACGTTGTGGTCGTTGTGGACAAGACAGGAGATTGCTCAGGAAGTATGCGACTTGTCATACGCCCTGATTGCTTGTATCATATGTTGCACCCGCCCGCAGCAGCGGTTATGAGCGGAACATGTACCGGACACCGGCAACCGTCGGACGACGCCGGAAGATGGACCTGACTGAAGGAGGCATCGAATATGGTCAAAACGGAACTCTGCGATAAGCTGGGGATAGTGCATCCTATCATCCAGGCCGGTATGGGGCCGTTCGGCACCAACAAACTGTGTATCGCAACGGCAAACGCCGGTGTGCTCGGTCTCATTAGTACGAGCGGAGTCGATGCAGGCCAATACCAACCGGAAGTATACAAGTATTTCATCGAAACCGGTGGCGGGACGCTGGAGGATGACAAGAAGACAGTACTGAAGAAGATATTCAAGCAGACCCTGGACGGCACCCGCGAGAAGAATGGGGTCTTCGGTGCCAACGTGATGGTGTCGGCGGAGGTAAGACAGGAGGCAAATGACACTATCGACGCTGCGATTGAAGCCAGGGAAGAGGACCCTGAGATGAAGGATCGGTTCAGGGTCATGTTTACCTCGGCCGGCGACCCGATGCCGTGGGGTGAGAAAGTCAAGAGAGCGGGATTCAAGTGGCTCCACGTGGTTCCTTCGGTGAAGGCCGCGCTGAGATGCAAGAAGGCGGGAGTGGATGTGGTGGTTGCGTCGGGACACGAAGGAGGCTTCCACGCCGCGTGGGAACCCGTGCACTCGATGGTGTTGCTGCCGGCTGTCGTGGACGCGCTGTCGGGGTCGGGTATTCCCGTTGTTGGAGCCGGCGGATTCTGCGACGGCAAGACTCTCGCGGCAGCGTTGGCGCTTGGTGCCGCAGGCGCCCAGATGGGCACGAGGTTCCTAGCCACCCAAGAGAGCGATTTTGTTGAGATGTGGAAGCAGGGCGTCGTGAAGGCCGCAGACAGAGGGACGTTGGTCGCCAGAGGGATTGTGGGGCCGGCCCGATGGTTGAAGGGGCCACCGAGCCTGAAGCATGCCGAGAACACGCTGAAGGGGTCGCCCGGAGTGTACCTTGGCAAGCCGGACGATTTCACGACGGTACCCCCTGAACTGATCATGAGTGAGATCGAGGGGATAAACGCTGCGTATGCAGGCGACGAAAGCAAGGCTCTCATGGCTGCGGGCGAATGTGCCCAGCGGATAGATGACATGCCTACCGCTGAAGAGCTTGTGCAGACCATAATGAAAGAGGCTTCTGATATTCTGGAGGCTCTTCCGAAGCGGTTCCTTGCGTGAACTCCGAAGTGTGTTCGCAGGTCCGGGCGAGCAAGGTTCTACCGGTAAGGGTGCGGCATATCTCATGAAGGGCAAGTCATTGACAGGGTATGAACGCGTGATGTCGCGCATAGCAGGGCGAGACGCCGATTCTCTTCCCTTGATGCCCATCACAATGATGTTCGCAGCCGATCTGATCGACGCGAAGTATCGAGATTACACTACCGATTATCACGTGCTGGTTGAAGGACAGTTGCGGACGGCTGAGGAGTTTGACTTCGATTACGTCTCGTGCATTTCGGACCCCACACGCGAAGCTGCGGATTGCGGTGCCGCGCTCGAGATCTTCGAGGACCAGCCGCCGGCAATCGATGAAAGCCGTGCACGGTTGGCTGATAAAACCGCGCTGGCGACCCTCGCGATCCCCGATCCCCTTGGCGACGGCCGGATGCACGACCGGGTAAAAGCAGCGGCGCTATTCAGGGAGAAGGTGAAAGGGGACAAAGTCATCGAGGGGTGGATAGAGGGTCCGTGCGCCGAGGCGGCGGACCTGCGGGGGATCAATACACTGATGATGGATTTCTATGACGACCCGGTCTTCGTGCGCGATCTCTTCGAGTTTGTTATCGAGATGGAACTGCGGTTTGCGCAGGCACAGGTGGATGCCGGTATCGACGTCATGGGAGTGGGTGACGCCGCCGCTTCGCTTGTAGGACCAGCGATCTACGAAGAGTTTGTCTGGCCGTATGAGCAGAAGCTTGTCGACGGGTTACACGCGATGGGTGCCGGCGTGCGGCTTCACATCTGCGGGGATACTCGCCCCATTCTTGACGGCATGGGTCGTCTTGGCTGTGAGATCGTCGATTTGGACTGGATGGTTCCTGTTTCGGAGGCCCGCGAAGCCATGGGGCCCCGACAGGTCCTATTGGGAAACATCGATCCCGTGGCCGTGTTGCGGAACGGTTCACCCGAAACCGTCCGTGACGCTGTCGCCGAATGCCACCGACAGGCCGGGCGGCGTTACATTGTCGGCGCGGGCTGCGAAGTCGTGCGCGACACGCCGCAGGAGAACCTTCGCGCAATGTGCGACTATGCCCGGGCCAACACCTAGCCTGGGGAGGAAAGGAGAAGAGATGACCAAGATGGCGTTGTTGCTGATTGCGGGACTTCTGTATCTGTCTGCGCCCGCACCCGCGTTGGGAGCCGAAACCCTTACCGCGAAACACCTGCGATGCGAGTACCGAGCGAACCCTTCGGGGATAGACGTGACGAACCCGCGGTTGAGCTGGGTGCTGGAATCGAGCGGCCGCGGGCAGGGGCAGGCGGCGTACCACGTTCTGGTTGCCTCGAACCAGGAGAAGTTGTCAGCCGATACAGGCGACTTGTGGGACAGCGGGAAAGTGGTTTCAGACCAATCCGTGCACGTGGTCTACGGCGGGCAGCCATTGAAATCCCGGATGGCATGCTGGTGGAAAGTGCGTGCGTGGGGCAAGTACGGTCAAGTCGGTGCGTGGAGCGACCCGGCAGTCTGGACCATGGGCCTGCTCGACCAGTCCGAGTGGCAGGCAGCCTGGGTCGGATACGATGAACCTCACCCCGAGGAACTGTCCCTTCCCGAGCCGATACTGCTGGATGGGAACTCGTGGATTGCGCTGCCCGAAGAGTCGTCCGCAAAACCCGCGCCTGGCAGCGTCCACTACTTCCGCAAGATTGTTAAGGTGTCGCGCATGAGGAGCATTGTCCGGGCGCGCTATCTCGGTGCCTCGGGCAGTCAGTTTACGTTGTATATAAACGGGGCTGAAGCCGGCACCAGCGACGGCCGTCACAACGCAAGGCATCGGCCGTCGCTCATTGATGTGTCCGAGTTTGTCACGCCAGGACCCAACGTGTTCGGCATAGCCGCCGTCCAGGGAGGCAACCGGTCGGGTGTCATCGGCAAACTGCGTGTAGACTATGAGAACGGATCCCCACAAACAGTGGATGTGGACACTTCCTGGAAGGTCACAGAAGCGCCTCAGCAGGACGACGCCTGGAAATCCGGTGATTTCGACGATTCGGGCTGGCTGGATGCCCGCGAAGCCGGAACGGCGAACGACAAGAGATTCGGCAAGTTCCGGATACCCGATGGTATTTTGGACATTCCCGCGTGCCCGTATTTGCGCCGGTCGTTTGCGCTGGACAAGACGGTCGAGCAGGCCACGGTGTACGCAACAGCTCTGGGACTCTACGAACTGCGGATCAACGGAAGTAAAGTGGGTGACGACGTCCTCACTCCCGGCTGGACGGACTACAACAAGCGTGTCTACTACCAAACCTATGACGTGACGGACCTGCTCGAGCAGGGCGAGAACGCCATTGGTGCGGTGCTGGGGCACGGTTGGTACAGCGGTCATCTCGGGTGGGCTGGGACCGATCCGGGCCAATACGGCAAGAACCCGCGCGCGCTCGTCCGCCTGGAAGTGCGTTTCACCGACGGTACGACGACCACGGTCGTGACAGACAGCTCCTGGAAGGCGGCCCACGGGCCGATGGTGGGCGCTGACTTCTATATGGGCGAAGTGTTCGATGCGACAAGGGAGCGTCCCGGCTGGGATAAGACGGGATACGACGATAGTGATTGGAACCCCGTGGTAGTCCAGGATGACGTGTCGGCGAAGGTCGAGGCTTTTACCGGAGTGCCCGTCCGGCAGATCATGGAACTCCCGGCACAGTCCATTACCGAGCCGAAACCGGGTTGTTTCGTGTTCGATCTTGGCCAGAACATGGTCGGCTGGGCTCGGTTAAAGGTGAAAGGCGAGCCGGGCACGAAGATCACGTTGCGGTTTGCGGAGATGCTCAATCCCGACGGCACGTTGTATGTCGAGAACCTTCGGGATGCGCGATGTATCGACGAGTACTGGTTGCGAGGCGGAGACGAGGAAACCTGGGAGCCGCGGTTCACGTTCCACGGTTTCCGGTACGTGGAACTGACCGGGTACCCCGGCACGCCGCCGCTCGATGCCGTTACAGGAGTGGTTGTCTATTCCGAGATGATGCCGACGGGGCGGTTCGAGACGTCTCATGCGCTGC
>CAZGCA010000088.1:0-4423 GCA_964524145.1 uncultured bacterium | reverse complement strand
CACCTTCCACGGTTTCCAGTATGTCGAAGTCTCCAACTTCCCCGGCCGGCCGGACCGCGACACCATTACGGGACTCGTTCTGCACTCCGACACGCCGCTTGCGAGTACGTTCGAGTGCTCCGACCCGATGGTCAATCAGCTGTTCCGCAATGTGGTGTGGACACAGCGGGGCAACTTTCTCGAAGTGCCCACCGATTGTCCGCAACGGGACGAGCGGCTCGGATGGATGGGGGATGCCCAGGTCTTCTGCCGTACGGCGTGTTTTAACATGGACACCTCCGCGTTCTTCACGAAATGGATGCAGGACGTGAGAGACGCACAACTGCCCGAAGGCGCGTTCTCCGATGTGACGCCACGGGTGGTCGTGATAACTCCCGGATCGCCTGCGTGGGCGGACGCGGGCGTGATTGTGCCGTGGACCATCTACCAGTGCTACGGCGACACACGCATCATCGAAGAATCCTACGAGTCCATGCAAGCCTGGATTGAATATATGGGCCAGGACAACCCTGACTTCATCCGGCGTAGGAATCTCAACAACAATTATGGCGACTGGCTCTTCAAAGGGGAGCCTACGCCCAAGGAGCTTATCGCAACGGCGTTCTACGGGCATTCAACACGGTTGCTTGCGAGGATGGCCGCTGTCATCGGGAAGGAGAACGACGCGCAGACCTACGAGCGCCTGTTCCAGAAGATCAAGAGCGCGTTTATCGATACCTACGTTGATGACGACGCTCGCATCGAGGGAGACACCCAGACGTGCTACGTGCTTGCGCTGCATTTCGACCTGCTTCCGGAGAACCTTCGCGAGAGTGCCGCGCGTCATCTGGTACGGAAAATCGAGGAACACGACTGGCACATCACGACCGGTTTCGTGGGATGTCCCTACATCACGGAGATACTCGCCGCCGAGGGCTATCTCGACGTGGCGTACCGGCTGTTGCTGAACGAAACGTACCCGTCCTGGCTGTATTCGGTCACCCAGGGCGCTACAACAATCTGGGAGCGCTGGGACGGCTGGCGTCATGACGGTGGCTTCCAGGATCCGGGCATGAACTCGTTCAACCATTACGCATACGGTGCGGTGGGAGCCTGGATGTACAAGGCCGTTGCGGGTATCGATATAGATCCGGCCGTACCCGCATACAAACACATCATTATCAGGCCGCGTCCCGGCGCAGGTCTGACCCGTGCCGAGGCGGAATACGATTCGATCTACGGCACGATCGTCAGCGGTTGGCGTGTCGAGAATGGGATGTTCGCCTTGACGGTTGCCGTTCCGGTTAACACAACTGCCACGGTCTACGTCCCGGCCGAGAGCGCCGACCAAGTGACTGAAGGAGGGGTGCGTGCCGGCGAGTCCGAAAGCGTCAAGTTCGTCCGTATGGAAGACGGGAGCGCTGTATTCGAGGTTGGATCGGGACAGTACGAGTTTGCGAGTTCGGCAAGCAGGTGACCCGGAAGGGTCATGAAGAGAGCCGCGCTTGTCGTCGAATTCGTTCTGTTGACACGGCGGCGACCGTTCCGTAATACTATCGGCGGGATGGTTTGAGTTCAGCGCTGCTTATTTTGTGAAGGAGATTCTTTTGCCATGGAGGCGGTCACGGCAGTCGCACAGTTCGCCCCGTTAGATTGGGTCTGGACCGTACTGTATATCCTGCTCATGATACTCTGCGGGGTGATCTTCTACCGGCTGGGCAAACGCAGCGAGTCGGACTTTTTCCTTGCGGGCCGAGGGCTGCCCTGGTGGCTGCCCGCGACGTCGGTATACGCCACCCATACCGCCACCGACACGCCGATGTGGATTGGCGGCACGATCTACCGGTGGGGCATGCGCGGTATCTGGTACCCGTTCTTTTCGGCGTGGTGCGCGGTATCCGCGTTTGTATCGACCCGGATATTCAGGCGCTCGCTGGCCATGAGCCAGGCCGAGTGGCAGAACCTGCGGTTCTCCGGCATGGGCTCGGAACTGCTGCGCGGCTGGATGGCCGGCTGGCAGACGTTCATGCAAATGTTCATAGTGGCCTGGGTGTCGGCGGCAATGGGCAAGGTCTGCTTCTACCTCTTCGGCTGGCCCAGCTGGCTCGGCATCACGTTCTTCACCTCGATCTGCGCGATCTACGTGCTCACTGCGGGGTACTGGGGCGTGATCATGGCCGACTTCCAGCAAGGTATCATCAGCTTCATCGTGATCACGCTGGTATCGGTATGGGGCATATCAGTGGCAGGCGGATCGACCGCGATGGTCGACAGGTTAGCCGACCTGGGCGATAGCTGGCGGACCAATCCGTTCCACTTCGACGCGTTCTGGGGACTGGAGAGTGACAAGTTCTACGCCCTTGATCTCATTACACTCATAATCATGGCCATCTTCGGCGGGATCGGTATGGGCAACTTCATCGACTGGTATCCCGAAGCACAACGCATCCAGAGCGCCAAGACCGTGCGCGACGCGGCCTACTCGATTTGGGCCGGCGGCCTGGCGGCGATGTTCAGGAACTCGTTCTGGGCCGTCTCTGTGATAGCCTTTTTCGTGTTGTTCCCGGGCATCAAAGATCCCGGCACGTATGAGTTTGGCTGGTTCAACCTCGGGTTCGACTACATGCCGGCGGGTCTTGTGGGGATGTTCTTCGCTGCCATAATCGCGATGCACTTGTCGACCATCTCGACCAGCCTGAACCTCGGCGCGCTCTACGCTACCCGCGACCTGTACCACCACTACTTCAACCCGGAAGCGGACGAGAGAAAGCTGGTACGTTTCGGCAGGATCAGCACGTTGCTGCTGCTTATCGGCAGCTTCGTGCTCGGTCTTTCGATGAAGTCCATTACCCAGTGGCTCATCTTCGCACTGTGGCTTCAGGCAGCGGGGATCTGGATACCCTCGATACTCCAGGTTGTCTGGTGGCGGTTCAACTCGTGGGCGTTCTTGTCGAGCTGGATCGCGAACCTCGCGATGAGCTGGCTCGTGGTGTTCGTGCTGCCGGCGCTCGGCATCCTGCCCCAGCTTCCCGACTGGGCCAGCTTCTGGCTCCTGGCGGTGCTCGTCGGTCTGGTCTACATTCCGGTCTGCTTCTTCACCAAACCTGACGATATGGATCATCTGGTCCGCTACTATGTGCAGGCGCGTCCGGCCGGATTGTGGGGGCCGGTCAGAAAGGAAGCAATTCGGAGAGGACTCGTTGTGGAGGCCAAGACCGCGCACGGAGGCGGGCTGTTCAGGAAGAACTGGACACCCGAGGAGGCCGACGAATGGACCGTCCACGACGTTATGGCGTCGGCACTCTCGGCGCTCTGTTATCTTCTCGTGGCGGTTGGCGTGGCCGGGGCGCTCTTCCTTCGATGGTGGGGATTCGTTGCGCTCGTTGCCGGTATCGTGTGCGGCTTCGTCATGTACAAGATAATCGATCCGAAGCTCGCAGCCTTGTCCGTCGACTTCGAAGAGAAGCAGAAGGAATACATCGACAGGCTGGACAGAACCACCCGGTGGGAGGAACAGCCATGATAACCGAATCGATGGGAAAGATCCTCGGAATGGCGATGGCCTATGCCGTGAGCACGCTGGGGCTTCTCCTGGCGTATTACAACTACCGCAAACGGATTGTGAAGGCCGACAAGGTGTTCACCGGCACCGCATGGGGGATCATGGCCGGGACTCTGGCGGTTGTCCTGGTGGGGGTGGTGGTTGTCGTGGTGCTCGCAGGCCGCCAGCAGCCGACGACTGTAGCGGGAACAGAAACCGCCAAACAGGAGATCGTGGTTGAAGCCGAAGCGCCTGGTGCTCCAGCGCCCGCCGAGGCCGCGAAGGGGAGGGAAGGGGTCTCGATAATCGGTATCATTGTGCCGGGAGCGGTTCTTCTCTTCTCCGCAGTGATAACGTGGGGCCTCTACAATCATTTTTCCAGAAGAATGAACGGCGGCCAGACGTAACCGATCGTCAGAGAAGTTGAGTCGCACCGTCCTCAGTTGTGCCTGCGGGACTTGTGAAAGGCCGACTCTGCCTAGTGCGGGCGGGTATTCCCGGGTTCTTCTCAGCCGTCCCTCCGGGACTTGGGGGTGTTGGGGGGGCGTTTGATCCCAGGAATGAATTCCTGGGCTATTTTCGGTCGTCCCTCCGGGACTTGACGTTGGTAACTGCAGTTGGGCTGTTCTCAGCCGTCCCTCCGGGACTCGGTGCTTCGGGGGCATGGAGGCCTGACGCGGGGCCATTTGGTGTTGCATCAAGAATCCAGCGTGAAGCAGCGCGCGGTGTTTTGTATGTCCCGTAGAGATCTCGGGCATATCCAGATTGCCACGTCGCTCGTAAGCTCGCTCATTTCACGAACGACCCAGCAAAGCCGGGTCAGGTTCTCACAATGAGGGTGGGCGGGGCTACTCTCGGTCAGAGAAGCGGTCGGAGGTCACCGGGACTTTGTATGTCCCGTAG
>CAZGCA010000087.1:0-26216 GCA_964524145.1 uncultured bacterium | reverse complement strand
GGCAGCAACGGGTTGCGACGCAAGTGCAGCGGGAACTCCTCCATCTTTGCACTTAGCTTGAGCACCTTCGCTGTTACGATTCTGCTTGGGAAATGACGCGAACGAGCTTCCACCTTTGTGCCGACATCAATACCCTTCGCAGCGCGTTCGTCGACGTAGGCGAGTACGCGTTCGGACTTCGAGTCTGTTATAGACAGCAGAGGATCTCCCGATAGAACGGTCTCGCCGGTTCGGTGGAACATGGCTGTCACTTTCCCGGACAGCGGGGCTGTCAGGACCAGCGTTTTCCGACGTTCCATGATTTGCCGGATGAGCGTTTCCTGGACGTGGATACCTTCCGTTGGGGCCTGCACCAACCGCGTTGCACCGACATCCGTCGTCTCGTCCTCGTGCTCCTCTCGTCGCTGTCTTGTTTCCTCCATACGCTGTTCTGCAAGCGCGATAGCGCTCTCATTCTCCTGCAAAGCAGTTTTGAGAGCTTCGTACTGCAACCGGGTTTCGTCGTACATTTCCCGGGAGGTGACACCTTCTCTAAGCAAGATCTCCTGGCGCCCGAAAAGGATTCTCAATCGGTCCAGCGTTACTCTATCCGTTTCGCGCTGCACGAGTCTATCGAGGTAGTCCAGCCGTGCTTCTTCCTCGTTCAGCATGAACCTGCGATCAAGAGCGAGTGCATCAATCTCGCGTCCTTCCGCCTCGAGCTGAAGTCTGTCGCGATTGGCCTCAAGCTCGGCACGCAACCTCGAGAGCTCGGCTTCTGCCGTGACGAGCTCGGCCCTCACCAGTGTATCGTCCATCATGGCGATAACGGTTCCCGCTTCGACATTGTCGAGCAGGTCGACGCTCATTGCCCGGATCGTGCCGTCCACAAGCGGCGCAACCATGGTTTCGCGCACTTCGACCACACCCACGGCGTCGACGTATCCGGTCCGGTGTCTCGCGAGCATCACGGCCATGCCGAGAGCGACACACCAGACCACTACCGGCAGGAACCGCTGTTGGACCAATCTGATCCGCCTCAGCAACGGCGTTGCCACTCTCATTTTGTTCGAATCGTCCATTACACTTCAGCCTGCTCTTCGTGCAAGACGAACGTTACGTGCGAAACTCCTTCCAGATGCTGGAGCTCGTCCACCAGCTGATCGGCCCGGGCGGGGTCCCGCATCGTGAGCCGATAGGCGATCTCACCTCTGCCGGCTTCCTGGAACCGTTGCGACACCAGGTGCGTCGACCGGCAGTAACGGTTCAGGATGGACTGGAGCGCGGTCCGGCCCACTTGCCCAACTTCAATGTGGAACCGAACGAATCCGTCGCTCGTGTGCCGGCTGCCGAAATATGACCAGTGAAGGTAGAGAAGCACCACGCAGAACAGGGCGGTGCCGAACACCGCGAGCCGGTAGCTTCCCGTGCCCGCCGCCATGCCGACAACCAGGGCGAAAAAAATGAACGCGGTATCGCGCGTGTCTTTCAGGATGTTCCTGAACCGAATGACCGCCAAGGCGCCTATCAGGCCAAACGCTATCACGATATTGCTGCCTATCACCATCATCGCCAACGAGATGATTATCGTGAGCAGAACGATTGACTGCACGAACGTTCTCGAATACGACAGGCCGGCATGCGTGTATATGTAGACCCACGCTGCCAACTGTCCAAGCACGAAAGCCAGGAGTAAGCCCAGGATGGCTTCTTCAAACTGCAATGCGCCCGCACCCGTACCGCCAAATCCCACGAGTTCGAAGATCGAATTCATATCGCCGTCGTCTCCAACAGTGCTCCGACCCGAATCCCCGCGCCTCTCAGTGTCTTCATACACGTCACATACTTCGCTACCGAATCTATGAGAAGGTGAAATCTCTGAATAAGCCGGCGTACCCAGAAGGGCATAACATCAGTGAACTTTACCTCCAGGATGACCAGCGGATCATGTATGTCACGCCATCCGTCGACGAACGACCATACGTCCGGGGTGTAGCGGGCAACCGGCAGACAAGAAATGTATCGGTCGAACGTTATCCTGACCGGTTCTTCGAGGCTGCTTATGTATGCTTCTCTGGAATACCGAACCATGACACATGGGGTCGCCGACATCATGTGCAGGTAGTCTCGAAACGTGCAAAGATTGTCCATCCCCTCGTCGTCAGCTTCTGCCAGGACGTGCGGCCCTACTTCCCCCCCTCGCAATACACCCTCTGCAAGCGCTCTTGACACCCCCGCTCGTTGCTTCCAGACAATTGGGCCGATGCGCCGTTTGATCTCGAAAAACACCGGGTCCCCCGGGTTGTCGCTGTACGCGCGAACACGCAGCTTGAACCGGTTCTTCTCCCCGAGCTCCGAGCTCCAGAACATCCTGAGGTCCGGGCTGTCGAGGTACAGGCTGCTGACAGGATATGCCGCGCCCTCTTGTGCATGGGGGTCCGGAACAACGTACGGTCCGATGTAATCAGCTATGGCCTCCGCTTCCAGTTCGCTGATAATATACTTCGCCTCGAACCGCCGGAAGACTTGCTGCTGTTTTATGCCCTCGTGAAACTCATATTCCGTCATAATGTCAACTGATACCCGACCAACAGCACGTACACATGGGGAGATACCCTTGCCGCGGCCGGGACCGTAAACTCAATCCCGTCCGTGAGCTTCCGCGGGTTGCCCTCCCCGCTATACAAGAGTACCAGATGATCGCTGACCTTGTAAAGCGCAATATTCTCTGCACTCCGACCGCCGATAGGATGATGCACAAGCCCGTTGATCGCTACGGGTCCCGCCTTGGTGTAGGCGTTGGCACTGCCGGTGTGCTAAAGCTAATAGCGACAATGCTATACGTATCGGTGCCCGCCTTGTGGTGACGACCGAACCTCACAGTCACGCCAGCCTCCGAAAGCCCCCATATCCCTCTTCTCGCGGCGTCCGCCCTAGCCTTGGTCACCCTCACCGGGCGACCCGCCGACAGAGCTGCTTGGGCGCCAGCTGTTCCTCTGCCCCCAGCTCTCCGGGTCACTGTTGGCGGGATCTATTATGGTCAGAGAGAAACCATCGCCGTCGGTGCTTGGATACCATGCGTCGTCGTACTCGAATGCGAGGATCGTCTGGCCGGCGGCGTCTTCCAGCTCGATTTCCTCCCCGGCATTGTCCAGCCGGCCGCTGTACGGACCAAGTCTCTGGACGCCGCCGGGCAGGTTCGCATACTGCGACGCGAACGCCGCATGGTCCTTGACAACCACGACATACTCGCCGGGCGCAAGTTCAACATTTGGGAACATGAACTCTATGCCAACAGTAAACGCTACCGAGCTCAAATCCAGCGGTTCCACGCCGACATTCTTCAGTTCGATGAATTCCGCGTCTGGGTCCCCTCCAGGCGGGTCCTGGGGATGATACATGATCTCCGTGATGCGAAGATCATCCACGACCGACGCGAAAGTGAACGTCGCCTCGTTTAGCGCGCTCCATTCGTTGTTATCGAGCAAGCGCGCCTTGACGTGGCTCGTCTCGGTCAACCTGATCGGTTGGTCGTACTCGTTCGCGGTGGGTGACGCGCCGCCCGATCCGGTGACGTTCTCCCCTGCGACCAGTTCCGCAGAGATCAGGAAGCTGGAGCTCGAGACGCCGAAGTTTAACCCGTGAATAGCCAGTACGTTCTCGCCCGGCCGAAGGGCGCTCAGGTTTTCCGAGATGCTGAAGTTCTGGAAGAACGCGTCCGGGTCGTCGTGAACGTCGGTCGCCTCGGAGTTCCATTGTGGCTTGGTTGGCGCGTTGGCCTCGGCGACCTTCTCACCGTTGAGGTAAGCCGCGAAACCGTCGTCGTAGCGCATCTTCAAGGTCATGAAGGTGAACTGCTCGAGGTCGTCGGCGCCGACGGTAAACGGGATACGGACGCAGCAGGTTGTGTTCTGGTTGTACATCTGCGTTTCGACGTCGAGCCCGATGAGGTCGTCGTAGTACGATGAAGCGTCGTAGCCCACCCCGCCGGTCCCGCTGAGCCAGGTCGAGTCATCGAAGGCGAGGCTGGTCCACACGTCAACCACTTCGAGTCCGCCGTGGGCTGTATCGCCCACGAGGCGGAAGTCGACCGGGTTGAATGTGGAGAAACTCCCCTGCGCGGCAAACAGCTCCAGTTCCGAGCCCGCATCCCGCTCAAAAGACACCAGGGTAAGATCGTATACCCCCGGTTCGGCAACGTCGAACACCGACAGCGTGTCCGCAGGTAACCGGGTGGACTCATACGAAGAGACGAAACCGGCAACCTCCAGGTAGAAGCCGTCGTCGCTGCTAACACCGAACGTCCAGGGGCCCGCCTCGGGAATCAGGACTTTGCCGGTAGCAGAGACGATAAAATCGTCCGCATCGGTGCCGAGCGTGGTCCCCGGGAAAGGATTGTCGCCACTGTAATGACCGTTCTCGCCGGTATTGAGATAGTTGATCACGCCGGCTGTCTCGCTTGTCGCGCTTTGTTGTAGCAGCGGGAAGAAGATGACGCTCGCCGCATCGTTGAGGCTGTTGACAGTGATGTGTGCCGTGTAACAGGTGACTTCGAAGATACCTGCGGTGCTGTCGGCCAGGTCATGGACGTTTCCCGGAACAAGCGCACGCTTTGGATCCTGCTCGCCCACCAGGATGGTGCTCGTGACTTGCGAGCTTCCCGGCAGGCGCGGATCGCTCCCGTCGAGAGTGTAGTAGACCGTGCCCGTCGCAGCGGACATCGAGAGATCGTCGCCCGTCGAGATCCGTCCGCCGTGCTGATACGAACCGTTGATGTGAAAGACCGGCGCGTCGGCGTTCGGGTACAGCCCTATGTCGCGGAACTGTCCCAGAACGATATCCGCGCGGTACGGGAAATACTCCGTCAACAATCGATTCTGCTCCGCGAGCCAATGCGGGTCGCGCAGGTAAAGGTCGGCGGTCGGATTCGGTGATGGAGCGTCGTCGCGCCGCCAGTCGCCCCAACGGGCCGATTCGCCGTTGATCGCTTCGTCGACTTCCTCGGAGAGTCGCATCCACCGTTCGGCCACCCTCTCCGGGGTTAAAACGCCGCCGTTGAAGAAATGGCGATGGACATGATCGGCGAACAGAAGGCGGAATTCGGCGTTGTCTCTGAGCCGATAATACAATCCGGCTGGCGAGTCCGCATCGAGGTCCAACTCTCCCACTTGCGTCAGGTTGGCTTCGACATCAATCCCGAAGATCGCCTCCGCGTCCCAGCTGACGAATTTGTAGCCCGCACCCGGCTCGCGTTTTCGGATGGCGTACCAGTTGCGTCTAGGCCAGTCACCGTTGCCTTGGTAGAAGCACAGGATCATGTAGTCGATCAGGTTCGGGACGTCCACGTAGTCCTGAACGGCATAGTACTGCTCGTTGAATTCCATCCCCGCGTCCGCGATAGCCATCATCGCGTCCCAGGCCGCCCGGTCGCCGTCGGTCGGCTCGCCGGCATTCAGTGAGTCATAGTCTTCCTGCTCGCCGCCCAGGTACGAGGACGCGAACGAGCCGTCGGGCCGCTCTACAACGTTGTACAGGCCCCAGTACAAACCATTCAGGTACAGGTGAACGAACATGCCGTGCGAAGACAACCCTGTCACCTCAAGCTGGATATCGCGCGCCCATTCATCGCGAACGTATTGGGCGCGAGCGCTCATAAGCACATTGTGATTTAGCCATCCGTCGCTGTAACCTGCACGACACACCAGCGTGTTGATACTGTCAGTTGCATCATCGCCGAAGAGCGGACAGTCAAGTCTCGTCCGCCCGTAAATGCCCCTGAACGCGAGGCGGAACTGATGTTTGGGCGTTCTTCCGGGGTAGCGAGAGATACCACCCTGGATGCGGATGCCGCAGTTGACCTGGAAGCCCGCATTGTCCGATCTTCCCTGGCACGATGCCGTCCGGCAGCCCGCCGGATAAATGAACTCCGCCGACGCCGCTCGTTCCCACTCCATGCCCTGTTCCGTCGGATTCATGTATATGCCGGTCGACGGATCGAACAAGTTGTCCCTATCCGTGACAATCGACAGTGTCGGGATAGCTTGCAGGTCGTCCTCGAGCGTCCCGCTGTATTGCGGGTCATTCACGAGGTCGGGATCCATGTCGTAGTCCCCGTACGTTCCTTCCGACCAATCAGCCGGATACCCCTCGGGACGCGTCTGATACAACACATCGTCAAGGAAGATGTAGGTGTGCGTGTCCACGTCGCTGGGTTTCCAACCATCTGCGAACGCCATCGCACGCAGGCATGTTGTCGCACTGATGTGGATGGCACCGGCATAAACCTCGCCGTGCGTCTCCGAAGGCGTGCTGCCGTCCGTGGTGTAGTGTATCGCAGCGCCCGGCGTGTCAACCGTGATCGTGATATCGAACCCCTCGTAGTAAAACCCTCGATCGTGGCTGAATTTCGTATCGCCGACAATGCCTTCGTACGAAATGCTGTCATCGTTCGGCGCGCCGGGCGTCGGCGGCTCAAAAAAGCAGAACCCCGGTTCCGCGACATGGCGGCCATAAGCCACGTCGGCGGATTGCGCCGGAAACGGATCAAGAACACTCGACGGTTGGAGCACGCCACTGGCGCTGTAAAACGCCAGGTACTCGCCCGGCGCGCTCAACTTGAAGCTTGTATGGAGGTTGTCCCCGTTGGTCGGGCTCCTGTCTTTCCCCGAGGCGAAAACCACCAGGTACTCGCCGCCACCAATCGTGACTTCGGGAAACAGCCACTTGTCAGGCTCATCAGGGTCGTCAGTCAGCGACCAACCCGCAAGGTTGACGGGAAAACTCGCCAGATTGTACAGCTCGATCCAGTCCGGGCGGTCGCCGTCTTCGTCTTCCAGTCCGCGATCGTTTGACGCGACAAACTCGGTTATGATCACATACTCCGCGGCAACCAGCGGATCCTCCCCGTGCAGCACCTCCTGGCCGTCACTAACGCCGTCACTGTCCGTATCGGGATTCGAGGGGTTCGTGTAGTACGTGTTGACCTCAACGTAGTCGCTCAGATCATCGCGGTCCGAGTCGGCCCTGTTAGGATTCGTGCCCAAGTTGGCTTCCGCGACATCGCACAACCCGTCTCCGTCCGCATCGATGAGCGTCCCCAGCGCTGCGTTGATAACAAGTTGCACATCCGTCGCGTGTGTCCCCCCGTCGCAGTCCAAGTCGGTACTATGGGAAACGGCAATTCCCAAGGCGCTGTTGATCGTCAGTTGAACGTCAATTGCATTGACAGCGCCCGACAGATCAACGTCCCCTGCCATGGGAGCAGAAAATGCCGCGCGAGACAATACAGCGACAACACAACTAGCCGCCAGGAGTAACCGCTTCACGAGTTTTCGACTACCTCACAGGTCCTTGCCGAGGAACCATATCTTCGTCAATCCTGCAAGATCAGGTATCAGCGCTCTGCTTTACAGCTAATAAAGCACAAACCGAGAAACTTGTCAAGTATGGCGTATTGCGCCGTCTAAAATCTTACCGGAGGATGTATTGTTGCGCCATATAGTATCTTACCGGGAGTTGTGGTAAGAACGACGGAAGGAGAACACGCTATGAGCCCTGCATCAAGGCGCGAATTGGTCGAGGCACTGCGTGCGGGTGCGTTACCACAAAGCATCGAGGAAAGAGAAGGGAGTACTCCTCGATGTACTGTGCGCCGCGGCCGAGTATCATCGCGGCACCATCGGCACGGACTACGACATCCTAGTCTCTCGCAGCGAGTTCAATTGGAGCGAGGACCCTGACGGCGATGGCACTCCCGACATCGACGATGACGATATCGTTACCGATCCTGGCGAACTCAGCACCCTGGCCGAGTCGCCAGATTCACAAGGAGTCCTCGCCGAAATGATCGGCGTCCTCGAGTCGATCGGTTACCCTTTCCCGGCCGAGGTTGAGGCCCCGCCGGCTATGAATGAGGAGTTGCGCGAGCGTCTTCGTGCCGTCGGGTACCTCTAACCTCACCTCATCGGCTGCCGTATGTCAGTCTCCGGTCTCGAGTCTTGAGTCTCCAGACTCCCGTCACCGTGCTCGTGCTCGTAATCTAACCCCCGAAACTCGGGCTTCGATTACGAGCACGACGATCGGAACACGGAACAGCGGCCCGGGGATGCAGTCACCTATCCAAGCGGGGCACGCCTTCTTCCGTGTGATCTTCTGTACATTTGCGGGCAAAACTGCTAAAATATAGTGAAGGAAGACGCCAGCGGAACGTTTTGGAGCGGCCATGGCCAAGCGACGCACCCGGTCAAGTTACTACCTGAAGACGGAAGAGTGCCCCGTCTGTGGCGAGGACGTGGAACGTTGCGTGATGAAGCACGGCTCGCACGAAGTCTCGACGGACGAATGGCTCGTTCCCGTCTGCAAAGCGCGCCACGGCTTCGAGGGGAATTACACGGTCAATTTTCGGCCTCGGTTCTGTGGTAGCTGCTATTACTGCACGACGTCTTCCGAGAACACCCTGACATTCTCACGAGAGTGGCTCCCCGCGTTCGAACAAGACAAGCCGCGCAGGGAGAAGGTGCTGGAGTTGTATTTTGCGACGCTTGACGAGGAGCAGTTCGCGCTTCACCACGGGTTCAGGAAGATATACGATTCGCCGGCATACGTGTCGATGGCGGACGGCGAACAGGCAGCAATCCGGAAGACTCTGCTCGAGGTGCTCTCGTCGAGGATGCCGAAACTGCAGGCCACATTGTCGCGTGCGGGCGAGATGCCGCTTGCAGAGGAGGTGCTCGCCGGATACTTCGGCAATCCTCGCGACGACGCTGCGTGCACGACCCTGTACGCCGTGGAACGACGGGTCCATCTGGCATGTTTGTCTACACAATGCGACCTGGGAGCCAACGCGCTCGAATTCGATGAAGACCCGGAATCGTACGGCAGCTTCACGGCCGGGCTTGGCAAGCTGTTGCGGGCGCGTGGAACACAGCTGGAATCGTATTTCCTTTTCAGGTTGGGGATGAACTTCATCCATTCCACGACGTTCGAGCACGACAACCCGTCGAAACGCGCGTTTCGAGCGCGAGCATACGATTTTCTTCGTCTGAGCGAGCAGTACGAGACCCACGAGATCAACCGCCGGGCGCCGTTTGCCGATGAGGACACGTTGCGTTTGCAGCTGAGAGACCATCCCGACATGGTCTCGCCCATTCGCCGCAACCCTCACTACATCTACTACCTGATTGTGAAGCTGCAGCACGAGCTGGGGCTCGAACTCGATGAACGGATATACCGTAAGCTGCGTATCGGGTTCGAGAAGATGCGTTTCAAACCGGATTTCGAGTACCAGAAACTCGAACCGTTGTTCCGCAAGATAGAGCGCCCGGACAAGGTGCTGGCCGCAGCGGAGCAGCCGTCCGGGACAGCACAACGGGAGACGGGGGCTGGGGAAACCGTGCCCGCATCTTCCGAGGCTGAGCAGCCTGTTGAGAACGCCAAGGTCGAGCCGGCGGGGAAACCGGAGCCGGCACGCAAGGTTCGCATCCCGCTTCTGATCGAGTCGCTGGAGGTCGGTACGCGTCTGTACCTCCAGCCCATCTCCGAAGACGAGAAGGAGCTTCGCACGGAGACGGTTGTGTACGGGTGGTCCCCCAACCGGTTCATCATATCCAGCACGCCAAAAGACGTTCGGGCGCTCCCGTTCCTCTACGTGGATTCAAAGTGGTATGCGCGCTATTTCAACAAGGGGAACGCGTATGGGTTCAAGACCGTGCTGAAACAGATGGATAGCGGGCCCTGTTCGTGCGTATTCCTGGCGTATCCCACGAAGGTTGACACGAAATCGTTCAGGAAGACGCCGCGGATCGACACGTTGCTGATCGGTGAAATTGTACCTCGTGCCGAGACTGGTGCGGAGCCCGCGGCGGCATCGCCGTGTCTCGTGCGCGACCTGAGCGGCGGCGGGTGCAAGGTGTTGGCCGACATAGGGTTCGAGGTTGGCGATAGGTTCCTGCTCTCTTTCATACTTCCAGACGGGAGCCCGATCAGGTCAATAGAATGTGAGGCCAGAAACGTCAGGAAAGGCCCTGAAAAATTCACTATTGGCGGACAGTTTGTCTATAAGGGCACTGCGGAGCTCTCGCTTCTGACGCGCTTCTTCGAGCAGCGCCTCGTCTCCGAATTCGAGCCGTAAACCTGCCGCCGACGCCGATCCTTGCGTTCCACAGCCCCATCTAACGCGTGTATCACCAGCCGTTTACGTCTTTTCAAGCTTAAACCTGCAACCATACCATAGGTTTTGGCGGCTGACGGCCGCACAATTACTGAGCTCCCGGCTGCAGAAAACCTTCAACATCATTCAAGTTTTTCGGCCGACGTGCCGATACCTATCTGGAAAGGGAACTTTTGGAGAGATGATGAATTTCCACAGAGACATGTCAATAGGAGAGGTCAGCGCCCTAACGGGTGTCGGCCTGCAAACCCTTCGATATTGGGAACGCGAGTTCAGCGAGTTCCTGCAACCCACCAGAACGCAAGGCGGTCATAGGCGTTACGTTTCGGACAACATCGCGATGGTACTGGAAATACGCCAACTGATCAGGGACAAGATGTACACGACTGCCGGTGCAAAACAAGCGTTGCGGGAGAAATACGATAACGGCCAGGGCCGGAGGACGGAATAATGAGTGTGTTGAAAGTCGGATTCATCCAGGCAACGAACGAGGTTGACGTACACTGGAACGCGCCGCTCTCGTTCGGGTATCTGAAGAGCTACGCCGAGTCGGCGATTCCGGGTGTCGCAGAATTTTTCGTGGCGCGTTCGGTCGACGAACTGGTTGCCGGCCAGCCGGACGTTGTCGGCATATCGGCGTTGTCGCAGGATTTTTGCGAGGTACCGCGCATAGCCGAGGGTGTCCGGTCGCAGATTGATGCAACGATCGTGCTGGGCGGACAACACATATCAATATTCCCCCACACGCTTCCGGATTCAGTCGATCTCGGGGTTCTGGGCGAAGGGGAGGAGACCTTCGCAGAGCTGCTCGAGGTCCTGGCCGCGGGCAACGGTGCGAACACAGCCGCTCTTTCAGCAGTACGCGGTCTCATTTACCGGAATGACGACGGTGTTCTGACAAGAACCCCGCCCCGCCCGCTCATCATGCCGCTCGACGCCATACCGGTGCCTGACAGGCGATTCGGCACCACTGACGATCAGAACCCCTACATATTCTCGTCCCGCGGCTGCGTCTACAAGTGTGCGTTCTGCGCGTCGGCGAAATACTGGGCCAAGCTGCGGATGCACTCTGCAGAGCGAGTGGTGGCCGAGGTCGAACAGGTCGCTTCGATGGACGTCAAAGACAACCTCATATCGTTCTGGGACGACCTGTTCATATCGAGCCGGCCACGGTTGCGGAAGATAGTCGGGATGCTGAAAGAGCGCGGCCTGACATCGCGGTTCAAGTTCTCATGCAACGTGCGGGCGGAACTTGTGGACGACGAGCTGTGCGAGCTGTTGAGGGAGGGCAACGTGGTGACCGTGGGGCTGGGTGCTGAATCGGGTTCGGACCGTATTCTGAAACAGCTGAAATGCGGCACCTCGTCGGTCGAGACCAACCAGCGGGCCCTGGACCTCCTGAAGAAGTACGGGATCAACTGCGGTTGCACGTTCATCTGCGGCGCGCCCGGCGAGACGCTGCCGGAGTTGCGGCAAACCTACCGGTTCATAATGAGGAACTACCGCGAACGGAAGATGCTGTTCCACGACATGAACGTGTTGACGCCGATGCCGGGAACGAAGATGTGGGAAGACGCGGAACAGGCGGGTCTGGTGGGCGTCACAATGGATTGGAGACGGCTCAGGTATCTGGCCGCGCGGTGTTCGAACCTGAAAAACGTCCGCGACTGGATCGGCAAACGCAAGCAGAACAGGAGCGTATACCTTAACGAGGCGGTCATGCCCGAAGACAGTTTGTACCGCACGATTGCCGCGTACGAAGGTGAGGTCAACACGCTGTTGAAGACGATTGGCGAAGCGCAGTCGGATGTTGGGACGATCAACCGCGCGGTACACGCGGCTGTCGAGAACTGCGAGCGGCCCCGGTACGCGATAAAAATAAGCACGCCGAACCGCACGCACAACAACTGGGGCGATATCTACTACGCGCGATGTCTCGTGAAAGCGCTCGAGAAGCGCGGCGCGGCCGCGGAGATCCACTACCGTGACGAGTGGTACGACCGTGACGCCGAGATTGACGTTGTGATACACCTGAAGGGGTTGGACCACTATCATGTGAAACCGAACAACACGAACCTGTTGTGGCTTGTCTACCAACCGCCGGACGAGGTCAACCTTCGCGAGCTGGGCAGCTACGACGGTATCATGTGTGCGTCGGAGATCTTTACGGAGCGGTTGCGGACCGAACTCGACATACCGGTCATCTACGTGCCGCAGGCGACCGACCCGGACCATTTCCGACCCATTCCGAATGTGGAGAAGGAATACGACGTGGTGTTCGTGGGCCATAATTACAACGGTGCGCCGGGCCGACAGGCACTCAAAGACCTGCTCTCGTTCTGGAACGGCAGGAAGAAGATGGGAGTCTGGGGCGCGCACTGGCACGGCTACATCCCCGAGGAGCTGATCAAGGGCGAGTTCATGCCCTGGGAAGACCTGCCGCTGCTCTACAACCGGGCAAAGATAGTGCTTAACGATCACCGGGCCGAGATGCGCGAGCTGGGGTTTGTCAACAACCGCACGTACGATGCATCGGCCAGCGGCGCGTTTATCATCTCCGACACCGTTCTGGGCATGGAATCTGTGATGCCTATAGAGACCTACTCTTCCCCGGACAACCTGCGCCAGCGTATCGACTACTACCTGACACACGAAGCCGAACGAGAGCAGAAGGCTCGAGAAGCAATGCGTCTCGCAAGAGACGGCTACACGTTCGACAACCGTGCCGAAGAGATCATGACGTTCGCCGAAACATGTCGTGCCGGCCAGGAGAAGCGCGTGGCGGAGCTGGGCGACGCGGTGTTCGGCGGACAGTACACGAAACAAGATTGTTCACTGTTATTGCGCGAAGCATCGAGGGAATTCAACCTGGGGAGGTTGGAGTCCGTGAGCCGGTTGCTGGAACAGTACCGTGACGCGGCGATGGCTCTGTATCTCCCTTCGGAGGCGACCAATGCGACAGTTTAATATCGTCAAGGTCTGGTATCAGAACGATTGGGGGCTGTACGGCCATCGTGACGAGATGCTCGCGCGAGCGCTCGCACGCCATCCGGCAATCAACAAAGTGCTTCATATCGAACCGCCTGTTTCTATCGAGCGTACGCTGTCGGCGTTGCACTACCCGACGCACGACGATAATCTCGCACTGAACATAGCGCGACTGAGCGGTACGGCGGACAACGGGGTTGTCTGCTACACTCCGTGTCTGCCGTACCCCGATCTTGACCCCTGCGAGGTGACCACCGTTCTGGGCAAACAGATCGCCGACGTCATGGACCGGTACGACATCTTTCTCAAGCCGGTGATCCTGTGGCTGAACCCGCCGCACCCGTTCTCGGAGATGTTGCTTGACCTGTACGGTGACCGGTCGAGCATCATCGTCGCGGAACTCGACGACGACCATCTGGCGTACTACGAAGAAGGCACACCGAAACACGATGAGAGAATGCGCGTCTACCGCAAAGTGATAGCGCGGAGCGACTGCGTCTTCACGGGGGCCAAGACGCTTGCAGACCGGTGGAAGGAGTTCAACCCGGACGCGTGCCATATACCGAACGCCGTTGACCTGACCGAGTACGACAACGATCATCCGTGTCCGCAAGAGATCGCATCGCTGCGCCGTCCGGTTGCGACGTTCATGGGCAACATGCTGTCGCGCATGCATTGCGACCTGATGGAAGACGTGTGCCGGATGTTGCCCGAGGTGAGCTTTGCGTTTGTCGGCCCTCCGCGCAGCGAGATATACAGGCGGCTCGCCCATTATGAAAACGTCCATTTTCTCGGCGCGTGCCCGCGTCCCGACGTGCCGTCGTACCTGGTTCACAGCGACGTGCTGTTCATGCCGCATACGGTGAACCATCTGACGGACGGGATGGACCCGCAGAAACTTTACGAGTACCTGGCGTCGGGGCGGCCCATTGTGACGACGGGCGTAGCCGGAACCGAGAAGTTCGCCGACGTGCTGAAGATCGCCGACACGGCTGAAGAGTTCGCGAGAGGTATTGTTCAGGCCATCGATGCTGACACGCCGGAGAAACAGGCTGCACGGCGGAAGGCGGTCGAGGCTCACACCTGGGACGAAAGAGTGAAGGGGATGTTCGAGTTCATCTCGCGAACGTATTCGCCGGAGAAACAACGTGTCCGCCGCACCACGAACCGTTACTACGATTACGCGAGACCCGAGATACAGGATCTCGTGCCGGCCGACGCGCGCACCATCCTCGATATCGGTTGTGCTGCTGGCTCGCTCGGCGCGGCGCTCAAAGGAAGCAGGGATAAGCGAATCGAGATTACGGGTATCGAAGTCGACCCGGACGCTGCGGCCCGCGCGAAGAAGAAGCTCGACGAGGTCATACTCGGCGATGTGGAACAGCTCGCTGAGTCGCTGCCGTCGGAGCGCTACGATTGCGTTATCATGGCCGACGTGCTCGAGCATCTGCGCGACCCTGCAGCGGTGCTCAAACGCGCAGCCCAGGCGCTCACACCTGACGGGACGGCGATCATCAGCCTGCCGAACGTGCGGCACTGGTCGGTCATCCGGGCGTTGCTCGAGGGAACGTGGCACTACGCGGATTCCGGCATACTCGACAAGACCCACCTGCGGTTCTTCACTCGAGAGACGATGATGCAGCTGTTCGAGGAGGCCGGTCTGGACGTCGCCAACATGATCACGGTGACGTGGGGCAACGAGGCTGTCCCGGACGATATCCTCGGTGTGCTGCGCGATTCCGGGCTGGCCGTCGGAAGGCTTCAGGACGAGTCGAGAGCGTACCAGTACATATTCTGCGCGCAGCGAAAGAAGACAACCGCCAAGCTGACAAGCATCGTTATTCTGACCATGAACGAGCTCAACTATACGCGCATGTGTGTCGAGAGCATCCAGCGTAACACGCCGGAACCCTGCGAGCTCATCTTTGTGGACAACGGGTCGACCGACGGCACTGTCGAGTACCTGCGCTCGATCGAGGGTGCGACGGTCATCGAGAACGGCGAGAACCGAGGGTTTGCCGCCGGCTGCAACCAGGGCATAGAGGCCGCGTGCGGCGATTACGTTCTGCTGCTGAACAACGACACGGTTGTCACGAAAGGCTGGTTGGGCCGGATGATCGCGCACGCGGAACGGGACGAGAAGGCGGGCATAGTGGGTCCTCGGACAAACTACGCCGCAGGATATCAGATGATCCGCAACCCGAAGTATGGCAGCCTGGAAGAGCTCGAACCGTATGCCGAGTCGCTTCGTCTGGAGCACTTCGGCCAGGCGGAGACGGTTCCGGGACTCATAGGGTTCTGCATGCTCATCAAGCGTTGTGTCATCGACAAGGTCGGTCTGTTTGACGAGCGGTTCAAGATAGGCAACTGGGAAGACGCCGACTATTGCATGCGTGTGAAACAAGCCGGCTACAACCTGGTGATGGCGCAGGACGTTTTCGTCCACCACTTCGGCAGCCGTACGTTTGTTGGGAACGGCATAGACCTTCGCGGACATCTCGAAGAGAACAAACGCCTGTTTGAAGAGAAATGGGGTATCTCCCGGCCGGTAGATGAAGGCCAAATCGTCGAGGCCGAGAAGCTGCAGGTGCAAGGTCGCACACTCGTTGAGCAGGGAAGCCTGGTCGAGGCCGCACAGATGTTCACGGAATCGATTCGGCTACAACCACAGAACGCGCTGTGTTTCAACGATCTCGGCGTTGCGCTCTTTCAACTGGGCCGCATCGAAGCGGCCCGCAAGAACCTTCAGCGTGCGCTGCTTCTCGACCCGAACCTCGATGACGCGCGCTTGAATCTCGAAGCGATCGACCGGATGCCGATCCCGGCATGATCGGTTCGCATCATCAAGGCTTTCTCGCCACTATCTCGATGTGAGGCGCGCTGCCGAGCAGTTCGGGTTTCGAGTTGAATTCGGTTTCAAGCGCGACGAGCCGCTCGTAGCCGCGGGACGATTCCAAAACGTTCGCAGCCGATCCGGCGTATACGGGCTTGCCGACAACGCGGACGATGACGAGCCCGTGCCGCTCGAAGATGTCACGGAGCTCCCACGGCGCGAACGGCTTGATAGGAAAGTCGGACTCGTTCTCCGGCTCTACTCCGCCCTGCTCGTACACGATTCCTGTCTCGAGAAACCTGTCGAGCGACTCGATATCGCCTTCCCGGACGAACCGCGCCACCGTCGTCAGCTTGTTGTCGACGGACGCCAGAACGTACGCGCCGGAGCAAGCGACACGTTGAAACCCGGCAACGGCCTTGTCGTGATCCGCACAGTAGCTGAGCACGTCGCCTTCGGCAACGACGAGCGCGTAGCGGTCGTCCGGAAGCTCGTCCATTTTGCAGACGTCCATCTTCCGGATCTCGACGAGAGATGAGAGCCCCTTGTCCGCGACCTTCTGTTTCGCCACCTCGAGCATCCCGGCCGAGATGTCGACCAGCGTGACCTTGTATCCTCGTTCGGCAAGCTTGACCGTCCACAGGCCCGTGCCCCCGCCCGCGTCGAGCACGCCTGCTCCCGGCCTGCTCGGAAGACAGCCCTCGATGGTGCGCCATGTCAGCTCGTTATACAGCCGCCAATACGGAATGTCGCGGTACCTGGCATCGTACCGGGCAGCCTCGCGATCATGCCAGCGCTCGACCGGTGGCGGCGCAGTGTCTGGTTCTCTTCCTTTGGGCATCATACCCGTATTCTAGCACCGGGCGGAAATTGCAGCAACCAGGGCGCAGAGCTTTGTTCTCAGCGTTTGAGAGAGGAGAGCGCTTCGAGCCGGGTGATGAACCGTTGGGTCATGGGAAACGGGCCGGGATAGCTGACCCACTCGGTTCTGCCGTCGAGGTACCCAACGAACGCGCCGGCGTTGTCGTGGTTTTCGGGGCGACCCCAGATGACGGGCACGCTCGCGGCGGCGCGATCGGAAGCGCCGGGATCGTCGATGTCGGCGATTAAAGACTGCTCGATACCGAGCTGCAACCGGTGGATCGTTCTTCCGCCGCCGTTGCCGGAGCCCGGGCTCGTGTCAACGTCCGAGTCGCGCGCATCGGTGTCGAGCTGCTCGTACGCCTCGAGCACCGCCAACCCTTCCGCCTCGTTCGTCACCGTCCATCCGAGGTAGAAGTAATCCTCATCGCTTACGTGGTCAAGGGGCGGCTGTTCCGCGCCCACATAACGTTTCGGGCATACGAGCAGGTTGATATCGGGGATATAGTCCTGGACGTCGGGCCACGATACCGCGAAGTTGTACGGCTCGGCGTCGATAGGCGGGAACCGTCCGTTCATGCTGTCGGCGTAACTGAACAGGCCGGCAAGCACGGCGTGGAGGTTCTCGCCGCATTGCTCGTCGAGCTCGTCCAGAATGGCTTCGATCTCGACCGGCTCGACAAGTCCAAAGACTGTGATGATCACGTTCGCTGCGGGTGCCCGGACTGTTGCGGGATCGCTGTAGAGGTCCGGGAACCCGCGAGCAACAACCGTGTAACGTCCCGGGGCGATACCGGTGATCTCGAACGAGCCGTCGGAGCCGGAGAATACGGAGACTTTGTCCGGTGCGCCTTCTCTGGTTCCAGCAGCCCTGGAAACACCGTAGACCGTTACGCCGGGCAACGGGGTGCCGTCGGATGCCAGTACCGCGCCGCGGATCGAAGCCGTTGCAGGCATCATCACCACCCTGAGAGACGTAACGTCTCGGGGTACAAACTCGAACCCGGGCTGTGCCATGGCAAACCCTTCGGCCGAGACCTGCAGCCGATACGTTTCCGAAGGCTTCAGTTCGCGAAGCGCAAACCCTCCGCTTTCGTCCGTTTCAACAGAGGAAAGGTGCACGCGGTCCGGAACGCGGCTGGTCAGCACGCTCGCGCCCGCCAGAGGACGTCCGAAGGCATCCTCAACAACGCCTTCAACCTCAGCGTACAGCTCGCCGAGATGTACCGTCACCGCCCGGCGTTCGTCCCAGTCGAGGGTAAGCGTGATCGTCTCTGAATTGCCTGTCGCGAAATCCTCGAACGTGATCTCGGTTCGCTCCTCGGGATCGAGGTCCGATACCGTAACGAGCCCGTCGAGCGATATGACGCCCGCTTCGATAGCGGGAGCGTCAAAGTGCGGGCTGGACCGCGAAACCGCCGTGACGGTAGTCTCGACAACCGGCTGACCGGCCGCGTCAACAACCGTTGCCTCGACAGCGGGTCGCCTGTGTAGCGTCAAATCGAGATCCTGTCCGGGACCAACCCTGTCGACGGTAACGCGCTGGAGTCCGGAGACGAGCACCGGTCCGGAATACGCGCCCACCTCGTGCCCGCCCACAACCAGCCGCATCTCGAACCGGCCGGCATCGTCCGTCTCAACGGTCATACCTTCGGCATACGCCGTTGCCTTCACGGGGTTGCCTTCCGGATTGCGCACAGTCCCGCGAACGATGCCCAGATCGTTTCTGACGGGATCGAGTTGAGCATACGCTTCGCGGGTCCCTGTCAGATCCGCTCTCGCGGTCGCCAGCGGGTAGCCGTCAACGGCAGCAGAAAGCTGGTACGTTCCGGCAGGCAGGTCGCCGAACTCGAAGTGGCCGCCGGGACCCGTTTCCGTCTCCCGCTCGAGCCACCCGGCGAGGTTTTGCGGCGTCAATTCCGTCTTGGCGAACTCGATCCTTACAGTAGCCGTTGCACCCGGCGCCGTGACCCGGCCGCGAATCTTTGCCGGCTCGCCCAGCGTTACGGCGACCTCGCCGCCTTCCTCCGGAGTGTCGACCAGGGTTGGCGCATTACCGGGGGCCTCGCAGAACAAGGTGATCGGCGCGTCGGCAGGCACGTTGTCGACATGGAAGTTGCCGTCGCTGTCCGATAAGGCCACCAGTATGTTCGCGTCGCGCGTGACGTGAGCGAACCCGGGTGCGACGCGTGCCCCGAACACCGGATCGCCGAACCGGTCGAGCACTCGTCCGGTGATCGTTTTACCCGGTGAAAGCTTGAAGTTGACGAACACGTTGTCGTTATCAACCAATCGATGCGGCACGTACGCCATACTCGCAGCATAGCCGTCGGCCAGTACCGCGATCAGGCCCGTCCACCGTCGAGTCGTCTCGGACTCCTCGCGCACGATCTTGTACCTGCCAAGGCGGTCGGTGACGGTCTTATGGACAACACGGAGCTTGCCCTCTCTTTCCGGACGAGCGGCAAGATAGTCTATCCGTGCTCTTGCAACGGGTGCTCCTTCGATGTCGGTCACCGTGCCGGTGATCGTTTGGTCGCCTTGCTTTACGGCAATCCTGGTCGGAGCCGGCACCCGCGGTTCTTGTCTCGGTACTGCGGGAGCAGGGACCGCTGGAGCAGCAGGCTTCGGCGGAGGTTGCTCAACGGGCAGTGTTGGTTTCGGAACGCTTTCAACCGGTCGTTCCGTACTCTGAGGCGGCGCTTCACCTCGTAGCCGGAGCAGCAACAGCGGCACTGCGACCACTACCGCAATCAGTACGACAGCGGCAAGCCAGAGGGACGCGCGCGCCGCCTTCACCTGTCCCCCCCCACCCGGAACCGCGGCTTGTGGCGTGGCAGCCTCGAGCACGTGATGCTGGAGACGTGCGCGTGTAAGGAGAAGCGAACGCCAGTGCGGCGAGGGACGGAACCCCTTGTGGAACTGTTTCAACTCGGCTGCGACCGCGCGCGACTCTTCGAGAATGCGGCTGCATTCGGCGCACGAGCCGATGTGCTGCTCGACCGCTGCTCTGTCCTCGGCTTCGAGCTCGTCCGAGATCAACTGTACGAGATTCGTATGTACCTCGCGGCAGTCCATGATTACGTCACCCGCTCCCCGAGCTTCGGCCTGAGCTGTCTGAGCGCAGCGTTGAGCCGCGACCAAACCGCGTCCTCGTCGATGCCGAGCACGTCGGCGATCTCGGGGCCGGTCAACTCCTCGACAAACCGGAGCAGCACAACGTCGCGATGGATCGTGTTGAGAGACAGGACAGCGTCGCGCAATACCGCTATTCGTTCGTCATCCTGTGCCTGACTCCACGCGCCGCCGGGTTCACTCGGCCGCGGCCGGCTGGGCGCTCCCATCGGCTGTTTGCCCAGGAAGGCCGCGATCTCGTCGATGACGACCCGGCACAGCCACGCGTCAAACCTGCCGCGCGGCTCGTACGGGCCGTACAACACCTTGAGAAACACCTCGTGCGCCACGTCCTCCGCCCAGTTGACGTTACCGTCAAACCGTGCCGCGACAAAGGCTATCACCCTGCTCTCGCGCCGGGCCACAAACAGCTCGAACGACTTCATGTCGCCGTTGCGCGCTTCGGTCACAAGCTGTTCGTCAGTCATCGGTCGCTACCGCTCCGTGGTCGTATACTGCCTCAAGCTTTCGATCGTCGTCTCTGCAGAATCCGGCCTAGCTAGCTTACTCCCCTTTTTCCCATGTGTAAAGCCTGCTCTGGCTGGCAGCGGTTTCGAGAAGCCAGATTTCATCCTCGTGTAACACGGCATTCGCAACAGCCTCTGCGAAGACGTTGAAGAAGAGGATTCTGATCCTGGCAATATCGTTCTCCAACTTCTGTTTGTCGACGCAGACCTCATGGGCAGGGTCAAAGGCTTCGCCGTGAATGACTCTGCTGCATTTGTCAAGCCCCCAATCTTTGGTCCAGTGCTTATGAGAGTCTCTGGTTTCATGGTGTAGCTGTTGTGCTCTTGCGTTGTGGGGCTGTAGGTGGAGCCGAGCGTAGCGAGGCGGAACCGCAAGCCCCACCGCATCGTGACGTGTGGCGAGAGAAGCTGCCAGAAAGCGACCATTAACATGGGTGATTGAGTAGCCGCTAAACAACTGAGACACAACCTCAGCTGCTCGACGAATGTAGTCCTCCTTCTTCTCCTTTGCATGTTTTTCGACAGCCTTCTTGAGCTTTGCCGGATCGATCTGGCGAAGGCGTTCCTCCAGGGTGTCGCGGTAGAAGAGCTCATCAAGTCTTCTTCTTAGAGTATCTTCCTTGGTTAGGGGGAGTAAGAACTCATAGGTCACAAGACTCTCGTATGCAACACGCCTGTAGTGGGGCAGGATGTACTCCTTTTGACTTACAAGTTTAAGAAAGACCTCCTGCGATAGGCGGAGGAATTCGCGGCGTACGACAAAACGTTCTTGTCTTCTTTCGACTAGGTCCGTTACTTGTTTCCCAACATAGGTTTTCGCAGTCGATCGCGGCCAGCCTGTGGCATTCATGATGTCCTTGATAGTGAAGGATCTGCGAGACCGAGCGCGTTTCTCTAGAAAGGCGTACAACCTGATTTGTCTCTCTTGCCTTCTAGCGATAAGACTGACCTCCCCTAAGGCATTGGAGCCTTAGGATTTGTCCGGATGTTTTCTCTATCTCGCCTAACCTGAAGAGTGCAACCGGCAACCCCTTATGCTCACTGCGCGGTCGCACCTTTGTCGTCCAGCCAAGCCAATAACTGCCCGCCTAGAAATTGCTGACCAGTACTTCGCAGACTTTGCCTCTCCGATCGCCTCGACTGTTCACCGGTCGATTTGCATAGACCTTGTCGATTACGAACCCTTTATAGAGGTTCTGAATCAATGGCGTCATCGAGTTTGAGAGAAGAAGCTTTACGCCATTCTTATCCAAGTCTCCAAAAACCTCGGCCAACAGCCTTTGCGAGTCCTCGTTGAAACCGTTCTTATCATATCCCGTGAAGGAGGATGTTCTAGAAAGGGGATGGTACGGTGGGTCGAAATAGACCAGATCTCCAGCTTTGGCTTTATCAAGCACTGAGGCGAAATGCCGCGTCTCAATCCTCGCTCTCTTAAGTGCCTTGGCAACCGCGCACAGGTTCTCTTCATCGCAGATGGTCGGGTTCTTGTACTGACCGTAAGGAACATTAAACTCCCCCCTCCGGTTCTCGCGATAGAGACCGTTGTAGCACGTCTTGTTCAGGTATATGATGCGCGCTGCCCGCCCCAGGAGGTCTCTCGGAACCTTCGATCGCACTTCATAGTAGTGGTCTTTCGAGTGCCGCTTCTTATGCATGAGCAGCAACTCGATGACACGATCGACATCATCCTTAACACCCTGATAAGCATCGATCAGGTTGCGATTGCTGTCCGAGAGCCATGCATAGCGGCGTAAGAGTCTGGCGCGGAACATTTCAAAGAACAACGCACCACCGCCGACGAAAGGTTCGTGATAACGGCCAAACTTTCCAATGGCATCGACACGCGCCGCTAGTTCTCCCAGGAGTTGACCCTTGCCGCCAGCCCATTTCAAGAATGGGCGAGGGACTGGAAACCGGCGCGAAGGTTTGCTCATAGACCGAAGTACAGCTCTAGCCATTTTCTAAGGTCCGGGAGTTCAACAGCCATGCCTGTGGAGAGAAGATAGGACTTCATGTTGGCGGTGAAGCCTTTCCCCGAATAAACAACAATTCCCCGAATGGGCCAAGCTTTGATATCCGTGATGGTTGCCGGGATTTTCTCCTCGGCCGTTCCTCTCGTGTCCTGGAATTTGCACTCGACTCCAAGGCTTACACGCGTTTCCGGATGCTTGAGGACGACATCGATGCGACGCTTTGCACCCCAGATTCGCCGACCGACAGCTACTTCGGTTTCGACATCCAATTCTAGATCGCGGCCGACTTTCTCTACAGCGTCGCGCAAGTCCCTTCCCGATGCCACTGCTGTCGATCTTCCGGGCATAGTGCTCTCAAGCTCCGTACGACTTCCTCAGGTGAAGTATAACCGATGGCGGACAGAGTTTCAATCAATCTGAAGTGCGTTGTGCGACAGTCGTTTGCGGCACGCGGGCCCCAAACGTTTCGGGTTGCCGGTGTTTGAGCAAGTTCCGACTAATGCAGGCAACAAGAGTATCCCCAGATTGCAGAACCGAGCAGCACCTACACATCCCGAGCCGGACGGTCCCGCAATGCGACGGTGCTGTTTGCCCGATGTGTGATCTCCGGGCAGTCTAGCTTTTGTCCCGTCTGCGTCTTGTTACGAGATACCCGACGACAACGATTGCAGTGACGGCTGCGATGATGCCGACAAGCGACCATGTGGGCACCTGCACGATGGGGTCAGTGCCTTGCTCGATCTCGTCTGCGTTGGAGATGCCGTCGCCGCCTTTCGAGTCTGAATCGGTCCGATCGAAGGGGTTCTGGACCCCGTGGCGATTGTCACTCAGGACTCGCTCCTCGGAAAGACGGTTCGGACACGTCATTTCGCGCATACCCCAGCGAAGTTGGCTCGGATGCTCACAACGACGCGTGAAGAACAGTGTGTCCATGCAATATTGATTCGCCTGCCGGTGAGAAATCCGGGCTAACCTCGCGGGTGGTGAAGGCATGTTGCCTGCGATCAGCGCGGTTGCTCCGGTTCAGCACATGCTAGTCGGCAACGCCATCAGGCGTAATACGGGAAGACTATTCGAGCGGGTCGTTGAAGAGTTCTTTTGTCGAGTCGGGCGGGTTGCCGTCGTCGTCCCAGCCGCGTTTCTTGTAGTATAGCTGGAGCGCGTCCTCGTACTGCTCGGGGTCGACGACGTCGCCCTTGTGGGGTCCGGTCTGGACGGGCAGCTCGAAACAGCGCGGCGGCGGATAGTCGTCCTGCCGGGTGGCGCCGCGTTCCGCGTTGATAACGCGCGTGAGGTCGTAGATGGCGCGGGACCGTTCGAGCATCTGCTCGATACTGACGCGCACCCCGGTGACCGCGTGGTAGAACTCGACGTAATGGTCCTCGCTGAACCCGAGCTCGATCCACGGGAGCCGGCACACGCCGAGCATGTCGAACAGCGGCCGCACGCTCTGATGATATATGACGAGGTCGACCTTCTCCTCGATGCCCCAGTCGGACCCCATCTCGAGTTCCTTGGCGATGGTCCATGCACGTGCGTGGTGCGCGCCGATATCCGATGTGCCGTATGCAAGCGCCATCGAGAGTGCCGCACGCCCGTCGTACGCGGACTGTTCCAATCCTTTGACGTGCGAGAGAACGGGCGTGAGTTGGGGCCAGCGGTCGAGCACGGCGCGCGCACCGTCGGCCAGGGTGTCGCCCGCACCTTCCCGGTGCGCAATCTTGTTTACGAGCGCAATAATGGTTTCCTCGTCACCCCAGCGCAACTGCAACCCGTCCACGTCGCCGGGTTTGAGCAATCCGGTCTGGTAGCCCTCGATCAACGCGCCGATAAGGTTGCCGGTGGATATGGTGTCTATTCCCAGCTCGTCGCAGAGCACGTTCGCCTTCACCAGGAAACCGAAGTTGCTCACACCGAGATTCGAGCCGAACATGCACGCCGTCTCGTACTCGGGCCCCTCGACGACAGCGCCCGTGTACTTGCCTTCTTTGACGAGGTTGACCTTGCCGCAACACATCGGGCACGCAAAACACGCTGTATCGCCGATCTTGTAGTTCGCCTCCATCTCGTAGCCGTTGATAGCGTCTGCGCCCGCGAACGTGCCGTCCCGAAAGTTGTAAGACGGCAGCACGCCCGCCGAGTTGAGGTAGTCGACAACGGACATGAGCCCCTGCTGTTGCCAGAACTCGAAGTAGGGGTTGCGGCGGAGCTCTGCAAACGCCGCGTCGCTCAACTTGCGCAGCCCGGCCACGTCGTAGACCGGCAGGTCTCTCGACCCGCGAACAACTATCGCCTTGACGTTCTTGGACCCGAGAACCGCGCCCATACCGGTTCTGCCGGCGTTGCGTCCCCAGTCGGCCGTTATGCAGGCGAACCGAACGAGATTCTCGCCGGCCACACCGATTGACGCGATCTTGACGGTCTGGTCGCCGAGCCTGCCGCGGATGATACCCTCGGTTTCGAGGCACGTTTTTCCTTTCAACTCTTCGTCCGGGACAATCTCGACCGAGTCGTTCCCGATCCAGATATATGAGAGCGCCGGCGCTTTGCCGCGGATGATCATCGCGTCGTACCCGGCCTGCCTCAGTTCGATCCCGAGCTGCGCCCCTGCGTTGCTGTCGCCGTAGATGCCCGTAGCCGGGGAAAGCGAGACGAACGAGGTCTTGCCCGAGGCAGGGAGATACAGCCCCGTGAGCGGACCGGGCGCAATGACCACAACGTTATCGGGCGAGAGCGGATCGGTCGGTTTGCTGACGTTGTCCCACAACAGCTTGGCGCCAAACCCCCTGCCGCCGAGGTATTTCAAGGCAAACTGGTCCCCGAACCTCAGGACCCGCGACGCCCCGGCGCTGAGGTCGATGTCGAGTATGCTATGGAAGTACCCGCCCTCAAGTCTCACTCTTGGACCTCTCGATTTCAGAGTACTTCAGAATCTTCTTCTCGCCCTTCTCGACGTACTCGACTTCCTTCATGTGCGCGTACTTCAAGAGGCTTGCCATTCTGTGCGCCTGGCCCGTGAGATGCGCAGGAAGGAAGAGCAACGCCCCTTTCGGGCATGCCTTGACACATTCGGGGTCGCCGCCGCAGAGGTCGCATTTGAATGGCGTATCGACATCCTGGTGCGTAAAGATGCTGCCGAACGGGCACGAGATAACGCATTGGTGACAGGCGATACACTTCTCACCGTCGATCTTGACAATACCATTCTCATGGGAGATCGCGTCGGTCGGGCAGTTTTCGCGGCATTTCGGCACGCGGCACTGGTGGCAGACGACGGGCATCCTGATAACCGGATGTGGGTATGCCACCATGACGCGAACGGCACTTTTCTTGGGGTTGTTCACGCCGAAATGTTCGACAGCGCAGACGAGTTCGCATACGCGACACCCCGAACATCGTTCTGCGACGACTGTCAGCCGTTTATCCACCTGATGCTCCGCTATTCAAACGAAAAGCCGGAGACTTGTTCTCACCGGCTCTTCTTTCTGAGTATGCCCGGACCTGTCAAATCGGCTCGCGATCCGTCTCCTCTTGCTCTGCAGAACCGGCAGCCTGCTCCGGGGTTGGTTCCGGCTGGTCCGCGGCTTGCTCCGTCGGTTCCGTGGCCTGCTCCGTCGGTTCCGTGGCCTGCTCTGTCGGTTCCGTGGCCTGCTCTGTCGGTTCCGTGGCCTGCTCCGTCGGTTCCGTGGCCTGCTCTGTCGGTTCCGTGGCCTGCTCTGTCGGTTCCGTGGCCTGCTCCGTCGGTTCCGTGGCCTGCTCTGTCGGTTCCGTGG
>CAZGCA010000086.1:0-26409 GCA_964524145.1 uncultured bacterium | reverse complement strand
TTATCGGGGACTGGAATTCCGGCTGCAGTCGTCAGTGTCTTCTTGGCGCTCATAGCCTTTCTCCTTTCTGTTTCGGGGTGTTCATCATGCATGCCCATGGGCCAACACTCACCTTCGTTCCCTACCACGCTCCTTTCGCAATCGCGCTATGACCAATCTCAAGCATCACTATGGATTATCTTGTTCTGTATAAGATCCCGTCGCTCTCCGACTCACAGCGCGTTTGCCGGACTGCGCACACCCTTGCCGCCACGGCTGAGCACATGAGTATGAATCCTTGCCGTCCTCCGTCTGACGGATTCCGATGCCTACCCCCTAGTCCTTTCATCGAGTGTAGACGAAAACTGCGCATGTGTCAACAACCAAATGCAGTAGACGGTAGACGGTATGCGGTAGACGGGGGAGGAAGCAGTAGTCAGTAGTCAGTTGCTGGTTGCTAGTTGCTAGTAACGGAAGTCTTGAGTCCGGAGTCCGGAGTCTAAAGACTGTAGACTGAAGACTGAAGACTGGATTCCGGGGGTTTCGATTACGAGGACGAGCGCGGGGACGGGACGGGAAGGCTTGCGGCGGGTCTGCTTTGCAGCTATAATGGTGCCCCAGTGTTGGCTGACGGACAGTGGAGGTGTAGAGATGAGATCGAAACCGCGTGCATTTCTCTTGGCCCTGATGGTGTTTACGCTGGCGGTGAGTGCCGCGTACGCAGACGACAAACGCGAAACCGTCCTGGACGTGGTCTACGGCCACAAAGACGGTATGGCGCTGACGTACGATGTCTTCAAACCGAACCCGGAAGACAATAACGGGGTGGGTCTTCTGTTCATGGTGAGCGGAGGCTGGTTCTCGAAGTGGTATCCGCCGGCCCAGACCTGGCTGTTTCTCAGGGAATACCTCGACGCGGGATTCACGGTGATTGCCGTTCGCCATGGCAGCGCGCCCAAGTACAAGGTGCCCGAGGCGGTCAACGACGTCCAACGTGCGGTACGGCATGTGCGACTCCACGCGAAAGAGTATGGGATTGACCCGGACAAGCTCGGCGTGTTCGGCGGCAGCGCAGGCGGACACCTCTCGTTGATGATCGGCGCGGCGTCGGATGAGGGCGACCCGGATGCGAAAGACGAAGTGCTCAAGGCGGGCAACCGTGTTGCGGCGGTTGTCGCATTTTTCCCGCCGGTCGACCTTCGGCTGATGACGGGTCCGAACGACGAGTTTCCCGCGCTGGATTTTGACGAATCGCTGTCCGCATCGGTATCGCCGATTCTGTTCGCAACCCCGGACGACCCGCCGACACTGTTCATTCACGGAGACGCGGACAAACTGGTACCTCTCAAGACCAGCGAGCGCATGCACGCGGAACTTAAGAAGCAGAAAGTCGAAACGGAGCTTCTTGTCATCGAAGGTGCCGCCCACGGATTCAAGGGCGAAGACAATAAACGTGCCGCCCAAGCCACCGTGGACTGGTTCGAGGAACATCTGCTCGACGAATAACGGGGCACCAGGGAACTGACAAGTAGCTACAAGTAACTGGCTGCTCCCAGCCGCCGGCCTGCCGGTACTCCTGTCGTTCCCGCGCAGGCGGGAATCCAGGCCCCCGCGTCTAGCAACCAGCCACTGACTACTAAACGCCCCCCCTACATTCTACTTACTCTATTCTACCTACTGAACCTAGGGTCTGAACCCATCCTGGCTGTGTGCTTCCTCGATGAACGCAAGCATGTTTTCGATGCTGACGTCGCCTTCGACAGAGTGTGCCGGAGAAAGGATGTAACTCCCGTCTCGTCCCAACGCAATCAATCTCCGGGTTTCTTCGCCCACATCCTCCACCGTCCCGTACGGCAGGGTACGTTGCGTCGACAGCCCGCCGAGAAACGTCAACCGGCCTCTGTACCGATGCACCAGTTCCTCGACGTTCATCACCTCGGGCTGGAATGGGTTGAAACAATTCAGACCGATGGCAATCAGATCGTCAAACAGCTCGTCCACATCGCCGCATGAATGGATGCAGACATACTTGCCGGCCTCCCGGACAACACCGTACATACGTTTCAGCTCGGGATAGATGAACTCGTGCCACAGCTGCGGGCCCATTTGAAGCCCGCGTTGCTGTCCCCAGTCGTCGCCGAAATAGACGGCGTCTATCTCGAACTCCAACGCCTTGCTGACATGGGCGATGTTGTAGTCTGCTATGGCGCGCATGAGTTCGCGGACAAACTCCGGATGGTCGTAGAAATCCATCATCAGACGTTCCATCCCGCGCATGGTCCACGCACGTTCGTAGAGCGAGAACCCGAGCATGAACACACGAAACCGGTCGCCGTACTGTTCTATCGTGGCGGGTATGTTTGAAAAGAACCGGTCGTCGAGCGGATCGGGAAACTCGTATGACCGCAGATCGGGTTCGGGCAGCACGGTCTGCTCGACAATCCCGATATCTTTGTCGACCGACCGATCCCAAACGACGCCAAAGACGTCCTGCAACCGGTTGTCGCCGAGGTCATCAAAGAACCCCACCGAGTTGCCCAACTCGAGGAGATGGTTGTGGAGCATCGGTTCGAGATCGTCGGTCCCGTAATGCTGGACGAGCTTTGCCAGCGCTTCCTGCGTGAACGAGAACGACCAGGGAACATAGGGAGGTTTCTGTCCGTCGAGTACTGACCGGATGAGTTCGCGTCTCGTCATCTGTTTTGCTCTTTCCCGATAAACCTGTAGTTATCCTTCATAGACGACCGTCAGGCCCATCAGCCTGGCCAGGTCGTCCATGCTCTCGCGGTGGTCGCCGTAAAAGACCACGCGGTGGAGCAGCGTCATCATGTCGTCCGGAAGCACGCCGCTCCCCCACTCATGGGCCATCTTCCGAGCGTCGGCCACTTCCGTCGTGATCTGCGTACGGCACCCGCGGTCGTGGAAATCGGTCAGCTCGATGATCTTCGCGGCAGAGATCAGCATGGTGTCAAGGTTGGCGAGCTTGGCACAGGTGATATCCTGACCCACCCGCATCTGCACCTCGAGCGACACTCCCTGGTCGCTGTCGCACTGGGTGCGGATAAGAAACGGAGCGCGCTCCCCGGCGGGACCGTCGAGCTTCGTGGTCGAGGTACAGTGCGCGTGGATCACCGCATTCTTCGAGGTGTCAAACAGAGGATCGCTCACGAAACCGGGCACCCCGAACGCATAAGCGAAGATCAGCATCGTGAGCGTCGAGTCCATGTCACCCTCGCATGCGCCGACCAGTCCGAGATCGTTCAGCTTGCTGAATGTCAGGCAGCCCTTGGCCGGTGCGCCCATGCAGTGCGAGCTCGTGATCGCCCGGGCGCGTTCCCTGACCATGATCTCTTTGGTCGCCAGGTACATGCGAGCCGAGTTTATTATGTCGTCCCGGGACGGTTCGACTATCGACTTTGCCTGTCGAATCCAATACTGTTCCGCCTCCATCTCGGCGGCCTTCGGATCGACCGCCTTGTGCGCCGCGACGATCTGTTTCTGCGTTATCGGGATCAGCTCAGTGCCGAACCGCTGTTTCACCTGCTCGGCCGAACAGGCAGCGGCCGTGCCTCTCGGCGATCCGACAACGATGATACGCGACTGGCGCATCCGTACCGGAACGCGCAACAGCGCCGCCGCCCGATCCAGTTCGCCGTAATCGCTCGAGGTCAGCAGGATGACCTGTTTGCCGGCCTTCTGCCACCGGGGAACGTACATCCAGTCGTGGCCGCTGAACGGTTGCGAAAAGATGGCTGTCGGCAACCCTGTACCGGCCAGCTTCAGCAACGGTTGGCTGCTGCCGAAGCTGAGATGTACGAGCAACAACGCGTCGGCGCCGTTCAGTCCTGCCGCGACCTTGGCCGCCGCCGAGTCGGAGTTCGGTATCAGCTCGCCGCCGACGAACTTCACGTCGCCCAGCCTCGTTTCAACCCCGGCAAGGTAGTCGTTGAACTTTGCGACCTCTGCCGGGGCGTCGAACTTCGGAGTCGGCCACGCGCCGCCCGTACCCACGTAGACCACATGGATCTTCACAGGCGGCAACGGCGGCCAGCCCGCGTCTTCGGCGGCATCGAGAGGCCGGGCGGCAAACCCGCCTGCCAGCAGCATGGACCCTGCAGCCGCGGTTCCGCCAAGAAACGCTCGTCTCGTTACTTTATCCACAGCGAACACCTCCTCATCAGTTCGTGAGTTAACAAGATTGTGCCTGGATTACGGTCACGGCTTTTCATCTTGCCGACTATCGGCTGCGCCGCCGGACAGAGACTCTATCAGCAGAGGCCGGTTGCCGCGACCTTACTCTTTCAGAATCCGGATCTCCACCTTGCGGAACTCGACAGGATGGCTCTCGGCCTGGAGCGCGATGTACCCTTCGTCCAACATCTTCTCGTCGTTCTTGATCAGTTTGCGAGCGTCGGCGTCCTTTTCGTCAAGCTGCGGCTTCTCGTACTCGAGCACAACCTCGCCGTTCACGATATGCTTGATGGTCGAGTTGCCGCGGACCTCGACTTCCGCCGTCACCCACTGGTCGCCGTGATACGTCTTCGACCGTGACGAGATGCAGTGGCGGGTCACCAGCTTGCCGTCCATCACGATATGCGTGCCCGGCGTGCAGACGTTGCCGGTGGTACGTTTGCCGCTACCGCCGCCGCCGAGAAGCTGGGCCTCGACGGAAACCGGAAACTCCTGGTCTTTGCTCATACTTTCGGGCGACTGGCTGTGCAGCATTATCCCGCTGTTCCGGAACGCCCACCCGGGACCTCCGGGGGTCTGGTCGCCCACGAACCGATACTCGACACGCAGAACGTAGTGCGAGAACGTGTCCTTGTAGAACAGGTGCCCGAACTTCCCGCCGAACTTCTCGTACTGGTCGTACGACACCTTCAGGTTCCCGTTCTCAACCCGGAACGTGTCCCCAACGTTGTCGTTAACTTCGTGACCGGTGATCTTGACCGTCCACCCGTCGAGATCCTTGCCGTTGAAAAGGCTTACCCAACGGTCCTCGTCGGGCTTATCTTGTGCAAACGCACATACCGTGCTCATCAGGACGACGCACAACACCCACAGCACAGCCTGCAGGCGGCGTATGGTCAAAACAATGCCTCTCGATTGCCTGTTCGTCATTACAACACCCTCCTTCTCGTTCTGCTCGGCACGTATGAAGCAAGTTTAACGGTGGCCGCGTCTCTTGTTTCCTGCCATTCCTTCACCGCATTATGCACGAACCGCTCCCCCTAAAACAACCCGTGCCTCTGCGCGTGACCAACCACAAAGAACACCAACAACACAGAGCCTTCGTGCACTTTGTGCTCCCAGATCTCCCGACACTGCCTCGGCTCAGCTCGAACTGTTCGAGCCGTAACATCACCCCAGAAAAAATGGGTAAACTCCACTTGACGTTCGGGTTGACAAATGGTCGGGATAGGTGTATAAAAATGTTGCGTATCGTGTTGGGTGAGACATCGTATGTAGTGGTCGTACAAGGGAGGTGGAACCATGCATAGATGGACCCGCGGATTTACACTCATTGAGTTGTTGGTGGTGATAGCCATCATCGGGATCCTGGCGGCCATTCTGCTGCCGGCGCTTGCGCGTGCGCGCGAGTCTGCCAGACGGTCATCGTGCCAGAACAACCTCAAACAGTTTGGGGTCATCTTCACGATGTACGCAAATGAATGGAACGACCGTTACCCGATGAACCAAACGTCGAACTGCAACGGGCCAGCAGACTGCTTCGGCGGCGAAAGCTGGGAGAAGGATCACATTGTTGACGCGATGGGGTTGTATCCCGAGTACCTCACAGACCTGAAGCTGCTCCAGTGTCCGTCAAGCCCGTGGGGCGTGACCTTGAAACGGTTTGGCGACCATACACACGGACAACCCCTCGTGTACACCGGCAGCGGCTTCGCCCCGAACCCGTTTGAACCCACCGGAACCGCAAAGCTGGGCGATCTCGCAATACCGTGCCAGGCGGACATCGGCACACAGGACTACGTCTACCTCGGCCATGTCATCTCTACAGAGCAAGCAAAGGTTTACAACAACCTTTTGGCCATTGAGGGCGCAATCACGCTGTGCCTCTGCGGGAACGCGAGTTGTTTCTACGTGGACAAAGACATTCCGGAAAACCTGTATGGAATATTAGGCAACCCGGTGTTTTACCGGACGAGGCTCGGTGTCGAGCGGTTCTTTATCACCGACATCAATAATCCTGCCGGGTCCTCGGTGGCGGCGAGCGAGCTGCCCATTATGTGGGATCTCATCGGAAACCGGCCGGGCTCAACGGACCTTACAAACCACATTCCTGCCGGGGGGAATGCCCTCTACCTTGATGGTCATGTCGAGTGGGTTTCCTACCCCACCAAGTTCCCGATGTCTTCAGCATCGGCCCGTGCCTTCGGCCAAGATCCCGGCTACCGCGACGACCACTATACGTACGGAGGCGGTTAACCCAAGACGACGCAGATAGATAGACCCTCGCGCAATCGCGGCGAGGCGGTGCCGAATATCCCGCCTCGCCGCTTTCGTCAGTCCCCCCGTACCTCCAACAGAGATCTCCAACGTGTCGATTCCTTTGCGTCAGCGCCTTGACACTGAGGGATCTAACCGCCAGTCCTACAGCGTGTTATGACTATGCCGCCGAGGGCGGTCCACCGGCACGCACAAAAAGTCGCATCCTAATTTGACAGCGTCTGCGATATATGCTATAATTCAAACAACTCCGACTTTCGGGGTAAACGCTAGGCGTTGGCCGGACCCGAAGCAGCACGAGATTAGATGCAACATGTGGGGTTCGAGAGAGAGGGAAAGAAGATGAACGACAAGAGACCGTTGACGACGGGCGACGTGGCCGCGTACTGTCATGTAACGGTGGCAGGGGTGACGAAGTGGATAAAAGCTGGTCGACTAAGGGCTTACAGCACGCCCGGGGGGCACTACAGGATATTCAAGGAGGATTTTCTCGAGTTTTTGGTGGAGAACGGTATGCCGGTGGACGAGCGTTTCTTTGGGCGGGAGAAGCGCAAGGTTCTCGTGGTTGATGACGAGGAAGCTGTTGTCGATATAGTAATGGAGGCAGCACGCGAAGTTTTGCCGGACTACGAGCTGTTGAGCGCAGGGAACGGCTACGATGCGGGTGTTTTGGTGACGAAACACCACCCCGACCTCGTGGTTTTGGACCTGCGTATGCCTGGCATGGACGGCTTTGAGGTGTGCCAGCGGATAAGAAGCGACGATTCAACGGCCCAGACGCGTATCCTGGTTATGACGGCCTATTACACACGGGAGAACATAGCGCGGGCGAAACAATGCGGGGCGGACGCGTTTATAGCCAAACCGTTTGAGATCGATGACTTACAGCGTGAAATGCTCACGCTCCTGGGGCGTGAAGCGCCAGTTTCCGGCGAATGATATAGGTGAAGCAGGGGAGGTAGGAATGAGCTACTCGGGCGGGAGAGGTAACGAGAGATTATCGTTGCGGCGCCGGTCCATGGGTAAGAAGAATCCAGGCGGCGCCAAACGTAGGCAGGCCGTAGTGCTGCTGGCAGCGCTGTTTGCCATTTACTGCGCAGCCCAATTGATAGACGGCATAGGCTGGATAAACCGAGTCTATCCCGGTTTTTTCGTGCATGCCAACCTGATGGTTGCCGGCAACACGGGACGCGATCTCGGAGAGAGCGGCACGGGACTGGGCCCCAGCATCCGGGTACTGGCGGTGAACGACATTCCGGTCAGCGACGGTGCCGAGTTCAACGACCTTTTGCAGGGGATGTCGGTTGGGCAGAGTGTGAGCTGCCTTGTCCAGGACGGCGGCCGGACCGTGGAGAAGACGGTGCGCACGCGCATCTTCTCGGCACGCGACTTCGTGCTGCTTGCCGGCACGCTCTACGTTACGGGCTTGGTTTACCTGGCGCTGGGGTTGGGTATCGTACTGTCGAGACCCAGCACGCGCCAGAGCATCCCGTTCGTGGTGTTGTGTATTACGATTGGCGTGTACTTCGTAACTGCATTCAACTTCTTAACGGACCACCATTTTGACGCGTTGGTGCTGATGGCGGCATGCTTTGCGCCGGCATCGCTGCTGCATATGGGCATGGTGTTTCCGAGACAGCTGAGGGCGCTGCGGACGCGGCCCTGGGTAATCCTGCTGCCGTACGCCTTCTCGACGGTACTGCTATTGGTGAGCTGGCGCACATTCTACTCGATGCCCTTCCTATGGGCCACGCTGGACAACAGCATTCTTGTATACCTTCTTCTGGGCGTTGTGTTCCTGGTATGGTCGTGCGGCCGGGTGTTGCGCGGCAGCACACACCATTCGGAAGCACGGAAAGCCAAGATAGTCCTGCTGGGCGTGGTTGGAGGGTTCTTTCTGCCTGTTGGGGGGATGGTGGCGGCAAGGGCATTCATCGACGCCTCTCAATCATACAACTACCTGCTCGTGCTGGCGTTGGCGTTGCCGGCATCGTTGTGTTACGCGATAGTCAGGCACAACCTGTTCGACGTCGACAGGTTCATCAAGCGCACGGTTGAATATGTGACATTGACGGCAGTTGTGGGCGCTTCGTACCTCGGGGTGCTTGTTCTGTTCAACTCGCTGTTTTCGAGTAGAGCCGGCGACTGGTTGTCGCGGGCATTCCTTGTAGGCGCGATGCTGACGGTGGCCCTCGTGCTGAACCCGGTCAGGATAAAGCTGCAGGCCGCGGTAAACTCGATGTTCTTCAAGAGAAGCTACGACGCGCGCAGGATGATCAGCGAGCTGAGCGCCGCCATGACGCACCTGATGGAACTGGACGAGATACTCAACAAACTGCTCGATACGGTGGCAACCAGCATGTTCATCGAGTCGGGGCATATACTGCTGCACAACGCGGAAACCGACAGCTTCTACATTGCCGCGAGCTATGGTGATGAGTCCCAGGATATCCCTCCCATCACCCTGACCGGAGGGCACCCTGTGGTGAGGCGTCTCGAGGAGGTGGGCCAGCCGATATCTCTCTCGGATCTCGAGAAGATGGACGCGCCCGTCAGTGCGAGGATCGAGTTTCTGCACGCCTGCGAACGTCTTTCGACAGAGCTTCTCGTGCCGCTGATCACGAAGGATGAGGCGAGCGGATTCTTGCTGCTGGGTGCGAAGAAGTCGGGCGAACCGTACTCCCGCGGGGATATTGAGTTGCTGATGACGCTGGCCAACCAGAGTGCAATCTCAATAGAAAACGCGCGCGCGTTCGATATCATATCCCAACGCGCAAAACAGCTGCAGACCATCCAGAACATTGGCATGGCGACCGCAGCCACGCTCAACCTCGGACGACTCTTCGAGGTGGCCGCGAAGCTCATAACCGAGAACCTCGGATTTGACGCGGCAGCTATCCTGCGGCACGACGCCCTGGTCGAACGATTTGTCAGGGGTGCTGCGGTGGGGTACCCGGAGGACTTGCTCGCGGCCCTGTCGAACGGAGGCGTGCGGCTCGACCCCGGGAAAGACATTCTCGCCCAGGTTGTTCGGGAGCGCAAGACGATGCTCACGGACTCAGACGATGCGCTCAGGAGAGGCGTGCGGCTGCTGGGGCGAACCGATATCTCCGGGCCCACCATTGCGACGCCGATGGCGGTGGGCAACCAGACCGTTGGCGTGCTCGTGGTGGGCAACCCGGTGTCCAAGAGACCCATCTCCGCAGGGAGCACGAAGATATTGCAGACGCTCGCCGCCCAGGTGGGGATAGCCGTTCGCAACGCTGCCAGTTATGAGACGATAGAATCCATACTCGAAAGCCTCCCGAGCTGCGTGTTGATACTGAACTCGAGGCTGCTCATAGAATTCGCCAACTCGGTCTTCCAGGAAACGTTTGGGCGGTCGCAGCAGGAGCTTGTTGGCCGCAACCTGCTCGATGTCATCAAGCTTGGGGGCACGGATCTCCGCTCGCTTGTGGACGAGATTGACCGGTTCGTCGAGGATACGAACCCGATCAGGAACGATCTCGAGGTCAACGGCCGGATATTCGAATACCACCTGTTCCACATGGCCGGTGTGGGCGGGCCCAAGAAACGGATCGGACTGATCATGAACGACGTAACCGAGCGGAACCGATGGCGCGAAGAACTGTTCCAGGCCGAGAAGATGTCGGCCATCGGCGAAGTTGTCTCGGGAGTGGCCCACGAACTCAACAACCCGCTCACTGCAGTGCTCGGTTACGCCCAGCTTCTGGGTGCCAAGAACACGGATGAGAAGACCAAGCGCCGGCTGTCACTCATCAACACCGAGGCGCTGCGGTGCAAGAGGATAGTGGACAATCTTCTGGGGTTCGTCCGAAAACGCGAGATCGAACGAATGCCGGTGGATGTCAATGAAGTCGTCTCCAAGACCCTCGAGCTCGTCAACTACCGGTTGCAGGTTGACGGCATCGATGTAGCTGCGGATCTGGCTCCCGATTTGCTCAAGACGCATGCCGACTTCTACCAGCTTGAACAGGTGTTCCTGAACGTTGTCAACAACGCGCACCAGGCCATGGTCGAGCTGCCCGACGGCAAGGAGCGCAAGCTATTTATCCACACCGAGGCCAGAGGCAAAACCATCCTGACAAGGTTCATCGATACAGGACCCGGGATCGATCCGGTCAACGTCAGACGAATATTCGAGCCGTTTTTCACCACGAAGCTTGACGGGAAAGGTACCGGTCTGGGGCTGAGCGTATCGTACGGGATCATTAAGAGCCATGGCGGCGAGATCACCGTAAAGAGCAGGCCCGGGTTCGGCACCACGTTTACCGTCGCACTGCCCGTGACACAGTCGGCCACGTCGTCCGCGCAGACAGCTGAGCCTCAGAACGCTTCTGGAACGAGCAGCAAACAGGTGCTCGTAGTGGACGACGAGGAACATATCAGGCTGCTGTTGCAGGATATGCTTGTCGAGGCAGGCCATCGAGTCGACGAGGCTGCGGACGGTGCCGACGCACTGCAGAAGATGCGGGACAACCGCTACGATGTGGTCATCTGCGATATCAAGATGCCGTGCAAGGACGGTCCGTCCCTCTATGCCGAGGTCGAACACGTTGATCCGTCGCTGGCAAAACGTTTCGTCTTCTGCACAGGAGACTCGATCTCGCAGGAGACGCAACAGTTCCTGCAAAACGCTCGACGAAGGATTCTGCGCAAACCCTTCGAGTACAGCGACGTCATCGGTTGCCTCGACGCGTGAGTCCGTAGCGTGGAGTTACCGCTATATCCTCGCAGGACGTGTCAATTCGACCGTCCTGCCAAATGTTCTGAAAAGGTGGGGTCGAGCGGTTCGTGCACACCGCTCCGGCACAGACACCGTCAGCTGGATGTGACCAATCGAATACCGAAAACGCGAGTGCTATCGAGCAGCTACCCGTCGACCTCTATGGCGTCCTCCGGACACTCGTCGACGCACGTTTCGCACTCCGTGCATACGTCCTGATCGATGACGGCCGTATCGTCCTCCATCGATATAGCCTCGACCGGACAGACGGCCAGACACAATTCGCAGCCTGTACAGAGCCCCGGGTCAACCTTTACCATTGTCGCACCCCCTTAACCAATGGTTCACTTCCAGCACGTCAGTTCCCTATCCAATCCCGCTGCCCATCGCCCATACTACGCTGCCACATACGACACCCCAACGTCAACCCCAATCCACGAGTAACCAATCGGAAGTTATCGAGCAACTTTGAGCGTACTCTCTCTCTGACCAGCTTGGTGGGGATTCACCCCAATTCAGATAGGTTTATCTGCTTGAAGCAGCCGTTGAGGGTATCACCGTGAGGGATGTCGCCCAGGACGAACCGTTGCTCTAATGAATGGTTACCAGGTTCCCGTTGTTTGACTATTCCGCTCGGACCGAGTATGCTGAAATCGATGTTGTGCGATGGGAAGAACGGCTGAGGATCGGAGCTCGCACTCATGGGCAAACGGAACAGAAAACAGCTAAGACGGAGATTGCGGTTACGGAACCGGCTGGTGTCAGCGGCGCTCCTGCTGTGTGCAAGCTGCTCCGGCACATCGCCCGATGAATTATTCCACCGGTTTGTCGAGGATGTCGTTCCCGGCAACAGGTGGCACGAGACAAAGGCATACACAGCGTATGAAACGCGCAACGTGCTTTCCGCACCGTACAGAAGCGAGCCCCAGATGCTCGAAGTGGGCCAGGACGGGACAATACCTCTTGGCTCGCTTGCGGATCTCGAGAAGGTAAGCCCGGAGGCCGCAGGCATCAAGATATGGCTTGAGAAACCTTCTTCCGAAGGGTTCTCAGGAGGGAAAAGGGTTCCGAATACTGTGTGCGTGCCGCTGCCAGCGGACCGGGATGCTCGTGCTCTGGCAGAGAAAAGGATCCAGGTTCCGCCGACGCAGGCGAGCGATCGCATGGTGAGAGCGTGGGCCAGAGAGGTGATACCTCTACCCCAGGAATACGTGACGAAAGAGGTCCGCATCCCTCAATCAGCCCGGCTTCAGTTCGGCATCGGGTTCGAAGATGAAGCGCCCGGAACACCGGCATCCGGCGTGCGGTTCACTGTCTCCGCAGAACTCAACGGAGTCCGCAAAACACTTTTTGGCCAGATGTTGAACCCACTCTCCACCGACTTCGAGCCCGGTTGGGTAGATGCAAGTCTCGATCTATCAGAACTTGCAGGGTCTCGCGTGCGTTTTGTCTTCCGGACGGAGAGCGGTCACGGCCAGAAAGGGGGAGAGAACGAGCCCGAATGGCAATCGCTCAACTCGCCGGTGTGGAGCAGCCCGATCCTTTGCCCTGCGAAAGCCAGAGAGGAGGACAAGCGGCCGAACCTCGTGCTCGTTTGCCTGGACACGTTGCGAGCTGACCATCTGGGATGTTACGGGTACCATCGCAAGACAAGCCCGAACATTGACAAGTTTGCTGCAGGTGCATACTTGTTCGAGAACGCCATAGCATCCTCATCCTGGACGTTGCCCTCGCACGCATCCATGTTCACCGGATTGACACCTTCTGTCCACGGTGCGACCGTGTTTCCATGGGGACCTTCGATCAGAGAACAGGAGAGAACCCTTGCCGAGGTGGCACGTGAGCGCGGCTATTTGACTGCTGCCTACACGGAAGGAGGGTATGTCCGAGCTGCGCATGGGTTTGCACAGGGGTTCGAGCTATATTCTGACGGCAAAAAGCCGTTCGCTGTTGGAGCCGCAGAGGAAACGTTCGAGTATGCCCTCGACTGGCTCAGGAGACACGGTAGCCTGCCGTTCCTTCTCTTCGTGCACACGTATCAGACTCACGCCCCGTACACGCCTCCGAAACGTTTCGCCACCATGTTCGACCCCGACTACACCGGACGGGTAGGCAAGGACTATAGAACGAGCAAACCTACTCTCCCCGGACTTTCGGATGCGGACAAGGCACACTTTGAGGCGCTGTACGACGGTGAGATAGCTTACACAGATGAGATCGTCGGCTCCTTCCTGAACCGACTCCGGGAGATGGAATTGCTGGACGACACTGCGGTCATCATCTTCTCCGACCATGGCGAGGAGTTCTGGGAACACGGCGGCACCTCGCATGGTGAAACACTCTACGACGAGCAGCTCCGGGTTCCTCTTATCATCAGATTTCCCGGCGATCATCCGCCGATCCGTCGCGTGACCCGTGAGGTGTCCATGACGGACCTCTATGCGACGGTCGCAGAGATCATCGGTGACAACGACGCCGGTCCACCCGGCTGCGAGAGCTTGTTGCCGTTGCTCAGTGCGTCCGACACGCAGGGTCGTTACGAGAAGAAAACCATCGTGAGCGAACTGAGCCCATGTGAGACCAGGAAGAAGAACCCGTTCGAGCAGCCCAAGACGGTCAAATGGTGGATGCGTTCGGTCCGGACCGACGATGAGAAGTATATTACCTATGAGAAAGGCCAAACGGAAGAGCTCTACAATCTGCGTACTGACCCCGGCGAAGAGAACGACGTCGCACCGCAGAACGAAAAGCGGCTGGACCACTACCGTGAGTTGCTGGACTCGTTTCTGAAAGCCGCCGCCACGCAACGCGAGCTCTCGCAGCCGGGCGAGCCGAAGGTTCCACATCTGACCGAGGATGACAAACGCCGGATGAAAGCGCTAGGATATATCTGAATGATCGGTTTCGCGCATCACCGGCTGACCCGGCTGATGCGCCTAAAGTGAACGGAGCCGTCTCGGCAAACCTCTGAGAATGCGTATGGTCAGGAAGAGAGTATTCAGAACAGGGTTTGTTCATCTCCTCGTTGTCGCTTCATACTCCTATGTGTACTTTTCCCACAGGAACAAGCTGTTTCCCTACGGCATCATCACCGGTGTATATCGCCGTCCTGCAAAGCAGCCCTCTCCTGAGCCGGCCGCACCAGGTCCGGCAGCGCTCGTTGACCGGGAAAAGCAACAGGCTGACAGGCGGAAGGACGCGTTGTCCAAGCTCGCAGCATTGCCGTTACCGAACTGGCTTTTATCCACGGCGCTGCTGGTGTGTGCAAGCTGCTCCGGCACATCGCCCGATGAATTATTCCACCGGTTTGTCGAGGATGTCGTTCCCGGCAACAGGTGGCACGAGACAAAGGCATACACAGCGTATGAAACGCGCAACGTGCTTTCCGCACCGTACAGAAGCGAGCCCCAGATGCTCGAAGTGGGCCAGGACGGGACAATACCTCTTGGCTCGCTTGCGGATCTCGAGAAGGTAAGCCCGGAGGCCGCAGGCATCAAGATATGGCTTGAGAAACCTTCTTCCGAAGGGTTCTCAGGAGGGAAAAGGGTTCCGAATACTGTGTGCGTGCCGCTGCCAGCGGACCGGGATGCTCGTGCTCTGGCAGAGAAAAGGATCCAGGTTCCGCCGACGCAGGCGAGCGATCGCATGGTGAGAGCGTGGGCCAGAGAGGTGATACCTCTACCCCAGGAATACGTGACGAAAGAGGTCCGCATCCCTCAATCAGCCCGGCTTCAGTTCGGCATCGGGTTCGAAGATGAAGCGCCCGGAACACCGGCATCCGGCGTGCGGTTCACTGTCTCCGCAGAACTCAACGGAGTCCGCAAAACACTTTTTGGCCAGATGTTGAACCCACTCTCCACCGACTTCGAGCCCGGTTGGGTAGATGCAAGTCTCGATCTATCAGAACTTGCAGGGTCTCGCGTGCGTTTTGTTTTCCGGACGGAGAGCGTTAACGGCCAAAAAGAGGGAGAGAACGAGCCCGAGTGGCAATCGCTCAACTCGCCGGTGTGGAGCAGCCCGATCGTTTACCCTGCGAAAACCAGAGCGGGGGACAACCGGCCTAACCTCGTGCTGGTGTCCCTGGACACGTTGCGAGCTGACCATTTGGGATGTTACGGGTACCATCGAAAGACAAGCCCGAACATTGACAGGTTTGCTGCAGGTGCATACTTGTTCGAAAACGCCATAGCGCCCTCATCGTGGACACTGCCTTCGCACGCATCCATGTTCACCGGGTTGACTCCTTCTGTCCACGGCGCGACCGTTTTCCCATGGGGACCTTCGATCAGAGAAGAAGAGAAAACCTTTGCCGAGGCGGCGCGCGAGCGCGGCTATTTGACTGCCGCCTACACGGAAGGAACGTATGTCGGAGCCTGGCTCGGGTTTGCACAAGGGTTCGAGCTGTATTCTGACGGCAAGACGCCGTTCGCTGTTGGAGCCGCAGAGGAAACGTTCGAGCATGCCCTCGACTGGCTCAGGCGTCACCGCAACCTGCCGTTCCTTCTGTTCGTGCACACATATCAGACTCACGAGCCCTACATGCCTCCGAAACGTTTCGCGACCATGTTCGACCCCGACTACATTGGACGGGTAGGCAAGGACTATAGAACGAGCAAACCTACTCTCCCCGGACTTTCGGATGCTGACAAAGTACACTTTGAGGCGCTGTACGACGGTGAAATAGCGTACACAGATGAGATCGTCGGTTCCTTTCTGAACCGACTCCGGGAGATGGATCTGCTGAACGAGACTGTGGTCATCATCTTCTCAGACCATGGCGAGGAGTTCTGGGAACACGGCGGCATCAAGCATGGTGACACGCTCTACGACGAGCAGCTCCGGGTTCCTCTTATCATCAGACTTGCCGACTCTCGCCCGCCGACCGGCCGCGTGACCCGCGAGGTGTCCATGACGGACCTATACGCCACGGTCGCAGAAATCGTCGGGGACAAGGGCGCCATTCCACCCGGCTGCGAGAGCTTGTTGCCGTTGCTCAACGCCTCCGACGTGGGGGAGCAGTACAACAGGACAATCGCCGTGAGCGAACTGGGCCCATGGGATAGGAAGCAGAACCCGTTCGAGCTGCCCAAGACGGTCAAGTGGTGGAGGCGTTCGGTCCGGACCGACGATGAGAAGTACATTACCTATGAGAAAGATCAAACGGAAGAGTTCTACAATCTCCGTGCCGATCCCGGTGAAGAGAACGACATCGCACCGCAGAACGAGAAGCGGGTGGACCACTACCGCGAGTTGCTGGACTCGTTTCTGAAAGCCGCGGCCAGGCAACGCGCGCTCACGAAGCCGGGCGAACCGGAAGTCCCGCATCTGACCGAGGACGACAAACGCCGGATGAAGGCGCTGGGATATATCTGATCGATCCGGTCCAGGACATGCCCGAAACTGATGAGCTACTATGCGGCAAAGGAGAGCCACTGTAAGGCTAAGCCGACAGCACGTATCAACAAGGAGGCAACTATGAGCGTAAGGTTTCGCAAGGCGTTGATCGATGATGTCAGATACGAGGCGGCGTCTGTTTTTGACGTCAACAACGACGGCGCACTCGATATCGTCTGCGGCGAGTACTGGTACGAGGGGCCGGACTGGGTCAAACACAAGATATGCGACGTGCAACAGGAAGGCGAGTACTACGACGACTTTTCCGACCTGCCGATGGACGTCAACGGCGACGGCTACATCGATATCGTCACCGGCGGCTGGTTCGGCGAGGTGTTGCGGTGGCGCGAGAATCCGGGCGGCAAATCTCCCGAGAACTGGCGCGTCCACGATATCGCCCGGTGCGGCAACATCGAGACCACCCGCTTGTTCGACGTCGACGGCGACGGCGAACTCGAGATCGTTCCCAACACGCCAGGCACGCGGCAGGCCTGGTACAAGCTCGTTCGTGATGCCGACGGCAAAGGAACGGGCCGGTTTGAAAAGCATGTGATCGCTGCCAGCCCCGAACCAAGCGGGCACGGCCTCGGGTTCGGCGATGTGAACGGTGACGGCCGCAAGGACATCGTGCTTTGCAGCGGCTGGCTCGAAGCGCCGGAGGATCGGGTGAACGGAAAATGGACGTTTCACAACGAGTTCGATCTCCGAGCCGCCAGTATCGAGATACTTGTCTACGACGTGAACGGCGACGGGCTGACTGACCTCGTTGTCGGCCAGGCGCACGATTACGGCCTGGACTGGTGGGAACAGGGGCGCGACGGGGCCAGCAACCGGACGTGGACACGCCACGAGATCGATCCCCGCTCCTCGCAGTACCACGACCTGCAACTGGCGGACATCGACAGGGACGGCGAACCCGAGGTTATCACCGGCAAACGATATCGCGCACACAACGGCAACGATCCCGGCACGGACGATCCCACGGGCATCTACTATTTCAAGTTTAGGGATGGCACGTTCGAGAAGCACGTGATCGACTGCGGCCCCGTGCCCGAAGCGACTGGATGCGGCATTCATTTCGCCCTTGCCGACATCAACGGCAACGGCCGGCTCGACATCGTCGCAGCGGGCAAGGACGGTTTGTACCTCTTCGAGAATCTAGGGACGTAGGCGCTGGGCGTAACAACCAAGCAGCATGGTAACGGAGATATCAGGATGAGCAGGACCAGGATTGGATTTGTCGGCTCCGGCTTCATGGGCCAGCAGGCCCACATCGCCAACTACGCGACACTCGAGAACGTCGAGCTCGAGGCGCTGGCCGAAGGTCGTACCAAGACCGCGCACGCGGTTGCCCAGCGGTACGGTATCAAGCGAGTATACCGCGACCATCGGGAGATGCTTGCTGAAGCGCAACTCGACGCAGTGGTCGCGATCCTCGACTTTGGGCTACATGCCACCGTCTTACCCGATATACTAGAAACCGGCCTGCCACTGCTCACCGAGAAACCGCTCTGTATCAACATCGAGACTGGCCGCCAGTTGCAGAAGATGGTCGAGCAGAAAAGGTCCATCTACCACGTCGGCTATATGAAACGGTGCGATCCGGCCAGCCGGCTCGTGCGGGACACCATTGCCGAGTGGCGCGAAACAGAGCCATACGGTCCGATCACCTACCTTCGCGTGACGATGCCGCCCGGCGACTGGACGTTCCAGACTGAACCGTCGATCAACCTGGGCGACACCGCCGACTACGGCCAAACGCTGAGCGATCTGCCGCCGGAATGGATGGATGAGAAACAGGGTCGCCAGTACTGGGAGTTCATAAACTACTACATCCACCAGGTGAACTTGATCCGGTACCTGCTGGGCGAAGACTATAGCGTCGAGTACGCGGACCCCAGTGGCGTGATGCTGGCCGGGCGCTCGGTTTCGGGCGTGCCAGTCGTGCTCGAGATGGCCACGTACACAGTTGCCGACGAATGGCACGAGTTCTACGAAGCGCATTTCGGCCAGGGACGCATCCGGTTATCACTCCCTGCTCCGCTCGCCCGCCAGCGTGCGGGCGACGTAGAGCTCTACCACTACGCGGACGGCGGTGCAGTCTACGAACGGCCTGTCATCCAGCCGAAGTGGAGCATGCGCGAGCAGGCGCGCCTGTTCGTCGAGACCGTCCGCACGGGTGGCGAGAGCCTCTCGCCTATCCAGGATGCGGTGAAAGACCTCGAGCTCGCCGAGGAGTATATTCGCCGGCTCTGCGACTCGCGAACGCCCCGGCGCACTTGACACGTCCGTACCATATCGCTATCCTAGCTTGTGTGACGGTACCTGGACGCATCCGCGATTATCTGCGAGTTTGGACTGAATAGTACATGGACAATTGGCTGCCGGTTGTGATTGCAGCGTTTGCCGGCTCTATGCTCGGGTCGGTGGTCGGAGTCGTTGTTGGCATGCGCTGGACACGCCGCTCTCGCCAAGAACTACCTGCCGCTGAACGAACCGCTCCAGCCCTCGCACGCGAGAAACTTGCCGTCGAGATAGAGACAAACCGCAAGATACTGGCTCGGGTCCGGGCCAGGATGCGCGACTTCGACCTGTCGGCCCCGTTGGAATTGCAGGATGCCGTCTGGAACAGCGTCCAGCCGGCACTATCACAGGACGACACCCTCCGGTCGGAAACGTTCGCGGTACTCACTTCGTTCTACGCGCAGGCCGGCCTGGTCAGGAAACGGTTGCCATCGCACAGAAGCACTGCCGAAGCCAAAGAGGCGCTCGATTCGTGCATTCAGGCCGCCCAACGTGCAGTTGACGCGCTGCGATGTCCGGCGGAGGAACAAGATCAAGAAAGATGAAGCCAAGCCCTGACAGTTGTCCGGCTCAGCACGGAGGTAGCACGTGAAGAAGAGACTGCTCAAGATCGCCAAGATTGTCGGAATATGTTTTGCAGTTATACTGGTACTATTTCTCGTTCTCATCGGTCCCTGGCCGACATACTCGGCACACTACGCCGGCAAGCCTTACTACGAAGAAACGCTCCAGCGGATCGATACGGGGACCGGCGGAATACACATATCGAGCGATCCCGGCAAACTCACGGCTGGCTACGCAAAGGCGGATATCACCCCACCCGTCGGAACACCATTGGCTGGTTACGGCCACCGCAGAGGCGCGCCTTCAACCAGCGTGCTCGACAGGCTCTATGTGAAAGCGCTGGCGCTGAGCGACGGCCAAGATACGGTCGTCGTTGTGGGCAGCGATATGCTCCTGGTACATGAAGATATGGTCAAGGCAATCTATCCCAGAGTGTTGGAAGCTGTCGATATCCCGCGCCACTGCATACTCTTCAACGCCAGCCACACGCATTCCGGCCCGGGCGCGTGGGGCAAAGGCATCGGCGAGAAGATAACCGGGGGCGACTACGATCAGAAGATATTCGATATGATCGTCGAGGGTTTCTCGAACGTCATCATAGAGTCGGTCAACAACAAGCACCCCGCTTCGCTCGGGCTCGGCGTTGTCGAATGTCCCGCGTACATACGCAACAGGGTCGTCAAATCCGGCAAGATCGATCCCTGGCTCAGCTACATGTTTATAGAGCTGGCCGACACAGGCGAGACTCTCGTCTATGCGAATTACTCCGCTCACCCGACAACGCTCTCCGGTATGGAGATTTCCGCCGACTTCCCCGGCTTCGTGCAGAAGTATTTGGAAGCTAACGGGGCAGTGTTCGCCTTGTACCAGTCCGGCGGCGTCGGCAGCATGGGCCCGCGGACTCCCAAACCGGGCGGCTACGAAGGCGTTCGCGCGATGGGCGAAGGGTTGGCCAAGAAGATCCTCGAACAACGGCCAAAGACCAAGCTTTCCAACCGGGTCGAGATAGCCGCTATCGGTTGCGAAGTCATGCTTCCGCCGTTCCAGGTTCGATTGCCACTATGGTTCCCGCACCTGAGGCTCTCGCCGATACTCACGAGCCTCGTAACCGATCGCGACGGATACCTCCAGGCGGCGCTGGTTGATAACACAATCTTCATGGGAGCGCCGGCCGATCTCGGCGGTGAGATCGATCTCGTGCTCAAGGACTACGTCCGTGAGAAAGGCTACACGGGGGTTACCTTCAGTTTCTGCGGCGACTACGTCGGGTACATTGTGCCCGACGAACGCTACATGCTATACGAATACGAGACGTCATTGATGTCGATGAACGGCCCATATATGGGTTCATACTTTACCGAACTGATGGAGCGCATGGTCGACAGAATCGATAGCAGGAAACGTGCTGAAGCGGGTGGGACTGCGTAACAGGCCCCACAACAAATGGCTGCTGATGTTCTGTCCGACAGACCGTTAGGCAAAACGTCAAACGCAGGAGAGAGATGAAGCCTACCTCCGTAGAGGTACAGAGTCCAAGCGACGATGATGCCCGCCGAGAAGGCGCCGAGAAGCTCGGTGTCGGACCGGACGAGGTGACGGTCGAGCCAACGGGCGAATCCACGTACACGGTCACACTCAACAACGCGCCGGGCCAGTTCGATTTGGCGGTCACAAAGGACAGAATGAGCGTCGTCATCAAGACCATCACTCCCCCTATAGGCGACGGCACCGCTGTAACCGTTGAGGACGTCGAGAAAGCGCTCGCAGGCCAGAACGTAACCTTTGGCATGAAGAAAGATGCTATCGAGAGGGTTGTCGCACAGGTTGTAGATACCGGCAAGCCGAAGAACAATGTCATTGTTGCAGTCGGCGAGCCGGTTATGCCGGGGTTTAGTGCAACAATTGACGTGAAGGTTGGCACGGGTGCTGCGAACAAGGATCCGCGCGCAGCCAACATAGTCAAGGCAGGTCAAGCCGTCGCGATCAAGAACCCCGCTACGAAAGGCACCAACGGGAGGAACGTTCGCGGCGAGGAAGTGATCGCCGAGAGCGGTCTCGACCGGGACTTTGCCGCCGGCGACAATGTCGCTCTCGCCGACGACGGCAGCACGTTCGTCGCGCTCGACTACGGTGAGGCGAAAGTGGACGCGAACAGCGCATCGGTCAAAAGCCTCGTTGAGGTCAGCGACGACGCGATGTCTGTTCAGATGACGATCTTCCCAACCGTTTCGGACAACACCGCGCTCACACGTGACGACGTGCTGGGCGCGCTCGAAGATGCCGGCGTCGTCTGCGGGATCAAAGACGAGGTCATCGCTGCGGCGCTCAAGGAAAGCGAACCCACGATGAACGTCGTGGTTGCCAAGGCTCTGCCCGCCAAGCACGGCGTCGACGCCGGAATCGAGTTCAAATTCTTGTTGAACGGTAAGAGCCCGGAGATTGTCGATGCCGAAAGAAAAGACAAACAGCTCGACGAAACCCCTATCGTCAAGGAAACCGTAACCGCGGGTGATGTGCTCGCAGTCAAAACGCCTGCCCAGCCTGCCGAGGAGGGGCGGACAGTCACCGGGAACGTTTTGCCGGGCAAAGAGCCGACCGATGCGTCGCTTGCCGCCAGGCCGGACGTGGCGGTTCTCGACGACGGGTTGACGTACGTCGTGGCCGACGGCATCACAGGGTATGCGAACTTCATTGATGGTCAACTCTGCGTCGAGCATCCGATACGGGTATCCGACGACAAGCTGACCGCGTCGCTCTGTCTCCAGCCGCCGTCAGCCTCTGGCAAAATGCTGACGATGGATCTCGTCAAGGAACTTGTTGACGCTCACGCCATAACGCACGGCATTGACCTTGCTCCCGCCGAGAAGGCGCTGAAACAAGTCCCGACAATGACCGAGCCTCTGCGTGACCTCATCATTGCGAAAGGCACTGCACCGGAGAACGGCGAGGACGCTCGAATCAGCTTCGAGTTTCAGGCGAGCAAGATCGTCGGCCGCTCTATCGAGGGAACTGACCGGGTCGACTACAAAGAGCGTGCCACGATACAGAACGTCAAGGAAGGGGACCTGCTCGCAACGAAAATCCCCGCAACGTCGGGCAACGACGGGGTTGACGTTTTCGGCACCATTAAGGCCGCTGAGCCTGGCAAGGACAAAACGCTCACGTCTGCGGGCAACGTGTCGATCTCGGATGACGGTTTGGAGTACACCGCCGAGATAGACGGTATGGTGACGCTGATCGGCGATGACAAGATAGGCGTCTTCAAGCAGTATGACATCTCCGGCGACGTCGATTACTCGACAGGCAATCTGACCATGGACGGAACGCTCAACATCCAGGGATGGATCCGTTCCGGGTTTGTTGTGCGCGCGAGCGGCGACATATCCGTCGGCAAAGGTATCGAGGACGCGACCGTTGAAGCCGGCGGCAACCTCGAACTGCGCGGTGGTATCGTCGGAAAGGAGGAGGGCAAGGTCTCGGTAACCGGCGACATCCAGGCGCATTTCATCGAGAACGCTCAGGTGTATGCCGGCGGCAATATCGTCGTTCGAGACGCCATCATGCGCAGTTCTGTCTCCACCAAAGGATCTGTGGCGGTGACTGCCGGCAAGGGCCGCGTGCTGGGCGGCTCGGTCATGGCGGCCAAACGCGTCGAGGCAAAGCAGCTCGGTTCCAGAGCGGGGGTGCACACGCTCGTGGACGTCGGCACCGACGCGAAAGCACACGAGCTCGCGCTCATAAGCGAGAAGCGGCTGGCGTTCCTCCGACGGTATAAGGCCAAGATTGACCTGTCGCTCGCGCGGATTGCCCAGAAGCGTGGCAAGGGCGGGCTCACCAACAGCGAAGAGCATACGTTCGCCAAGCTCGTCAAGCTGAAACGTGAAACCGCTCTTGAGGAAGCGAAGATGGCCAAGTACAGAAGGAGGCTTGCTAAGTGTGCCGCAGACGCTGATGCTGAACCTCCCGTGGTCAAAGTTACCCAGGCTGTCCATGCAGGAACCACAATCGTTGTGAAAGGACACACGCGCCTGGTCGACGATGATATCGAACGCGGTGGGACGTTTACGCTTAATATGGAGAAACGAACCGTCGAGTACCTCAGCTAATCGTGTAGTTCTATGGAGGGAATAGCGCTATGAACGTGACAAAGGTGTGCGCGAAGGACCTGATGCAGAAAGACGTCAAGACCGTCGCCGAGAAGACGACGGTGCTGGCGGCGGCAAAGATGATGCGCGACTGCGGCCTCTCGAGCCTCGTGGTCGAACGGAACAACGAGCACGACGCGCTCGGCATTATCACTCGGAAGGACGTCGTGGCGGCGCTGCTCGCCGGGGATATGGGCGGCGGCCCTGAACTCGTCGGGGAAATCATGACCAAGCCGACAATAACCGTCAGTCCCGACCTCTCGATAGAGAACTGTCTGCGGATGATGAGAATGACCGGCGTCAGACGGTTGCCGGTCGTCGATGGGAACAAGCTGGTAGGCATCCTGAGCAACACGGACGTCTTCAAATGTTTGGCTGAGAACATCCCCTGATGCCAACGATTCAGTAAAAGGGATTCGAGGAGGAGACAACATGACATCACGCGAACGGGTTCGAGCGGTGCTCGACGGCAAGGTGCCCGACCGGGTGCCCATAGATTTCGGCGGCACCGAGGACACGGGAATACAAGGTGTCGCGTACAACGCGCTCAAGGCACACCTCGGGATCGACGGAACCACTACCCGCATATTCCATCTCTACATGCAGCTTGCCGACGTCGAGGAGAGCGTGCGCAACCGGTTCTCGGCAGACGTCGTCCGTCTCTCGTTCGAGCCCAAACGATGGAAACCCTCGACGCTGCCCGACGGGTCGCCCTGCGAAGTGCCGGAAGGATGGAGCCCCGTCAAGCAGCCCGACGGGTCCGAAGTTCTCATGGGGCCCACCGGCGAGCCGATGCTGAAACGGCTCAAGGACGCGTACTGGTTCTCGCCCGTCGGCGCCGTCGCACCGTTCATCCGGAAGCCCGAAGACATCGCGCAGTATAAAGAGCTGATAAGGATGATGGACCGGTCGGCGTTTCTGGACGAAACCATCGAGGATCTCGCCGAACGCGCCCGCAAGATCCGCGAGGAGACCGACTACGCTATCGCGGGAGTTTTCGGCGGCCACATATTCGCCGCCTCGCAAATCATCCGCGGTATGGACAACTTCATGTGCGACCTCGTCGCCGACCAGAAGTTCGCGTCCGCGCTCATGGAGACACTTACCGAGACGCACATCGAGGAGTTCGAACACTACATCGAGGTGCTCGGTCCGTACCTGGACCTTATCCACGTCGCAGACGACCTCGGCGCCCAGCAAGGACCGCAGCTCAGCCCGGAGATGTTCCGCAAGCTTGTCAAACCGCACATGGCCAGGCTTTACACGTTCATGAAGAGCAAGATGGACGCAAAGCTGTTTCTCCACTCGTGCGGTTCGGTTTACGACTTCATCCCCGACCTGATCGAGATGGGCGTTGACATACTCAATCCCGTCCAGGTCTCCGCCAAAAACATGGACTCGAAGAAGCTCAAGGCAGAGTTCGGTAACGATATCATCTTCTGGGGCGGCGGGTGCGACACACAGAAAGTGCTGCCGTCGGGTACCGTTGCCGACGTGCGCGACGAGGTCAAACGTCGCATCGACGATTTCGCACCCGGCGGAGGGTTCGTCTTCACCCAGGTACACAACATCCAGCCCGGCGTACCGCCCGAGAACATCGTCGCCATGTTCGACGCCGCGCTCGAGTTCGGCAACTACTGATCCTGCGGCTCCGTCTCCCTCACGAACTCGAGAGCCCGGGGTAGCACAGGCATCTTGCCTGTGATCCCTACCTACTACCTACTACATTCTACCTACTCCACTCTCATCCCCGTCTACCGTATCCTCACCCCTTTTCGACGGACGCTTTGCTGCGTGTCCGTTGCAGCTCGACGTCGACCTTCTGCCGTTCCAGCAGCGAAAGAGATATCTCGATAACCTCGGCGGCTTCTTCCGGCGTCATTGTGCCGACGGAGACCATGTCCTTGTCGCGTATCGTGGCCCAGGCGAACCCCAGACCGACGAGCGGAAGCAACCTGCCGGCGGCAAGCGGTTTGATGGTGAGCACGGGGTTCTTCGCGTCCCATATCACCCGGTGAACCCAGTCGATCTCGATCTGCATGAGGAACCCCGCCGCGTTGTACGGCTGAACGTATGTTGCGACGTCCAGGCCCGACTCGTCCGCGTAGATGATGCTTTCGGGCATGTGCGTCGACAACCCTGGTATCATGCCGCGATCCCTGATCATCCCCACGTACATATCCATATCACGTATCGTGCGCGTGCACCGGTCTACCAGCGCGTCCGTCGTCGTCATGTGCGGCAAACATACTTCCGGCTCGAGCGCCGCGTACTCGTCCAGCTCGCGTTCCGACGCCGCCAGACTGTTCGGCCCGCCGCTGGTGTCGAGCGTGGGCGTCCCCATGGTGATACACTTTCTGCCCGTACGGTCTTCCGCATCCTTGATAGCTTCCGTCAGATGCGGCTGGTCCGGCCGCACACCGATAAGCGTATCGACACCCGCATTCATGAACACTTCGACGATGTCCGCTATACGTTTGGCCGTCATGGTCTCCAGTATGAACAGATTTTTCGCCATACTCGTATGCGAATAGCCCAGAAACCAGTTCGTGCCTATCACCAACCGCGAAACCGACAACCCGTCAATAACCGTTCTGGGAAACTCCGTCATCATTCCGTCCTTTCAAAAACCACGCCCGCACCTGTTGCCGCAGCATCATACCAAATCGCAGCATAAAAAGGTAGTCAGACCGACACAGATGTTCGCGTTGTGGTTGTTCTCTCGAGTGCGACAGCTTGCTACCGCTGTTCTGTTGGACAGCTTGCTGTCCAATACGCCGGACTCAAGCAAGCTTGGTCCTGATAAGA
>CAZGCA010000085.1:0-26464 GCA_964524145.1 uncultured bacterium | reverse complement strand
GTTGTTATGGCTTGGATCACCTGGTGGGTGAAAGCCTGCTTGTCGTGTTTCTTGCTATCCATAGCGCACTACAGGTACGTCTTCATTGGATTGCTGAATGATTAAGGTTCAATCCAGTCAACAAGTTCCCGTAACAAGGAGACCTTACACGAGCCTGCTGAGGTTTTCCGCAAACACTTTGCTGAACTCCGACGTGGAAAACAGCGAGCTTACGACGCGGGCCGCGAGTTCGGCGGCCTCGTCCATCGGCAGGCAGTACTGCATGGTACGGAACTTCTGCCTGTAGGCGCTCACCTCGTTCTTGACGTCCTTGTCGTGGATGACGCAGTCGGCGAACAGCCGCGCCAGCGGCCCGAAATCCGGCTCCTTCATGCCGAAACGTGTCATCTCCTGCACGCCCGTTCGCAGACCGCTCGAACACGAGAAACTGTCGTCCTCGGGAAGCGCCTGGAAGTTGCAGATGATGTTGTTCTCCTCGAGCCGGCGCGCTATCTCGTCGCCGGCACCGTGCTCGGAGACGCGCAGCAACACCTGGTGGGTCTCGGTGTAGCCCTCGGCGGGATCTCCCTGCACATCCAGCCCGGCCTCCTTGAGGGACGCAGCCCACGCCCTGGCGTTGCGGCATACCCGATTCTGGTACTCGTCCTTGAAAGCGTTCATCTCGTACGCGGCCATCTGAAGCGCGAGCAACGTGCCCAGATGGTGGTTGCTCGTAGAACCGGGGAAAGCGCGGTTCTCGATGTCTGTCCAGAGTTTCGAAAGTGGCGTGCCCCTGTCTATGTTCGACAATATGATCCCGCGTTGCGGACCGAAGAACGTCTTGTGCGTGGTGCCGGTCACGATATCGGTACCCTCGCTTAACGGTTCCTGGAACGCACCGTACAGACCGAGCACGTGTGCCATGTCGTACATGACGATCGGTTTCGGATCCCAATCGGCAATTATGTCGCAGACGAACCGCACCGGCTCGCGGTAGATGAACATGCTCTTGCCGAAGATGATGAGTTCGGGCTTCAGTTCCTCGAGAAGGTCGCCGAGCGCTGCCGTATCGGTTTTGTAAGGGTTGTCCTTGCAGACAGGAAAGTTGGTGACGTTCTCCTTGCCGTCCTCACGGAACTCGACACAGTTGAAAAGCGCGCCCATCGGTTGAGACGAGAGGTGTCCGCCCATTGTCAGGTCGTTGTTCAACACCGACCGGATCCGCCGAAACGGTTCACCTGCCGCACGGTCACGGTTCTTGTGCGCGACAATAGCCTTGAATACAATCTCGTTGGCCATCTGGCCGCTAACCGGGCGCAACTCGACGTTCGGACAACCGAAGTGGATGCGCATCTGCTCGCGGACCTGCTCCTCGACGTCGCGGATGAAGTCGATCCCCTGGTAGAAGTACACCTCCTTGCCTTTCATCGTCCGGTGTTCCGCGTACCGTCCGCACGGGTCGCAGATCTCCATTGCTTTCACCAGAAGGCTGGACGTGTTCTCGGAAGGGATCAGGTTGAAACACTGGCGCTGCCGCCAGTGGTTGTTCTCGACAACCTTATCGGTCAGTTGCTGCGCCTGTTCGCTCAGGTTCATAAACTCATCCTTTGTGCCATGTAGCAGAATATACGGGTTTCAACACCGTTTCGCAAGCATGCTCTTTCCGGGCGTTTAGTTTACAGAACCCGCGTTTGTTGGTCAACTCCGCTGGCGGAGGGTTCAAGTTGGGAACCGAAGACGCGATGTGTTGGCTAGAAAAGTCCGGCTTGACGCAGGGAGCGTTCTGCGCTATTATCTTGGCACCAACCGGGTGGGTGATAATCGATGCTATCGATAATCCCGAGGGGGTTGTCTCAGTGAAGAGATGTGTTCTTCTGATTGCCGTGGCACTCGTACTGTGCCCTGTAGCCTATGCGGCCATCTGGTGCATTGACAAGGACAACACGTCCGGCACAGAAAACGGCGAATCCTGGGCGACAGCATTCACGACTATCCAGATTGGTATCGACGCAGGCTCGGATGGCGATGAGGTGATCGTTGCCGAAGGTACCTATGTCGAGAACATCAACTTCAACGGGAAGAACATCGTTCTGCGTTCGACAGATCCCACGGACCACTTGGTGGTTGCCAACACCATCATAGACGGTGGCCAAGCCGATTCCGTCGTGACTTTCTCCGGTCTGGAATCCTCAGATTGCATACTCTCCGGTTTCACAATCACAAACGGCAATGCCGAGGAAGGCGGTGGCGTCTGCGGCAACTACACCTCAGCAACTGTGCAAGAGAATGTCATCACGGGCAACGAAGCCAGTCGGGGCGGTGGAATCTGGGGGTGCGACGGCACTATCCAAAGAAACACGATGGCTGCAAACTCGGCTGGCTATGGTGGAGGACTCTACCTATGCGACGGGATCGTCCAGAACAATGTCATCTGGAACAACGTGGCTAGCATGGGAGGAGGCTTGCGTTTGTGTGGTGGCACCATCCGGAACAACACCATTATGGCCAACTCATCTCTTACCTTTCCCGGCGGAGGCCTTGCCTCGTGCGATGGCGAGATCGTTAACTGTATCATCTATGGAAACACTATGCAGTCCGGCTCTGGTAGTCAGTTGTTTGATTGCGAGATTACCCCCACATACTGCTGCATCCAGGACTGGACAGGTGATGGCGAAGGTAACTTCTCTTCAGTTCCCTTGCTTGCTGATCCCGACAACGGCGATTTTCACCTTCTAGCCGACTCTCCATGCGTGGATGCCGGTAAACGGATAGTCGATTTGAGTGAAGACTTCGAGGGAGATCCCAGAGGACATGACGGCTCGCACGAACTTCGAGGAGACGGCTCGGATTATGACATTGGTGCAGACGAAATGGCGGGTCCGCCTCCAGTAGTCGTTGAGATTGAGTCAGTCTCTCCATCTGAAGGGTTAGACATTGGCGGCACTGAGGTAACGATCACCGGGGAGAACTTTGCTGAGGGTGTGAGAGTCGAGTTTGATGGTAACGAGGCCACAAACATATTGGTGGTGTCGGAAACGGAGATCACCTGCGTGACGCCGCGAGGCGAAGTCGGTGTTGCCGATGTCACGGTAAGAAATGACACAGGCAGCGACCGGCTTTCGGACGGCTTCACATACCTGGCGACGCAGGTCATCCTTACTGGTGCCAGAAGGATTGCAGGTTCTGGTGAGTCAGTGGTGTTGCCGGTGATGATAGAGTCGCGCGAAGAGGCTGCACCATCCACCGTAAGTTTTGACGTCCTGTTTGACCCGAGTCTACTGTCAATCGACGTTGGCTTCGGCCGCGGTGGAGTAGAAGACGGGCCGGTTACTGATAGTGCTGGTAAGGATGCCAGTCTTGGCATGGCAGAGCCCGGGCTTGGCAATATTGTTGTTGCCGGTTTTAACACAAACACGATATCAGATGGCGTTCTATTATACATTGGACTGACGGTGAATCCGGAAACCGGCTCCGGAACAGAAATCGCTGTGCGTCTCGACAATGCGATTACCGCAGACCCGGTCGGCGAACCAAACGTGACGGGTGCTCTTGATGGTACTATCGAGGTTGGCATGGATGCTGATGGCGATGATCTCTCACACGAAAGGGAGAGTGTTATCGGTACAGATCCGGGTAATCCGGATACTGATGGCGACGGTCTCACGGACGGAACCGAGGTCTATGTCCATGGCACTGATCCGCTGAGCTCTGACAGCGACGGTGACGGGTTGAGTGACGGTGATGAGCTAAACACTCACGGGACTGACCCAATGAATGGAGACAGCGATTCAGATGGGATCGACGACGGTTCTGAGATTCAGATAGGAACCGACCCGAATAATTGCGATACAGACGGCGATGGTATGCGTGATGGATGGGAAGTGACCAATGGACTTGACCCGCTTTCTGACGATGCCGAGGGTGATCCGGACAGGGACAGTATTAGCAACGGGGAGGAGTATGCCAACGGCACCAACCCGAACGAGCCCGATAAGCCAACAATACCGGATGTAGACGTGACACCTGACGCCACAGCAGACGGCCCCACGACTACAGACGATCTCGTTTGCACCATAGCAACGGAGAGCTGGGTACAACCGGATCTGATAGCGCGGTACGAATACTCCTGGTCGGATGGCATGGAGACCATTGTGCACGGGCCAAAACAGCACGTGTTCGACATCCTCGACGCTTCGTATACCTCTAAGCACGCGACCTGGACGTGCACCGTCCGGTGCTGGGATGGAATTGAATACTCGGCCCCGGCTTCAGACATGATTACAGTTGTCAACACAGCACCAGAGCTGCCGGAGTTGTCCTTTCCACTGATCGAAAGCAACGCCATCGACCTTGCCTGCTTGGTTATCGCCCCAAGCGCAGATCCCGATGGTGATGTCGTTACCTACGATTACGAGTGGTATGTCAAACATCAAGGCGAAAGCGCATTCGGCTATCACGAATTCACTGACGATGGGGAGCGTTACAGCCTCGTCGATGATTACTTCACAAGCCCAGACGACACATGGTATTGCGTCGTCACACCCAACGACGGCGAAGTGGACGGGACGTCGATTGCTTCCGAATATTGCGTCATAATCGGGACCGGGACGACGCCTTCGTCTATCACTTGCGTCCTCGAGCCGCAAACGGTGCAGCTTGGCCAACAGGTGACGGCCTCGGGTACGATAGAGGAGACGGAAGGCAGAGGAACGTTTGCTTCGTTCACTAGTACGACACCGTCCGACAAGCTTGTTCCGAACTTCCCCGAGGGCGTGGTTATCGCTAATGAGGAAAACACGTACACCCGTACATTCTATCCGACTGAAGCGTCAGAGGGGAGAAACCCATGGGAGGTAGTAGCCTCCTGGCCTGGTGATGACGCCTACATGAGCGCCACGAGCACCTCGGCTACTCTTACCGTCACCAGAGCGCCAGCGATGCTTTCTTTGCGGTTGTCGATTCTCTCAGTCCCGTTGAGTTACGATAACCTGACGGCATGGGTGAATCTCACTGCTCCAATACCGGATGCTCTTTCGCATCTGCTGTCGGGTAGAATCATCAAGCTGTGGATGAAGAAGCCGGACGCCGCGGCGGCGGGACCTGTCGAGGCAACGACAAATGCTGAGGGCGTTGCGACTTTCGGCCCATCGGCCTTTGCTGATGCGGGTGTCGAGTTCGATGAGCCGGGCACCTGGCAGCTGCAAGCAGAGTTCGAAGGTGACGAAAACTTCAGGTCAGCTACTTCAGTTGATTACGACAAGCCGGATTCAGTACGGCTGACGATCAAGGACCGCGCGGGGTACGCCATTATTGTGCTCGGCAAGCTCGATCACATAGCAGAAGGGCATACTGAACAGTCGAAAACCACGGACTACGTCTATCGCGCGCTGCGGACGCGTGGGTTTGCGCATGACGACATCTACTACCTACGCGAAGGATCGGCGCAACCCGCACCGGACATCTTTGTTGCTGACACCGAGCCGAGCAAAGACGATGTGAAGCACGCGATAGAGGAATGGGCTCTGGGGAAGATGAGTGAGTCGCCCGCACCGCTGTACGTCGTTTTCGTGGATCACGGCAGCGAGAACGCCTTCTATGTCTATTCTGGTTTCTACGACGACAGTCGTCATATCGAGGCAGCAGAGCTTGCCGGGTACTTCGACGCTCTTCAGGCAGGGCTGTCCGTCACAGGCGGCGACGCAGCCGAGCAGGACATCATATTCATCTACGGCGCGTGCCACTCCGGCAGCTTCATTCCTGAGGTGTCAGGTGAGCACCGCGTAATCGTCACGAGCAGTTCCGCGGACGAAGTATCGCATCGCGGCGTCGTGGATCCTGACGACGGCATACGTGACGGTGAGGCGTTCGTGACCGAGTTGTTCCGGAACGCGAACTCCGGCAAGACGCTTAAAGAATCCTTCGAGTTGGCGAGCGAGAAGACGGGTGAATACACCGCGACGAGGAGCAACACGGGAGCGTCCGACCAATCACAGCACCCGCTGCTCGATGACAACGGTGATGGCGTCGGAACGAGTGGGGTACTGTCCTTCAATGTCGATAGGGATGGCGGTCATGCGCACGAACTGATGCTGGGCTACGGCGTGAATGCGGCAGACTCTGTGGGCTGGCTTACCGTGACACAGACGGTCATGCTAGGGTCCGGCGAACCGCTTGGTGAATTGATCGCCCGAACAGACCAAAGGCCGGCGATGGGGCATCTCGCGTGGATAGAGATCAAGACGCCAAGCTACTCGGGGTCCACAGTTGTCGATCCATCCAACCCCGATTCTCAAGGTGTGGTGGAGATGCCGAGGTTCGATTACGAACCGAACATCTCAGATCTCGAAGTCGGAGAGTTCCGCTGGTCGGCGTTCGGCCCGACCTTCGATGCTCCCGGCACCTACAAAGTCTTTTACTACGTCCAGGACGGGGCCACGGGCGATACGAGCACGCACATGCTAACGACGGTGTACCGCGCCTCTACGGGCAACCGGCCGCCGGAACCAGTGACGCTGGTGTACCCTGACGATGACACGCTGGCATCCAGCACAACCTTCTTTGTCTGGGATGAGACGACGGATCCAGATGGTCACGCGTTCACCTATCGTCTTGAGGCGGCAATAGACAGTGAACTCTCGACCGATCTGATAGTCAGGGAGGGGCTCACAGCCACCGTGGCGGTGTTGAGCGACGCGGACGGCTTGATTGATGGACAAGCTTACTACTGGCGCGTCATTCCGGTAGATGAATTCGGCATGGCTCCCGAAGACAATGCCGTTCGTACGTTCACAACCGATTTCTCTAACCCTGCACTGCCGGGTGCCATAGTAGGCGTGGTGACAGATGCACACACGGGGGAGGCAATTGCCGGCGCGGAGATCACGGTAACGCCAGGACCAGGAACCGGGACCTCGTCCGATCAAGGCGAGTATTTCGTTGTCCCCTTGGCGTCCGGCTCACATACCGTCCAGGCTTCTGTGGGACGATACCAGAGTATGGCCGAACAAGCCGAAGTACCTGCGGGCGGCGTCGCGGAAGTGAGCTTCTCGTTAGTATCTCTGGTAGCCGACAGCGACGGTGATGGCATTCCTGACGTAGACGAAGGGACAGGCGACCCGGACAACGACGGGATTCCAAACTATCTCGACACCGACTCAGACAATGATGGCGTGCCCGACGGGTGGGAAGTACAGTACGGTCTTCAACCGACAATCGACGATGGTGATGGTGATGCGGACGCCGACACCCTGGGCAACGCCGACGAGTATTTGAGAGGATGCGACCCGACTGATTCCGATACTGACGATGACGGACTGACCGACGGCGACGAGGTGCATGCGTACTCATCCGACCCGCTGAATCCCGACACCGATGACGACGGATTGGCCGACGGCGACGAGGTCAACACTTATGGTACAGACCCCACTCTACGGGACACTGATGGCGACCAGTTCTGGGATAATATCGAAGTCGATAGGGTAACAGATCCTCTCGACTTGGAAGACCATCCACAACCCAGCGACGTCGAAGGCGACGTCAACTGCGACGGTGCGGTAGACGCGCTCGACGTGCAGTCGGTGATCAATCGCGCCCTTGGGCGAGACAATCCCTACCCTGCAGACTTCGCTGATTTGAATGGCGATGGCCTTTGGAACGCACTTGACGTTCAGCGTGTGATCAACTGCGCACTTGGGCGTTGCTAGACGGAGATGTGTGCGGTTCAACCGGGACGGCTCTGTGAACGCTCTCGACGTCCAGCTCGTCATCGACGCAGCGCGGGGAATTGTAGGGTAGAGGGACAGACAACGTGAACGTCCTGACTTCATCCAGAGCGTCTCATCGTATGTGTCCAAAGTCTATCCTGTTCCGTGTTTCCGCTGAGGGGTTTTGTTCAGGCAAAGAGGGGGCGGATCCGCGAGGCATATCGACCGAGCTGTTGGTGGTGATCGCGATAATCTACGCACCGTTAGGACTCGTGTCTCAGCAACGGATCCGCCCGCGTTGCTCTTCGGTAGTGCTCAAGTACACCCGCGCTCACGCCCGTGCTGTCAACGCAGCTCGTCGAGATCGGGTGGTGGCGGAGCTTGTAGTGTGACAGTCGGTATCACCAAGGGGTTCGACCGGGTATCGTCGGGCACCTTGAACCGCGCTGTCGCGGAAGCCAGTATGGGTCCTGCACCGCACATTTCGCCAGGTGTCTCGTGCGCGTCTATTGTCAGCTCGTATTCGCCCGGCGGCAGGCTCTCGACGGAAAACGATCCGTCCTCTGCAAACAGGGCCACATAGATTGGCGCGAAGGCTCCTTCCGATTGTTCGGCGAGCGCATTTCGGGCCACGGCGTGAAGATGCTCGTACTCGAGCTCTGACCAGAGAGACGCATCGGCGAAGTCTATCTTGCCCACGACGGTTCGGCCGCCGCCACCGACCTGCACGACGTGGGTCTTTCCCGGTTCGGGCGTGAGGTAGACGTTGTGCGACAGATCGCCGAACCGTCCCGACACCACCATACGCCCGACCGTCAACGGGATGGCAGGCACGTGATCGAACTCGAAACGCCCGTCAGTGTGTGACGTCTCGGTGAAGAACCAATGGATGGGCAGCTCGAGAAACTCGTCGGCCGCTTCCACGGGTTTCATGACTATGCGGGCGTCCTGTTCGGGACCTTCGCCGCTGTAGATGGCGCCTTCAACGCGCGCCCACGGAATGAGCTCCAGTTCCCCATCCCGCACATGGTCTGCCGCATTGCAGAAGACGTACCCCTTCTCGTGCAGCGCAAGAAGGACTGCCGGCGCATCGCTGGGCGGCAGCTCGAAACGGCCCTCGGTGTTTGTGGTGGCTATCTCATCCGAAGCGTCCACAAAGCGGTTCTCGAATTGCCCCCTCTGGACGAATGCTCTCCGGCCAGGCTCTATCCATGCCACCTTGGCGCCATCCACCGGTTGCCCATCGGCATCTGTGATGATGCCGGTCCGGGGCTCACCTCTTCGCAAGCGAATGACAAACGGCTCCACCTTCTCCCCAAGCCTGACCACAGGGCTGGTCGCCGGGAAATAGCCTTCAGCAAGAATACCTACTACAAACGGTGCTGTCGGCGGGTGGTCGACGATTACCCCGTCGAGTTTCTTTCGGAACTTGCCTTCTCTCGAGCGGATTCTCGACGGAGACGACGTATGGATCCAGTCGACGCGGTCCCCGCCTTCGAGCATCAAGCCGTTTTTCACCACAAACTCGGTGACGGGCGACTCCGTTTCGTCGTCGATCACGGTACCTTCAAACACGACAGGACGGTACATCGTGATCTCGTAGGGTTCCTCGCGCGGAACCATCATGCTGGTGTGCATGCTCAGGTATGTTCGGTCACGACGGCCATCCTTGCGTTTCACCCCAAACCCGAACCGAAGCGTTCCTTCGAGCGGCACGTTCTCAAGGGTAAACCGGCCTTCTTCGTCGGCGAGTGCCCGCGCATTCAGAGCGAATTGGCGTTCCGTTTTCCATTCATTGCCGTACACATAGGCGCCCTCGAGAGGATCGCCTTCTTCGTCGATGATGCGTCCACGGATGACGCCCCCATGGTCTAACGTGATATCTAACGGCGGCATATTGGGGACTACATCAAGCGATGCTACCTTGGGACCGTACCCTGGTTTCAAAATCTGAAGATCTCGCTCCCCAGGCGGCAGACAAGACACCGAGAAAGTACCGTCAGCGTCTGTCCGGGTGCTTGTGCTGTCCTCTATGGGCGCATTCGCCGTGGCCTCCGATCCGCCGGGTGTGTGGGAATAGAGCTGGTGGGTTAGGATAAGCACATCGGGCACTGCGCGGCCGCCGGTGTCTCGCACGGTGCCTGCCACTCGGATTCCGGGCTCCATCACTATGACGGATGTACCGTCGCGCATTCGCGGCAGCGAAGGCTGCTGCCTGTCTTGCGCCAACACCGAGCCCACATACTCGGAATGTTGCACCCGCACGGTGACAGAGGTCAGATTGGCCGGCAACAATCGGCTCCACCGTCCCTGCTCGTCGGTTCCGGCAACGGCTGCATAATGACCGCCTGACTGTGAGGGATACGTCAGTCCGATCCGGACGTCCGGGATCGGCTGGCCTTCCGGGTCGCGGACATATCCGCCGAACCGCTCTTTCGGTTCGGCCGTCATAAAGCTACTTTGCCATCCCTTGATTGGCTGGTTCCGGACGATGTTTTTGGCAGTCGCGGCCGAGACAACGAGGTCGGGGATTTCGAGGTAGTGCAGACGCGCGGACATGGCCTGTGGTGCAGTCCAAGGGCCCGGCGATTCCTCGCCCGGCGGTACCACCCGGGCTTGGATCGTAAACCCGTCTCCCGTGGGGATCAGCATGGCACTGTAGTACCCATACCGGGCGGCTGCGAACTTCCCTGCAATGAACTCCTGCCCGTCCGGCCTCATGATGCGTAGTTCGACATTCGCCTTGATCACTCCCTTTTCGTCAGGACCAACCACGCGGCCAGAGACCTCCGTCAGATTGAGATCCAGGACGACCTCGATGGGTGACTCTGCCGGCTTCTCCGGGATTGTGAAGAGGTCCGCTTTCTGTGTGTTCTGACTATATGCTATCCACTGAGTCTGGTCCGGGGCTACGTCCAACGTGAACGTGCCGTCAGCGTTCGATTTCGTGCTTCGCCAAATGGTGTACGGGTGTATCACCGGGGAGATGTAGACCCCGGGCCGAGGGTATCCGGTGTCGCTTTTCACAATGCCCCGCACCGTGCGGGCGGGCTCGACAACTGCTTCGACGGCCGTGCCAGCATCCGGCTTCTCGTCCTCGGCCTTGGCGAGCTGCAGCACGTTCTCGGGCGGCTCGGTTCTTGCTTCTGCCGCGGCGGCTGCCAACCTCGTTTGCGGTTCCGGAACCGCCGGGGGCGTCTCTCTCGGCACCCACAAACCCAATGCGGCGGTCCCGGCAACAATCGCCAAAACTCCTATCACTTTCAACATCGTTATCCCTCCCAACACCGTTCCGCCGCCTGTGGTCGCTGCCGCTCCGGCATGCGTCACCGACGAGCTCTTCGCGCCCGCGATAGCAAGCTTCCCGAGCGCCGCCACAACTCCGCTCGGGGCCGCCTCCGCGGCGTTGGCGACGAGCATCGCCGCGAGCCCCGATGTGGCAACAGGTATTCCCCGCCCTTCCAACGCTTTGCGAATCTGTCTGATGGCAACGTGTATTCTATGCGAGACGCCTGCGCGCGTCATGCCGAGGTCTCGTGCAACGGAGGCGTGGGTCTCGCCTTCGAGAAAATGCCGGACCACCACCGCGCGAAGCTGTTCAGGAAGTTCGTCGATAGCCTCGTCGACGTACGTTCGCAGATCGTCCCAAGTGACCTCCGACGATGCGTTCGCGTTCTGCGCAAATACCCTTTCCCGGGCGCGTCGACGCGACTCGGACCGAAGATGGTTCAGCGCCTGTCGCGTTGCCATGGTGTGCAGCAGCCCGGGAAGCGAAGAACCCGCGTTCCGAACCGAAGCCAGCCTGATGAAACACTCCTGCGCTGCGTCTTCCGCCTCGGTTTCGTTGCCGACAATACGTCTGCACGTGGCGTACACCATTCCGGCGTGCCGCGCGATTATCGCCGCCATGGCTTCCGGGTCGCGATGTGCAACCCAATTCTCCAAAAGCGCCGTATCAGAAGTCCGCATAGCCGCTCTCCACTCGGATGGACCGACCTCGTCACTCTCTACCCTATATACACCGCCGCACACCGATTGGCAAGTGGAACAGCCAATTCCCCATATTCAGGCCTCTAGATAGAGTGCGAGGTTGTTGGGAACCGTGCGGCTATGATGTGGTATACTTTGATGGGCAATAGCCTGGGGAGGAAAGGGCGACGGATCTGTGGTTCCGGAGAGGTGACAGTTATGTTGAGAAAATTGTTGTTGGTTGGGTGCGTGGTAGCGGTTGCTGCTGCGGCTTCGGGACAGGAACAGGCAGTTACGGTACCGTTCCGGGGTCTTGTGGTTGGCGAGTCCACGGTTGAAGACGTGGTGTCTACGCTTGGCGAGCCGCGTTGGGGCAGTCCTGAATCGGGCTCGACGCTCGTCTACGACTCGACACGACCGGGTCATACGGACGCTGTTCGGGTATCGCGCAGAGCGGGAAAGCTGGTTCGTGTCGAAGCGGCAAGCCCGCCTGCAGGTTTTGAGACTGCCAAAGCCGTGCGCGCTCGTCTCGGACTGCCGGAGTACACGCTCGACCTCGAAACGCAGTTCATGTACGAGTACTGCGCTCACGGTGTTCGCTTTTGGTTTGAGCGTAAGACCGGCTCAACAATAGGGACCGCGCACTTTCCCCCGACGGCGGCGCGGGTTCCCGATGGCGAGGCCAAATCAGTCGATCTGCGCCATCGTAGAGAGCGTGACGGCAACACTCCTGCTGCGTGGAATGCCGGCATAGCATCAGTAGTGATATCGCCACCGGATCTCAAGAAAGCAGGACGCGGCTACAACAAGATTCACGACGATCTACTGGCGCGGTGTCTTGTGATCTCGGGAAACGGACGGACTGTTGCGCTGCTGGGCGCAGACCTTTTCGGGGTCACGAAGCATGAGATAGACCCTGTTCGAGAAGCCGCGGCCGAACTTGGCGTCGATTTCCTGCTGTTTGCGAGCTCGCACACTCATAGTGCGGCGGACACGATAGGCGTCTACGGCTACTATCCCGCTGAATACGTGAAGTTCATACAGGATCGGTGTATCGAATGCGTTAAACAGGCGGTCACCAACCTTGCCCCGGCAGTTATCGAAACGGGCCAGGTGGAACTGCCTCTTGACGGAGCCCGTATCGAACAGATATCGCGCAACGGTCGCAACCCGGGCATTGTCGACCCGTATCTCACCGTTGTCAGGGTGCTTGCCGGCGAAGGAGCGGACACGCCTGGTACGACGTTGTGCACCGTGGTCCATCTCGCGCTGCATCCCGAACGGTTGAGCGGTTTCGACAGGGCCATAAGCGCCGACTACGTGACGCCGCTGCGCGAAGAGTTGCAGTCCCAGGTCGGCGGCCTCTGCCTGTTTCTGAACGGACCTCTCGGCGGCATGTTAACCCCGGACGGGTTGCCGGGTGCTGACCGGTTCGAAGACACCGACCGCATGGGCAAATGGATCGCTGCACAGGCGGGTGCGCTTGTCAAAGACGGACTGCGTCCACTCAGCAAACAGTCGTTGTCGGTTCGCATTCGGCCGCTGCAGATCCCCGTCGTGAGCGAAAAGCTTCTCGCTCCCTTCAAGGCGGGAACGATGCAGGGAACACTGTATCAGGGACGGTACCAGACAGAAGTCTCGCGAATAGACCTTGGCGAGCTCCAACTGATCGCCATTCCGGGCGAGCTGCTGCCGGAGCTCGGTTTTGCGCTTCGCGAGAAGATGACGGGAAGTGTCAACGCAATCGTCGGCCTGGCGAACGACGAGATCGGGTACCTCATGCCGGCGTACGATTTCAGGGCCGGCACCTACGAGGAGAGCATGAGCCTCGGACCAAGCGCGGCACCACAAATAATGAACGCGGCGTTCGAGCTTCTCGGAAACCCGTAGCCCGCCACCGGTTGGCGCGGTTGGAGGACGACCATGGGTCCGCTCATTTCCAGAAGGGAGCTTCTTCAGGGTGCGGGAGGGATGATGCTGGCTGCGGCGGCGGAACCGGACGAGAACCCTCCCAAAAGACGGCGTTCGGCAACACCCTCCGAGCGTCCCAACATCCTCGTTGTTTTCAGCGATCAGGAGCAGGCGCTTTACGACCGTCCCGGACTGAACACACCCAACCGGCAACGCTTGATGGAACGCGGTGTGTGGTTCCCGAACACGTTTTGCACGACACCTCAATGTTCGGCGTCGCGTTCCTCGCTTCTTACGGGCCGGTATCCGCACCAAAGCGGCGTTATCACGAACGTAGACGGCAACTCGATGGGCAAACCGCTCGATCCGACCATACCGAACGTCGGCGCCGTGTTTGCGCAACAGGGATACAAGACCGGGTACCTCGGCAAATGGCACCTTGGCAACACGAAGCAGGGGCTTGATGCGTTCGGGTTCCAGGGGTATAAGGCCTTACGGGGCGAGAAGCTGACGGACGCGGCCGTCGAATGGATCGGCGCACAGGACGACACTCCCTGGATGCTCTGGGTATCGTACATCAATCCGCACGACATCTATGGACGGTCGCGCAAGCTCGACGACGTCAGTCTCCGGCCCGAACTCGAGCTGCCGGAGAACCTGCGTGACGATTTGGCAAAGAAGCCCGCGCCGCAACTCGAGTTCCTGGTAAACGACTAGGGAACCAGAGTGAAAGACTATACCGAGGCGGACTGGAAACGGTACGTCAGCGCATACTATGAACTTATCGAGAAGGTCGACAATCATCTCGGCAGGATACTCGACGCGTTGGAGGCTCGCGGGCTGCGTGAACGCACGCTTGTGGTGTACACGTCCGACCACGGCGATATGGCGGGTTCGCACGGGTTGCCGTTCAAAGGGCCGTTCATGTACGACGAGCTGCTCCGCGTTCCGTTCATCGTTTCCTGGCCGGACACCTTGCCTCAGGGCGTTCCGTGCAACGAGCTGGTGAGCAATATTGACGTCGCGCCGACACTTTGTGCGGCCGGCAATATTGACTGGCCGGAACGGTTTGTGGGCCGAGACCTTGCTACACTTTTCAAAGACCCGACAACCCCCTGGCGCGATGAGATATTCGCCGAGTATTACGCAAAACAGCACTGGGCCAATCCGATTCGCACCGTCCGCACACAGCGATGGAAGTACAACCTGTATCTTGACGGGGGCGAGGAGTTGTACGATCTGTCGAAACGGCCGTTGGAAGTCCACAATCTTGCCGGCGCCGAAGAGTGTCGCGCGATACAAGAAGACCTTTCGCAACGGCTCCTGACATGGCGCCGGGAGACAGAGGACCCTTTCCTGCGTGCATGATATTTGTTGGGACGACCTGGTCACAAGCCGTTGAAACTTGCAATGCCGCCGCACCGTCGATTATAGTTCCTGAAGCAACGTCCTATTCGGCAAAGCGATAGTGTGGCGGGTCTTGTGTTAGGAACGCTTCAGGAACGTGACGATACTACATTGCACGAAACGTGAGTCGACCGGCACATTCAGACAGCCGTTATCCTGTCCGGGGGTACCATGGCCAGCATAGCGATCATCGTGCCGTACGCGCGCCTCTCGTTTGGGCCGGCTTACTTGTCGGCCGTTCTGCGGTCACGCGGCCATGACGTCCACGTCATATACTTCAAGAGCTACGAGTGGGCGTGGCTCGACACCGTTGAACATGCCGACAAGTCGAAGCTCCACACCGTATACACCTCGTCGGGCGCGGACCGGGTCTTCGGCTACGCGAGACCGTATACGGATACCGAGGCGCAGAGTCTGCTCGACGTCTTGCGCAACATTCAGCCCGATTGTGTCGGGATAAGTTTCGCGTATATCTCGTTCGATACCGCCGTTGGGCTCACCACTCTCTTGCAGAAGGAGTTGTCTGTTCCAGTGATCTGGGGCGGCATTGCACCGACCTCCGAGCCCGAACGCAGTATAGAAATCGCAGACTTCGTCTGTGTCGGGGAGGGCGAACAGGCGTTCCTGGACCTGGCCGACGCCATCGGCGGTTCGGGCGATACCACTCAGATTTCCAACATCTGGGCACGAGAAGGCGACCGGATCCACAGGAACACGCCCAGACCGCTTATCCAGGAACTCGATGAGCTGCCGTTCCCCGACTACTCGCCCGACAATAAATGTCTCATCGAGGGGGATACGGTTGTCGAGCACTACGGGTTTGCAGATACCACCGGTCCGTACGACATAATGACCGCGCGCGGCTGCCCGTATTCGTGCTCGTTCTGCGCCAACTCGTTGATACGCGACTTGTATCCCGGCCAGAGATATGTGAGACGCCGGTCGGTGGACAACGTTATCAACGAACTCACGGTCGCCAAATCAACATACGGTTCGCGTTTAGTCTATGTCAACTTCTTCGATGACGTGTTTACACTTCAACGCGAATGGCTCGACGAGTTTGCCGGGCGGTACCCGTCCGAAGTCGGCTTGCCGTTCTGGTGTTACACGCATCCGTCGGCGGCCAAACCGGAGATACTCGCTCTGCTCAAGAAAGCGGGGCTGGACAGGGTCACGAGCGGAATTCAATCCGGCTCGGAACGTGTGCTCCGGGATATCTACGACCGCCCAACATCGAGAGACCAGATACTGGCCATGGCAGAGAACCTTCAACGTCTTGGGATACGGTACGATTTTGACATCATCTCGAACAATCCGCTCGAGACCGACGAGGACTGCCGCCAGACGCTCGACCTGCTGCTCAGGTTGCCGAGACCGTTGAGACTTAACGACGGTGTGGTCAAGCTCTACCTCTATCCGAACACCGCGATCGCCCGGAAGGTGGGCGCCGAACCGGGCATGCCGCAGGTTGACGAGAAACGATATGCGTTCTACAACCGATTGTACCTCCTGGCGCAGTCGCGACGCCTGCGATTTCTGCTTCGGTTTCTGAGCCGGAGAACATTCTTGCGCAGCCATCCTTCGTTGCTGCATGTGTTGTTGCTGGGTCCAGCGCTAAAACGGCGGTTCTGGGTCTTTCTCGACCGGCGTGCGCCGGCTCTCGCGCGCCTGTTGTCCAGGCGTTCCGGACTGTAAACGGTCCCCCACCCCGCGTGGCCCGAACTTTACGCTTGTATTTTCACAGCATCGTCGCTAAAATGCTAGCATGGGTCCGCGAGAGATACTGGCAGAGATCGAGAAGCTCGGGGCTACCGTGTACGCCCTTGCCATCTTCAAAGCGCTGCATACCGCCATGCAGTCCCGTCGTCGTCGCAAGGGTGGCGCGCACCGAGAACTTCGCCACCTGCTTGCCATCGACCCGTCAGGACGTGCCGGCGCTGTCTTGAAGAACATAATGGCCGACCTCGGACTGCTTGAGTCAAGAGGCGGGCGGTCCGCCGCCGCTATGTGGTTTGCGCCCGAAGACGTTGACAAGGGGGAAGGTCTCACCGAGTTCTCACAGGCAATAGTGTGTGTTGACGGGCTCGACCTTGATGGCCGTCTGCTCGCCGAGCTGGTCGAGAAGGCGGGCGAGGCGAAGCTTGTGCTTGCGGTGTTCAGGAGCGGAGTACCGCGCCACCAGGCGGAAACGGCATCGTTTCTAGCTCAACAGTTTACCATCTATCAAGCAGGCGACGGGGAAATGTCTCCGCCGGAACCGGTCGAGTGGGACGCGCGCGGGGTTGCCAAGGCCATCTGCGTCGAACAGGCCGCGAGCGAGGTCATGACAGCCCGGATGGCAGAGATAGCCGAGGCGTGGTCCGAAAAGAAGAAGGGTGTTGACCCGGAAACGGTATCGTCCGGGCAGGCGAGGGACTACGTTGACTGGTTCGTCTTCATACGGTCGGTCTTCGGCGACACTCGAGATCTCTTCGACCTGGCACGGAACTGCGCTGACCGCACGGTTATCGTCTCGCCCGATGTGTTGGTCGAGCAACAGCCCGCTGAGCCGCCCACCGCTGATAAGGGACAGGCACAAACGGAAGGCGAAGGCGAAACGCCTTCCGGAATAGAGATGCGCCGGTTCCCGCGTATAGTCGTTCAGGTACGCCGGGTCGAGATGGCGTTTGGCCCGCTTCAAGTGTACTTCGGCATGGCCACCAACATGAGCGTTGGGGGAGCTTGTGTGTGGCTGAGCGCTCCTTTAGCGGTTGATACCGTGGTTGCAGTCCGAATCGGGCTCCCGGACGAAAAGCCGCCGTTCGAATGTCTTGCCAAGGTGGTCTGGGTAAGGGAAGGTGGCAAGGTAAACGGGTTCCAGTACGTCACAGGTATCGAGTTCACCGGCAGGACAGAAGCGCTCAGACACAGGCTGGAATGGTATCTCGCAAACTTTGTGGACCAACTTCATCCGGAAGGTGAACCCACCGGGCCGGCAACATGAAGCCGGCCACCGAAGATGACTCAAGAATACCCACTCGCCATATCGAAAAGGTAAGCACGGCATTGGCAGCACGACACGTCCTGGTGCTCTGTCTGGCGGCCCTGCTTTCTGTCGCGGCGGTAGCGGATGAACCGTCGGGTGCATACTACGATTGGGAACAGACGATGGAACCGGAGCGCCCGTGGCTTCTTCCGTATCATCAGACGGTCGTGACCAAGATCTTCTTATGTTCGAGGAACGGGGACGGGGAAGTCGAAAAGGTCTTCTTGACCTTTGAAGACGCGCTTGAGGTTATCCGCAAACTCGACAACCTCACCTGCGGCATTCCGAAAATTGTCTACCTCGTAGGCTGGCAGTATAACGGACACGACTCGAAGTATCCGTCGTGGGCTGCGGTCAACGAGCATCTCAAACGGCCGCAGGACGCCACCGCCGTCGATAGCCTTCGGTGGCTCATACGAGAAGGCCGGAACCACCACACCATCGTGAGTCTCCACACCAACATGTTCGACGCCTACGAGGACAGTCCCCTCTGGGACGAATATGTTGAGCGGAATGTGATCGCCAAAGACACGGACGGCCAGGTTATCTTTGGCGAAGTCCATAGCGGAATGCGTTCGTCGCAAATCAGTTACACGCAAGAGTGGAAGCTCGGCCTTGCTCAGAAACGGATCGACGGACTCCTCGAACTGTTGCCTGAACTTAAAGAAGGCAAAACAATTCACATCGATGCGTTCCATAGTTGCAGGCCATTGGGCCGGGACGAACCTATCAGCCCCTATCTGGGATACACGATGGATCAGGAAGCAGCCACCCAACGAAAGATTTACCGCTATTGGCGCAACCAGGGACTTGACGTTACATCCGAAGGCGCTGCCTTCTTGCGTCCCGACCCGTTCATCGGACTTCAACCCATGGCCTGGGCAGACGACCCGGCGATTCGCCGCCTGCCCGACAAGCTCTACTGTACCACCCCCATGCGCGCCGAACAGGAGATCAGGAAAGACCCGAACAACCTGACGGGGCTGCTTGAGCAGTTCTGCATGAGCGCTGTCCCGTGGCACTACGGAAATCGTATCGGAAACACCGACGAGTTTAGGCGCATGCGCTCGGGAACCGCCCTCTGCATGCCTGCCCTTTGGAAGGACGAGAAAACGCTTATCGCCTACAGCAGGAAAGAAGACAAGAACAGAAAGTGGCGTCTTCCGTCCGATTGGAAAGGCGTCAACCGCGCCACCGTTTCGCGGATAACCTTGGAAGGCCCAGAAAGACTCGGTTCGATTAAGGTCATTAAGGGTCGTCTCACCCTTGACATGGAGCCGGGCGTTGGCCTTATCATCGTCGCTAAGGATTGAGGATTCGGCGAGTGCGCCACGACCCCGGGAGAAAAACTATGCGACCTCAAGAGTATGCAGCACGCCTGACTCTCGTTGTCATGCGTGATCCGGGCTCATCAGAATGAAACCGATGTCCGAGCGAAAGGAGTGAACGTGTCAGAGATTCCAGAATCCTTGTTTGAGGAAGTTGTCGGCAATGGTCTTCAAGGGGAAGGGCTGGTCGAACGTGAGACCGGCGAGCAGTACAGCTCTCGGACGACCGTCGACCGAATACGTGCTCTCCCCTATTCAGGCGAGATGACAATCAGCGGGTGCTGGATATTCGCAATAACCATCGCCGGCTACCATATGGGCATGGACCAGATATACGAGGCCATCAATCGGATGAAGGAAATCGGTCTTACGTATATCGAACTCGAGGGGATAGGAACCGACGGGCTGGATATGGTGTACGAGTCGCGGCACGAGTTGCGTGCCCAGCTCGATGACCTCGGCCTGAAGGTCATGAACTTTGCCGCAGTTCTTCCGGAGTTGCGCCATCCGGATCCCGCCAGACGGGCGGCTGCGCTCGATGCTTTCCGCACAAAGGGTGTCGGGCTGGCAAACCTCTACGGCGCGACCACCATCCAAACGGACACGTTTCATCCTTGGGTCCGCATCTTTGGCCGGCCGCCGTACACCGACGACGTGGATTTTGTGACCCGGGACAAGAACTACAAGTACGTCATCCCCGACGACTATGACGAGAAGGCCGAGTTTGACGCGCTTGTCGAATCGTTACGAGCATGCACGGAAGCGGCTCTAGATGCCGGGCTCGAGTTCTGTGTGGAACCGCGGAAAGGCGAGATCGCCGACACGGTCGGTTACATGCTGCGCATACTCGACAACGTGCCGGGCCTCGGCGTAGTGCTCGATACGGCGCATCTGAACTATGGAGACGACCTGCTGCTGGGCGCCGCACGACTCAAGAACCACATCGCCTACTGCCATTTCGCCGACAACGACGGCACGAACAACGATCATCTCGAGATACGCGACCCGCGGCTCGGGCGGCGCGGCGTGGATTGGCTGAGCCTGCTTGGAATTCTCAAGGCGGCAGGTTACTCGGGGTGTCTTGCGCTGGATACCGGCAAGGTCGAGAAGATCGATCAGGCTGTTGTCAACTCGAAACTGCGACTCGAGAACATGCTCGGACTGCTCGATATCCCCTACCGAAGCTGAGTGCAATGGGCATTGCGGCGCGTCCGTTGCAATGATCCAGGATGTTCCGCCCTATGGGGTTCCTGTTGAGAAGTCCGAGGTCCGTTACCGGATCGGTTTCCTTCTTCGTATTGCGAGCAGCGTGATGCCGACGCCGAGCAACACAACGACAACAGGCTGCCACGAAAGCGGTACCTCTCCGAAGCTGTCAGGGTCCACGGGGTTGTAGTCCCATTGGAACTCATCACGATTGCTCATACCGTCGCCGTCGTAGTCGTTCAGACCGTCGGGTATGCCGTCCGGCCAATCCTGGAAGTTATCTCCGACGGTATCCGGTTCAAGCGGATCGAACGGATTCTGGACGCCAGGTGTGTCGTGGTCTAGATCGTGTACCTCGTCGCCATCCTTCAACCCGTCGCCGTCCGTATCGGGATTCGTAGGGTCTGTTCCCGTGTCTGTCGGATCATTGTACGTACCGGTGTTCGTTTCAACGGAATCCAGCAGACCGTCGCTGTCCAAGTCCTCCCCGTACTTTGCCACAAACAAATCAGCTGCCGATGCTGTAAGGGTAGTACCGGACCCGAAAGTTGCCGTGCCCGAAAAATGACCACTCACGATCACATCACCGGTTGGCAGTGCGGCAACGGCACGACCGCGATCCTCAGTCGTTCCGCCGGCACGCTGAGCCCATGCGATCGTGCCGTCTGGACGGTATCTTGCCACGAAGATGTCATGCTTCGAGCCCATGGTGGTGAGGCGTGTTTGGTACTGCTCGTTGGGCCCAAACGTTATGGTGTGTGACCCGAATCCAGGATCGGACTGGTGTACGTACCCCCAGTATCCGGTCAGGACCGAGCCGCCGTCCGGCAGCGACGCAACAGCGCAAGGCTCGTCATCAACGGTCCCACCTGCACGTTTCGCCCACACCAGATTGCCGTCCGGCGCGTACTTGGCAAGGAATACGTCATCGCTCCCATCAGACGTAAGCGTCGTCTCGTTAGGCTCCCCTTCGCCGAACGTCGCTGAGCCGCCAAGATGCATGCCAGAATCGGTGTGCCCGAAGAAGCCGGTTACTATTGCGCTACCATCCGGCAAAGCCGCGACACTTCTGCCATAGTCCTTGTCGAGGTGGCCTCCAACCCCTCTGGCCCACGCAACTGTGCCATTCGGGTTGTACTTCGCTACGAAGACATCAGCGTAGCCTATCGACCAAAGCGTTATCTCATTCAACTCACCGAGGCCGAAGGTCGCCGTGCTGCAGAACCCCCCAGTTAGTACCGCGCTCCCGTCCGCATAGACTGAAATGCCCCACCCGACATCTTCCCCTGGCCCGCCGGCGCGTTTCGCCCATGCAAGTGTGCCATCCGGGTTGTACTTCGCTACAAAAACGTCAATTTCGCCCGCAGGAGTCAGGGTTATCTCGTTCGTCTCGCCCAGGCCGAACACCACCTCCTTATCAAACGTACCGGTCGCCACAGCGCTCCCGTCTGACAGCGCGGCGATACCGTAGCCTGATATACCTTCTACCGGCCCTTCACCAGTGTCGGGGGCTCTTGCCCACGCGAGCGTCCCGTCCGCATTATATCTGGCCACGAATATAGCCTGGCCTGCGGTCAGCAGTGTGGTTTCGTTAGGCTCTCCCTCTCCAAACGTCGCGCTATATGCGAAATATCCTGTCAACAGAGCCCCGTCGTCCGGTCCGGCCGCAACCGCGTGGCTTTCATCCAGGCCCAGCCCGCCAGCCCGTTTCGCCCACGCGAGTGTCCCGTCGCGGCTATACCTGGCCAGAAAGATCTCGTAGTCAGCGAGGCTGGGCGAAGCAAAGGTCGTTTCGCCTGGTTCACCGGGCCCGAAAGTCGCCGTGCCGCAGAAGAAACCGGTGACCAACGCGCCGCCGTCTGGAAGAGCTGCCGCCCCTTGAGGTGTGACGTACCGAGTTGCTCCGACGCGTTTCACCCAGACAAGCCGCCCCCCACTTGCCATGGCAACGTGCGCGGCGAATACAACGAATGCTATGGACAACCCGAACGAACAGAGCAACGCTCTCAGTGAACGCGGCTGCTTGATCATACTGAACCTTTTGCCCATGGTTCTAGAGAGCACCCGGTTGTCGCAATCTCGATGGGATGCGTTTGCCGGAGAAGCCACGGGTGCGACACGCGTCGTTTAGCGTGACCGTGCCGAGACAAAGCCGGCATTTGGCATGTTCTGGCAGAGTGGTAGGCGAAGGCTTTATTAGGACGACCGCTAAGGTACTCCCTCACGGGAGACCCACCTCCCTACGAAAACGTAGTTCCTCGATACCTCGATGTTACAATGTGCGGTTCCCGACTAACCCATTATACACTGTCTTGCGTGTTTGGTCAACGAAGACCGCTCGATATCGCCTAGCGAAGCTGAGCGAAGAATCTCTCAAGATCGTCGCGGCGGATGTCCAAGAACCTCTGTGCGCGAGTGCCGATATTGGTCTACTCGTACGCGAAGTCGGTTTGAGAGGGGAATGCGCTTCAGGTCAGCCTGTTTCTAGTCCAGGACTTTGCGTACGGTCTGGGCGAGTTCGTCGAGCGTGTAGGGTTTCGATAAGACGGCATTCGCCCCTTCGTGCCTTATCTGCTCCGTGACTTGGTCGACGGCGGAGCCCGAACAGAAGATGACCCGCACACCCGGCTCGATCTCCTTGACTTTCTTGAATGCCTCGATGCCGTCTATGCCGGGCATTGCCAGGTCCAGCACGACAAGGGATATCTCGTCGTGTTTCTTGTCGAATATCTCGACCGCCTCTTCGCCCGATTGTGCCAAAACCACCCTATATCCACGCTCTTCGAGCCAACGACCGGATAGATCGAGTATTGCAGCCTCGTCGTCAGCTATGAGCACCGTCTCGGTTCCGCCCGGGACTTCGGCGGGTTCTGCGGACAAGGTGCTTTTGTCGACCGCGGGTCTGCGCGGTAGGCATACCTGCACCGTCGTTCCCAACCCGGGCTCGCTATGAACACTGATGAATCCGCCGTGATTCTTCACAATGCCGTAGGTGACAGAAAGGCCCAGGCCGGTGCCCTCAGTAGGTTCCTTGGTGGTAAAGAACGGTTCAAAGATGCGACCCTGTGTTTGCGCATCCATGCCGACGCCGTCGTCGCTCACGGCTATCGCCACGAAGGAGCCCGGCCGTGCGTCCGGGTGAATGTGGCAGTATTGCTCGTCAAAAGTCAGGGTTCGCGTCTCGATCGTCAGCTTGCCGCCGTCGGGCATCGCGTCCCGTGCGTTGATGCAGAGATTCATCAACACCTGCTGGATTTGACCGGGATTGCCGTCGATTGTCCCGATACTCCTGTCCAGAACGGTCTCGACGGATATCTGCTTCGCCATAGTACGGTCGACGACGGCAGCAGTTTCTGCGACAAGTTCGTTGAGATCGAGCGGAATTGCCTCGGTTGAGGTCTTGCGGCTGAACAAGAGCAGCTGTTTGGTCATCTGCACCGCACGATCGGCGAGTTGGGTTATCTTCTCCAAATCGGCGGCCTGCTGCTCCGTGAGCTCGTCCGTTGCCAGGAGCAACGAGGTGTAGCCTATGATACCCTGCAGGATGTTGTTGAAATCGTGTGCGATCCCTCCGGTGAGCCGCCCAATAGATTCGAGTCGTTGCGATTGAAGCAGTTGCTCTTGAAGCGATCGCTCCTCCGTTATGTCGCGGGCGTGGACGACCGCCATGTCCACTGTCTTGTCCGCGTTGAAGACGGGAAATGCGGAGACTGCGGCAACGGTGTCATCGCCAATCCTCTTTATCTCGGCGCTTGAGGGCTTGCCTTTTTCAAGTACGCGTTTGGCCGGGCAGCCTTCACAAACGTTCTGCTCATTCTGCAATATCTCGTAGCAGTGCATTCCTACAACGTCCTCAGCCACCTTCCCGGCGGAATTGCAGGTCGCTCTGTTTGTCTTCACAATCCGGTAATCCCTGTCGATGAGAACGACGAGGTCCGTAATGGCACTGAATATTGAATCCATCAAGATATCGGATTCGCGCAGCCGGTCTTCCGTACCGCCTTCGGGAACTGCTGCGTTGCCTGACACCTGGTCAGCATCCTGATGCTTGTTCCCTTGGCCGTGCTGCCGCTTCCCCCACTTGATCGGTTTCATCAGGTTCTTCATCATGCCGCCTCTCTAGTGCCGCGTGGGGCTGAGTCAATCGCTCTGTCGGCAAGGTTCCAACTGTCACCATTCTGTTTTTTGGAACGGGAAGTCACGGGCGTCAGACAATTGCTGGTTCCGAACACTTCAGAAACATCCGGAGAAAAAACTTCCAAAACGGGTCTTCCGTTTCTTTGAAGTCCGTTCATCGCCAAGTCACCTTCCTCCAACCAGACTCCGCCCCTGCATATAAGTAGACGCATCTAACGGCGAAATTATTTCATATATCGAAACGCTATCCACTCTCTCCGATACGGAAAACAGACGCTGACAGGCGTTGCTCTCAGAACAGGGCGCAATATGTTGTGGTGCGGACGGGTTGGAACGCCTACATGTTGTGGTCCCTGCTTTTTCGGAGTAGTGGCGAATTTTTCGTGAATCTCGAGTAGGATTATGAGCGCGACGACCGAAGACTGCGGTCTACGTTCCATATCCTGCAGTCTTCTTCCTGCGACCACTCAGCCCAATAACGCACACGGCAAGCGCCAGGAGGATCGAAGCGAAAACACCGACAACGGGCACGTCGCTGACCCCTGGGTCGGTGCCACCCGAATACTCGTCGAGGTTGTCCAGTCCGTCGCCGTCCGGGTCACCGTCCGCACCATTTTCACCGGTGCCGTCGTTCGGATCGAGCCCACCGTCGACTTCCCAACCGTCGGGGAGACCGTCGTCATCCGAGTCGTCGTCGTTTTCCGTTTCGTCATCGCCATACGGGTCGAACCCGTTGTCCAACTCCCATCCATCCGACAGGCCATTGCCATCGGAGTCGGTGTCGAGGTAGTTCGGAATCGTGTCACCGTCGGGGTCGGCATTTCCTTCGTCATCATTGGAAATGCCATCGCCGTCTATATCGTCATCGTCGATGTTGATGGTGCCGTCACCATCAGCATCTTCGTTCCAACTGAATTCACTGCGACAGACGAGGATATCGAAGTCGGTGCCGATGGTGCCCCCAAGATCGTCCCTCGAGTGCCATACGGCGACCCACTTGCCCGCGCCGTCCGCAACGACCTGAGGCCGGGAGTCATCGCCCGAGTCGGTCGCAGCGTTGCTGTTCATCGCCGCCGGGGCCGTCCATGTCGCACCGTTATCCGTCGAGCGCGATACCAGAATGTCGCGGTCCGGCCCGATGGTGCCCCCAAGATCGTTCATGGACTCCCACACGGCAACCCAGTTGCCCGCGCCGTCCGTCATCACCTGAGGCCGGGAGTCGTCGCCCGAGTCGATCGCAGCGTTGCTGTTTATCGCCGCCGGAGGCAACCATGTCACGCCGTTATCCGTCGAGCGCGATACTAGAATATCCCAATCCGGCCCGATGGTGTCCCCAAGGGTGTCATCAGACTCCCAGACGGCGACCCAGTTGGCCGCACCATCCGTTATAACATGAGGCCACGAGTCGTCGCCCGAGTCGGTTACGGCGTCAGTGCTAAGCGCGGTTGGCGCCGTCCAGCTCGCGCCGCTGTCCGTCGAGCGGGATGCCAGGATATCGGCGTCCGTGCCGACAGTGCCCGCCAAGTTCTCATTCGATCCCCATGCAGCGATCCAGTCAGTCGCACCATCCGTCGTCACCTGGGGGTGGTAGTCACTGCCGGAATCGGTAGCGGCGTTGGTGTTGAGCAACATGGGCACCGTCCATGTGGCACCGTTGTCCGTCGAGCGCGATACCAGGAGATCGACGTCCATGCCGATGGTGCCGGCAAGCGTGTCATAGGAGTGCCATACGACGACCCAGTTGCCCACACCGTCTGTCGTCACCTGAAGATACTCGTCATCGGCCGAGTCGGTAGAGG
>CAZGCA010000084.1:0-26551 GCA_964524145.1 uncultured bacterium | reverse complement strand
ACAGAAACGCCGGTGTCACCATCAACCTGAAACCGTCCGAGCCACACGTTCGCGTAACCGTTTCCAGTCCCGCAAACCGACGGGTTCGCTGGCACGTTGTCTTCAAGTAAACTCAGATCGACCTCGGCCACGGAACGGGACTTGCGCGAACACGGCGGTGAAGGCGGCGCGGTTAACCGTGCGCCTTGGAAGGATAGGTGGATGAAGAACATGCGCATAGTGCTTGCGGCCCTTGCCGTGGCCGTTCCTCTCTTGTTGGTAACGGGATGCTCGAGCGATGACGGCTACGTCTTCAAGTATGGAAACGCTCAGAACGAGAGCGATCCCCGTAGCGTGTCGATGGCGTTTTTCAAGGAGGAACTCGAGAGACGGACCGAGGGCCGAATCAAGGTGGAGAACTACTTCGGCGGCATCTTGGGTACCGAACGCGAGATGGCGGATGCCGTGGCCATCGGCGCCTTGCAAGGTACGCGAGGGGGCATGTTCGAGGACGCCTCCATCAAGTTCAATATCGTGCTCTTGCCGTTTCTGCTCGAAACCTGGGACCAGGCCATTCGGTTGGTCCGCAGCCCGTGGATGATGCAAGTCGCCAAGGAAGGGGAAGCCAACCGGTTTCATATTCCGGCGGTCGGCATTTCCCAGGGATTCCGGGCGCACGGTTCCAACAGACGCCCCATCAACTCGATAGCCGACTTCAAGGGCCTCAAGATCCGCGTGCCGGGCGCCCAGGAGGTTTTTCATCAGATGGAGGTAGCGCTTGGGAGCAATCCGCAGGGTATCTCCCAGGCAGAGACCTATTCCGCTCTCAAGACCGGTGTCGTTGAAGGCACGACGGCCCCCCCGTCGGACCTGTGGGATAGACGGCAATACGAAGTGCTGAACTGGATTACCATTGACCGTCATTCGACGGGTCCCGACCCTCTGATGGTCAATCTGGCGTGGTACGAGGGCCTCCCCGATGATCTCAAGAAGATCTTCGACGAGGTGGCCCGGGAAGCGCTGAAGTACAGCGACGAACTCTACATGAAGACGGAGGAAGAGATCATGGACAAGCTCAGCGCAGAGGCCGAGATCATTCGGCCGTCCCCGGACACCATTGCCGACATGAAGGCGCGCACCAAACCGGTCTATGACTACTTCGTCAGCCGTGGTGATTTCACTTGGGAGGACATCAATGCAGCACTGGCCGCGGCGACGGACACCGGCAAGTAGGTGGGGAGAAGGTTTACATGAAGCGGATGGAAAGGTGGCTGATCGCGGCGATCGAGGTCGCGTTCTGTGTTTGCCTCCTAGCCATGTTCGTCTTGATCGTGACCCAAGTGGCGCTACGGTACGGCCTCGGCAAGTCCGTAGGCGGGGCGAATGAGCTTGCGACGATTCTCTTCGCCTACACCTCGGCCCTCGGCATTGCGGTCGCCATCGCCAGGCGGGAGCACATGGCCATCTCGTGGTTCGTCGAGCGGCTCCGGCCCGGGCAGCGCAAAGTTGTTGACGTAATCGGTCTGCTGCTGCTTGCTGCTGTCAACATTCTCATATTCTGTTACTCGATCAAGTGGATCGACGCCACGGGTGGCCGCATGATCTCCGTTCTGCAGGTGCCCCGCTGGACTTCACAAATCGCCATACCCATCGGCACGGGCGCATCGGCGGTGTTTTGCCTCATCAAGCTCTATCTCGGTCTGAAAGGTGAAGAAGAGTTGGGCGTTCCCTGGACACAGGAAGACTGAGGTGAGCACGCCGTGGCGCTTCTGCTGATCAGCCTCGCGATTCTGTTGGTGTTGGGTATCCCCATCGCCTACGCGGTCGGCATTTCGTCCCTCGCCTATTTCGCGGCATACCATCCCGACATGATGCAGAGTCTGGCGCCGCGCATGTTTGCCGGGTTCAATTCCTACACGCTCATTGCGCTGCCCCTGTTTATTCTCATGGGGTTCCTGATGAACGAGGCCGGCATCACGGCACGGCTCATCGATTTCTGCATGATCTTCGTTGGCCGGCTTCGAGGCGGGCTTGGCCTCGTCAACGTGGGCGCATCCATGATATTCGGCGGCATTTCAGGGTCGTCAACATCCGACACAGCGTCCATCGGTTCGATTCTGATCCCGGAGATGGAACAGCGCGGGTACTCCCGCCAGTTCGCCGCCGGTATCACGGTGGCCTCGTCCACGATGGGCATGATCATACCGCCATCGATCCCGGTCGTACTCTATGCCATCGTCGCAGAAGAGTCCGTGGGCCGGCTCTTTCTGGGGGGCATGATCCCGGGCATCATGATTGGTCTGTTTCAGTTCGGTGTCGCATCGTTCCTGTCCCATCGCCGCGGGTATCCCAAGGAAGAGCTTCGGCTGTCGGCCGGCGATATCGCCAAGAAGACGGTGTCTTCCTCTTACGTGCTGCTCATGCCGGTGCTGATTGTGGGCATTGTGGTTTTCGGTGTGGCAACCCCTACCGAGTCGTCGGCCATTGCGGTCCTCTACGCGGCGAGCATCGGGTTTGCACTCACGCGGAAGTTGAAGCTGTCGGCATTCTGGCGTTGCGTGAATAAGACCGTCATGATCAGCTCGAAGATCATGATTATCATTGCCCTGTCCCAACTCTATATTCACGTCCTTGCCATTGAGCGGTTGCCGCAATCGCTGACCGCCTTCATGACGGGTCTTGACTTGGGGCCGGTCATGTTCATGATCATCTTCGCGGCCATCGTGCTGCTGTTTGGCACGTTCATTGACGTCAGTCCCGCAATCCTGCTACTGACGCCGGTCTTCTTGCCTACGGCCGTAGAGATCGGAATATCGCCGGTGCATTTCGGAATCGTCCTGGTTTCCGGCTTGGCCGTCGGGGCTTGCACGCCGCCCGTAGGGAATTGCCTCAATGTCTGTTCGGCGATTTCGCGGATGGGCATCGGCCCGATTTTCGTTGGCGCGATGCCGTTTCTCGCGGCCAACGTGCTGACCATGATTCTTTGCATTCTTTTTCCAGCACTTGTTCTTTGGCTGCCGTCGCTGTTCATGGGATAAGCTGCGTTGAATAAACTGGATTGTTAACAAGGACCGAATGGCCGGGGTTGTCCCGGCAATCACACGAACAGGAGCAAAGGGGCCATGAAGAGGGTTGGTATTGTCGGTCTTGGCGATATGGGATCGGGGATGGCGAAGAACATCCTCAAAGCGGGGTTTCCCGTGACGGGCTTCGACCTCAGCGAGGCCCGGTTGGCAGAGTTCGAGACGGCCGGTGGCGCGCGCGCGGCAAGTTGCCGTGAGGTCGGAGAGGAGTGTGACACTATCTTCGTGATGGTGCTCAACGGTGCGCAGGTGAAGGAAGTGATCCTGGGTAAGGACGGATTGCTTGCCGGAGCGAAGAGCGGCACGACGATCATTGTCTCGGCCACAATCAAGCCCTCCGAGATAGAGGAATTCGTGGCGCCCGTGACCGCGAAAGGTCTTCACCTTCTGGACACCCCCGTCAGCGGCGGCAAGCCCGGCGCGGAGAACGGTACGCTTACCATTATGGTGTCGGGCAAGACCGACGTCCTGGAGGCGAACCGCGACGTGCTCGATTCGATCTCGAAAGTCATCTTCCATGTGGGCGAGCAAGTAGGTCAGGGCCAGACCGTGAAGGCCTCGCTTCAGGCCATGATCGGCACGGTCTTTGCCGCCATCTTCGAATCCCTCGTGCTGGGCGCTAAGGCCGGCGTCAGCGGCGAGACACTCCACAAGGTCTTCAGTGCCAGCGGCATCAACTGTGGACTGTTCGAGAATTGCTCGAAGCTCATCCTGGACAGGAAATTCAAGGACACGGGAAGCCGACTCGCGACGATGTACAAAGACCTTGGCATCAGCGTCGATATGGCCCGTGAGAACGGCGTCCCCCTGTTCGCGACGGCGGCAGCCTTTCAACTCTTTCAGTCGGGCATTTCGATGTTCCCCGACGAAGACAATTGGACCTGCGTCAAGGTGCTCGAGCAAATCGCCGGCACAGAAGTGAAGTGGTAACGAAAAAGGAGATGGGAAAGCCATTTCGGACGATAGGAGATTCGGAGCGTGGCTAAGCTAGGGGTGGTTACGGACGGCATCAGCCGGGATTTCGAGCACGCGTTGCAGGTGATGACGGACGCGGATCTCGATTATGCGGAACTGCAGTTCCTGTGGGAAAAGGAGGTTGGCGACCTCGCTGACGAAGAGATGGCGCGCGCGACGAACCTCGTCAAGAAATACGGTGTCCGGGTGTCGTGCATCTCTCGCCACAATTTCGCAGGCATGAGCGTTGGGGATACCGAAGTGGGCGACGCAAATCATCAGAAGCACATGGACTCCACGAAACGGTGCATCGACATGGCAAAAGCCTTCGGAACCGATCTGGTGCGGATCATGAGTTTTCGCAAGGAGATGATTCTGTTCGGCTGCAACGGCGCCGAGGTGTGGAACGCGAACAACGAGGCCTGGGCAAAGTTGCTGGAACTGCTCGAGCCGGTTGTAGAGATGGCCGAGGCCGAGGACGTCACGTTGGTTGTCGAGACAGGAAACAACGCCATGATCACCTCCGCGGTTCTGGGACACAAACTGATCGATGACCTGGGAACCAGCCATCTCAAGGTCCTTTGGGACCCGGCCAACTCTCTGTACTGCAACGAGGCGGCCTATCCCGACGGCTACGACGCGTTGCGCGGCGGTTATCTCGGCCACATCCACATCAAGGATTCGAACGTCGACATACCCAGGGCCAGTGTCGAGCAATGCTCCCTCGGCAGCGGACAAATGGCGCCTTTCCTCGACGACATCGCCCGGTGCCTCGAGGAAGACAACTATGACGGCGCGATCTCACTTGAAAGCGTCTACCACCCGGACGAAGGAACTTTCGAGGAGGGGTTTGCGGCGTCGATTGACCGGTTCAAGCAGATCTTTGGCAACACATGAGAGAGCACGAGAACACGCGGAACGCAGGCATCTTGATGCGCGACAACACCGTCCGCGCGTGGAACGTGAACTGAGCGGAGCTTTCCATCATCTTTTCCGTTTCAGACTACTGAAATCTCGCTCATGCCAGATTACGCGGTGTTTCCGCTTCTCGCTGGAATCAGAGCTGTGGGGAGACTCCTGGAAGCGGCACGGTTTCTCCAGTCCGTTTGAGAGTCGGTATGTGTGCTTTGGCGTCGACCAGGAAGTCGTGCAGCGTTGTCGCCAAGCGATCGGCAATATCCCGACGTTGTTTATAGAGGTTCCGGCTCTCGCCGATGTCTTCTGCCAGGTTGTACAGCTCGTAGTGTTGGTCGGCGTAGAAGTAGATCAGCTTCCAGTCGCCCTTTCGGACCGCGCTGTACGGGGGCCGGTCGTAGCAGTGCGGGAAATGCCAGAACAGGGCACGGTCCTTTGGATAGCCCTGCGCCTGCTTCAACAAGGGCACAAAGCTGACCCCGTCGATTTCGCCGCCGATTTGGTCAAAGTCTCGTACGTCCGCCATCTCCAAAATCGTCGGGAAGATGTCTTCGATGATGACATACTCGTCGCAGGTTGAGCCGGCTTCGGTAACGCCCGGCCACTTCACCATCATCGGAACGCGCGTGCCTCCCTCGTACGGGGTGAGCTTGTGTCCGCGCAAGGGTTTGTTGAGTGCGGCTTGGCTTGGAGCGCCGTTATCGCTCATGAAAATGATGATCGTGTTGTCGTCAACGCCGAGCCGCTTGAGGTTCGCGAGGATGTCGCCCAGAGACTTGTCCATGCTCTCGAGCATCGAAGCGTAGGTGGCGTCGAAATCCGTCAGTTTCCGGTCCTTGTACTTCTGGTAGTAGCGTTCGTCTTTCTCCCATGGAGCGTGAATGGCGTAGTGCGACATGTACAGGTAGAACGGCTTGCCATCGGCCACGGCGGCTTCGACGGCCTCGTTTGCCTCGAGTGTCAAGACTTCAGTCAGGTACACGTCGCGTCCGTGATACTCGGCCAAGCCGGGGACATCCCAGATCCTGTCGCCCTTGCGCCAGGCGGCACTGAAGTTATACTTGCCGTAGTAGCTGCCGGGGCCGCCCGCGGCGTGCCCAGCAATGTTGACGTCAAAGCCGAGATTCCTGGGGTCTTCGCCCGGGGTTCCCGCAGCGCCCCAGTGACCTTTTCCAACATGAATGGTGCGATAGCCCGCCTTCTGCAGGAACATGGGCAGGGTGCGCGCATACACGGTTCGTTTGATCCCCGGCACGGGACTCAGACCGTTCACGTTCCATCGCGGCATAGTCAGCCTTGGGTGGTTAGGGTCGGGCGACTTGTTCTTGCGCAGGGTCCAGTTTGTCACGCCGTGTCGCGCGGCGTTGAGTCCGGTCATAAGGCTGACCCGGGTGGGCGAGCACAACGCGCAGGCGTAGGCCTGGGTGAATTTCATCCCTGCATCCGCGAGCTTCTCCATGTTGGGCGTGTAGTATCGGCGATTGAGCGCAGTGATCTCTTTGTAGAACGGTTCCGAAGTGTCCTGCCACCCCATGTCGTCGATGAAGAAGAACACGATGTTCGGCCGGGAGCTTTCCAAGGCGATACTGCTTCTGTTCCCTATGCCATGTGACAGAAAGGAGGCTGCGCCCAATGCACCCAAGCCCTGCAGAAACTGGCGTCTATTCATGTGTCTTCTCTCCGTGCTTGCAAGCTCAGCTTCTCATCGTTGTTCGCGGTGCGGCGGATAGCGTCGCCCTGGTGGTACCAGACGACGTCGAAATCGGCCAAGTCTCGATCCTCGCCGGCCGTGTCGGCCATGCCGCCCGATTGTGCGGGCCAATTTCCTCGAGCGAGAGCTCAATAGCCAGAAAGGCGATTCTCACCGGCGGGGCCCCTGCAATCGCAAAGCTCGACACGACGACAACGACGACCAAGACGGCACTCAGCGACATTCGATCCACGCCGTGCGACAGGCAAACCAGCATCTCCGTTCCTTTCACGCTAGTTCTTCATCCCCGTCACCGTAATGCCCTCAATCAACTGTCTCTGGACGAAGAGGAACAGTATTATCACGGGTACAACAGTGATGGTAGAGGCGGCGAGGATCAACCCGTTGTTCTGAGTGTACTGGTTTCCGAAAGCCATCAACGCCAGCGGAAGCGTGTACTTCTCCTGACTCTGAAGCAGGATGAGGGGCCACAGCATGTCGTTCCATGTGGTGAGGAATGTGAACAACGCGGTCGCGAACATCACCGGTTTGCACGAAGGAACGACAATCGTGGTGAAAATCCTCAACTCGCTACACCCGTCGATCCCGGCCGCCGCGAAGAGGTCGTCGGGAATCGCGTTGACAAACTGACGGATTAGAAAGACACCGTAGGCGCCGATCACGCCGGGGAGGATGAGCGCCAGATGGGTATCAAGCAGGTGCAGTCTGCCCATGATCAGGAACGTGGGGATCATGGTCACGGGGAAGGGCACCATCATCGTTGCCAGCAACACCGAGAAAATGATGCGCCTCCCCGCGAAGCGGAACTTGGCGAACACGTAGCCGATAAACGCATTGGCCATGGTGCTGAGCAGCGTCACCGCCAACGCGACTTTGAGGCTGTTGCCGTAGAACCGCGTGAAGTTGTAGCCGGCCAGCTGCGTTTCGCCTACGCCCAGAATGGTGCGGTAGTGCTCGAGGGTCCAGTGCTCGGGCAGAACCGTCAATTCGGCCCGTTGAATCTCGGCGTTCGACTTGAACGAGGAAAGGAGCATCCACGCGAAAGGCGCGGTCATCAGCAAAGATGCCAGCGCCAGCACGGTCAGCGTTACGGTTTTCCTCATCCCTCAGTATTCCCATTCGGTGCGGGTCAGTCGGAACAGTATGACCGTGAAGAGCCCGATGACCGCCAGCAGGATAAAGGCCATGGCGCACGCATAGCCCATGTTGAAGTAGTCGAAAGCGGCGGTGTACAGATGATAGACAATGGTCCGCGTGGCATTCAGCGGTCCGCCGCTCGTCATGATGAGTACTTGGCCAAAGACCTGAAACGCGCCGATGGTGCCCGTGACGATGCAGAAGGTGATGGTCGGCATGAGCAGTGGCACGGTCACATAAAAGAACCGGCCCATCGCTTCGGCCCCATCCACCTTGGCCGCGTCATAGTAAGTGCGCGGGATATTCTTCAACCCGGCCGTGTACAGAATCACCGAGAAGCCAAGGCCGTTCCAGACTTGCATCAGGGCAATGGAAGGCATCGCCAGATTCGCGTCCCGCAGCCATAGTTGGTTGGGTACGCCGACGAGCGCCAGGATGCCGTTGAACAAGCCTGAGCCGTCGCCGCGGTAGAAGAATTCCCACAGAAGGCAGACGGCCACGATGTTGGTCACCACCGGGAGGAAGAAGGCCGTGCGGAACAGCGGTTCCCATCGTCCGGACTTGGTAATCAGTTTGGCCACGACGATGGCCAGAGCGTTGGTGGCGGGGATTGTCAGGAGCACGAACTTCAGCGTGTTCCACAACGACTTGTAGAACAGGGGATCGGTGCCGCTCAGGGCGCGCTGGTAGTTTCCTATGCCAACGAACTCCGGCCCTTCCGCGAACCCCCAGCCGTGCAGGCTAATGTACAGCGCATACAGAATCGGCAAGAGGGAGAACATCCCCATGAAGACCATCAGCGGCCCCATGGAGCAGACCACAACGCCCCTCTGTTCGGTGAAAGGGTGCTTCACAATCCGCCCCCCGGCTGACTCGCACGTCGGATCGATTCGGACTCCACGAGCCAACGCGATGGGTTCTCTTTGTAGTTGATGTTCCCCACCCGGTTGGCCATATCCAGGGCATCGTCCAGCGGCATGTCCTGAGCAAGCAGGTCCTCGAGACCTAGCATCAGTTCCAGCATCCGTTCAGGAAGCTCACCAGGGATGACCGCCCTGCGCACCACACTGCGTATCACGCTGGCGACCGGGTCGCCGTCCACACGGGGATCCTCCCACAACGCCATTGTGCAAGGCAGGGTCCCTTGCTCGAGATTGATCTCCAATACGTAGTCCTCCTGTTCGTGTAGCCATTTCAGGAAAAGGAATGCCTCGGCCCTGTCCTGGGCAGGAGCGCCCGCCATGACCGACTGGCCGCATTCGAAGTTGGTGCGTAACAGCGGGTTGCCCGATCCGGGCGCCGCGTGGGGTATGGGGAAAACGTCCCATCGCATCGCGGGATTTTGGGTGCGCAGATGGTTGCCCACCCAGCCCCAGGCGTATCCCATGGCGCTGTACGACGCCGTGTCACGGTTTTCCGATTCGTACGAGGCGAAGGATTCGAGGAACCCAAGAAACCGAGGCGAGCAGGATTCCTGTTCATAGACCTGGCAAAGGAGACGGGCCGCCTGCCGGGCCTCGGGTGAGTTGAGAAGCACCTCCTCTCCGCCATCGGCGAAGAGCCGGCCTCCCTGTTGGTAGATCAAGTCGGTCATCAGCCAGAACATGTTGAGGTTGAAATTGAAGCCGGCCACGCGGATTCCCCCACTGGCGTCGCGTGCGGTGAGTTTCCTGCCGAGAGCAAAGAGTTCGTCCCAGGTGTGCGGGTAGTCCTCTTCGGTCAACCCATGGAGTTCCCAGACGTCTCGATTGTAGAAGATCATGCTGGTCATCAACCCGGACGGAAGATAATAGAACTGGTTGTGTCCCAACCGGTCTTTGTGGACAAAACACATGTCAAACCACAGGTATCGGCGGTTCATTTGCTCCAGCGGAAACAGATCTTGCGGGAACGGTTCGAGAAGTTCCACCAGTTTGGTGTGCATGGCGTTGTGCATGTTGATCATGGTTGGGGGCTTGCCACCAACACAAGCGGCTACAACTTTGGACCAGTACTGATCCCAGGCTATCTGCGTCACCTGTACCTCGACTCGACCCTCGGTGTGCCGGTGATAACGGTCCAGGTACTTCTGGATGATTCTCGTCCGGGTTGGATCCCAATCCCAAAGCCGCAGCACATGCACCTGATGCCCGTCGCGAAGTTCAAAATGCGGTTTGTCTTTGCGCAAGACCAGCAGGTCAAAGGCTCCGGCGGCCATCACCAGGAAAAGGACCGCCGCCACCGCCCACGGCTGCCAGGCGGTGTCGCGCACACAATGGTCCTTAGCGGATGAACCGTTCATATACTCCGCCATCGCGGAGGGGCGACGCGCCCCGGACCGTGTAGTCGGGCTCTTCAGCGCGGACACAGGCCAGGCAGAGGGAAGGCAGTGAAGCAAACAAACCGGCCTGCGCTATTCTCACGATGATGAAACTCCCAAGCTTCGGCTCGTTCTCGACCATGGTGCGTTTCTACTGCTGTTTGCCGTCGCCTGCATCTGTCCTGTTCGGCAGGTAGCTCGATACGATTTCCGCCACCTGTTTCCCCTGTGCGGTCTTTCCTTTGTTGTTGAAATGTGTGCCGTCCTTGGAATACCACTCGGGCCGCTGTTCGACCAGGCCGTACAGATCGTTGACTGGAATCCCGTGTTCGCGCATTACCTCAACGGCGATCCGGTTTCTTGCTTTCACCCGTTCGGTCTTCTTGTCGAATCGGGCAAGCTTCTTTCCTGTCCGGACGGGAGTTGTTGTGGCCCAGATCACGGCAGCGCCTTTTCCGTGCTTCTCCAGGGTGTCCAGGAGCTTCGGAAAACTCTCCGCGTACTGCTCTTCCGTATACGCCCACCCGTGCAGCCCGTTGTTGATGTGGATGACGTCAAACCGGTACCCGTTCAGCAAAACCGCCAGTTCGGCCAGGTAGTCCGGGTTCCCCATGAACTTCGAGGTCGCGTATCGCGCACAATACGCCTTGCCGACCAGGGCCTTCTCGACAACGTCAAAGTACCCTCTCACAATCGAGTCGCCGACCAGCAGAACGCGAGGCAGCTCGTTCTTGTTCGCGTTGACTATCCAGATATCACTCCATTCAATGGGTTCCAGCAACGGCTTCTCGTCCGCCAATGCGCAATGAACGAAGAGCGTAACAAGGAGTAGTAGAACACTCACCAGCAAGGTCTTGTACATGTCGATAATCCTCTGTGCTTAGTCCGGCAGCTCCTGCCTGCTACTATCCAACGATCTGCCAGATCTCGGCTGAACCGAGAGATCCCACATGGACCTGCTCCCGAGCGCCACGGGCAGGGCTTCAACATGGTAAACGCGCGTTTCCCATTGTACACGCAAGATCTTGTGCTATCAAGACCGATAGTCCTGTCATGGTCTATGTATGGGGCTAAACGATACCGACGGCTCTAGAAACGACCTCTCCAAACCGGAAATCCGGGGTGAATGGATGACTTGACAACGGAATTACCGGCATGTATGCTGATGATGCGGGTGGAGCCGGATTGGGTCTGGACTTGGAAGAGAAGAGTTGCAAACGGTCCTGCCGCGGGAACGTGGCAAAGAAGGAACCGGGGAAGTAACGGATCGAAAGGAGGTGCCCGGGAAGCAACGTTTGTCATCCGTTCGAAATGTGGCAAGGTATCTGTCGTATAGGTCCTTCAGAGATTTAACGGTCTCCGAAGGATGCTGGAATGAGTTTCTATTAGCTTCACGAACAGGAGGAAGAGTCCCATGAAATCACGTGGTTTCACATTGATCGAGCTGCTGGTGGTCATAGCGATAATCGGCATACTGGCGGCAATTCTGTTGCCTGCACTGGCGCGTGCGCGGGAAGCGGCGCGACGTGCAAGCTGCGCCAACAACCTCAAACAGTTCGGGCTGGTGTGCAAGATGTACGCGAACGAGTGGAACGGCATGTTCCCGCCCCCGAAGAGGATGACGTGCGATGACGACGGCACCAATCTCAGACCGGTCACCTGGCTCGAAGATCATCCTAGTGGGATTGCGATCTACCCCGAATACCTGACCGACGTTATGGTCCTCGGCTGCCCATCCGACAGAGACGGCCCCAGTGCGCTCAAGGATGGCGTGTTCAGCAAGAATTTGGATCCCGACGGACCTATTCTGCCGTGCCTGTTCCGCCGGATATCCTACTCGTACTATCCATGGGTTATCACGAACGAAAACCTCTTGAAGCCCGGCGTCGACCAGAACAAGAACCCCTTTCTGGCAAGCGATTTCAACCCTGATTTCACCGCGGCGATTGCAGGGATTTATTTCACCCTTATGTTCTGGGATGGGAAGGCAAGTAACCCATTCGACCAGGATCTGAGTGGGGGCAATACAACCTTCTATCGCGTTCGCGAAGGTATCGAGCGGTTCATGATCACCGACATCAACAACCCGGCCGGTTCCGCAAAGGCGCAGAGCGAAGTATGGGTCATGCACGACGAAATCGAATCGGACCTGGCGGCGAACTTCAACCATATTCCCGGCGGCTGTAACGTGCTGTACATGGACGGACACGTCGAGTTCGTTAAGTACCCGGGCGAGACGCCGGTCTCTCGCGCCTGGCTGCAATACACCGGGGCGACGTAGTCGGTCTGCGAGGGTCACAGCAGGCGAGACGCCGGTCTCTCGCGCCTGGGTGCGATACTGCAATGTCGTGTAATCGACGCGCACCCGGGCAGTGCCCGATAGGGCGTGGAAGGAACGAAACAGGGCGGGGAAGTAACGGAATGAAGGAAGGGTCGCAGAGATCGAAAGGAGGTGACCGGGAAGGAACGACTCTCATCGGTTCGAGACGTGGTAAGCGTGTTGCAGTTCATGTCCTTCGGAAACTCAGCCGCGTTTGGAGGGCGTCGGATAAGAGTTTCTTGTAGCTTCACGAACAGGAAGGAAGAGTCCTATGAAATCACGTGGTTTCACGTTGATAGAGCTGCTGGTGGTGATCGCGATAATCGGCATACTGGCGGCCATTCTGTTGCCCGCGCTGGCGCGTGCGCGGGAGGCGGCGCGACGTGCAAGCTGTGCCAACAACCTGAAACAGTTGGGCCTGGTTTTCAAGATGTACGCGAACGAGTGGGACGGCATGTTCCCGCCCTCGAAGAGGATGCACTGCGACTACGGCGACGACGGCACCAATGTCAGACCAGTCACCTCGTTCGCAGATCATCCTGATGGGCATGCGATCTACCCCGAATACCTGACCGACGTTATGGTCCTCGCCTGCCCGTCCGACCAACACGGTGTCGGTGCGATCAAGGATGGCTATTTCAGTAAGAATGCGGACTTCAACGAGCCTATTCTGCCGTGCCGGTTCCAACGGCTCTCCTACTCCTACTACCCGTGGGTATTCACGAACGAAAACCTCTTGAAGCCAGGCGTCGACCAGAACAAGGACCCGTTTCTGGCAACCGATTTCAACCCTGACTTCACTTCGGCGTTCGGTTTGCTTAATCTTCTCACCATACCGGGTTGGGCTTTGGACCCGACGGCAAGTAACCCATTCGATCAGGATATGAGCAGCGGCAATACAACATACTACCGCGTGCGGGAAGGCATTGAGCGGTTCATGATCACCGACATCAACAACCCGGCCGGTTCCGCAAAGGCGCAGAGCGAAGTATGGATCATGTACGACGAACAAGGGATGCCGAACTTTAACCATATCCCCGGCGGCAGTAACGTGCTGTACATGGACGGACATGTCGAGTTCGTTAAGTACCCGGGCGAGACGCCTGTCTCTCGCGCCTGGATGCGAATCAGCAATCTCTAATCGACGCGCGGCCGGGCAGTGCCGAATCGGGCGTGGAGGCAACGAATAGGGAGGGGAAGTAACGGAATGAAGGAAGGGCCGTAGAGCTCGAAAGGAGGTGACCGGGAACGGACGATTGTCATCGGTTCGAGACGTGTCAAGGTATGTGTCGTAAATATCCTTCGGAGACTAAACCATGTCCGGAGGGCGCTGGGTAACAGCTTCTCTTAGCTTTACGAACAGGAGGAAGAGTCCCATGAAATCACGTGGTTTCACATTGATCGAGCTGCTGGTGGTCATAGCGATCATCGGCATATTGGCGGCAATCCTGCTGCCTGCACTGGCGCGTGCGCGGGAAGCGGCGAGACGTGCAAGCTGCGCCAACAACCTTAAACAGATGGGCCTGGTTTACAAGATGTACGCGAACGAGTGGAACGGCATGTTCCCGCCGATTAAGAGGCTGGACTGCAATAACGACGGCAGCATTCTCACAGGGGTTACTACGATCCATCCGCATCCTGATGGGTATGCGATCTATCCGGAATACCTGACCGACGTTTTTATCCTTGCCTGCCCGTCCGACTCGGACGGCGTCAGTCAGCTCAAGGGTGGCCGGTACAATCGGAATGGAGATCCCGATGAGCCTGTTCTGGCGTGCAAGATCGACTGGAATTCCTACCGCTACTGGCCATGGGTGTTCACGAACGAGAACATCTTGAAGCCCGGCGTCGACCAGAACAAGGACCCTTTTGTGATGAGCGATTTCAACCCCGACTTCACTTCGGCGTTTGTTACACTTGTTGTCACCATTCTGGGTTGGGACCCGGAGACAAGCGCTGGCCCGTTCGACCAGGATCTGAGCAGTGGCGATACAACCTTCTATCGCGTGCGCGAAGGTATAGAGCGGTTCATGATCACCGACATCAACAACCCGGCCGGTTCCGCAAAGGCGCAGAGCGAAGTATGGGTCATGCACGACGAAATCGAATCGGACCTGGCGGCGAACTTCAACCATATTCCCGGCGGCTGTAACGTGCTGTACATGGACGGACACGTCGAGTTCGTTAAGTACCCGGGCGAGACGCCGGTCTCTCGCGCCTGGGCGGCTTTCAGCGGTGTCTAATCGACGTTACGGCGGGCAGTGCCCGATCGGGCGTCGAATGAACGAAACAGATGAGTGAGCAGCGAGGGAACGGAGCCGGGAACCCGGCCTTCCCACCCCTCGAAACGGAGCAAGAGACGGTCTCTGCTCCCGGCAACAGCGGAAAGGAGGAACGAATGGGTAACTCAAGGATCGCAACGGTGTTGGCAGCCGCCATGGTGGTGGTGCTGGTCTGTGGGTGCGCGATCATCGGCAAGGGCCCGACCGACGAGGAGCTGGCAGCCGGTGCGGTTGCGGACTACAACGCAGCCCTGCTGGCCCAGGACGTCGAGAAGGTTCTGGCGACCATCTCGGATGACTTTGAAGGGCAGGACGGCGCGACCAAGGATCAGCTCGGCGAGTTCTTCGAGATGGCTGTCGATCAAGGCTTTCTGGACGATGTCGAGGTCAACGACGAAGAATGCGAGATCGTCATCGAGGGCGAGACGGCGACAGCCGGGCCGATCGAGTACAACAGCGCGATGGGCAGTCTGATGATGGAGTTGACGCTGAAGAAGGACGCAGACGGCGCTTGGCGCATCCTGGACATGGCCCAGTTCTAACGGGACGGTTCTGAAACTGCATTCAACTCCTGCAAGTTGAAACGGTAATGCCCGAAACGGGGTTTACGCTCGTTCCCACGGTCCTCCGTGGGAACGGATACGTACGGGGCGCGAGGGGCTGTTGGATGTCTGCCGGGACTGGTAGGGCGATATGCATTCCCACGGAGGACCGTGGGAACGAGAGAAAAAGCTACTGACGCCGAAGCGTATGCATTGGAAAAACAAGGGGCGAGGTTTTCACCTCGCCCCTTGCCTGTTCGCTTTCCCGGTATGCTGACCGGCTGCTCTGTTCCGGCCGCTACCTTGTTGCGGTAACGATACCGCTCACGTCGAGCAGGTACAGTTGGCGTTTGTCGCCTATATGCATCGAATCGATACAGACGTACCTGCCAGTTGTATCGAACCGCAGCTTGTCAGCGTATACCGCGTCAATCACCTCCATCACGGCCGCACACGCTGCAGTTAGAACCGCAGGGCTAAGCACAACCATCTTCCAACGCTTCATATGAGCCACATGTCTGATCAACGACATTTCCAACAAGAAGGAACCAATGATAAGGGTTCAGCGTAGCGCAGGCATCTTGCCTGCATTGAAGAACTGAGCCCACGCTCATGCAGGCTGGAAGTCTGCGCCTACTCCCGCCCTCTCCCGCCGGGAGAGGGTTGGGGTGAGGGAGCGTCGAGACGCTGCGGCTGACAAGCTTACTCCAACGACAGACTGCGCGAACCTCTTTCACCCGCACACGGCTTGCGTTGGGGATACGGAACACATATCATAGGGAAGCTCAGTTTCAAAGCAACCGGAGAAGAGTATGAGAGAGAACCCCAAACCCAATTCCGTCGTCACGGTCGACTGCAACTACATGATGCCGCAGTTTGCCGCCGCGTACCTGATCGTCGAATGCGACCGCGCGGCGTTCGTCGACAACAACACCGCATTCGCAGTGCCGCTGCTCATCGACGCGTTGGAAGCCCGCGGACTGCGTCCCGAACAGGTCGAGTACGCCATCATCACCCACCTGCACCTGGACCATGCGGGAGGTACCTCGGCACTGCTCGACCGGTGCCCCAACGCCGTTGTTATCGCACATCCGCGTGCCGAACGGCACCTCATCGATCCGTCACGGCTTGTTGCGGGTGCCAAAGCGATCTACGGTGAAGCGGTGTTCAACGCAACATACGGCACGATCGAGCCCGTCGACCCTGCTCGGGTCCGTACCGTCCAAGACGGCGAAACGATCGAGTTCGGCGACCGCACGTTCACCTTCATGCACGTTCTCGGTCACGCAAGACACCACATCTGCATTCACGACTCGGGCTCGGACGCGGTCTTCACCGGAGACGCGTTCGGCGAAGCGTATCCGTTCTTGCAGCGCGGAACAAAACCGTTTGTCGAGTACTGCTGCGCGCCTCCCCATTTCGACCCCGATGAAGCGCGCTCCAGTGTCAGGAGAATCGTCGCGACCGGCGCCGACCGCGTGTACCTGACCCATTTCGGCGAAGTCACCCCTGTCGATGACGCCGCCGAACAGGTGCTCTGGTCGATAGGCTCGATGGAGACCATCACGAACGAAGCCGTCGCTGCAGAACTTGCCGGCGACGAGCTCGCAGCGTTTGCCGAAGAAGGCGTCCGCAGATCGTTCGCCACCCAGGCAGCGAACTGCGGTATCACGCTCACCGACCAAGACCGGCAGGTGCTCGCAAACGACGTCTTTCTTAACGCCCAGGGCATCGCATACGCCGCCGCGAAAGCTCTGGGATCGTAGCAATCAGGAAACGCCTATCTGAAAGCCCTTTCTTTGCCAATCCATTAGAATATGTTGACCCTGCTGGGCCAGTAATAGTCCCACCGTACCGTCATCCGCACCGATGCCGACCGCGGCATTCGCCGTCATGGTAATGATGATGCGGTGGCCTTTGTGGTTGATTGTGTTGGGAGAGAATACCCGGACGCTTCGCTGAGAGCCGTCGACGTCCAACCGCGCTGTGGATCGCGAGGCAGGACGCATCCTTTCGTTGACAGAATCGACCGCAGATGGTATATTGTCCTTGGCGTTCACTATAGTCCTCACCAGATTGGAAAAAGGGTGGTGGGTGGAGCGTAAGTACAGATCCCTTCCACACTGTCGTTACGGGAATGCAAAAAGAGGCAGTGATGTCATCGAAACATCGCGGTTTCACCTTGATCGAGTTGCTCGTCGTTATCGCTATCATCGGGATTCTGGCGGCGATTCTCCTGCCCGCGCTCGCGAGAGCGAGAGAGGCTGCCAGAAGGGCGAGTTGTCAGGGGAACCTGAAACAGTGGGGTCTTACCTACACCATGTACGCAAACGAGTGGAACGGTCGGTTCCCGTTCCTGCAGAGAACCGGTGATTTCTTCTCCGACGCTTTCAACGATAGCGCCCACGCAATGTGCGATGGGAAATCCATGTATCCCGAGTATGTGTCCGATCCGGGGATACGTGTGTGCCCGTCCGACGGGGAAGCAGACCCGGACGCGGCAGAAGAGATGACGTTCCGCATCTTCAATGGCGAACTGCAGCCGACGTTTATTGGGTATAGCTACAACTATTTTGGCTGGCTGCTCGAAGAGGACCACGATTGGATTACGTTCGCGCAATCATGGTTGGGGAACCGGCGGAACGGCTCGACAGACAACGACCTGACAGGGAAGCGACTTGACGGAACCGACGTGACAATGTACCGGCTGCGCGTGGGCATCGAGCGGTTCCTGGTTACCGACATCAACAATCCGGCGGCGAGCACGAAAGCGACAAGCGAGATCCCGATTATGTGGGACGCCATCTCCGGCGATCCCGGGCAACTCGCTGATGAGTTTAACCATGTCCCGGGCGGGTGCAATGTGCTCTACATGGACGGCCACGTTGAGTTTGTCCGGTATCAGACCAAGTTTCCCGTAACAAGCTTCTTCGCGTTCGGCATTTGGAACATGGCGTTCAACTGAGGCGGGAAAGGAACTTCTCTCCGGGGCGCGGACGCCGAGTAAAGAACCGGGACCGCCCGGAACCAAGTGCTGACCCCGCTACTCCGTCTTCTTTCCAATACAATACAGGTGCGTATCGGTTCGCAGGAAGAGATGGGACCCCGACACTGCGAGCGATGACAACGTGTAGCCGGCGTCGAGCTCGTTTGTCGCCAGCACTTTGAACTCCGGACCCGCTGCCAGCACCGTGGTGACCCCATCTTCATTCGTGATGTATAGCTTGTTATCAGCGACGGTCGGTGACGCGCTTACGGTTCCACGCGCGGTTCGTTCCGGTCCCCAGATAACGTCGCCTGTCTTGGCGTTCAGACAGACGACCGATCCGCGGTCATCGACCATGTAGAAATACTCGCCGTCACACGCGGGAGTGGGGACATCCGGCCCGCCCGACTCGTCCCACTTCCAAACAAGGTGGCTTGAAGTAACATCTCCCACCCCTCCCGCGCGCAATGCCAGCAGAGGTTTCTTGCGAGTAGGCGCGTAGATCATGTCGTCCACGACGACGGGCGAAGGGATGATGCGATAGTTGTTCCGCTCCTTGGGATTCAATCCCGCCGCCCTCCAAATCTCTTTGCCCGTCTCAGGATCGTGGCCTGTCACATAGTCTCCGCCGGAGACAACAATCTGTGTTTCCCCGCCGTGTCGCAGCAAGGCAGGGGTTGTGTAGGCGTCGGGAGATTCTGAGACAGCGTCCGTCGCACGCTCCTCACGCCAACGCTCCTCTCCCGTTAGGGCGTCAAAGGCTACGATGTAGGATGGCTCGTCGGTCCTGTACCCGTGCAGCACCTGAATGATAAGCTTCCCGTCGTGATACAACGGCGAAGACGCATAGCCAAACATCAAACCAAGGGTCCCGTAATCTTCTTCCAGGTTTCTCTTCCAGATGACCGTGCCTTCCATGTCGAACGCAACCACCGCACCCGTGCCCGTGACAGCCCACACATGGGTGCCGTCCGTGACCGGCGACGGCGACGAGGAGTTCTGTTTACGGGAAAGCTTGTTCCCGTCATCGAGCTCGCGCTCCCAGAGGACTGCACCGTCACGCTTCGAGATACAGATCAGAAGAAGCTTTGAGCCGCCGGGATTCCGGGCATCGCCACGACCTACTCTGCTTAGCAGAGAACCGGACTGCCCCGTCTTGCCCTTCGACGGGGACGTCACGAAGACCTTGTCGTCCCAGACGATCGGCGAGCCGCCACTCCATGATGGCAGCGGCGTCTTCCAGACGATGTTCTCGGTTTCACTCCAGCTCTCCGGCAGGTTGGTCGCAGTGCCGACACCGTTTTGATCTGCTCCGCGCCATTGCGGCCAGTTCTCTTGCGCACATGCGTCGCCAAGCAGCACGAGCATGGTAAGCGCCAATGCCGCATGAACGATTCGTCGACACATCATGTTTCCTCCAACATCATCTCAACCAACATCTTCCATACCCCCTGCTCGCGACAACCGCAGGCGGGTTTCCCAAGTATAGGCGAACCGGCGGCTGACGTCAACTCTCGATCTCTCACTGCAGCTCGTTTAGACTAGCCGAACTGAGCCGAACCGCACCCCATACCTCGAGCATCTCATTCATGGAACGAAGGAGTTAGTCCGTCTTCAGCGATAACTCAAGAACACTCACTTCGTCCGAACACTCCATCGCCTGCGCTATCCATCAGCGCCACAACAATCAACCCTCAGCCCGCCAAAGAGCGCTTCATCTTTCCACGGAATTCCTGGTCTGCCGGGATCTCACGAAACGGTTGCTCTCATGGCATAGAGCTGTAATAGCTTATCTCACAGCCGGTTGCGAGGCCGGCGCAATACCCAACAGCCGCACATATGGGCTATGTGTCTCCGGTCGTGGATGGCAAAGTAGAGATGCAGTGTGTGGCGGTGGGTAGAAGAGACGGCAGTGTGATGCAAAAAAAGATGTAAGAAAATGGACGGATACCGCGTCTACTTAGTTGAGAGCTACAATAATAAGTGGAGCACCATGTCCCGTAGCGAGCTGCGACCCATATGGGTCTCGGTTCCAATAGTGGGCCGGAGAAGGCCCGCGGGTTACTGAACGAAACGTTTTTGGGGCCCAACGGGTGGCAAGGTTCCCGGACGGCATGGTCCTGCAGGGTACAGACGGAGGAGATGACCAAGATGGGACAGTTCCTCAGGAAAACGGGGGTCGATGTTATAGGGGAGGTTCCTTGGGGGACTCACTTCTGCCTTCTCTACAGACGGAAAGAGGATCTGATCGAAAGACTTGTTCCTTATCTCAAGGCAGGACTGGAAAACAACGAGTTCTGTATTTGCGTCACGTCAGAACAGTGCAGGGGCGAAGAAGTCAAGGAAGCGATGAGGAAGGCTGTCCCTGACTTTGATCGATACCTCGAAAAGGGACAAATAGAGATTCTCCCACACACTGAATGGTATCTCAAAGATGCCAAGCTTAGTCTGCAGAACGCTCTTGACGCCTGGCCTGAGAAATGTGATCGAGCTCTAGCCGAGGGTTACGCTGGGACACGGGTAACAGCCGACACAACATGGCTTGAGAACGCAGACTGGAAGGGTTTCGCCGACTATGAAGAAGAAGTAAACACTGTCATTGACAGGTATCGGCTGCTGGCGTGTTGCACCTATGCTCTCGATAGATGTGGGAGCGAGGAAGTTATCGATGTGTGCAGTAACCACGAGTTCTGCGTTGTTGAGCGAGACGGCAAGTGGGTGCTTATCGAGGGCGCCAGTCCAGAGCGGAAGCGTACCGAGAAGAGGCTTCAGCAGGTGTCAAGGTTGGAATCAATAGGCCGACTGGCGGGTGGTGTAGCCCATGATTTCAACAACATTCTCACGGGTATTATGGGTCTCTCACAGTTCTTGCTCAAGCAAATGGAGAAGGACTCTGCAATGTGCCGTGACCTCACCCAGATAGGCGAGTTGGCGATCCGCGCAGCTGATTTGACTCACCAGCTCTTGGCCTTCAGCCGGGTTCAGACGCTCGAACCCATTGTGCTCAATCTGAACGAAGCTGTCTCAAACATATCCAAGATGCTCCAACGGCTTATCGGAGAGGATATCGAACTGCAGTTTGTTCCCGCTCCTGAGCTTGGCAACGTCCGCGCAGATCCGACGCAGATAGAACAGGTGGTTATGAATCTTGCAGTCAACGCACGTGATGCCATGCCGGCAGGAGGAAAACTGACCATTGAGACGGAGAACATGACCCTCGACGAGCAATATGCCAGGAGTCGTCCGGGCGTGACGCCTGGCCCTTACGTGATGCTGGCCGTCACGGACACCGGTTGCGGCATAGACGCTGCGACACAGGATAGGATATTCGAGCCCTTCTTCACGACAAAGGAGATAGGGGAAGGAACAGGACTTGGTCTCGCGACTGTGTACGGGATCGTGAAACAGCACGGAGGCAACATCTGGGTATACAGCGAGCTTGGCAAGGGAACCACCTTCAAGGTGTACTTGCCCCGCGTGACGGCTGATGCAGAGACGCTGCTTGCGAAGAAGGCGAAAGGTCCCACACCTGTAGGAACCGAGGCCATCGTGGTGGTCGAGGACGAAGATACGGTGCGGCTCATTGCGGAACGCGCTCTTCAGGAACTGGGGTATTCGGTTCTGGCTGCGTCCAATATACACGAGGCAGAACACGTCTTCACCGATTACAAGAAGAACCGAGTCAATCTGCTGGTAACAGATGTCGTGCTGCCCGACGGGAGCGGCAGAGAGCTGTACGAACGCCTGGAAGCAGCTTACCCGGCCCTCAAGGTTCTATACGTCTCCGGGTATACGAACAGGACCATTCTAGACCATGGCATTCTGGAGGAGGGCGTGCACTTTCTGCAGAAGCCGTTCACACCCGAGCGGTTGGCGATGAAGATACGAGAGGTACTGGACGCAGAGGGGGACGAGGACGAAGCAATCCAGAAGTTGGGACGGGAGACTGACAATTCGAAATCGCTGGACTAGCAAGAGAGAATGAGAAACGATGATAGTTTTCAGGGGGTCCTGCCGTCTTTCATCATGTCGTCATGTCGGGCAAGTCCGTGCTTGCGCTTATGACGATGACGAAAGAACGAGATGCGGAGGCAGCGACTACCATAATGACAGTCGTGAGGAACCGGAAGAGATGCCTGGAGGCAGGGATGGATGATCGTGCCAGTAGGCGTGTCAAGATCGAATCGGCACGTGAAGGCGGAGGATTCACATGAACGCCAGAGGGAAGAACGTATTAGTGGTCGACGACGAGGACTATGTGCGGGAGGTCGTATCTGACGCACTTTCCGCAGAGGGCTTCACCTGCACAACCGCGGCGAACGGGGAGGAAGCGCTCGAGAGGTTATCAGATTCCGTTCCCGAAAGGTTCGTTTCGGTTGTGTCCGACATCTCCATGCCCGAGATGGACGGCCTCGAGCTTGCCCACAAGATACACGAACTAGACAGCGACTTGCCGATCATCATCCTGACGGGTTATCCCACGCTCGAGACTGCGCGTGACGGATACGAACATGGTGTGTACCAGTATCTGACCAAACCCATAAACATAGAAGAGCTTGCCACGTGTGTCGAGCGAGCTGCGGAATTTGCGCGTCTGGTACGCGCAGATAAACACCGCAAGGAAGAGTTGGAGCTGGAGGTGAAACGTCGGACCGAAGATCTGGAGTTTCAGACGAAGGCTCTGGAGATATCGCACACGCGTGTTGCAAGCGTCATCGAAGAGGCCAACTTCGGGCTTCTTGTCTTGGGTCAATCGGACGAGGTATTTCTTGTGAACCGTCGCGCCGAAGAACTCCTGCGGATGCTGCCGGAATTCCGCAACAAGTCTTTTGAGAAACCGTACCGCGAGATCTTTCCTCCAGAGACAACCGAGAAGATCGCGCAGGTGGTGGATGCAGTTCGCGCGAGCGGGGATGTGCAGGAACTGCCGGCTGTATCAATTGGTCCATCGACGGTGATGGACCTGGTGTCATACCCTGTGATGGTGAAGGACACCATCAGCGCGGTCGTCGTCGCTGCGAACGACGTAACGGAGAAAAAACGGCTCGAAGAGCAACTGCTGCACTCCTCGAAACTGGCGGCGATAGGCGAGTTGGCCGCCGGAGTGGCGCACGAGATCAACAACCCGGTGGGTTTCGTCATGAGCAACACCAACACGATGGAGGAATACCTCAAAGACATAACCGAGATGCTCGGAAAGTACAGGCGTCTTAGAACATCGGAGACCAGTGAGCGGGACGCGCTCAGCAAGGAGATAGAGGCGTTCGAGGCCGAGATCGACATTGATTTCGTTATGAACGACATGGCGAAAATATCGATGGAGAACAAAGCTGGTCTCCAGCGTGTGGCGAAGATCATCAAGGACCTCAAATCCTTCGCCCACATCGACGAAGCCGTCACGTCGCTGGCCGATGTGAACGCCTTGCTGGAGGACACGCTCAATCTTGTGCGAAACGAGATCAAGTATAAGGCGGAAGTAGTGCGGGAGTATGGTGAAGTTGGCCCGATTGAGTGCCATGCGGGTCAGCTCGAACAGGTGTTCATGAACATCATGGTCAACGCGGCCCAGGCGATAGAGGGCAAAGGAGAGATCGCGGTCAAGACATCTCAGAAAGACGGCGAGGTGGTTGTGCAGATATCGGACACGGGCAAGGGGATACCTGAAGATGTGATGCCCCGGCTTTTCGAGCCGTTCTTCACCACAAAAGAGGTGGGCGAGGGAACGGGTATGGGGCTGAGCATCGCTTATGTGATTGTGGAGAAGCACAACGGTTCGATCGAGGCCGAGAGCGAAGTAGGCAAAGGGACGACGTTCACAATACGGCTGCCGTTTGAGAGTGGTGTGGGCACGAGGAAGAATGAGGGCTAGAGTCTGGTGAGTCAGCACACAGTGTTGTTTGTCGATGACGAGGAGAACATTCTGAGTTCCCTCCATCGTTTGTTCCGGCGGGAAGGATACAAGCTGCTGCAAGCCTCGAGCGGTAATGAGGTGCTCCAGCTACTCGAGACCGAACAGGTCGACATGGTCGTTTCCGACCAGAAGATGCCCGGCATGACGGGTGTCGAAGTGCTCAAGCGGGTCAGAGATTTGCAACCCGAGACGCGCCGGATGCTTCTGACAGGGTACAGCGACGTGGACGCCGTTATCGCATCCATAAACGAGGGGCAGGTTCATCGGTTCATGATGAAACCGTGGGACGATGCCCAGCTCAAGCTGACGGTCCGGGAGTTGTTGCAGGAACTCGATCTCACGCGGGAGAACCGTCGGCTCAACGAGCTCATCGGCAAGCAGAACGACCAACTGCAGGAACTGAACAAGAACCTTGAGCAGAAGGTCGAAGAGCGGACCGCCGAGATTCAGAAGAAGAGCAATGAGTTGGAACGGCTCTACAAGAAGTTGAACAGGAGCTTTGTTGATTCGATCCGCGTGTTTGTCGGGCTCATTCAGCTCAAGGATTCGTACATGGGCAGCCATTCAAAACGCATCACGGCGAGTGCTGTTGGTGTTGCCGAGAAGCTCGGTCTTGACAAAGCACAAGCGCGGACCATTGAGATTGCAGCCTTGCTTCACGACGTCGGCAAAATAGGGATAAGCGATGAAGTGCTGAAGAAACCGCCCCCACAGCGTACGAAAAGAGACAATGAGTGGTTGAAGAAGCATCCCGTCATGGGCGAGGCAAGCGTTCGCGTTGTGGAAAGCCTTCAGGACGTGTCGAACCTCATACGGTCTCATCACGAGCATTATGACGGGAAAGGCTATCCTGACGGTATACACGGGGAACAAATCCCGCTCGGCGCGCGCATCATAGCTGTCGCGGACGCCTACGATCTGCTCCGTTACAAGAGGAAGGTCCTGCCCGAGTTCGAGAAAGACATGGCACGCAAGATACGCGATCGCATGTTGTGGTTACGCGGCTCTCAACTCGACCCGAAAATCACGGACGTGTTTCTAAGGTTTCTTGACGAAAAACGGTCGGCGGCCGAGGAACTGACCGAAGTGGAAATAGGGGTGGACGAACTGCGTGAAGGCCACGTCCTGGCGCGCGATCTGTACACGAGCAGCGGGATACTGCTCGCATCGAAGGACGAGGCGTTACGGAAATCGTACATCGAGAAGATACTGAACTATCATGAATTTGACCCCATAGTTGGCGGGGTGTTTGTCTACCGTACAAGAAGGTCCGAGCACGACAACCGGGCAATGTAGGAAGGGCGACGGCTTAGATTGTTCAGGAGGACTGTGTGAGATGAACGAACAACAAGCGGAACATGTGGTGATGCTCGTAGACGACGAAGAAGGGATTCTTAACGCGCTTTCTCGGCTCCTAAGAAAGGAGAGATACAAAATCTTAACCGCGGAAACCGGTGCACATGCGTTGACCTTGATGGCGCAGCACCCGGTGGATGTTGTGGTCTCGGACCAGCGGATGCCAGGGATGCCAGGTGTCGAGTTTCTCAAGGAAGTTAAGGACAGATGCCCGGACACGATAAGAATCCTGTTGACAGGCTATGCGGACATGGAGGTGGCAATGTCCGCCATAAACGAAGGCGAAGTGTACCGGTTCATAACGAAACCATGGCAGGATGAGGAGCTTAAGCTGGAAATACGGCACGCGCTCATGCAGCACGATTTGCTGAAGGAGAACAAACGCCTTGTACAGGCGGTAAGGAAGCGCGACAGCATGCTGGCGGAGCTCGAGAAAGAGCATCCCGGGATTAGTGCAAGGCGGGAATCGGCGGGTGCGTTGGTTATTGAGGAGGACGATGGCATATCGCTTAAAGACCTCATACTGAAGTACTTTCCTCCACAAGAGGCAGCTGACCGACAGGCCGCAGAGACGTCCTGAGCGAGGAGGAGCTGAGGCAGTTTCTGGACCGTACGTCTTCAGAACAGTTGACAAACATTGGCTGGAGCCTAGATCATCGGCCTCTTTGTCGCCAGAGTAAGAGCTTTCCGTCGCGCCAGCGTTTCAGCCTTGATCTTCCTTTGTGCTTTTCGGTGTCGCTTCCGTTCTCCTAGAGCACAAGTCGTCCGGTGTTACGTTGCCGACCGCTACATAATATCGCTGCGACTCGAAGAGCGCCGGTAAAGTGAACGCCTCGACGTCCAGCTCGTCATCAACGCCGCCTTGGGGATCGAAATCTAGGCCGACACGAGAAGATTCTGGTTTCATCCAGAGCACCTCATGATTTGAATTCACCCTCTGCCCGAAGCCTGTACTAATCCGGGTAATACTGATAGCACAACTCGCCAAAAACACCCCGATTTCCCGCTACTCTTGGCACTTAGTACAGGTATTCGTAAATACGATAGCGTATAGTATTGGACAGAAGAGGGCAATG
>CAZGCA010000083.1:0-26685 GCA_964524145.1 uncultured bacterium | reverse complement strand
TGATAGCTGCCGGTACATCAATACTGGCGCAAGCCAATTTGGTGCCACAGACAGCTCTTCAGCTTCTCGGCTAGTTGAATGGAGGTAGGGCCGAGTGAATTCTGCTCGGTTCGGCGACGACGTGCACGGTGTGGTACGCCGTGGGTAATAACCAAAGCTCAGACTTTGGGAGGGTTACTATGGCAGTTAGAGGCGTTTCTCCCGACCCGCGTTCCATGGTCGTTGAGACGACTAACGCTGCGGTCGTTAACCGACCTCCCGTGAGCGGTGAGTCGACCAAGTCGGAGCCGGCCGAGAAAATCAAAGAGGCGGAACCGCAGCCTACGCGAGAAGAAGTTCGCAAGGTTGCCGGGGTTTTGGACAGTGTCCTCAGTTCGATGAGCAACGACATCCAACTCCGTATCGATGATGGTACGGAGCGGATAGTCGCGCAGATAGTCGACAGGAAGAGTCAGGAGGTCATCAAACAGATACCTCCTGCAGAACTGCTCAAGATCGCCTCCCGTCTCCGAGAGTTTGTCGGCCTCCTCTTCGACGTGGAAGCGTAGGGCAAGAGTTGGGCTGTGCCGCCACGCACGCGGGACTATCCGTCCGTGCGGAACGGTGCAGCCCACTCTTTTTGCCTTTCTCGCCACAGGCCACAACATATTGGGCACAACCAGTTGACACGGCCCAAGATATGGCTGACGGTCACTAAAGTTTCCAGCCATTCTGACGATATATAAGAACGAAGGGGTTTTTGCCATGGCAAAAAACGACGTAGCGACGAAAGGAAGCGAAAGATGGCTGGCGGATTATTTGTAAGCGGGCTCATATCGGGAATCGACACGGACGTTCTCATCGCGCAGCTCATGGCGTTGGAGCGGACCCCGATAAATCGGACCCGGGACCGTATCGGGCTGCTCGAAGACCAGCAGGACGCTGTACGTGATATCCGCACAGACCTTTTGACCCTATTCAACCGTGCGCAGGACTTCACTCTCAACAACGTCTTCGAAGGGATATCCGGGACGTCGAGCGACGAGACGGTTCTCACTGCGGAGATATCGAGCACGGTCGCGTCACGCGGCTCCTATGCAGTCCAGGTGACCCAGTTAGCGAGCGCAACGGTTGCCGTCAGCAGTTCCTATCTGGGCACTCCCGTGGACCCGGATGCGACTCTCGAAGACGCCGGGTTCGGTCTCACGCCCACGAGCGGGACGTTCACCATAAACGGCACGCAAATAACAGTCGACGCCACTACCGATTCGCTCAACGACATTATCCAGGACATAACCAATAACACTGACGTGACCGCATCCTACAGCGCCGTCACGAACAAGATAACGCTGACCAACACGGACGGCGGCAGTTCAGACATCATAAACCTGGGTGCCGACGATGATACAAGCAACTTCCTCGAAGCGGGACGGCTCGAAGGCGCATTTCAGAGCGGTACGCCTACCACAATGGAAAGCACGGTTGACATATCGGTTGTAGACCCCAACGCAACGCTCGACGATGTCTTCGGCATCGGCACGGTTTCAGCCGGCACGTTCCAGGTAAACGGCGTTACCCTAAACATCACCGATCCGAGCACCGAGACACTCAACGACATACTGAACGACATCAACTCGTCGGGAGCGGACGTCACAGCGACGTTTGACTCCTCGACCGATACCATCAGGGTTGTCTCGGACACGCTCGGCAGCAGGACGATGAACTTCACCGACGGGACGAGCGGGTTCCTCGCCGCCACCAATCTGGATACCGCGACCCAGACCACAGGCAATGACGCACAGTTCACGGTTGATGGACAGGGATACACACGCAACAGCAACACGATAACGGATGTCATCGGCGGTGTTTCGTTTACGCTCCTTTCGGCAGGTTCTTCAACGGTGACGGTTACCGACGACGTTGACACCATGGTCGACACGATAGAGTCCTTTGTCGAGGCGTACAACACGGCAATTGGTACGATCGACGATGCGCTTGCCGAGGATGAAGCCCTCGAGAATGACGCGTCGATCCGGATGATAATGAGCTACTTGCGCAGCAGCGTGTTCAACATTATCGACGGCGCAACGGGGGAGTACCGAAGCCTCGTTGACATAGGCGTATCCACGGGAACCGAGGACGCGTTCTCGAGCGACACCCTCAACGCGCTGCAGGTTGATGCGACAGCGTTGCGTGACGCTCTCAACGCGGACAGGGAATCTGTTGCCAGCCTGTTTATCAACGATTCCGATGACGGCATCGCGAACATCTTTGAGGAATACCTGAGGGATGTGACCTCGACCACGGGATTCCTGCAGTCGCGGGCCGGTGCCAACGGAACTATCGCCGACCAGATAGAGTCGCTCAACGACAGGATAGACCAGCTCGAGCAAAGACTGGACCAGAAGGAGGAGCGGCTGAGACGTCAGTTCACGCAGATGGAAGTAATGTTGTCCTCGTTCCAGAGCACGAGCGAGTTTCTCACCATGCAGCTTGCGGGACTACAAGGACTAGGGGTATAATCAGATTGCCGTCCCGGCAGATTCGGGACGGAGCACTCGAAAGGCACGTTAAATGTTAAGCAGCCAGAATTACGAGACCTACAAGAAGGTGGATATCGAGACCGCCTCGCAGGGCCGGCTCATAGTGATGCTCTACGAGGGAGCCATCAGGCGCGTTGAAGAGGCCATCAAACAGTTGGGCAACAACCGGCTCGATGCGGTCAACAACAACCTTGTCAAAGGGCAGGAGATTGTCGGAGAGCTGCGCAGCTCGCTCAACATGGAAGCGGGCGAGATCGCAAAGAACCTCGACAGAGTGTACGAGTATATGCAGCACAGAATGATGATGGCGAACATCCGGAAGGACAAAGCCATGATGGAGGAGTCCGTCCGGTTGCTCACGATGCTGCACGATACTTGGAAGAAACTCTTCGAGGGGATGCCGGAATCCGATCTGCGCGAAGCGACTTCGGCTGCCGCGCAAGCCAACCCCAGTGTGCTGAATCTTCAGGGCTAATCGTTCAGACGTCGCGAATCGCCATCGATTCAGTTGTTCCTGGTCAGATACTCGGTTATAGTCTTTTCTTCGTCGGGCGTGATGCCCGCGACGTGCGCGTGGTCGCCGATAAACGACTGCCACTTGCTGTCCGGGAAGAGCCTGGGCTCGAAAGCCGGGTGGCAGCTGGTACACAATGCTTGATAGAGGATTTCCTGCTTCATTCTGACGTCAGGGTCTTCTCTCCAGAACAGGCAGCTCGAAACGGCTCCTGCGGCAACCAGAGCGGCGAAAAGGAGTGCAACTCGTTGCATGTTGAGGCCTTACGCCGACGGCTCTGCCAGCACCCGGCGGATCTCGTTCACCAGATCGGCCGGCGCGAAAGGCTTGACGATATATCCTTGTGCGCCCATCTCCCTGCTCTGCCGCACAGCGCTTGTGGTGTAGGCCGAGGACAGGCAGAGTATGGGAATGCGGCTCGTCTCTTCCGAGGCGCGCAGTTTCGCGCACACCTCGTAACCGTCCATTACGGGCATCATTATGTCGAGGATGATGACGTCGGGCTTTTCGGCAAACGCAACATCGATTGCTCCGAGGCCGTCGTACGCTGTCACCACGTCGAACCCTTCGGTTGTGAGCACGTTCTGGATAAACTGGACGACGTCGTCCTCATCATCTACGACAAGCACCTTCGCTTCAGCCATGGGTTATCCCTCCCGGTGAGCTCCGAGCCAGCATCTCGAAACGTTCCTCTCTACGGGCACAGCGACAAGTGTTCAAGCCCTGTTCCCTCATCGTACCCTGACATTATGTTCATGCACTGCACCGCGCTGCCGGCGGTGCCTTTCACCAGATTGTCTATCGCCGAGACGACAATGATGTTTCCGGTTCTCTCGTCGCACTTCGCACCGATGTCGCAGAAGTTCGATCCTGCCACCTGCCGGATCTCGGGCAGCGCGCCGTCTTCCAGCACCCGAACAAAAGGCTCGTTCCCGTAGAACTCGGCATACAACGCCGTGAGGTCGGGCTGGGTGATTGCCGACGCGTTCTTCGCGACTATCGTCGTCAATATACCTCTGTTGAGCGGGATAGTGTACGGCGTAAACTGGACCGTGACCTGCCGTCCGGCGATACGCGACAGCTCCTGCTCTATCTCGGGAACATGCTGATGGACGCCTATCTTGTACGCACGCGCGTTCTGTGCAGCGGCACAGAAGTGGACCGTCTCGTTGAGCGACCGCCCTGCACCCGTGATACCCGAAAGGGCGTTCACGACAATCGGGAGATCAACCGCGACTTTGCAGTCGGGAGAGAGCAACGGTGCGAGCGCAAGAATCACCGAGATCGGATAGCAACCAGGGACAGCAATCAGCCGGGCGGGTTCTATCTCAGCACGGTACAGCTCCGGCAACCCGTATACCGCCTCGTCGAGCAGCTCGGTGGCGGTATGGTCCATTCCGTAATACTCGGAGTAGAGCGCCGGATCTTGCAGCCGGAAATCCGGCCCGATGTCTATCACCTTCACCGTCCTGCCTGCCAGATCTGCAAACGGCCGGATCGCTTTTGTTGCCGGCATGGCCAGGAAGACAACGTCGCATTCCTTTGCGAGCCGCTCCGCGTCGAACTCGACGCACAGCGCGTCCACCTCTCCACGCAGCGACGGCACCACGTCGCTGAACGGTTTGCCGGCGGCGCTCTGCGAGACAAGGTTCGTCAGCGAGACATGGGGGTGGCGTGCAAGGAGCCGAACCAGCTCCCGCCCACCGTAACCGGTGACTCCAACTATGCCGACACGTGCAAGTTTGCTCATTGCTAGAAGTATTTACACTCTCGTTCCCGCGTTCCTGCCAGCCCTATTATATTGCTTTCGCCCATGTTCTGTCAATCAAAACGATCTCGCACGAGCACGGCGTCTTGAATCTGGAAGCGCGTTTATGTTCTACTGGAGCCCGTTGCGAACCGAAGAGAGCGGTATACGAACAGGTAAGGAGAAACGATGTCCCGCCAAAAGACTGTTCCGGGTTTGAGTTGGGCCACGATACTGCTGGTTGCGCTGTCGCTTTCCATTGGTTGGGGAGTCAGGGGTCAATGGGGCCACGAGTACGGCGCAATGATACCGGGCGCGCTGGCGGCGCTGGCTGCGTGCCTGCTTTCGGGCCGGGAGGACTGGCGCCGGAGGTATTTGTACTTTGCGTTCTTCGGCGCGCTGGGCTGGTCGTTCGGCGGGTCGATGTCCTACGGTGTTGTTCTTGGGTACACGGCATCGGACCATTTGCCGTCCGTACTGTACGGGTCCGCCTGCCTCTTCGTCATCGGTTTTCTGTGGGGTGCGATAGGCGGCGCGGGCACCGCGCTGCCGGCGATTCTCGACCGGGACCGGCTGACAGAGTTCTTCGCGCCATTGTGCGCCGTCTTTATTGCCTGGGCCTTGGCGCCACTGCTCCTGATGATGGTCCTTATCCTCGACTTGGTTGACATGAGCGGACTTGAGGCACGGCTGTACTGGCACGACACCGATTGGATGGGCGCGCTGCTGGCGATAGTGGCCGTGCTCGTGCTGGCACTGATCCGGCGGCGCTGGTGCCGGGCGTCATCGCTCATCATGCACATGGCAGTAGGGTGGTGGGCCGGTTTTCTGCTGCTCGTCGAGGTGTTCGGACTGCACATGACACCGCCCCGGTCGGACAACTGGGCCGCCGTGCTGGGGATGACGGTCGGGATGCTCGTGTACCTCGTGCGGAACGGGATGCTGCCCGCGGTGTACGCCACGTTGCTGACGGGAGTCTTCGCTGGGTTCGGGTTCGCCGGAATGAACGCGGTGAAGCTGATCGGCGTCTCAACGGGGATCAGCACCAACTGGCACAGCATCCTCGAACAATCGTTCGGGTTCGTCTCCGGGCTGGGCGTGGCAGCCACCATGGGGTACCTGTCGACGAGAACGCCCCGCGTGACCGACGACCCGCCCGTGCGCGGCTGGACCGAACCGTTCTCGGTGTGTTTCGTGCTCCTGCTCATCACGTTTCTTAACATACGCAAGAACGTCGAATCCATCTGGCTCGAGCAGAACATTGTTCCCGAAAGCATTTACGGTCTTTCGCCGCACGTGTGGTTCACGATGGCTTACGTGGGGATCGCCGTCGTGACGATCATGCTCGTGTTGCGGCACCGGCGGCAGCCGCTCTCCGTTATGCCGTCAAGCTGGCTTGGTCGAGGCCAGGCGTTCTACCTGCTGTTCCTGTGGTGGATCGTTATCGGGAACTTTGCCCGGCTAACCCCGTTTCATCCGCAGCGAATGGTGACCGAAGGCGTCATCCACGTCAACTCCCTCATCTGCACGGCGCTGATACTGCTCTGGCCGAAAGAACAGCACGCGGTGCCGGAGAACCCGGCGCCGGACTACTCGAGAGTGATCAGGCGCGTGGCGTTGATCGGAACGATCTTCACGCTTGTGTCGATAGCCGTCGAGACCGCCGTCATCATGCCCCTGTTTGACAAGAAGCAAGGCGGCTCGCACATCAGGTTCGGTCCGGACGCCGATTTCGAGAAGGTCACCCCAAGCCCACCCTGATCACAACGAGAAATCGAGATCTACTACCAGTCCCTCCTCAACGGTCACAATCTGGGAAACTTGCCTTATCTCCTCTGCAGGACTATCAGTGTCTGGCGCGCACACTGCGGTGACATTATAAGAACCTGCAGGCAAGTCCGCGATCTCGTAAGTGCCATCCGCTTGGCACAGGACATAGTCCACCGTCTCGCTCTCTAGTGAAGGCCAGTTCTGGAATGAAAAGGGTACCGTCTCCGAGGCGGGGCGGACAATGACTCCCACCACGCCGTATCCCTGTGGCGACGACACCGTCCCCATTATTCCCGCTGTGATGCCCATTTCGAAATCGACTCGAGCGATCTCCCCGGTGCGGATCTGAACCGTAGCACTGTCTTTGAAGACGCGCTTGCCCGTGCGGAAATGGGCAACAACCGTGTATGTATCTCCGATCAGAGAGTCGACCCTGTAGAAACCGTCACTCGCCGTCCCCGCACGTGCGACCTCTTGATTTGGATCTGACAAGGAGAATACCGTCACCCACTGTGTGGCGGTCACCGGTTTGCCGTCATCACGTGTGATGAAACCTTCTATAATGGCAGCTGGGACAAGATAGATATCGACCTCGGTCGTGATTTGACCGCTTTCCACTATGATGTCCGATATCTCTTGGGGTAAATAACCAGGGGCGGTGGCCCGTAACGTCGCTGTTCCCGGGGCTACGTCCTCTATCACATACCCTCCAACTACCGACACCTTTCCTCGACGGCCCCGACCAGACGGCACATGGGCCGCGTCATCCTTCTGCACCCGCGTGACAGCGACATCAAAGGTTTCCAGCGTTCGCCGCGTCGCGGCGTCCCTTACAACCCCAGAAATACTCCCGCCATGCCGTTTTCGCAGCATTACAGCGTCAGCGTTCCGAGTGCCCACCGCAACTCCCTCAAGTCGCGCATCTACATAGCTCCCATGGCGGAAGAGAATCTCGCCCGTCCCTCCGCTGAGACCTTCAAGACGATAACAGCCCGAGCTGTCTGTCTTGGTAAATGCCGTGGAATCGCGTCCTATGGTTGCAAAAACAGTCACACCAAGAATGCCACGGCCCGCTTCATCGCGCGCGTACCCTTCAATGACTCCCCCTTCCGCTGCCTCGACAACAACCTCCACGTCCGTTATCGTTTCGTCGGCTCTGACAGTGATCGGATCGTTCTTCGCCATTTGAGAATATCCGTGATCGGCACTGTGAACTTCCACGCGGAAACAATACTTCCCCTCCCCAATCCCATCAATTTCAAACCTGCCTTCTTCGTCTGTTTGAGCAGGCGGCCAAGGGACAAGAGTCCTGCTTCTCGGTTCATCATGAGATAGTCTCGTATCTCCCTGTTCGGACATGAGTTCTATTCGGGCGTCCTTCACAACGTATCCCTCGGTATCGACAACGCGTCCGGAGATACTAGCCCCGTTCTCCAGGATAAAATCTACGTCCGTTATGTCGCCCTCCGGTGGCATGACAATAGGTTCCGACTCGAGCCCAACGTACGCCCGTGCCCTAGCCGATACGCGATACCGCAATTGCCGCCTCTTCTGTCTTTGTGCGATGCCGGTCAATCGGTACTTTCCCTCCTCATCCGACTTGGCGAAGCTAGACTTACGTGTGGCGCCGGAGGATAAGGCACGTACCTCGGCGCCCTCGATACCCTCCATGTTTAGATCCATGACGCGGCCGGCTATTGAGCCCCCTCGCTCCAGGCTAAACTCTACCCCCACCACGTCCTCCTCGGGTGCAACCGATACCCTCCTCGCGCTACCACGTTTCTCATTCACAAATCCTGCAGGATGTTCGCACTTGACAACGTACTCTCCAGCTGAGAGCATACTACATGTAAATGTCCCGTCTCTCCCTGAAATCGTTTCCCGACGTATTAGCGAGGGCAAGCCTGCAATAGAAACCTTCGCGCCTGGCAGCGGTTCCCCTGTCTCTTTGACTGTCACTTTGCCAGACACCGAGCCTCCGCGAGACAATACAATGTCCACACCGCTCGTATCTTCCCTATCTCTTAGCGTGACAGTCGGAGTTTCGATTGCCACATAGCCTGCGCTATCGTGCTCTACAACAATCGCGTATGCGACGCCGCAGGAAAGGCGGTCGAGCGAGTACGAGCCTTCGTCATCCGTCTTACCTTCTTGATCACCGCCTCCCTCCAAGTTCTTGGCAACAACAAGGATATCGCGAGCTGGCTCGCGCGTGTCCTTCAACGTCACCCTACCGGAGATCCTCCCGCCTACATACAACACGACATCGTTCCCCGATGTTCCGGCTTGCACGCTCTCGAGCACAGATGGCGCGTAGTCCTCCGCACTAACCTCAATGGTGTGGGCGCCGTCCCACAGGTAGCCGATCACATACCGCCCATCTCCGTCCGTCTCAATGGGCATCAGTCTGGCCAAAATGGGAGCAAATCCCCCGCGTTCCAATATGACGACTCTCGCCCCTGGAATCGGTCTGCCCTCAGCGTTCTGCACTATACCACTCGTTGCAATCAGCGGCTTCATTCTTATGTCAAATTCCACAATGCGCTGTTCTTCCACTTCCCAGTTCAGCCGGTCACCCTCCCAACCGCACGCCTGGGCTACAACCGCGCAGACAACATAATAGCCGTCTGGGATATCCTCAAGCCGGTAAGACCCATCATCCAGAGTTACTGTCTCCCCAACGGGCATATCATCAAGGGGAATGTTTCTCGTGTCATAACGGTCTCGTGTGCGCACAATGAATAGCTTCGCACCGCCGGCCGGTGTTCCCATGGGGGTTGTGATTGTCCCGTGCAGCACACATGCACCTTGTCCCAAGTTCGACACAGGCGCAGTCGGTTCCTCAGGAATCGGTCGTGGCGCCGGTTGCGGAGTAGTCTCAGGCTGGACAGTCCGCTCCACGATCTGCGGCTGCTTTGGGACAGGTTCAGGTTGCCTGGGCCGTGTCAACAGGACCAGAACCACAAGCAGAACGACTGCTCCGACAATGAGAGTCAGGGCTTTCTTCATGCTCCTCCATCTGGACTGCCTGGCCATCGCGCTTGTATGGCTTCAGCGTTTCCCCCTTGTGCCTGAACAGTATCAGCCTGCACTTATAGTATACCACAAGGTCCAAGGTTCGAGCCGTACCCGAACGACGGGAGTTGGGCCGGCGTACCAGTTTAGAAGTCGGAAGTTATTTCGGCGGGACTACGAGCTGGTCTTTGTACTGGAGCTGGTAGAGGCGCCAGTACAGGCCGCGTTTCGCCAGGAGTTGCTGGTGAGAGCCTTCCTCTCTTATCTTGCCTTTGTGGATGACGATGATGCGGTCGGAACGTTGGACGGTCGAGAGCCTGTGCGCGATGGTGAGCGACGTGCGGCCATCCATGAGTTTCGCGATAGCATCCTGTATGAGCAGCTCGGTGGCGGTGTCGACGCTCGAGGTCGCTTCGTCGAGCACCAGTATCGCGGGCTCGTGCACGAGAGCGCGGACAAACGCGAGCAACTGTCTCTGTCCGAGCGACAGCTTGCCGCCGCGCTCGCCGACCTTCTCGTCGTAGCCATCCGGCAGCGTCTCGATGAAGTGCGACGCGTTGACGTGTTCCGCGGCGTCCTGTATCGATTCGAACGCGATATCCTCGCGACCGATCCGCACGTTTTCCTCGACGGAGCCTGAGAAGAGAAAGACGTCCTGCAACACGACCGCGATGTGCTGTCTCAACGAATGTTTGTCGTAGGACCGTATGTCGCGCCCGTCAACGAGTATCTTGCCCCGGTCGACATCGTAGAACCGGCTCAGGAGGTTTATTATCGATGTCTTGCCGGCACCGGTCGCGCCGACGATGGCCAGTCGTTCGCCGGGTTCGACCCGGAAGCTGACGTCGCGCAACACGTACTCGCCGGGCTCGTAGGCGAACCATACGTTTCGGAACTCGACATCGCCGCGGGATTGCTCGAGGGTGACCGGCTGCGCATGGTTCGGCACCGCCTCGGGCGTGTCGAGCAGGTTGAATATCCGTTCGGCCGACACCATTGCAGCGAGCAGTATGTTGTATTTCTCGCTGATGTCGCGTATAGGATGGAAAAACATCTGGCTGTAGAATATGAAGCTGAGCACGAGCCCTATCTCGACTCCCTTCATTGTCTGCAGGCCGCCGTACCACAGTATCAGCATGATGGCGATCGATTCGAGCAGACCCACAATGGGGAAGAAGAGCGCGTAGTAAAGGATGGTTTTGTGCCATTGGTCCCGCAGGCTCGCGTTCAGCTCGCGGAACCGCTCCATGGCTTTCGATTCGCGAATGAACAGTTGGACCTCCTTCAGCCCGCTGATGTGCTCCTGCAGGTACGCGTTGATACGGGCGACCTTCTTGCGTATCTGGCGGTACGACTCGCGTGCCTTCGTCCGGAACACCGCCGTTGCGATAGCAAGGATCGGCAGCACCGACAGCGTGACCAGGGCCAGCCGCCAGTTCAGTGCAAACATGAATATGACGATCCCGAGCAGTATCACCACGTCGCCGAATATGTTGACCACACCCACCGACAACGTTTCGTTCAAGGTCTCGACGTCGCTGACGACCCGCGTCATGAGCCTGCCCACGGGATTCTTGTCGAAGAACGACAGCGACATCTTCTGGAGGTGCGAGAAGATCTGTGTGCGCAGGTCGTACAGTATGCGTTGACCGACGTAGCGCGTCGAGTAGATTTGTATGTAGCGGAATCCGAGCTCCGAGAACATCAGCACGATGAAGAGCAGAACAAGCCTCTTGAGCCCATCGACGTCCCCGGTCGCAATGTGCGAGTCAATAGCTACTTTGTATAAATACGGTCTGAGAAGCCGCAGAACCGTTGCGACCAGCAGCAGGCTCACGGACAACACGAAGAACCGCCAGTACGGACGAAGGTACTGGAGCAGCCGCCGCATCAGCCGGCTGTCGTACTCTTTGTCGATAACCTCTTCGTGATACTCGCTCTGCATAGCAGGCAATCGCCTCTCGTCAGGATTCTGCGATCTCTTCTTCGAGCAACTGTGTCCGGTACATCTTCCAGTAGATCCCTTCTTGCTCGAGCAGGGTTTCGTGCGTGCCGGTCTCGGCGATACGTCCCTCGTCGAGCACCACTATCATGTCGGAATCTTTGACGGCAGAGATTCGGTGCGATATCACGATGCACGTTCTGCCGACGAAGTAGTCCTTGAGCCGTTGCAGTATTTCTTCCTCTGTCTGCGTGTCAACGCTCGACAGACAGTCGTCGAGCACCAGGATTCTCGGGTCGACCGCAAGCGCCCGGCTGATCGCGATACGCTGTTTCTGCCCCCCGGAGAGGTTCACTCCTCGCTCGCCAAGCATGGTGTCGAACCTGTCGGGAAACTCTTCTATCGCTTCGAGTATGCGTGACGCATCGGCCGACTGGCGCAGCACCGTCTCGTCACGCTCCTTTAACCCCAGCGCGATATTCCACCCGATATTGTTGGAAAAGAGAAACGTCTCCTGCGGCACGAACCCGACGTGCGACCGCAACGTCGCCAGCGGCAGCCGGCGTGCGTCAACGCCGTCAATCAAAACCTGTCCCTCGGTAGGGTCGTACAGTCTCGGTATGAGAGACGCGAGCGTCGTCTTGCCGGAAGCGGTCGGCCCGACTATGGCGACTTTCTGTCCCGGCTTTATCTTGAAGTTGATACCATGTACGGCATCTCTGCCGTTGTAGGCCAGCGACACGTTGCGGAACTCGATCTCCCCCTTGATGCTGTCGACGGGCTGTGTCAGGTCCGTGTCGGCAATATCGGGCTCCGTCAGAAGCACCTGGTTCATCCGGCCTATCGCGGCGGAGGAACGCTGGTACAGGTTCACGACCCAGCCAAGCGCCGCCACCGGCCACAGAAGATGCATGAGGTACATCATTACCGCGGTGAAATCGCCCAGGCTCAGTTCGCCGCGGATGACCCACCGTCCTCCGAACCACAACAAGATCACGATGCTGCCCTCTATGATGAAATGGAGCAGCGGATGAAATATCGAGTCGAGCCTCGCAAGCCTGAGGTTCCGCCGCATGTATTCGGAACACTCGTCTCCAAACTTCTTCTCCTCTTCAGCTTCGCGGGTATATGCTTTGACGACGCGAATGCCTGCGAGGTTCTCCTGCACGGTCGAGTTGACGGTGGCGTACTGTTCCTGAACCTTGCGCATCCGGGAGTGTACCGCCCGGCCCAGGAAGTACACGGCAACGGAAAGCAGCGGCGTAAGCATGAGGCAGATCGCCGCCAGCCGCACATGAATGGCGAACATCAGCGCAGCCGCTGCGGGCACGACGAAGGCTGTCCCCGCGAAATGCATTATTCCCGGCCCGACGAACATCCTGACGTGGCCGAGGTCGTTGGTCGCCCGCGACATCACGTCGCCTGTCATCATCTTCCGAAAAAAGGAACGCGACAATCGCAGGACGTGGCCGAAGTAGTCGTTGCGGATATCGTACTCAACGTTGCGCGACGCGTTGATTGTCAGCCGGCGGGAGAAGAACCGGAACACTCCAGAGCACACTGCAATAAGGAGGATTGCCCCGGCGTACAGCGGCAGCTTCGACGCCGTCATGGTTTTGTTCGTGAGGCCGTCCACTATGAACCTGACGACCAGCGGGCCCGTAAGGCCGACGGCGTTGCCGGCCGCAAGACACAGAAGCCCGATAACGTACGACCGCCAGTAGCGGCGCACGTATTTGGCGACAAATGCTACGGGGGACACGTAATCTTTCTCTAACTCTAACCGCGATAGTTCGTGACCGTAGACGAATGAATGTGCAAGGGAGTCTACCTGCTCCAGCGCTCAGGTGTCAAGCAACGCAGCCGCACACCGCGCAGTCCGGGTCGCGTTGCGCTCTCACCTTCCGCTACGAGTACGAGCGCAACCAGGAGCGCTACTCGGTGGATTCCTCGACCTGTTGCGCGACCTTCAGGATGTCCTCGGCAGGCAGAACGACCGGAAGGACACCGAGCCCGCTCATACCCTGGAACATGGCGCCGATGTTCATCGACCGCGACGACCGTTTGGCAGGGCTTGCGCGCAAGAGCAGCAAGCCGACGATCTTTCCGTCGAGCGCGAAGACAGGCGACCCGAGCCCTTCAGCCTGGCTCACCACGTAGTACTTCCTTGGCTTCTCGACGATGGCGCTTATGCGCTCGACCCGGGCTGAGATGGCCCAACCGGCTACTTCTCCCAGCCTGTTGAAGACTACCACCGGGTCCAGAGGGTCGGGGGTGGCGCTGTTGGCCAGGCTCACTGCCGGGAGCGGCTGCTCCGGTTTCTCAGTGGGCCGAGCGAAGATAAGGTCAAGATCCTTATCGCGCAGCATGACTTTCGAGTTAAGCTCCTCGCCGTTTGACAACCGGATCTTGACGTCGTTGATCTCGCTCTCCATCTTGAAGTCGTCAGGGGCGCCATACGCCCCCATCATCTTGCCCATTAGCGCACTGGGATCGCTCGAAGCGAGCGAAAACACCGTGAGTCCGGACGGGTCAATAACGATGCCGGTAGCGTCGAATTTCTCCTCGCTCTTGTCGAACTCTCTGCCCCCCATGCTCGTGCTTTGCGTGGCGACTATATGGACGGTGACGATGCAGGAATCCCACTTTTCAATCAGGGCACGGCCCTTGTCGGCGAACCCGTCCGCCAACACCGGCAACGCCAGAAGAGACACGACGCACGCCATACCGACAACCGCCCTCGGACCTCTCGATCCCGTCATGACTGCCTCCTTTCTACAAACCCGGCCGCCTACGGCTCAGCCCGTGGCTGACCGTTGGCATCGCTTCCCAACTGCTCCCAATCCGGCTCCAGTTCCACGTAGCGCGTATGAATCCCGCGCAACACCTTGAGCTGCACGTAATCGGGCTCTTCCTCGTTGATCGTCTCCATGAGCGCCCTGACGCTCTTCACGTCCGTTGTCGGCCGGCCCTCGATTTCGAGCAGCAAGTCGCCCACGGCCAGATGGCCGAGCGCAGCCCAACCGCCTTCGGCCACCTCTTGAACCAGCACGCCCTGCTTGTCCGCCGGCCATTGTTGCTGGGCCCGGTCGAGAAACGCCACGTCGCGCACCGTAAACTCGAAGTTGTCTTCGCGAAACTTCTTCATCTCACGGGCCAGCTTGGGTGACTTCGACAGCTTGACGGTAGCCTTGATCTCTGTGCCCCCGCGAATGATGTCCAGTTCGACTTCAGCACCAATCCCGTGCTGCCGGATCATCGTCGGCAGCACCTCGGTATCCTCGGGCTGGGATGCCGGGATCGTTCCACCATCAAGCCCAACGATCAGGTCGCCAACCTCGAGTTCGGCGCCCGCGCCCGGAAGGAGCCGCGTGATACGCACGCCGGTTTTGCCGGGCACGCCAAGGGTTTCGGCCAGGTCCTTGGTGAGAACCTGCGTCTCGACCGGCAGCCACGCCTTGCGTGCCTCCAAACCGGGGTCGCGCAACTCGCGCAGCCCTACCTTGACAACCGTAAGCAACTGCTCCACCCTTCGCTCGAAGGCAACGAGCACGGGAGTCGGTTCCGTCTGGCCAGCGGTAATTCTCTCTGTGACGGCAGCAAGCTCCTCGACGTTTCTGACGGGCTCGTCGCCCACCCTGACGATAACGTCTTGCTCGCGGACGTTTGGCTTGGCGGCGTCGCACGGGCCGCCGGGACGCACGGAGAATATCAGCACGCCGTCACGAGAGTCCCGCTTCATCTCTTTCTGTTTCCAGAGAGAAATGTCCGTGACCGCAACGCCCCACTTCTTGAACTCGTGTTTGTCGAGCATAACCTTCTCGCGCTTGACTGTTTTGAGAGTGAAGGTCTTTTCAGTGTCATCGCGCAGAACGAGCACTTCGATCTCGCTTCCCACCGGCAAGGAGGTCTCCAGTTTGGTGAAAGCAGGCAGCTCTTCGGCGTATTCCACCGCGACCGGCACCCCGGCGAACTCGAGCAGTATGTCGCCGGACTCGATGCCTGCCTCGGCCGCCGGCGACCCTTCGATAGTGCCGCTTATGGGTGCACCGGTAGTCCGTTTGCTCCCTTTGAGCAACGGCTGGATCTCTATCCCGGTCCAGCTCCGGGTCACGTACCCGCTCCGGATAATCTCTTCCGCGACCTGGCGGGCTGTGTCGGCGGGTATGGCACCGCTCAGCCCCATCCGGATCTCATTGATACCCACGATCTTGCCGGCCATGTCCACCAACGGCCCGCCGGAGTTTCCGCCGAAAATGGCCGCGTCATGTCCTATCCACTTAACGAGCGAGCCGACGTTCTCGCCGTCTATGGTGAACTTATACGGCCAGTCCATGTTGGGCATGATCATCTCGAGGTTGCTGATTATCCCGAGAGTCACCGATTGCGAGAGAGACATTGGACTGCCCATCGCCATTACCCGGTCGCCGGTTTTCAGAGTCGACGAGTCGCCAAACTCCGCGAAAGGAAACTCCTCGCCCGTAGTGCCGTGCAGTTTAATGACCGCCAGGTCCGAGAGAGGGTCGGTGCCAACCAGCTCGGCGTCGAGCTCGCGTTTGTCGGCAAGCGTACAGACTATCCGTTTGGCTGTGCCCGCAACGTGATGGTTGGTGACGACGTGTCCGTCGCTTGTGATGATGACGCCGCTGCCGCTCGTCTCGTACTTGTTCTCACGCCCGCGATAGTAGTGAGCCTCGACGATGGACACGCGAACCAGTGCCGGCTTGACCTTTGCCACTGCCCGCTTGATCTCGGCGCGGGTTCCCGCCGCGGACCGTCCTATGGAAACGCACGAAAGCGCTCCCATCGACAGAACGGCAACACTCACCCACCCACCGAGCCTCAGCAATGGTCGCGCAATCTGTTCTGCCATGTTTCGGCACCCTTTCTGCCTGCTTTAAACCCGCCGGCTTCCTTTCCGACTTACACGAGGAATCCCCACGGAGCGAGGCGAAACCGGCCTCAGCCGCCTGCAAGACGCCGGTGCTATCCTATGCATCCTGGGAGAAAAAGTCAACAGGCGCAAGGAAGCCCAAATAGTCCAAGTTTTTCGTAGAAGATGTGGCTGATTCGTCATGTTAGGTGTAGAGGAAGAGTGGCAGAGTTATCATGCCACCGGGAAGGTGAAAGCGTGGCAAGGTTGACACGATCGGCTCGACAGGTTACTATACCGAACCGAAAGTCGTTCATACGAGCGGCGTGTTGCCGATGGCGTGGGGTATCGTGACGCAATGAAAGAGTCCGGATCGATAGGAGCGGAATTGACCGTCATCATTCCGGTTCACAACGAATCGGCCACGATAGACGGCGTCCTATCCGAGTTGAGAAGCGAGCTTGGCCCTCACGCTGAGATTCTCGTGGTCGACGACGGCTCGACGGACGGTTCCGCCGAGCTGGCCGCTCAAGCCGGAGCCCGGGTGGTTGCCCACGAGGAACGGCTCGGTAACGGCGCGGCTGTCAAGACGGGCATAAGGATGGCCCGAAACGACACGCTCGTCTTGATGGACGGGGACGGCCAGCATAACCCCAAGGATGTACCCCGGTTGCTCGATGCCATCGGCGAGGCGGACCTTGTGGTGGGGGCCAGGACCACCGGTTCGGACGCTCGGTTCCACAGACGGCTCGCAAACTGGCTTTACAACCAGCTTGCAACATACCTGACCGGACGAAAAGTGCCCGACCTGACTTCCGGGTTCCGCGCAATGAGTCGCGAGAAGGTCTTACCCTTTGTAGGGTTGTTGCCGAACGCGTTCTCGTATCCCGCAACGACGACCATCCTCTTCATCAAGCACGGCTACCGGCTGCGGTTCGTGCCGATTGTCTCCGCGCAGCGTCAGGGCCGAAGCAAGATACGCCTGGTCCGTGACGGGTTGCGGTTTCTCTACATCATACTCCGTTCGGCGGTCATGTTCGCCCCCAGCAGACTGTTTATCCCCGCGTCGGTTGCCTTGTTCCTGCCGGGGTTCATCTACGGCACGTACACCATCCTGCGGTACAGACACCTCGCAAACAGCTCGATGTTCCTTCTTTCGACGGGTGTGCTCACGTTTCTCATGGGACTTGTCTCCGAGCAGGTTGCTGCGCTGCGGCTCGAAATGAGCAGACGAACCGGACCTCTTACACGTGTTCTTCCGGAAACCGGCGATCCAGACGAGCACGTCGAAGAACCCATTGCCTCTGACGACGCGGATAGCTCTTGAGCGCGTTGCAGGAGAGGGACCGTGCATCTGGATGACCGCGCTCTCCGGGAACGGATCACCGTACAGCTCAAGTATAAGTCCCGGAACCCCGTTATCGCCTTTCTCACCAGCAGGTTTCTGCGCGCGATCGTACGCACCGCCGAAGAGGTCTCACCCCGCACAGTACTCGACGTCGGATGCGGCGAGGGAATCGTCGCCCATCTGCTGACGAGACAGTTTCCGCAGGTCGGCTACTTCGGATGCGACATCCACGAGCCTTCTTTGCGCCTGGCTGCCAGTGCGTGCGCCGGGAACGCCCACTTTTTCTCCGCTGATGCCCTCTATCTGCCGGTTCCGGACCGGTCGTTCGATCTCACCATCTGCTCCGAAACGCTCGAACACCTCAAAGACTACGAGACTGCGTTGGCGGAACTCGTCCGTGTCAGCGTCGGTACCGTTCTTGTCACTGTCCCTCACGAACCCTTTTGGCGTATAGGCAACATGCTACGCGGTAATTACTTGCGATCGTTCGGCAACACCCCCGAGCACGTCAATCACTGGACGAAAAAAGGCATCACGAGACTCCTATCGTCCTATTTTGACACAGTAGATGCGCGATCGGTATTCCCCTGGACGTTCGTTCTCTGCCAGAGAAGCAGCTAGCACCTGCCAGAATCGCCAGAACCAGCACAAACCGCTGTATTAGCGCTATGTTGCGCATACGGAGATCGTCATACGTGCTGGTTTTTTGTTGACATTTGGGTACATCTCTGATATGATTATCGCCGACAGGGAGTGTGATCGGGAATTACGAAAAGGGTCTGGCTGTCGCGGAGGCCAAGAGGCGATGGAAATAGGGTTCTTGACGGCATGTTTAGGGGATATGCCGCTCGAAGAAGCCGTCAAATGGGCTGCCAAGAGCGGTTTTCAACGGTTGGAGGTACCTGCGCCGCAACCGGTAGGCCGGAGGAAGAAAACCGGTCCCGTCCTGGACGTTTCTAACATGACCCGGAAGAGTGCGGAGATGGCGATGCGCACCTTCGACCAAAACGGCGTCAAGATCTCCTGCCTTGCGACATACACGAACAACCTCGACCAGGATCTTACCAAGCGCAAAGCGCGCATTGCTCAACTCAAGAAAGCCATAGACGCGGCGGCACTGATGGGGGTGGACGTCGTCGGAACGTTTGTCGGCAGGGATGCGCGCAAGACCATCGAGCAGAATCTGGCGGAGTTTAAGAAGGTATTCAAACCCATAGCCGACTACGCCGAACGGCGCGGCGTGTACGTAGCGATAGAGAACTGCCCTATGGTGGGCTGGCAGGCAGAGGGTCTCGTCGGCAACATAGCCTATTCACCAGAAGTATGGGAGCGGATGTTTGAGCTTGTTCCGTCGGAATGCATGGGGCTGAACCTCGACCCGTCACACCTATACTGGCTTGGCTGCGATATTATCGAAACAGTCAAGGATTTTGCCGACCGCATTCACCACGTCCACGCAAAAGACACCGAGATTATCGAGGAGAAGCTGTCGTCTGCCGGCGTGCTCGGGAACGGGTGGTGGCGGTACCGGATGCCCGGGCTCGGTGAGATCGAATGGGGTCCCTTTATCAATGCTCTGAGCGAGGTGGGTTTCGACGGAACGCTGAGCATCGAGCACGAGGATCCCGTCTGGGAAGGGAGCGAGGCCAAGGTCAAGAGAGGCCTCGTCTTCGCAAGAAAACACCTCGTCCAATTCATCGTGTAATTCCAGGTCCGCAAGGGCTCCACGCTGGGGAGGGCTGTTTCCCCTGACAATACTCAGAGACGTTTTCGCTTGACACCCCAATACCTCGCGCACCTATAATGGTTGTGCCATGAAGCAAAAGTCCGACCGGAGACAACCGAGACACGGCTTCGGGCTGTGGTACTACGTCTGCATGTGCGTTCCGTTCGTGCTGTTCGGAGCCTACCTGCTCATCGGCACGCTGGAACCTGCTGACCCGTGCGCGGGAACCCCGCTTCCGCCATCGACCTTCGAGCCGTTTGGCTTCAAGACGCCTCTTGAGAAGCTGCTCCCCACCCCTCCCACAAAGGAAGGCAACGCCGCGGAGATATATGAGAAGCTCGCAAAGTCGATCGATGACGGAACCGGCTACCGTCTTATTATCTTCGGACGTTTCTGGCAGCTTCTCGGTATGTTCGCGACGGGATATGGGCCGCTTCCTGAAGGCGCAACAGTGTCGATTCCACCACAATGGAGACGGTTTTCCGAGGGAAGAGTTCTTTCCACCGAGGACAACGAACTGCTCGTTCAAGCGGCGCAGCTTCACAACTGCGTATTCGGTCTTGAGTCGCCCTGGAAGTCAAAGCACTGTTACGCCACGATTCAGGAGGCTCTTGTGCGTGAAGCGATACGGTGCGAGATTGCTTGGGAGACTGAGAAAGCGATAGCGCTCTACGAGGCGGAACTCGCGCTCAACTATCGGCTCGCATCTGAGCTGTCGCGGCCTAGCTACGAGGAGTTCTTACTAAGGCAGGCACTGGATCTGACCCGTGGGGTTCTCCCTGAGGATAGTGGCATCGCTGGAAAGTGGCGGCAATTCCCGCTCGATGCCTTCCTGTACGACGACCATCGCCTGCTGTACAACTCCACAAGAACAGTTTTGGAGGGGCTAAGTCGATGCTACGCCAATGCCGAAGATTCAGTGCGATCAAGCCTCTATGCTCGCGAGGCTCAGGAGGTGAAGAATGCGTTAGACAAGATAGGTTCACTTGCTATAACGATCCGGAAATCACAATACGTTGCGAGCGAGGTGCTCCTGAGGCATGCCGACCCGCGATTTCGGGTTCATGCTGTGGGATCGCTTGCTGCACACGCTAACAAGAATGTCCGCTTGGTGTTCGACATCGTGCCGTATCCCAACACAGCGCAACAGCGCCTCGCGTTGCAGGCGCTGCGCGAGGCAGCCGAGAAGGAAACGAACCCCCACGTCCTTGAGGCCATCAATGACGTGCTCGGAGATTATGCTGCGAGGGCAGCCCGGTAACACGATCGGGGTGTGTAACGCGAGCTAGTCGTTCAGGTGCGTTGCGAGCTGGTCGAGGAGAGTCGTGATGTTCTCAGTCCGGCCTTCGAACACCGCAGCGAAACGGTTTCCCTTGAGCAGGAACGCGTTCCACTCGCCGTTCTCGAGTTCAAGCGCCGTCACCTCGCCCGGCTTGAGTTCGCGCTCTCCTTCGAGGTAGCTTTTCGAGAAGCTTGACGCCGCCCCGCTAACAGCCTCGACGGTCGGATACTCTACAAGCAGAACCCGGACCTTCCCGCCGTCGAACGCAACCCGGCCCGTTAACGCGTTGGTCTCGGGGCCGAGCTCGAGTATGTTGTCGTCGGCGAGATAGAATGTCGCGTTCAGTATGGCGTGCGCATGGAAGAAGGTCGGCCCTTCCGCCAGCTCGAACTCCGCGGGGACAAGCTTGAGCATATCCGGTTTCGGCCCTTCGCTCCGGATCTTCGCGGCAATCTGCCCGCCGGCGTTCAGGATATCTTCTTGCGCGTTCTCGTAGTCCATCTCGGCGACAATACGCCCGAAATACTTGTCTTTCCAGAACCTGAGAGACCCCTTGCCGTACGACGACTCCGTCCCGACGCCCGCGTCGTCCTTCGACGGGTCGAACGAATACACGCCGAACGCGTCCTCGCTCGTGCCCTGGTCGTAGACCTCGACGATTATCCGGCACGGACCGCTGTACTCCGCGACCGCCAGCTTTTTGAACCCGTAAGCAAGGTAGATCTCGCCCGCACCGTCCATATACATGAACAGGTCGCCGCTGTTGTCGATCAGCGATGTCTCTTCCAGCCGCCACCCCGGAACGTCCACCGCCGGAGCCGTTTCGATATCGAACTCAGATCCCATCGCACCCTTCCCCTCTTGCTTCGAGCACGCGCTCAACGCAACGCACAAGAGAACACACAACCACACTCCCCTACGGTTCACTTGACAACTCATCTTACGTCCAGCGTTCACTCGTTCCATGCATCGGCTTGGTGTTTATCATTGCATCCAGAGCCGTATTCTACAACGAATCAGATCACCACGTCCAGCCATGAGGTCACGAAACCGGATGGTTTCTTACCAGCTCGCCGACCTCTTTGATGGTCTCCGTGCTGCAGAGCGGCGGCATGACCCCGGCTGATGTAACGACGATCCCGCGGTGGTGCGGCAGCTCGTCTAGATCCTGCTCGATCCGGCCGAAGATCGCCTCCGCTGGCTTTGTCCAGAGAGTGGCGTTTGTGCCGCCGATCAGACACGTGTCCGGACAGGCGTCGCGCCCATTCTTGAACGTTGTGTTGCCGACGGGCGGTGAGGTGAACGCCTCGATGGCAACGGCGGGCAGTTCGGCGACGTCTGCGAGGACTTCTTTCAGGTGGCCGCACATGTGCAGGACGTGCAACTTGCCTGCTGACGACACAATGTTTCCGTAGTCCATGAGGTGTTTGTAGCAGTACCGGCGGAAAAGGTCCGGAGAGATCAACGTCGTGGACGTGTTTTCAACCGAATAAACCACAGGGGCCGGACAACTGTCTGCTATCACTCGGGCGCGACGACACAGGAACGCGTGCATCGCTTCGAACAGCGACTCGACGTCTTCACGGTGGTCATGCAGCATGAGATGGCCGTTCTCGATGCCCGCCAGATGCTGGATCCAGTCCATGAGCGGCGACACCCCTATCCCTGTCGTCGCGATGCCGTCCTCTCCAATGCTCTGTATCGTTGCCGAGGCGGTCTCGAACTCGTCGCTGTCGAACTCGCACGCGGCGTCGGAGAAGACAGCCGACATGATCCTGATATCCTCCCGCGACTTGACAGGGAACTCGACCGGATGCCACGACCTCGACGCGGTGTCATAGTGGCTCACCGCCGTAAGCGTGCCCGCCGGTGTGACGTACTGCGTTACCCGTGCGCCGTTCTTCTCGGACGTCCTGATCGAAGTTTTCTCCCGCACGGTCCTCGCGCAGCCGGGGACCCACTCGTGCCGGTCGCTCCCGATCCATGCGTGCAGATCGTCAACGTTCATGTTCCGGAATGGCGGTTCCTGGTACGGCGCGTAAGAGTCGTTGAGCTTGGGCCAGAACGGAAGCCGGTCAACCGGCTCACTTCTCAACGCTGCAAGCCATCGTTCCCTTGAAGTCATGCCGTCCTCCTATTCAGCGCTTTCGACGGTATCATACTAAGACAACGCGGGATGGTTCAATCGGAGGCCGACGCATGGACGGGCCGGCGCTTGCCAGCAAGGAGATGACTCAGCGAGGCTTCGGGGCGTGATGGGTTTTATTCAGTGAGTATGCGGAGGATAATCCCGCCCGCCAAATCATCCTGCCGCTCGACCCGTACACACCGTCGGACGACCTTGATCAAGAGCTTCAACAGAACGCAGAGCTTCTTCCCAATGAAGGTGTCAAGGAGCAGCCGGGATGTGAGTATGTCCATCAAGAGAGGCGGAAACGGTCGCCCCTCACGCGCCAGCTCGCGCAGCAGGAAAAGAAGCTGGTTCAGGTACGTATCCTTGATGAAGAAATATGCCTTCCCATAGACGTCCCGCTCAATGTCAGAAACCAGCCCCTCTTCAACAGCCCTTTCGAACAATGGCGTACCGGGAAAGAACGTCAGAGCGTAGACAAAAAGCCGGTAGGGCTTTTTCAGTCGGGCAAGGAACCGAAGGGTACGAGCGTATTCAACATCCGGCTCCCAGGGATTGTCCACAATGATGTCGTACGACAGGGGCTCCATGCTTGGCATAAACTTCTCTACTGTGGTCATCGCCTCACGCATTTGCTCTACCGAACCACGCCTGTTGTACATGCGCCTGGTTGACTCGCTCGCGCTCTGAATCCCTACCCGCATATACACCATTCCTGCGTCCACGAGAATGCGCATCTTCTCTTGGGAAATGTCCAGCAATGATGCCCCAAAGTTGTAAATGGGTAAGCCAATACGCTTGCTGTAGAGTTCCGCAAACTCCCGGATTCTCTCCAGCGGCATCATCATGAACGCGTCATCGTCAATCCGGACGGATTGTATTCCGAGCAGCGCTCGTGCTTGTTCGATTTCCTCGATGACTTTGCCCGCAGACCGGTACCGCAAGCGAGAGACCCCTCCATGGAGCGTATTCAAGAAGCTGTTTATGCAATAGGAACATGCGTATACGCACCCGCGAGTCACCATCAGGCCGTATGCTCCCTTGGGAGCCTCGTGTTGGCGGAAGATCTCCGGAGTCACTCTTCGGATATCGCACTCGTCGACAGGTACGTAGTACTGGCTACTGAGGTCAATGTCAGGGAGCGGGAAGGCATCGAGGTTCTCCGCACGCGGAGCGGGCGGCACGTTCTCGGTCATTCCTGCGTGGCGAGCAGTACACACGCCAGGAATATCTGCTGTGGACGGGTCGCCGCCGTCTTCAAGGTAATCGAGCAACCTTACGAGCGATACCTCCGCCTCACCTCTGAAAACATAATCGGCTTCCCTAATACACTCCTCGGGCATTACCGTTGGATGAGCCCCTCCCCAAATGACAGTCTTCCCCGCCTCCTCTCTCAACCGACGACTCAAACGCCTGGAAAGAGGAACAAGATTGCTCATGACGGAGATGCCGACTATGTCGGCATCGCTCACCTTGTCAATAACGGAATCCAGTTTCTTTTCGTACAACGACGCGTCAAAAGACGCCATGACAAAGAGGAGTTCCGTCTCGTGCCCCGCCTCTTTCAGACACGACGACAACACTCGCAGACCATGAGCTAGCAAACCGTTCTGTATCAGTACGAGGGCTACCTTCATCCACCTTCTCCTATAAGAGCAATGCCATGAACGGCTCAGGGCGAACGAATACGGCATCGGAAACAGCCGCTGCTCGAAAACGGCTCCGATTCTCAGCAACGGTGCCTTCGTTGACCCGCGACTTGGGTCCAATTCAGGATATCTGCTTGCCCGTCCCGTACAGGCCGATGTAATTGTATCAAGACGTTCTGCCGCCTGTCGAGGCCTTAACAGACTAGGCATTGCCGGAGTGGTATGCCGGATAATGGTGCCGGTGCACTTCGTCTTCCTGTTGCGTAGGTGCTCGGACAAGTGCTAGCATAATGGGGCGCTGGACTTCTTGTGGTGAGTATGCCGTTCGAAAGGAGGGCGTTCCGATGCGAAAACTCAGTTTGGTGGCGCCGGATTGGTGGGACTACACGACGCTGGATGACGATCTGATAGATGACGTTGCACGACTGACCGCGGACGATCTTCTCGATCTCTCGCGCGACGGGTTCCGGGTGGTATTCTACGACACCCTGGAAGAGTTCTACCTTGCGGAAGCGTTGGAGTACATCGAGGCGTGGTCGGCGTCCACCCCGGACAATCCCGCCGGCATATGCGGCCCGATAGGGCCCACCGAACAGCTTCCTCTGGTCGCCCGGCTGGTCAACGCTATGGGTTTGAACCTCGCCGAGAAGGACGCCCACTTCTGGGGGATGGACGAATGGGTCGTCGACGGCAAGGCAGTGGCAGCCGACCACCCGTTATCCTTTGCCCGTGCAGATTCTGAGCTGTGTTTCGACCGTATCGACGCCAAGCTGAAGATGCCGGACGCCAACATCCATTTCCCGGCGGGGGACCTGGCAGCCTACAGCGCCTCGTACGATTCGGTACGTTGCGCCATCATGCAGGGCGGCCAGGGGGACGTCAAACACTGGGCGTTCAACGATCCCGTGAAGCGGGAAGGAGCGTACAAGGATGCGCCTCCCTCGCCGGAGGAGTACCGGAAGCTCGCAACGCGGCTCGTGAACCTCCATCCGATGACCATCATGCAAAACGCGCGAACCTCCGGCGGCGGCGTCGTGTCGGGCGTGCCGTCCCAGGCGATCACCGTCGGGCCGGTCGAAACCTGGAAGGCCGGCAAGGTATCGATATGGCAGGCGGGGATGCACGACAACCCGTTCGGCATGCGGCTCACGACGTTCATGATCTCGAAACGGATGCCCGATAGCGCCGTGCCGATGAGCCTTCTTGCCGACCACCCCAACGTCCAGTTCAACTTCTACCGGCCTGCCATCGGAACGTGCCAGGTGGAGATGCACTGAAATGGCGAAGAACGTCCAGAACAAGACCGAAACGGCTCATGCCGCCGCGTCGGCGCTCGCCATCGGCGCCCATCCCGACGATATCGAGTTCGTGATGGCAGGCACGCTCATTCTGCTCAAAGAGCTCGGCTGGGACATTCACTACATGACTATCGCAAACGGGAACTGCGGCACGGAGACCGAGGAGCCGGAACAGATAATCGCCACAAGAAGACAGGAATCCATCGACGCGTGCAACCTTTTCGGCGCACACTACCACGAGAGCATCACCAACGACCTCGAAATCTTTCATACCGTCGAAATCGTGGCCAAGGTGACGGCGGTAGTCCGTCGGGTACGCCCGCGTATACTGTTGCTCCATTCGCCTGCAGACTACATGGAGGACCATATGAACGCGTGCCGCATCGGCGTGACCGCCGCGTTCGCGCGGGGGATGCGCAACGCTCGTTGCGATCCGCCTGTTCCTCCTATCTCCGACGATGTCACCCTCTACCATTGCCTGCCCACCGGGCTTAAAGACCCGCTGCGACGCCGTGTACGCGCGGGCCAGTACGTGGACGTGACTGCGGTCATGAAAGCCAAACGCGAGATGCTGGCGTGCCACCGCAGCCAGAAAGAGTGGCTCGATGCCAGCCAGGGAATCGACGCCTATCTCGACACTATGGAGGCTCTCTCCCGGGAGATGGGCGAGATGTCCGGCGTCTTCGAGTATGCGGAAGGGTGGCGACGACACAACCACCTCGGCTTCTCCGCCGCCGATCAGGACCCGCTCTCTGAAGCGCTCGGCGACCGATGCGTCATCGACCAGCAGTACGAAGGGTCTTTAGGTACTCTCTAGCGAGGTCTTTGACCTCAAACCGACGAGTCAATCTCCCATCTCTTCCGTGCT
>CAZGCA010000082.1:23857-27055 GCA_964524145.1 uncultured bacterium | reverse complement strand
GCGTTTCGCCACATCGCGCATGCCGGAGCTTTCCAATTGGAACACGTCGGTTGTCTCGCCACGCGCGATGAGCTCGAACGTCGGCGTATCGTCGAGCGGAATGTCCTCTATCGCGATGTCGATGCCCCGGGTTTCCTTCACCAGCTTCAGGGTATCGTCTATCACCGTGAGCGTACGCAGCCCGAGTATATCCAGCTTGGCAAGGCCGACGGCTTCGAGATCGCCCATCGAGTACTGCGTCGTTATCGGTTCGCTCTCGTCGCCCCTGGCGCGGCAGACGGGAACGTAGTCCATCACCGGCCCGTCGCAGATGATGACACCTGCCGCGTGCGTTGATGCGTGGCGCACGAGACCCTCGAGCGACAGCGCAACACCCCACAAATGCGCTATCTCCTCGTCTTCGTCGACAAGTCGCCGCAGTTCCGGCTCCTTCTTGATGGCAGATTCAAGTGTGATGCCGAGCTCTGCCGGCACAAGTTTCGCCACACCGTCAACGGTCGCATACGGCAGGTTCAACGCGCGCCCCGCGTCACGAATCGCTGCCCGGGCCGCCATCGTCCCGAACGTGATTATCTGGGCGACATTATCGCGGCCGTGCTTCTCGGAGATGTAGGACAACACCCTGCCTCTGTCTTCGTAGGAGAAATCTATGTCGAAGTCGGGCACGTTCACACGGTCGGGGTTGAGAAACCGCTCGAAGACAAGGCCATACCGTATCGGATCCAGATTGGTTATTCCCAAGGCGTACGAGACGACGCTCGCAGCCGCAGAACCGCGGCCCGGCCCGACCGGGATGTGCTCTTTGCGGGCAAAGCTGACCACATCCCACGCGAGCAGGAACAGTGTTGCGAAACCCATCTGGTCGATCGTCGCCAACTCGAACTCCGCACGTTCTCGAACCTCGTCGCCGGCATCGCCGTACCGTTCCACGAGTCCGGTCTCGACGAGACCCTTCAGAAACGTTGTGGGATCGCTTCCGTCGGGCGGCTCGAACTTTGGGACATATTTCTGGTCCAACGGTATCTCGACGGTGCATCTGTGCGCCAGCGCCGCAGCGTTCTCGAGCGAGTCGGGCCACAACTCGAACTGTTGTGCCATCTCGTGCTGCGCTTTGAGATAGAATTCATCCGTGGCGAAGCGCAGGCGGCTCTCGTCGGCCATGGTCGTCTGCGTCTGAATGCACAGAAGGACTTCGTGGGCGTGCGCGTCGGTTCTGTCGATGTAATGGCAATCGTTGCTTGCGACAACGCCGACACCGCATTTCCGGGCAAGCTCGACCAGCTTCGGGTTGAGCGTACGCTGTTCGGCTATCCCGTTGTCCATCAGCTCGAGAAAGAAGTTGTCCGCGCCGAATATCTCCGAGTACTCCATCACCAACCGCTCCGCTCGCGCAGGATCGCGCTGGATGATAGCGTCCGGGATCTCGCCTCCCAGACAGGCGCTCAGGCCGATCAGTCCATCGCTGTACTGGGCGAGCAGTTCCTTGTCAACGCGCGGTCGGTAGTAGAACCCTTCGAGATAGCCGAGCGACGAGAGTTTTATAAGGTTTGCATATCCCTTTTCGTTTTCTGCCAGCACCACCAGATGGTATGAGGCTTCGGACCCACTGCGGCCTTTCTTCTCGAACCTGCTGCCTGGAGCAACGTACAGTTCGCAGCCGATGATAGGTTTGACGGCGGCTGCCAAGGCTTTCTTGTAGAACTCGACAGCGCCGAACATGTTGCCGTGGTCGGTTATGGCAATGGCGTACATGCCGAGCTCTTTAGCGCGTTTGAGCAGCTCGTCAATCCTGCACATGCCGTCCAGTAGGCTGTATTCGGTGTGAACGTGAAGATGAACGAACTCTTTCTCTTTCATAACCGTCTCTGGAGCGGCAGGCACGTCAGCGCGGATCGCAGAGTGTCTGAATCTCCTGTATAACTATCTCGAGCGCCGCCTCGGCCGCCTGTTCCTTGATAGTATGCCTGTCGCCGCTGAAGTTGCATTTCCGTGACCTCGTTCCCGCTGCCGAAGCGACGGCAACGTAAATCAGTCCAACGGGTTTGGTCTCGGTGGCGCCTTCGGGGCCGGCAATACCCGTCGTGCCGACCGCAACACCGCATCCCGAAACGTTACGAGCCCCGGTCGCCATGGCCACAGCCACCTCGCTGCTTACGGCGCCGTGGGCGGCGATCAACTGCTCCGGCACGCCCAGCAATGACGCCTTGGATGCGTTCGAGTACGTTACCGCGCCCATCAGAAAGTACTCCGACGAGCCAGCAACGTTCGTTATTCTGTGGGCCACGAGGCCTCCCGTACACGACTCCGCCGTCGCTATCGTCACGCCGTGCTCGCGGCATACATGACTTAACCTTTCCTCTATCTGCGCCATCGCTCAGAACCCGATGCTGACCACTCCAAGCTGCGACAACACAAAAAGCGAAACCCAGGTGTAGATACCGGCGCCAACGTCGTCGAGCATTACGCCCCAACCGCCGCCAACCCTCTCCAATCTGCGCAACGGGAACGGCTTGACGATATCGAAGAATCTGAAGATGACAAACGCTGCCGCTCCCAGAGACAACGACGGCGCGAGAAATATCACCGCGACAATCATACCGACAGCCTCGTCTATTACAACCGATCGTGGGTCTTCTTCTCCAGCAATTCGTTCACATTTTCCCGCCGCCCACACACCGGCAACAAACATCGTAAAAGCCAGGATCGCGAGCACGGGCCAGTGGGAGCCAACCAAGACGAACACAACGGCCGACGGTATCGATCCCAGCGTGCCCGGCACGACCGGCAAGTTCCCTATACCGAAAACCGTTCCGATCAGCCGTGCTACCCTATCGCTCGGCCCGAGTGGTTGCTGTGCGTTCACGTTGCTCCTTGCCCGAAGAAGAACCCCCAGTTCTTGCGCAAATGGGACGCTCCGGACAGAACGGTCAGCACAACCACGATAATCATCAGGACGAATACCGTAATCTGCATGAACCGTTCGAACCCAATGGCGTAGTTGGCGGGACACCAACTCGACGCCAGGACAACCTCGCGCAGTACCATGAGACCGAGCGTGGTTATGATGCATCCCATCTGCCAGCCGGCCTTGTGCTTGCCCAGCCGTTCAGCGGGTATGACGATGCCCTCGACAGCCGCCAACGCGCGCAGCCCCGTGATAAGGAACTCGCGTGTCAAGATGATTATCACGGCCCATGC
>CAZGCA010000082.1:0-23757 GCA_964524145.1 uncultured bacterium | reverse complement strand
TATTCAGTCGCCCCGGTGATTTTCGATCGGACAACCATACCAGGCGTCACGTTGCAGTCCGCCAGGTACACAACACCATCAACCTCCGGAGCATCCCTGTAGCTTCGTCCGACGGCGGGTTCGCCCGCATCTCCCGCCTCATCCACAAGCACTTCGAGCACGCTGCCAACCGTCCGCTGGTTCAAATCAAGAGAGACCTTCTGCTGGAGCGTGAGAGCTTCGTGGTAGCGGTATTCCTTCACCTGCTCGGGCACCTGCCCCGGCAGCAACGCCGCCGCCGTGCCCGGCTCCTGCGAGTATTTGAAGAGGCCGACGTGTTCGATCCTCACCTTTTCGATGAACTCGAGCAGGCCCTCGAACTCTCTTTCGGTCTCTCCAGGGTAGCCTACCATAAAGGTCGATCTGAGTACAAGACCGGAAATCTCGGCACGCAGACGGCTTATCAAACTGTCTATTCCGTCGCGCGAGATACGACGCTCCATGGACTTCAGTAGCCGGTCCTCGGAATGCTGAAACGGGACGTCCAGGTAGTTGGTTATCTGCGGGTTGGCGCTGATTGTGGCAGCCAGCGTTTCGGTTATCCGCGCTGGATGCGTATACAGAACTCGAACCCAGTGCAGGCCGTCAGTCTCGCACAGCCTCTCGAGCAAAACCGGCAACTCATCCGGGCTTCCGCGATCCGACCCAAACGCAGTGGTATCGTGCGCGACCAGCACTATCTCCTTTGTGCCGTTGTCAACGAGCGCGCTCACTTCGGCCGCCACGGACTCGATAGTTCGGCTGCGAAACCTGCCTCGGAGAGACGGTATCAGGCAATAGCTGCACCTGTTATCGCACCCGTCGGCGATCTTCACGTAAGCGTAGTGCGGCGGGGTCAGCTTGAGCCGGGGCGAGTCGGGCTCGGGCAGGCCGGTCGGCTCGCCAACCCAGACGAGTTTCTTCCCTTCGCGCACCGCGTCGAGCGCCTCAACGACCCTCAGATACTCGCCCGTGCCGAGAAACGCGTCTATCTCGGGCATTTGGGCCGAGAGCGATGCCGCGCTGCGCTGCGACAGGCAGCCGGTCACGATAACATGCCGGCACGCGCCCCGCTTCTTCAGTCGTAACGCCTCATGGATCGCCGCCATCGACTCGTCGGTCGCGGGCCCGATGAAGCAGCAGGTGTTGATGAGTATCGCGTCCGCGCCGACGCCCGGGCCGCTGAACTCGTATCCTGCCATCCCGAGAGCGCCCATCATCTCTTCGGTGTCCGACGCGTTCTTGGCGCACCCGAGACCTATCATCTGGATTGTCGTTCGCTCGGTGGTCTTCATCGGTTACGATTATACCTCAATCCTCGTGACGCTGCGAGCGGCCCGCGAGTGTTCACATGCTGTTCCTTCTTCTGCTACAATGAGTGCGGCAGCATCGGGGCAGCGCGATATGTCTGAGACCGCAGGCATGGAGAGGTCGCTCTCCTCAGAGAAGGGAGTCAAGCATATGGGCACACGTGAATACAAGCGGCGCGACTTTCTGAAGGCCGCGGGCCTGGGCGCTGTCGCTCTGACGCTGCAGCGGCAGGCCTTCGGGGACACGACGCAGACGAGCCGACCGAACGTGCTGCTCTACGTTGTGGACGACCAGGGAACCGGCGACGCGGGCTGTTACGGCAACCCCGTCATCAAGACGCCCGGTCTGGATATGCTCGCCCGAGAAGGGACGCGGTTCACCCACGGGTTCTGCACGACGGCCTCCTGCAGTGCCAGCCGCTCTGTAATCCTGACCGGCATGTACAACCACGCGACCGGCCAGTACGGCCACATGCACGGCTACAACCATTTCGTTTCGTTTCCGGATATCGAGAGCCTGCCCGTGTTGCTCAGCAGTGCCGGGTACCGAACGGCGTCGGCGGGCAAGTACCACGTCGCCCCGGAACAGGTGTACCATTTTGATGAATACATCAAAGGCGGTGCGCCGTCGCGGATGGCAGATGCGTGCAAGCCGTTCATTGCCGCCAAGGACGCCGGCCCGTTCTTTCTCTACTTCTGCACGACGGAACCGCACCGGCCGTTCCGGCGCGAGGGCTCCGACCCCGTCGATCCGAACGACGTAATCGTGCCTCCATACCTGCCTGACACGCCCGAGTGCCGCCAAGAGCTTGCCGAGTACTACGGGTCTGTTCAGCGCACCGACAGAGGATTGCTGCGGCTGGTCGAGATTCTGAAAGAGACAGGTCACTGGGACGACACCCTTATACTCTACATTTCCGACAACGGTATCGCGTTTCCGGGCGCCAAGACGACGCTCTACGATCCCGGCATGCGGCTCCCCTGCGTCGTGCGAAACCCTTACCAGAAAACACGCGGTATCGTGTGCAACGCGATGGTCACCTGGGCCGATATCACGCCGACGATCCTCGATTTCGCCCGAGCAATGCCTCGCGAACAAAACTTCCACGGCCGCTCGTTCCTGCCTGCGCTCGAGAAGGAAAATCCCCAGGGCTGGGACGAAGTGTACGCGTCGCACACGTTCCACGAGATAACGATGTACTACCCGATGCGGGTCGTGCGCACGCGCCGGTACAAGCTTATCTGGAACATCGCCCACGGGCTCGAGTACCCGTTCGCGTCCGACCTCTGGGCGTCGCGGACGTGGCAATCCGTGTTGAAGCGTGACATGAAGCAGTACGGCAAGCGGCCCATCGACGCCTATCTTCATCGCCCGAAGTTCGAGCTGTACGACATCGAGAACGACCCGGACGAGGTCATCAATCTGGCCGATGACCCCGGAAACGCGAAAATACTTGAAGAGCTCAAGAGCAAGCTGAGAGCCTTCCAAAAGCGCACGAAAGACCCGTGGATTCTCAAGTGGGAGCATGAATGAGTATTGAGGCTTGGAGGAAAATGATAGGGCAAGGAGAAAAGAAGATGGGGTTACGTGGTTACAGCCGACGCGGCTTTCTGAAATCCATGGGTTTGGGCGCGGCGTCGTTGGCTTTCCCGGCGTGCTCGACAACCTCTCGGCACGCTTCTGAGAGAAAGCCGAATTTCGTCATCGTCTTTGCCGACGATCAGGGCTACGCGGACGTTGGCTGTTTCGACGCGCCTCTGATCGAAACCCCCAACCTCGACCGTATGGCGGCTGAAGGAGTGAAGTGCACGGATTTCTACTCGGCAGCGCCGGTCTGCACACCGTCGCGCGCGGCGTTGATGACCGGCTGCTACCCCAGCCGCGTGAGCCTGCCGAACGTTCTTGGCCCGAACGCGCGGGTCGGCATCAACAGCGACGAGATGACGATTGCAGACGTCCTGAAGGCGGAAGGATATGCGACGGCCTGTTACGGCAAGTGGCATCTGGGACATCACCCGGAGTTCCTCCCGACGCGCCACGGGTTTGACGACTACTTCGGCCTGCCGTACTCGAACGACATGTGGCCCAATCACCCGACCAACAAATCGTTCCCGGACCTGCCGCTCATGGAAGGCGAACGGGCCATCGAGCTGAATCCCGACCAGACCCAGTTGACTCGATGGTATACCGAGAGGGCGGTCAAGTTCATCGAGGAGAACAAAGACCGGCCCTTCTTTCTGTATCTGCCGCACAGCATGCCGCACGTGCCGCTCCACGTCTCGGACAAGTTTAAAGGCAAATCGAAGCGGGGGCTGTACGGCGACGTCATCATGGAGATCGACTGGTCGGTCGGGCAGATTCTCTCCACTTTGGAACGGTTGGGGATCGATCAGCATACGCTGGTGGTGTTCAGCTCGGATAACGGTCCGTGGCTGAGCTACGGCGACCATGCCGGTTCGGCCGGACCGTTGCGCGAGGGCAAGGCCACAACGTTCGACGGCGGGCAGCGGGAGCCGACTATCATGCGCTGGCCGGGCAAGATACCCGCAGGCACGGTCTGTCGCGAAGTGGGCGCAATGTTCGACCTGCTGCCGACATTCGCCGGGCTGGCCGGTGCCGAAGTACCTACCGACCGGGTGATCGACGGAAAGGATATCTGGCCGCTGATCTCCGGTCAACCGGGAGCGAGGTCGCCCCACGAAGCGTTCTTCTTTTACAGAAGCCGCCGACTCGAAGCGGTGCGCAGCGGCAAGTGGAAGCTGCATCTCCCACATGAATACCGAACCCTTGAGGAAGCCGGCGGAGGAGGCAAACCCGGCCGCTACGTCCAGAAAAAGGTTGGCCGGGCCCTGTTTGACCTGGAACGGGACATCGGCGAGCAGCACGATCTCTCCGCGGAGCATCCGAAGCTTGTGGAGCGGTTGGCTGATCTGGCACGCGACTTTGACCGCGAACTAAGAGCGAACACCCGACCGCCCGGCAGGGTCCGGAAAAAGAGTTGAACAGGTTTCGTGGCGGAGGATGAGGATCGAGGTAACGAGTCAAGGAAGGACGGAGACGTGATCAGACAGTTGAGCCGTCGTGATTTCGTGAAAACCATCGGGTTGGGTGCTGCGGTGGTACTGCCGGGATACGCGCGCCATGCCCTGGGCAAAACGTCGAGAGCCAAGCCCAACGTGGTATTCATACTCGTCGACGACCTGGGCTGGACGGATGCAGGCTGTTACGGCAGCCGGTACTACGAGACGCCCAACATCGACCGGCTGGCCCAGCAAGGTGTCAAGTTCACGGACGGCTACGCGGCCTGCGCGGTATGCTCGCCGACCCGGGCGGCGGTGATGACGGGTCGCTACCCGGCTCGTGTCGGCGTTACCGATTGGATTCATTTCCGCGATTTCAAAGGTAACAGGACGAACCCAAACGAGAAAAGTCCGACCGACTATGTAGGCGGCAAGAATAAGAAACTGTTGTGTCCGCCCAACCCGTTTTGGATGGAACTTGACGAAATCACCATTGCCGAAGCGCTGAAACCGGCGGGGTACGTCACCTGCCATGTCGGCAAGTGGCACCTGGGTCCGGACGCGTGGTATCCCGACAAGCAAGGGTTTGATTTCAACGTCGGTGGATGCGACTTCGGCCAGCCGCCAACGTACTTCGACCCGTACACCAACAAGCGCCAGGGCAGCATCCCGACGCTCGAGCCGCGCAAGAAGGGCGAGTACCTCACCGACCGCGAGTCCGACGAGGCGGTCCGCTTCATCAAGGAGCACAGCGACCGGCCGTTCTTTCTGTACATGGCTCATTATGCGGTACACACGCCCATCCAGGGCAAGAAGGAGCTCGTCGATAAGTACAAGGCGAAACCGCCGACCAACCAGAAAAACCCGACGTACGCTGCTATGGTCCACAGCGTTGACCAGGCCGTGGGCAGGATCATGACCGCGCTCGACGAGATGGAGGTCGCCGACAACACGCTCGTTGTCTTCACCTCGGATAACGGCGGATTGTTGGGCCCGACGGACAACGCACCCCTGCGGTCCGGTAAAGGGTATCCTTACGAAGGCGGTATCCGCGAGCCGACCATCGTGCGCTGGCCCGCCGCGGTCGATGCGGGATGGGAATGCAGCGTGCCGGTCACCAGCGTCGACTACTTTCCGACGATCTGCGAGGCGGCCGGCGTGAAACTACCCGGCGATAGGACAATAGATGGCGAGAGCATCATGCCGCTGTTGACCCAGACCGGTTCGATCGAGCGGGACGCCATCTACTGGCACTTCCCGCACTACCGCCGCGACGATGTTGTGCCTTACAGCATCGTGAGGGCCGGCGACTGGAAACTCATCAAACGGTACGAAGGCAAACGGTTCGAGCTGTTCAACCTCAGAGACGACCTGTCGGAGACAACCGACCTCTCCGGCGACATGCCCGGAAAAGTAAGCGAACTCGACGCGCGGTTGAGTGCCTGGCTCGATTCTGTGGGCGCGAAGCTGCCTATACCCAACCCGGCGTATGGTGAAGGCAAATGAAGCAACACGGAGGCTGTTATGAGACGTCGCGAGTTTCTGAAGGCTATAGGTCTGGGCGGTGCTGCAATGGCAGTGCCACAACGGGTGTCGGTGGGCGAGATGACGGGTAAACGGCCCAACATACTCGTTCTGTTCACCGACGACCAGCGGTTCGACACGATCAACGCCTTGAACAACCCCGCCGTGCAGACGCCGAACATGGACAGGCTGGTCCGTGCGGGAACCAGCTTCACCCACGCGTATACGATGGGGGCGATGGGCGGCGCGCTCTGCGTGCCCAGCCGCGCAATGCTGATGACCGGCCGGACTCTGTTTCACCTGCACAACAATGGGAAGATCATTCCGCGGGATCATGTGACTCTTCCCGAACTCCTGCAAACGCATGGCTACGCGACGTTCGGCACCGGCAAGTGGCATAATGACCCCGCTTCGTATGCTCGATCTTTCACAAACGGCGGCAACATCTTCTTCGGCGGAATGTCCGACCATCTCGAGGTGCCCGTACACGACTTCAACCCGAAGGGGAAGTACGTGCGCCGCGACGCCCGCACTGCCGAGAGGTTTTCGAGCGAGCTGTTCAGCGACACGGCAGTCAGGTTCCTCAGGGAATACAAGGACGACGCGCCGTTCATGCTCTACGTGTCGTATACGGCACCGCACGATCCGCGGATGGCCCCGAAAGAGTACGCGGAGATGTATCCGCCGGACAAGATCGAGCTGCCGAAGAACTTCATGCCCGAACATCCGTTCGACAACGGCGACCTGCGAACCCGTGACGAGAAGCTTGCCCCGTGGCCGCGTACGCCCGAAGTCGTCAAGGAACATATCGCGGACTACTACGCGATGATCTCCCATGTGGACGCGCAGATAGGCGGGGTGCTCGATGTGCTGGAAGAGACCGGCCGGGCGGAAAACACCATAATCGTGTTCGCGGGGGACAACGGGCTCGCAGTGGGCCAGCACGGCCTGTTGGGAAAGCAGAACCTCTACGAACACAGCGCGCGCGTGCCGCTTATCATCAGCGGGCCGGGTCTGCCGCGCGGGCAGACATGCGATTCGTTCTGCTACCTGCTGGACGTTTTTCGCACGCTCTGCGATCTGCTCGGCATACCCGTCCCTGACTCGGTCGAAGGCGAGAGCCTTGCTCCGGCCATAAGGGACCCGAAACAGAAGGTTCGCGACACGCTTCTGCTCGCCTACATTGACATTCAGCGGGCCGCCCGCGACGAGCGGTACAAGCTCATCGAGTACATAGTGAAAGGCAAACGGACAACACAGCTTTTCGATCTGAAAGCCGATCCCTGGGAGACCAAGAACCTGGCGGACGATCCCGATTGTGCTCAACACCTGAAACGGTTACGCAAAGAACTGCTGCGGTGGAGAGACGAGCTGGACGACACTACCGCGTTCTGGCAGAGGTACGATTCAGGCGCGTGATCGCTGCCGAACCAGTCGTCTCTATGAAGGCAAATTCAAGAGACCAGTCACGTTCCGAAACGATCAACCACGGCTGTCATTCTGAGCGTCAGCGAAGAATCTCGCTTTAAGGCGATACGTGCACGGCCGAGATCCTTCGCTTCGCTCAGGATGACAAGTTGATGAACTTACGGTTTGAAATCGAAGACCTCGCTGGAGACCGGGAACTATATGTCTTTCAGGAGAACGTTTGCCGGCGATTTCTCGATGGCGTCCCCAAACGTCTTGAGACATTCGGAGAGCTTGTCCATCTCTTTCGCCCCGACAACCGGTATGTCGTCGCTGCCGCGCTTGTCCAGCGCGTCAAGGACGTATTTCACCGTAAACCTGTCCGTGCACTGCGCAGGCTGATACGCGGTTTCCCTCTCGCCGTCCTCTTTGACCTCGGAGACGATTCCGGCCCCGGTCAGCTCATAGAGCACATCGCGCACCAGCCGGACGGGTATCTCCAACGAGTGTGAGATTTGCGGAGCGTCAAGCGGCTTCTCCCCTTTGCAGAACACGTTGACCAGCAAGTGCGTTATTCTCAGCGCGAGCAACCTCTTGAACCGGTGGCTTGCACGCAGACAGTCGGGTTCGAACTCGTAGGTGTCGACGTTCTGGTGGGCAAACGATATCTCCGCGCCGAACAGCACGATAAACCAGCTCAACTGCAGCCAAACCAGGAACAGCGGCAGCGCGGCAAAACTCCCGTAGATCGCATTATACTTGGCCATTCCGATCTGGAACGTGATATACCCCGACTGGACGAGTTGATACGTCGTGCCGGCAACCACGCCCGCCAGAAGCCCGGAAGTGAATCGCACCTTCGTGTTGGGCATAAACAGGTAGATGAACGTGAACAGTATCCAGATGACACAATACGGCGACAGTCGTATCACCCTGAAGATGAGCGGAGTGACTGCTCCAAGGAATTCGACATCCTGCGTGATGTTCCTGATCTGGCTCGCGATAAACACCGTGATGCTGCTCGACATGATTAGAAGGAACGGGCAGATGAGTATCATGGACAGGTAATCGCCAAACTTCCGCGCCATGCTTCGCTGCGTTCGCACGCCCCATATCTCGTTGAACGATTTCTCGATGTTCCCAAACACCTTTATTACCGTCCAGAACAGGATCACCACGCCGATACCGGCTATCGTGCCTCCCTTTGCGTTCTCAAGCAGCGACCGCGCAAACTCGATAATGCGCGTCGTCACTTCTTCCTGTCCCGGGAGCCTGTCCAGGATTTGTGTCTCGAGGGTTTTTTCGAGACCGAACCCTTTCGCTATCCCAAACGCCATGGCCAGTACGGGAACGATGGAGAGCAACGTGTAGAAGGTGAGAGCCGAGGCGCGCAGCCGGCATTTGTCTTCGTCAAACCCCCGCAACGCGAGGAGCACAACCCTCAACTGCTTGATGAAGAACGACTTGGGACCCGGCAGGTCCTTCAGACGGATCCGCCAAATGTCGACTCTGAGAAAATGCCAGACATCCCTGAGGAAATCAATAGCTTTTGATACCATGAAAGTCGCGTGGCCTCCGTGGGCTATTGTAATCACACAGGGCGAGACGATGTCAACCCCGGATGATAATTCAGGGGGTGTAAGCTTGCGCCGAGTTGGGGGAAGCCCTTCCAATTGGGTGATGTGTGCAGCCGGGGACCGGCAGGTGTTAGCGGTTTGGGGACAGAACGATATCGCCGAGATCCACTATGTGACCTGCAATGCACTCCACGGAAGCGTCCGTGCCGCCGTAACCGAGCGCATGGATTGTCACCGTATCAGTCGTGGCAGGAAAGCCTTGAGCGATGGCGAACACGCCGTTGGAATCGGTTTCGGCTCTGGCAGAGACACTGTCGTTACCATGGTATCGAATGACACCGTCTTCGGGTTTTGCACCAATCCGGAGTTCGGCGTTACCAATGGGATCGCCGTCGGGATCGACGAGTCGGCCTTCGATGCCGCCTGAAGCAAAGAGCACGACCTCTTCAACCGGGTGGACCGTCCCCGGCTCCCCGATTACGTGAGTGGTCTCATTGGGAACGTGACCTTCCTTCTGCACACGGAACCAACATTCCGTCCAGGGCGCAAACCCGCCCCAGGAATAGGTGCCACTCTTGTCGGTGTGCCCCCAACCGTATCCGCTTGAAGTACCGCTCGGAAGAAGCGTGTATCGCGACACTTCGGCGTTCGCGACGGGGTTACCATTGGTGTCAACCACCTTGACCGAGAGAGTGAATTGGTCCGGCAGCTCGAAATCAAGCGTGATCTCTTGTCCAGAACGCCAGTCAACGTGTTTCCCGTATTGGGCCATCATCTCATTCTTCGGCCAGGCATAGTAGTGCGGAAAGATGACATACTCACCGGATTGGAAGAGATCCAGTTCATACGACCCATCCCGCCTCACCCGATTGTCCTCATAGAAGACTCCGTCCAACGCGTGGATGATTCGTATATCCGCGAGTGGTCGTGCTGTCTGTTCGCCCCTCACGTGGCCGGTTACTCTCATCCCACGCCGCAGGACATAGTCCCAGGTGTGTGATTCGCCGGCGTTGAAGATGCCCAGGGCGTGTTCCGAGGCGAGGTCCACGCCATGTTTTGATTCAATCTGCGCCAGATAGCTCAAACCGGGCGGGAGCGCCGGGACGCGATAGCGGCCCTGGCGGTCGGTCGTTGTGGATAGGTGTACGGCGATTCCCGTTACCGGACCACCATAGCTAGACCACAAGGTTTCAGCCATGACGAACCGACCCCGCAGTCCAATCGACACGTCTGAAGCGGCAGAGCCATCCTCCCAGCTTATGGTTCCGCTCAAGGAAGCTGGTTCCTCCATTCTAAGCTCGACCACCTCTTCCAGCCCTACAGGGACATTGTTGAAGAACGCCACACCGTATGCGTTCGACGAAACTCTCAGAGCGGCAATACCCTCAGAGTCGAAGCCCAAAGTGAAGTAACCGTTAGGATCAGTCGCAACGACGTTCACAGGGCCACCACTTCCGCTGCGTGATCCCGAATCGATCCCCCACACCTCGACAGTTGCGTAAGGTACTGGACCTCCGGTTGTACTCAGCACGCGACCGTTGAGGGTAACGCCTTTGGCGAGAATGAAGTCCACGTTGTCAATATGTTCGCCTTTCTCGAGTTTAACGTATTTGATCTCCTGTTTGAACCCGGGCGCGTTCGCACTCGCAACAGCCGTCCCAGTGAACGTAATGCCTCTCACGGTGTAAAAGCCCGAAGCGTCGGTACTCGCTGCGTAGGCATCCACGGGAGTGTATGATCGGAGCGCAACCGTAACCCTGGCATCCGGCACAGGATACCCGTGATCGTCCACAACATAACCCGAAACTGAGGCATATTGGTCGTCGTGCTCGGGTTCTTCCGGCGTTGGCAGTTGGGCTTCCAGTTCTCCTGCCGTGACAACGTGTGCCTTCTCGGAGACGTCATCTGAGGATACGCGTGCTTCGCCTGAGGGCAGGGTCGACGCGGCGACCGTGAGATCCGTACGCTGTAGATCCGGAGGTCCCGCATCGTCCGTAATCGTGTCTGCAACGTTTTCGCGAATGGTGCCCGACTGCCCGCTGTTACGGACCGTCTTCACGCCATGGTACACACCGACTCCGAGCAGCGCCGTCACAACAACAGCCAGCAGGACCGCCTCCGACCTCATTGCCAACAGCCATTTCAATGTTCCGGGCCGTGTCGACACCCGTTGCGCGGCTAGAGTCCCCGTTGCGGCTGAGCCGGCTCTTCCGGCGATTGCAAGCTTACCCAACGCCGCGGTAAGAGAAACGGGCACCGGCGCAGCTTCCGCAAGATTCGCCGCGATCATGGCGGTGAGAGCGGACGTGGCAACCGGTATGCCGCGCTTCTTCAGCGATTTTCGAACAAGCTCGATACCTTTTCCGATTCGGTAGGTTACTGTCCGGGGTGGAACGCCGATGGCTCGGGCGATGGCAGCGTGCGACTTGTTTTCGAGGAAATGAGCGACCACGGGCACGCGAAGCTTGTCGGGCAGTTGCGTGATCGCCTCGTCAACATACGTGTAGACGTCGTTCCACTCGATTTCCGTGTGGGTGTTTCGTTGATCGGCAAAGCGGGCCTCCCTATCCCTGCGGCGCTTCTCGGCTCTGATGCGGTTCAGGGATCGGTTGGTGGCGACGGCGTGCAACCACGCTCCCAGATGGTCCCTCGGTCCCTTGCCGGTTTGGGCGAGGGTCTCGAAACACTCCTGGGCCACGTCTTCCGCCTCCGTGGCGTTGCCCAGGATGCGCACGCACGTGGCATAGACCATGGCGGCATAGCGTGAGGTGATCTCTCTGAACGCCTCCGCGTCGCGCCTATCGGTCCATCGCTGCAACAGTGTTGAGTCTGTCATAAGAGTTTCGAACCTCCACGAGGAACAACAACCTCTTCAACTGTTGATTCTACTCTTATGACACCGCCACCGGTCAAGTGCGCAAGAAAATCTTCATGGCGCGTTCCTCTCTCCTCAATCGCCCCTCACTTTTCCGATTGGTCGCACGTTCTTGCCCTTGGTCTTTGTGCGAGAATCGCCGAGGTCTTCACGGGCTTTCTGAGCCAAGCCGCGCAACCGTTCGGCGATATCGCGGTGGTCTCTAAGAACGGTCTTCTGTTCGCCGGGATCGGTACGCAGGTTGTAGAGGGCTTCGGGGATCCTCGCGCTGTGGTCTTTCCATCGCCGGTAGATGTCCTCGTTGCGAAGCGTGTTCTGGAGCCTGAGCTTCCACGGACCGCTGCGCACAGCGTGCAGCTCGTTCCCGTAGTAGTAGAAGAAGGTTTCGTGGGGGCTTTTCGCGCCGGGTTGAGCGGTCATCAACGGGTAGATGTCTTTTCCGTCAATGATGCGGTCCGAGGGCGCTGCGCCGCCGGCCAGTTTGGTCAACGTCGGCAACAAGTCCATGGTAGTCGCGAGTTCGGAACAGACAGTCCCGGCGGCGATCGTGCCCGGCCACCGCATGATGCACGGCTCGCGCATGCCGCCTTCGTAGGTTGCGCCTTTTGCCGCACGAAGCGGCGTCGCGAACCCGCCGTGCTCTCCCTGCGAATACCAGGGACCGTTGTCCGAGGTGAATACCACCAGCGTGTTGTCGTCGATACCGAGCGAAGAGAGCGTGTCGAGAATGCGGCCCACGCTCCAGTCGATGCACTCGATCACGTCACCGTACAGCCCGCCGGCAGATTTGCCGCGAAACCGGTCCGAGACGTGTAGCGGTACGTGCGGCATACTGTGCGGCAGGTAGAGAAAGAACGGTCTGTCGCGGTTTTCGGTGATGAACCGAACTGCCTCTTCCGTGTAACGTTCGGTGAGCGTCTCCTGCACGGCGGGGTTCTCGACCACCTCCTCGTCGCGCATGATCAGTGCCGGCTTCATGTCGTTGCTGTAGGGAATCCCGAAGTACGAATCGAACCCGTTGCGGGTGGGCAGGAACATGGGTGCGTCGCCCAGATGCCATTTCCCGACGCAGGCCGTCGCGTAGCCGAGACCCTTCAACAGCTCGGCAATGGTGATCTCGTCCGGGTGGATGCCGTAGCTCGAGTTAGGGAACAGCACGAGACCGCGCCAACTGCCTTTCTCCGACGGGATCATTGCCAAACTGACACGTTGCGCGTAGCACCCTGTCATCAGCGACGCGCGGGACGGCGTGCAAACCGGCGACGACGAGTAGAAGTCGGTGAACTTCATCCCTTCCGCGGCCATACGGTCGAGCCGCGGGGTTTTGATCATCGGCGAGCCAAAACAACCGACGTCGTTATAGCCCTGGTCATCGGTAAAGATGATGACGAAGTTCGGCGGCCGTTGCGTCTCGCCCTCGGCATAGCCGGCGGTCGGTCTTAGCAGACCCGAAAGAGCGAGCCCTGCCGTCGCCCCGGCCGACCGGGCCAGAAATTCCCTGCGTGTCGTCTGCTGCAACACTTCGTTCATGTCGCTGCCTCCGCTTCGTTGTTCCTCCCTGAACCGATAACTTCTATATCATGACAGTTCCAACACCGTCACCGATTTCGGCGGCAGCGTTATCGAAAGTGTTTTGCCGTTGAGTCTGGCTCCGTCAAACGAAACCGGACGGACCTTGTCGGGCTGCTCGAACGTGTTGTGAGCCGTGATAGTATCGGCGGTCAGCACCCGTCCCGCTACTCGGGAGACATCCGCGCCCTGCAGCCGGCATGTGACCGAGGCCTCCCGGCTGGGGTCGACGTTGCAGAGCGTGATATGGATCCGGCCATCCTGATCGCGCGACGCGGAGGCGTTCAGTGCCGGGATGGACTTGCCCTCGAGCTCGTAGTCGTCGCTCTCGAGGTCAAGCGGCAGCATGGTCGCGCCGTGGTGCACCGTGTACATCTCGAACACATGGTACGTGGGCGTCAGGAGCATCTTCTCGCCTTCGGTCAGTATCATGGCCTGCAGGACGTTGACGGTCTGCGCGATATTGGCGATCTTCACGCGGTCGCAGTGCTGGTTGAAGATGTTGAGCGTCAGGCCCGCAACAAGAGCGTCCCGCAGCGAGTTCTGCTGGTAGAGAAAACCCGGGTTGGTGCCGGGTTCGACCTCGTGCCACGCGCCCCATTCGTCGACAACCAGGGCGACACGTTTTCCACGGTCGTGTTTATCCATGATGGCGGAGTGCTTCGCGACGAGCTGCTCCATATCCAGTGCCCGATCGAGTTGTGTGAACCAGTCGACCTCCTCGAACCGTGTCGCGGAACGGGTCTTCCTGCCCGAACCGCAATAGTAGTGCAACGCCAGACCGTCCATAAACCGGCCCGCCTCTCGCATGAGCACCTCGGTCCACTTGTAGTTTCCGCCCGCGGGCCCGCACGCGACTTTGTACAGCTGGTTGCCGGAGAAGTTGCGCAGGTACGTTTGGAATCGACGATACTCGCCGGCATAATACTCGGGTGTCATACTGCCGCCGCATCCCCAGTTCTCGTTGCCCACGGCCCAGTACTTCACCTTCCAGGGGGCATCGCGCCCGTTCTTGCGGCGGAGGTCCGCCATAGGGCTGATCCCGTCGAAGGTCAGGTACTCGACCCACTGCTGCATCTCCTGCACCGTGCCGCTGCCGACGTTGCCGCAGATGTACGGTTCGCAACCGAGCTGATCGCAGAGGTCCATAAACTCGTGCGTGCCGAAACTGTTGTCTTCGGTGACGCCGCCCCAATGGGTGTTGACCATGGTGGGCCTATCTTCGCGCGGACCGATGCCGTCCATCCAATGATACTCGTCGGCAAAACAACCGCCGGGCCAGCGCAGGTTGGGGATCTTGATCTTGCGCAACGCCTCGACGATGTCGTTCCGTATGCCGCGTGTGTTGGGAATCGGGGAATCCTCGCCAACCCAGTAGCCGTCGTAGATACAGCGGCCGAGATGTTCCGAGAAATGGCCGTAGATATGGCGGCTGATCGTTTCCTTCCCCTGGTCGGCGTGGATGACGATCTTATTCGTGCTTTCCGCCCAGCTCACACTCGAAAGCAGCAGGCTCACACAAACCGCAGCACCCAGCGCTGCTCCACCAAGACCATGCAAAACCCGCCGGCTCCTGATCTTCATGTCCTGCACCTCCCTGTCTCTACGCTTGTCAATGCTCCCGCGGCACAGCGCTTCGCAGCAAGTATATCCGGAAGGGGTGAGCCGCGCAAGTCTTCCAGGTTGAATGCAGCGAATTCGGGGACGCGGCGGCTGGCTACCCCTCGAACGGTACGCAGTATACGCCGCCTTCTCTCAACCCGGCGAAGACACATTGCGAGCACGAGGTACAGCGTGCCGGTTCCGTGTCGCCCGAGGCCCATCTGTTGATGAGGTCCGGTTCCGAGATAAACGGTCTGCACATGCTGATGAACTGGGCGGTCCCTTCCCGGAGAAGCTTCTCGGCGACGTCGAGGGAACGAATCCCGCCGACCAGTATCACGGGACACGTCAGGCGCGGTGTGAACCGTTGCGCGTACTCTTTGAAATACGCTTCCTTTTCGGGACTGTCGATATCCGCCCGAATCGGGCCCATCTCGCCGGAAGCGTTCACGCCACCGCTAAACTCGATGGCGTCGATCCCTCGTTCGGCCAGCCGTTCGCACACCCATAACGAATCGTCCGCTTCGAGCCCCCCATCGTCGAAATCGCTTACGTTGATCTTCACCAGTACGGGATACTCTGTGCCGACCCGTTCGCGGATGGCGTCGTACACTTCCAACACTATTCGGGCCCTGTTCTCGATGGGGCCGCCGTACTCGTCGGTCCGCACGTTCGTGTACGGCGAAAGAAACTCCGAGAGCAGGTACCCGTGGGCGGCCAGGAACTGGACGCCGTCGAACCCGCACGCTTTAGTCCGCTGGGCAGCGTCTGCAAACGCGTTCACAACGCGCTGGATATCGTCCCGGGTCATCTCGACCGGCACATTGCCGCTCAACCTGTCCTGGACGGCCGATGGCGCTTCCGGCGGCATGCCGGTGTCAACGAGCGTCTGAGTGCCGCCGTGGGTGATCTGCACGACAACCGTGCCGCCTTCCTCGTGAACGGCGTCGGCAACCGTGCGCAGGCCCGGCATCAGGCCGTCGTTGTCGATCCCCAGATGGCCCGGAAGGCAGCGGCCCCGAGGGTCTACGAACGCCGACCCGGTGATGATCAAGCCCACGCCGCCTTTGGCAAGTACCCGGTACATCTCGACCAGTTTGCCGGTGACTTCGCCGTTATCCGGGGCCATCCCTTCCCACGTTGCCGACCGGACAAACCGGTTCTCGAGTTCCAGACTTCCCAATCGACACTTCTCGAACAGCTCGCTCATGTCGCTTCTCCCATGGACGCGTGTTTGTGTTCTACTCGGCGCGTTGGACCAACGGTATCACGGCTCCGTCGGTGGTGGTGACGCGCATGCAGAACTCCCAGCCCATGTTGTTCTGGCTGATCTTGAGCAGGATGCGGTTGACGCCGGCTTTGAGACGGCATTCCGGTTTGTCCTGGTCGACGGTGATAGGCCTGTTGACGTAATTGTCCCAAACCAGCTCGCCGTTGACCCAGCATTTGACACCGTCGTCGACGCCGAGCCGAAGCACCGCTTTCCGTTCCTCAGCAACCTCTATCTCGGTGTAAGCGTACGCCACAACGTGGTCGTGCCGACCGACCGTCGCAAGCAGGTTGACTTTGCCCATCTCGTCGGCGGTGACGACGTGTTTCCAGCTCGTTTTCGAGTCCACAGCGGTGGTCACGTCGACATCCGGCTCCCCGACGTATGCCGTCCCCCACCCCTCGCCTCCTTCGTCGCTGAACGGACCGATAAGCCACCAGCTCGTGACGAATCCGAGACCGCGCGCGACGTTGATCGTCGACCCAACCGCTTTCATCCTGGGCACGATCGCGCGCATCTCCTCGACCGACGGGCCAAGCGCGTAGAGCTTCTCGTACGCCTGCAGCGCTTCGCGTTTCCGGCCTGCGTTTTCGAGGACCGCGGCAACCGCGGCCAACGCCGGGATGGATTCGTCTTTCAGCTCCGGATTGTCCGCGTTCGATATGACGACGGATGCAGCTTCCGGAACGGGACAAATTGCCAGCCCGCGGAGCGTGCGTGAACGCATCGCGTCGTCGGCAGCCAGCTCGAGCACGTGCGTGTATGCCCGTCCGGCAGCATCGCGTTTGCCTTGCGTTTTCAGAGTGTCGGCCAGATCGGCTGCGGCAGCGATGGCCACGGCCTTCTCATCGACCGAACCCGTCTGCGCCGCCTCGACGAGCGTATCCAACGCGCCGGGTTGGCCCAGGTCGCCGAGCGCACGCAAAGCCGCCAGCCGAACCCTCTCGTCATCGTTCTGCGTTTCCTCCATCAGGAGCGGCAGCGATTCCGGGTTCCCGCGCGCGCCGAGCACCTCGATTGCCGCCAACTGCGTCTTTGTCGGCCGGTCGACATACTCGCGTCGCACACGAGCACACACGCCCCTGGTTTCAAAACATTTGAGGGCGTCGACGGCGCTCGACCGGATGTGCGCGTCCTCGTCGGCTGCGTCGAGCACATCAAGAACGGTCGGGATAACAGCGAGATCGCCCACCGTTCCCAGTCCCACGAGAGCCGCGCTGCGCAACGTTTCCTCGTCCGACGAGTTCAGCACGTTAAGATAGATGCGCCGGGCCGTTTTCTTGTCGCAATGCTTGCGTACGACGGAATCGGCGAGCAACAATAACGAATCGACGGCTTCCGGCCGATGCTTCTCGGCCGCCTTCTCGACAACCTTGGTAAGCGCGGACTCTGAAGCCGGGTCTCCGATGAGTGCCAACGCGTGCGCTGTGGCCAACCGTACCCGCGGATTCTCGTGCAGGGCCAGTCGCGTGATGGTTTCCACACTGTCGGAGTCGCCAAGCGCGCCGAGCGAGTTCAGCAATGCGCACGTGAAGTCGGCGTCGGCGTCTCGAAGAGATTCCCGCAACGCCCGAACGGCCTCCGGCGATCCGATTCGCTCAAACGCGACACGCGCCTTCTCGCGATAGTGCCGATCAGCAAGGAGCGCGGCGATGGGCGTGACATCGAACCCGTCGGGGACCGTCATGGCGAGCAGCCGCAAACCGCAGACCGTCGTGGCTTCAGGCTGGCCGGCGGCTATCATCGACATGAAAAGCCGACACGCTTCGCGGCGCGCCGTGTCCCGGCCGGGTACAGACACCTCGTTGGCGATGTCCATCAACACGTCGCGAGCGGGTTTGCTGATGGCGATCTTCTCGTGGCTTACCAACGGGATCAACGCCGGGATAGCATCTGTACCAAAGGCAGGGAGATGCTGCCGCGCCCGCACCCGTTCCGATTCGATCTGCCCCGCGAGAGCGTTCACCAGATCGTCGAGCTGGCCCGCACCTGCCGCGTGACAAATGACGAGTGCGAGACACAGAACCGCGATGAAAACAGTCGAACCCAAACGCCGCCTGAGCAAACACGGACCATCTCGGGTTGTAAGAAGCCTCAAGAAGCGAGATTCTTCGCTTCGCTCAGAATGACATTCAGTTGTCTGCTGAGGCTTGTTTAGCCGTAAGCTCACAATCCCTCTCCATAACGCCATCTTATAAACGCCACGGGGCGCGGTACGGGCGAAACAGGTGGCGGTTCGCCTGCTCGTCGTTGACGAACCGTTCGTTCTCGCCGTCCCAGGTAAGCTTGCGCCGTGCGGCAAGTGCTATGTTGCCCAAGAGGCACGTACTTGTCGCGCGATGTCCTATCTCGATATCGGCGTTCGGCCGCTTGCGCGTCCGCATACATTCGAAGAAGTTGTCGTGATGCGTACCGATGTCGATCCAGTGGTACTCGTCCGGTTTGTGTTCAGGGATACCTTTCGATTCCGGCAGCACAACGTAGCTGTTGCGGTCGATCATCAGCCGCGCGTCCGTGCCCCTGAACATGGTACCGTAACCTTTGCCGACGTATTCGAGCCCGTGAGCCTGCTGCCAGGTCATCGTGAACCCGTCAAACCCGTAAACAACCTCCAGCGTCTCGTAATCGTCCGAACCGGACAGCTGTCTGTAGCTGCCGCCGACGGCCTGTACCGTCAGCGGTCTGTCCTGCCCCATCCCCCAATGGACGATGTCAACGAGGTGCGGGCCCCAGTTCGTCAGCTCGCCGCCGGCGTAATCGTGGAACGCGCGGAACCCGAAGAACCGCTGTGGGCTGTACGGCACCCACGAAGCCGGCCCGAGCCACATTTCCCAGTCGAGCCCGTCGGGCACAGGTTCGTGCGTCTCGTACCCCATCACACCGTTGGGACCGATCCACGCCCGGGTCGTCGTCACGGCGCCAAGCCGGCCGCTCCGGACTATTTCGACGGCTCGTTTGAAGTTTGGCATCGAGCGCTGTTGCGTGCCCACCTGCACGACGCGGTCGTACCGGCGTGCTGCGGTGACGATTGCGCGGCCCTCGGCGATCGTTGTCGAAAGCGGTTTCTCGACGTAGACGTCCTTACCGGCCCGGCACCCGTGAATCGCCATGAGCGTATGCCAATGGTCCGGCGTGGCTACGAAGATAGCGTCTATGTCGGCCCGGTCGAGGATGCGCCGGTAATCATTGTACCCTTCCGCCCGGCCGCCAACCTTCTTGATTGCGTCCGCCACTCTCGGCGCGTACACGTCGCAGACAGCGGCGATGTCCACGTCTTTGCGGACGACCAGCCCGTCGAGATGGTGGTTGCCCATCCCGCCGCAGCCGATCAGGGCGACGACGATCTTCTCGTTAGCCCCGACGCTTGCAGCGGCCCGTGCCGGACGCATCGCAGCGCCACCTGCCACAGCCGCAGCAGTCCCGCGACCGACGAGCCCGAGAAACTCCCTTCGACTCCACCTCTTCATACGATTGCCCACCATCGCGAGCCGTGGCTCCCGCCTCATTTTCCCCTGTTGGTGAACAGGAACAGCCCGCTTTTCCCCAGACACGCCAAGTCGGGTCTACCGTCGCCGTTCACGTCGCCGATGGCCTTGACCTCGAACTCCTGGTTGGGGCCGAAGCGGAACTCGATCACTCTTGGGTCTCCTGTACGCCCTTGAGTCGTTCCACCCGTTTCGGCAGCTTCTTCTGCTCGGAGGCCAACCGGCGCGCAACCTTCTTCACGTCCTCGGCCGGCGGCAGCTCCTCGGGAACGATGCCGCGGTCGACGAGCAATTTGCGCACTTCCTCGTTATTCTTGACATGTTCGCCGCTGATGGCCCACTGGGTTCGGAGGTCGTTTTGCGTGACGTTGAAGTTGGTGATCTCGGTGGCGAAGTCCTTCGCCTTGATGGTAATGGTGGGGAGAAAGTCCGCCAGCGGCCGGCGCGCGGGGACAGCGAGCTTCTCCTTCATGTCCTGGGTCGTGCGTCCTCCGAAAAGCGCCCTGTCGCCCCTGCTTCGAATGACGGCGAAGCTTTGACCTTCGCGAAGACGCTCGAATATCATGCCCGAAAGCTCTTTTTCGGATTGCGTCAGCTTCTGTCGCGCGCTGAGGCGCTCCGTTTCGGCCAGTCGCCTTTCGATGATCTCCTGTTTGCGCGTCTGCACAGCGAAATACGTCTGGGCGAAAGCGATCTCGTCCTTCGATGGGTCGCCGTTCTGAGCGATCAAATAGCAGGCGTAACGAGTGAGTGCAATGTCCTCGATCTCCCGCCTGGCGCCCGATCCCAAGGTGACCATTTTGTTGATCCCAACAAAATGGTCTCGCGGGTTGTATCCGGCGTTCTGACAAGCGGTTATGGCTTTGTCAACGACCTTTGCGAAGTTCCTCCACTCCGCGTAGCCAAGCAGAACTTGCAGGTCGCGCGCACACCAGAACTCGGTGCCGATCTCCTGCTCCGTCTGAACCATCTCCTCGAAGCCGGCGTGCAGTCGAACGATGAGCTCCTTGTCCATTGGCTACTCCTATATGGACTTCATTCGGCGCGGGATTTCCCTTCGACACGCAGCAACGCCTTGCGGGCCGTATCCAGCATGTGACCGAGATAGACTCCGTCATCTCTCGGCATATTGCACCTCGGCTTCCGCCAGGACGCGGTCCTTGAGCCGGCGGTTGAGGTATTTGGGGTTTACGAGATCCACTTTCCGCCCGCCGAGGAGACGCGACAGTTCGTCCTCGATGTCCACGATTTCCAGACCCGGCGTATGCCCTGGGGCGAATTCCACCAGGACATCCACGTCGCTGTCCGGGTCGAAATCGTCGCGCAACGCCGAACCGAAGACAGAAAGCTTGCGAATGTGGTGTTTACGGCAGAAGACCTCGATCTGATCCCGGTCCACCGTTACCTGCGAATTCATTCCCGCTGCTCTCCTCTATTGGTCTCATCTTCCCATGTTGGTAAAGAGAAACAACCCGCTTTTCCCGGGGCACGCCAGGTCGGGTTTGCCGTCGCCGTTCACGTCGCCGATGGCTGTCTGCAACCCTATCCCGGCCCTGTTGCCGACGTCTATCTCGTGACGCTCGAACGTGGGGCCCTTCGGGTCCATGGTGTAGTAGTAGACGCATTGCGGGTCGTCCGAGCCCGGGTCATTGCCGTTATGCGCCTTGTACCGCTTGCCGGTGATCAGCTCCGGTTTGCCGTCGCCGTCGAGATCCACAAGCGCAAGGAAGTGGACTTGAGAGAACCTCTTATCGATCTCGTGCTTCGTCCACTGGCGGTTGCCTTCAGGGCCCTTGCTTTGTTCGAGCCAGTACAGGCCGTAGTTGTGCCCCTCACCCCAGATCAGGTCGGGAAGACCGTCGTTGTTGACGTCGTGGACGAGTATGGGCACCGAGGCGCCACCCAACTGGAACTCTTGCAGGTATTCCCACGCGCCGTTCAACCGGTCCTCCGGAGCCTTGTACCACCCGTGGCTGAGCACGATGTCCCCTCGACCGTCGCCGTCCACGTCGCCGAACCCAAGTCCGTGACCGCCCTTCTTGTCCGATACATCGTGTCGCGTGAACGTGCCCGCCGGTTTGCCGGACGCGTCGCGGTCGAGGCTATACCAGAAGACGGTTCCTCCCGGCAGGTTGGGCAATATGTCCATCTGGCCGTCACCGTCACCGTCAACCATCATCGACGTCTCGACGTTGCCCGCTAACTCGATGAGATGCTGCGCCCATAAGCCGTCTTGTCCTTGGGGGTTTTCGTACCACTCGATGGTCTTGTTCATCCAGCCGCAGGTCACGACGTCGACAAACCCGTCGCCGTTGCAGTCCATCGGCATCTCGGCGAATGCGTTGTAGTAGCCATTGATCGGCTCGAGGTCGCGCATCTTGTGCGGGACCCAACCCGGGTTCTCGAACCAGTGCGTTCCGCACACCACGTCGGGCCGACCGTCGCGGTTCACGTCAACGATGGCCGCTGCCTCGCACGGATGGGCTTCGCCCAACTCGGTCTTCTGGAACCGAACGCTCTTTACGCCCTGCTCCTGGGCCACAGCAACAGCGCTCACCGTTACCAGGATCACTGCCAATATCGAGTATTTCATGGCGCCTCCATACACAATCAGTACACTCCCTCGCAACGTCCCACCTATAACGCATCTGCGTGCGTTCTTAGTATATACTTCCCACGGAGGAAAAGTCCATTCGAGATTGCAGGGTTGACGCAGACGGCCTTTCGCGGTATTATTGTGTTGCTATGTCTAGGTCTGAGCGACACGGATAACAGCGAATTCCTTGGGGGGATTGGTCAATGAAACGGCACGCGTTCCTGATTGCAGCCGCCATCGTACTATTCCTTTCGGTGTCCGGGGGTGTGCAGCGCATTGAGAGGCATCACGTGTTGGCGTTGCACGAAAAGCCCATTGCACCGTTGGTGGCGGGTAGCGGTATGGCAGAAAGCCTTCATCTAGCCGGCGCTGGTGCAGAGACAGCGGCTGCCGAGACGGGCGAGGAGGCGCTGAAGCAGACGTCGTGGTGGGGAGAGGTTCAGGAGAACATCCGCAAGTCGGAGTACAACATCACCGACCAGGAGAAATGCGTTATCGAAGGCGCGCCGGGCGGGCTCCACGCCACCAACCGCGCCAATAATCTTCGCGCGTACTTCCGTGACGACGGTGTGCAGATCATCGAACGGGAGACAAGCGATCCGGATTGGGACGTACGTTGGCGATTCAAGAGCTGGGGTCGGCCTGATTCGATGCGATCTGTCCCACACGTTGCGCCTGCCGCGGAGGACCACACGAACCGCGTCACCTACACCTATCCCGGTATCGAAGAGTGGTATGTCAACAGCGAGGAAGGCCTGGAACACGGGTTTACCATAACTGAGCGTCCGCCAGGCGAAGGCGACCTCGTGCTTCAGGGGCTTTTCGGTGGCGACGTAGTGGCTCGACTCAGCTCTTCCCGCGAAGCTGTCGAATTTACGCGCAAAGATGACCGCGAAGTGCTCCAATACACCAAGCTCGTAATCGCTGATGCGCGGGGCAAGCTCCTCCCCGCCGAGATGCACCTCACCCGAAACCCTGAACCCGAAACCCGAGAACCGAGTACCGCCCTGCGTATCGCCATCACCGACGACGGGGCCGCCTACCCGTTGACGGTAGACCCGCTCTACGTTCCCCCACCGCTCGGCGTGTCGAGTGGCCTGCTGCGGCTGGACGTCACCATGGAATCGAACCAGGCAGGTGCAGATTTTGGAGTGTCCGTATCAGGCGCGGGTGACGTGAACGGCGACGGGTACGCGGACGTCATTGTGGGCGCCCACGATTACGACAACGGCCAGGACAATGAGGGCGCGGCGTTTATGTTTCTGGGTTCTGCGTCGGGGCTTCAGGGTAATGCACCGGGGGATACGGGCGTGTGGATGGCCGAGTCGAACCAGGCAGAAGCATTTCTTGGCTGGTCCGTATCGGGCGCGGGTGACGTAAACGGCGACGGGTACGCGGACGTTATTGTGGGCAGCTACTACTACGACAACGGCGAGGAGGAAGAAGGAGCGGCGTTTGTGTTTCTGGGTTCTGCGTCCGGGCTTCAGGGTAATGCACCGGGGG
>CAZGCA010000081.1:0-27553 GCA_964524145.1 uncultured bacterium | reverse complement strand
GATGGTCTGAGAGAGGCGAAGCGGGGGTATGCAGGGGTCAAGGTATGAGCGAAATCGCCAGCTTGTTCCCGCCCTGTGAAGTCGACCTGTTGCCTCAAGTAAGAAAGTATCTGAAATGGCATTCGTTGCCTCGGACTTGACCTGGCGGAGTGCTTGCAGTTAGTATTGCCATGAGAGGATCGATTTAGGTGGAAGCTCCTTTTCTTGAATTCAGAGCGCCTGGAGAAGAGTATATGCTGCGTTCGTTATTGACTTTGCTTGCCGCAGTCTGTGTTACGTCAACGTCTGTCACCTCGGGTATATGCGACGACGTCGGTAGCGGCATGCGTATTGTCGCGGGCGACAATCCGACGGACACCTTCGCGGCGTCGGAGCTTCAGGATTACGTTCGGCAGGCTACAGGTGAACGGGTTCCCGTCGTTGGGGCCAGCGACAACATCGATGGCGATCTCCTGTTCGTCCTTGGTACGACGGAGTCAAACCCGATTGTCGCGGATCTGGCAGCCGAAAATAAGATCCAGCTCGGCGATGATCCCGAAGGGTTCACGGTCCGTCTTCTTCCCAAGGCGGCGACCGGTCGCGATCACGACGTGCTCGTTATAGCCGGCAACGGCCACGTGCTGCTTGGCGGCAGCAGCCCGAAACGGATGGCCGGTGATTGGCGGAACATGCAGTTCGAGGAGAAAGAGCAGCACCCGGCCGCGCACGTGAACTCGAGCGTGCTGTACGGCGTCTACGCGTTTCTCGAATCGACGCTGTCGTTCTGTTCGCTGCCCGAGAACGCGCTCGCGCCCGCGGACACGCACGAATGGATCGACAGAGTGAGCTCGGAGGAGTTCCGAACCCGCGTTGCGGGTCTGGCGGACAACCCGCTCGTGCAGAAGCCCACGTTTCGAATACGTGGAAGCTGGTTCATAGACTCGTATCAGAACTGGCGGACGATATTGCCGTGGATGTCAAAGAACCGGATGAACCAGTTCACGATCTTTCCGCTGGCGTTCAACGAACTCAACGGGAAACTGCCGGCCGGTGCGAATCGGGCCGCGTTTACGTGGGACGAGCTTCGCGGGCTGGTGGCTGAGGCACACAAGCGCGGTATAGAAGTTCACGCCCAGGTGTTTCCGCGGCCGTACGCAGGCGTCAACTGGTACCCGGGCGGGTTCGAGCAACTGTTGCGCGAGCTGACCGGCGATGAGATTCCCGGGTTCCTCGACGAAAACCCGCAGTGCGAGGCGGGACCTACTCGAGGCCGGTCGAACGTGGAAGGCGGCGGCGGGGCGGTTCCTTTCGAGTGCACGGCGCACGAGGAGACGCGTCGGTATTTTGCATGGTTGGTAAACCGTTTTGTGGACGTGCTCGAAGAGGGGGACGTCTACGTTGACAACGTCAACCTGGGCGAGTTCGATTCGGCGGACGCATGCCTGTGCCCGAGATGCGAAGGAAAACGCGACTTGACGGAACTCCGGCTCGCCACGGCGGTCGTCGAGAGTCTCGAACAGCGGGGCCTGCAATGGCGGCCCGTCGTCTGGTGCGTACGAGGCAATCCACAGGAACTGGTAGGAATGATTGGGAAAGCCGATCCGTACCTCGGCGAATCGCTGCGGCTGGCCTCGGCAGACAGGATACTCGGCTGGGTACGGCCATACGGTAACATGAAAGAAGCGTTCTACCGCAACGTCTACATGCGGTCGTTCAAGAAAGCGTTCCCGGACTCGCTGCTCGTTATCGAGAACCAGGTGATGGCGTGGTCTGACGAGATGACCCCGTACCGGATCATACCCAAGACCGAGTACCTGTGGAACGCGCAACGCTGGATCGCGAACGACCTGGGCGGCGCGGTCGGGATGATGCCCGACATTCGTGTCGAACGGTCGGAGGTGACGGTGACGGCTTATGCCCGGGCGATGTGGAACCCGTTCGAGCGCGAGCTCGAGAACGAGCTGACGCGAGTGGCAGGCGCGTTCTACGGCCGCAACGTCGGCGATGCGATGGGTAGGGCTATCCACTTGCTCGAGACAGCGTCATCGAGCCTGTACGGGTATAGCGGGAACAACTCGAAGTACTGTTTTCTTTGGTTTAAGAACCCGCCGGGGAACGGCCGGTACCGCTATCACAACTATGTCGCGCTCAAACAGCCGCCGGGCCGCAAGCAGTTCTATAAGGAGTTCGCGGCAGCGCAGCGTGCGGCAGCGGAAGCCGCCGAGCTTGCAGCGGAAGCCGCGGACAAAGCCCTGAGCGATAGCTACCGGGAGAAGATAGAGGCGGTCCGGCTTACCGGGCTGTACTACGAGTACGAAGCGAGCGTGCTCGAGGTGCTCTCGACGATCTACGACCACGTCTATAACGCCAAGGTGGCGGCAAAGAAAAGCGACCTGGAAGCTGCGCGCGACTGGTTGGATAAGGCGAGATCGTTCGCCGATCAATCGCGCGGTATCACGGGCAGGTTGCGCGAGATTGCAGCCGCTGAACAGGCGATGGAGTACCCGCCGAACTTCACTCGGGAGCTGTACCAGATAGAGTTTTACGAGAACGAGCTTCTTGGCGAATCGGGCTACCTGGCGCGGAAGTCGGGATTGCTGGAGAACGAGTTGGAGAAGTTTCTCAACGTCGATATACCTGAATCCATGGCCGGCCAGACTGTGGACGAGAAGATAGGGACGCGTTTCGTCGTGCCGGGAAAACCGTGAACGTGCGGAACGGGCAAGGCGTGAAAGGTACCGGCATGGACAGCAAAAGATTGGCAGTTGGTTTTCTCTTTGTTCTATGGTGTGCGTCGAGTGTCGGCGCCGACTCGATCTCGAAACACCTGCGCCCCGGCGCGACGGCAAGGCCCGTTCCCATAACGACCGGGGAGGTGTCCGCCCGGCAAGAGGGAGAAGGCTACCAGTTGACGTATTCGGGTTCCGACGCCACGATCGTCTACACCGTGACTCCTTCCTCGGGAGTATTCGCCATCTCGGGACGCTACAACGGCAAGCTGTTCGACCCGTGTGCAGGCGGGACGGTCGCGGGCGTTGCAGGAACGCTATCCGGCACGCCGAAACTTGACGGGACGACGTTGAGTTGTCGGTTCTCCGACGGAGCGTACTCGGTAGTATACCAGCTCGAGCAGAAGACTCTGGTGCTCACTCTGACCGGGGCGTTAGCGGACATCATACCGGGCGATTTCTCGAACGCGACGGCCGCGTCGCGCTCGATATTCCTGCCGCATTCCGGCAAGTTCGGCGTTGTAGTCACGACGTTTGATGCTGAAACGGTTTTCGCTACATCGTTCTTTGACTTTGCGTTCACCCGTGCAGCGGGCGCGTTAAACATGACGGAGCTTACGCGCGAGCCCGCTGCCACAGCATCGTACGCGCCGCGCACGCACAAGTCGTCGACACAGGAGCGGTTGTACATCACGGTGTCGCCCGATATACACGAGGTACTGCCCGACGTGCCCTTCAAGACGGGTGCGGGGGTCGCCGAGCTCACGTCCAAGATCGTATACGACCAATGGGACGGCCATCCGGCATGGTTGGGCCGCGGCGGGTCGTTTGACGATGCCGTTGGGTTTCTTCAAAAGCTGAAACAGTACCGCTGCGACGAGATCCTCTACGTCCGCCACAACTGGCAACGCGACGGGTACGACACCAACCTGCCGCACGTGCTGCCGCCCAACGAGGGTATGGGGGGATCTGAGGGCATGAAACGGCTCGCGACATTCTGCACCGAGAACGGCTACCTTTTCGGATTGCACACCAACTACTGTCTGGAGAACGTCGTCTCGGGGCAGATGGTCGAGGTCGCGCAACCTATCGAAACGCAGATACACACCGACTACAACACGGACTGCGATTTCCAGGACGTTGTGACAGCGGTCATCCCGTGGAGCAACGGGATCTATCAAGACAGTATTGCGCTTATTGACGCGATGCGCGAGATACATGGCGGCCCGGTGATGAGCGAGGGCGGTCACGGTTCGACGATGGTGTACGCGGGCATCATCGACGCCGTCGCGTCCGAGCTGGGCGAGTTCAACCGCAACTCCGAACCCGCGACTGCAGGCGAACAGCCGACACCGTTCGTGGGCCGGTTTTCGACGGGCCTGTACCTTGATTTCGACCTGCTCAAGATACGTCCTCGCACGATACTGCAAAGCGTCGGGTACGAATCGCGCTTCTTCAAAGCGAACCTGTCGGATGTGTGTCTCGGCGGGTGCCAAGTCAACATGACCGAGGAGCAGCACGACATCGCGCGCGCGTTCAAGATCGCGTTCGCGCATTCGGGCGGCATAAACCAGATGTACCGGGTTATCGAGACGGAAGAGTTCGTGAAAGAGTATTACGTGATGCAGCAGTTGCAGACACGTTATCTGGGGCCGTCGATGAGCCCGACGCGAATCGAGTACCGCAACGGGTCAGGTAAGTTCGTCACGCTTGAGGAAGCTATCGCGAACGGATACGAGTTCAAGGACGGCAGCATCCAGTTCCACACGGTCTGGGATAACGGGCTGGAGATCTACTCGAACCTTCGGCCGGATTCGCTCGATCTGACGGTCGGCGGTGTCGAGCTCGAGCTTCCGCAATACGGTTGGGCCGCATGGCAGTCCGGAAGACCGCGCGACTTTCTCTGCTACTCGGCTATGGACGCCGGGTCGCGTGCGGACTACGTGCAATCGCCGGCGTACGATTTTATCGACGGTCGCGGCGTCAAGCACGGACTGGGCGCGCTCGAAACCGACGGAGCCGTCATCATGATTCCCGGCGACCAGCGGGTAGACCTGATTCCCATAGCGCCGGGCGGCAGCGTGAAACCTGCAACGCGGCTTGCAATAAGAGTGACGGATTGCAGCACATGCGACATAGGCGAGATATCCGTTCGGGGTCTCGATGCCTCGGGCGCCGAGACGGGCGTGGTAGCTCATACACTAGACCGCGAGTACATCAGGATCGACGACGCCGAGCTGGGCAAACATTTCGCTTTCCGCATCCTACTCGAACCGGACGGCGCCGGGGCCGGAGACCGGCAGTTCTCTGCCACGGAGTGACTGCTGGGCACGCAGCATGTGGGTTGGGGATGTACCGTTCGGCTGAAGTTGTGCTTCTGTCTTGGGGAGGAGTTGTCCGAGTGGTATAATGTTGGTATGTTGGCTGCGGGAAATTGTCACAAATGCCGTGAGCATCTACGCACACTCGCTCGCGTAGCCAGTGCAGGATTTCAGTAAGGAGTAGTAACTGATGTTGGACGCTCCCGGACTCGAGCCGAGCTTCGAGGAACTTCGGAACAGACTGGTCTACACGCTGCACTCGCAGGCGTTCGACTGGGTGCGGATGGACAGCACCTTCTACTGGCGCAAGAGCAAAGCCGGTAAGCCGCCAGCCAACCTTACCCGCAAGGATTTCGAGACGTACTACTACTATGAAGGACCTCAAGAGAAGGGAGGAACGTTGTCGTTCTGCGACCGCGTCGACCGGGCCGCACAGAAGGAGGGCCTCCCCCGCCACAAGCAACCGTGTGACGCGTCAAACTTTCGGGCTGTGTGTGAGGTGATGCGAACGGGAAAACATCGTGTTTACACCTGCCACGCAGGAATAACCGACATTGCGCTGCCGTTGTTCGACGGCGATGAACCGGTTGGCGTGTGGGTAATGGGTCAGGTGCTCCGACACGCTCCTTCCGATGAACACTTCTCGGAAGTGGTCAAGAAGCTGCGGAAGCTTGCTCGAAAGGTCGATTTGCCGAAACTCCGGGAGGGGTATTACGCGCTTCCGGTGGTGCGTGAGAGCGAGCTTCGCCAGTTGCCCAATACGCTGACGCTTGCGTGGGAGAGCATGCTCGAACACCGCAAGAGGACTTTGCTGCAAAAGCAGTTGGCGCCGCACATCAAGAGGGACATTGTCCGCGACATGCTTGCAGGCCGAATCGGCGCTGTCGAGGGCATCCTCGAGAAGGCGGGCATACTGCACCTGCGCGGTATTCCCACGACGGCGGTGGTGCTCGAACTTGGCGGGACACCTCGAGCCGAGACGCAGAGCGAGGTGGCCGCCCGGGCCGTGGGGTTTGTCGAGGAGGCTATGAGCAAGTTCGAGTCTTCGGTGACCGCGGCAGTGGTTCCGGAGCGGATCGTCACACTCGTGGCGGCCAGGACGGTTCGCAACAAAGCGCATTTCCGGCTGTTGCTGCGCGAGGCCGCCGAACGCAGTTGTCGGCGCATCGAGACGGAACTGGGCGTTGCCGCCGCTGCGGGAGTGGGTACCGTCCTGGAACATATCGGGAAGACACCGCAGTCATACGATGATGCTGTCGCCGAGATAGCGTCGGCGGCCACTTCCCGGGGGTACGGTGAGCTCAGCGGAGACCAGGCACGTGAGGAACTCATGCAGATTGGCACCGAACGCGTCGCGCAGTTGGGCACCGTTTCTGCGGAAGAGTCCGAGCAACTGCTTCGCAGGATTGCGGTTCTTGGTGGCCGCGTTGCAGATGAAGACATGCCGTGGGTTGTAGGATTCAGTTGTTACGTCGTCGGCAGGGTGGTCGAAGGGCAACGAATGCGACCCGCCGTGACAACGGGGCCTGTTCAGCGGATCGCTTCATCCACCCTGAGCCGTCTCAGTCGTGTCACGGACCCGGTGGCCTGGGAAGAGTGTTTCATTGAAGCGCTGCGAAAGTTTCGGGAAATCCTGGCACCGAATGGTGCCAACAGGCGCGATGCTGTGCGTGCCCAGAAAGCTATGGCTTTCATCGATGCCAACTGTCACCGGAAGCTATCGGTCGATGAAGTCGCCGCGCATGTCTACCTGAGCAAGAGCCGGTTCAAGACCGTTTTCAAGCAGCAGACGGGTGTGACGTGTGCAGAGTACCTTTCGCAGCGCCGCCTCGAACTGGCCCGGGGGATGCTTGGCGGGAGTCCGATGAGCATTGGCGAGATCGCCGGCCACCTTGGATTCTCTTGTTCTAACAGCTTCGCCAGGTGGTTTCGGCAGGTTACGTCAGTCTCACCTCGAGAGTTTCGTCAAGGGTTATCTTCCCAGGCAGGTTCATAGAGAGGGCCAAACAGGCCGATATGTTCCTATATTGAGCCGTTCTGTGCATGCGCGGGACGGGCTTTTGGGATACTATAGTAGTGAGATGGTGATGTGTGGGAGATGTGTTGTGTACCGTACCGAGGGAAGGAGTAACATGCAATGAGAGATGGAATAGTAAGCGTAGTGGTGTTGCTGGTAGTCTTGTCGCCGGCCGCGGCATTCGCCGGGACGTATCAGACGGACTTCGATGAAGCGGATGTCGGAGAACTGAGTCCGGGATTCTTCGTTCACGATTGGAACTTAGGAGGAGACGCGACTGAGTCTATCGGCAGTTCCCAGTTGTCGCTCGTAGACCCCTCGGGGCTCAACATTTTGGCGCGAAACGCCTTCCTGCTAACCCCGTCTGCTCCTGCTCCGACGTTCGCAAGCGGACTTGACATAACGGTTGTGCTTGATGCGGCCACTATCGAGGGGATGAAGACAGCTCCCGGGGCTTGGAGTGGAATAATTCTGCTAGGAGTGAAAGTAGGAGTGAGTGAAAGCCCAATCGTGGTCTTCGGACCCTGTGGCCAGATGAACACGACCTTTCTGAGTACCTTTCTGATACCTGCGGGACAATGGCCTCCGGGGCCGTGCCTGGCAGTGGGAGCCGTCAATAGGGAAGGTGGGAACAGGATACCCTGGTCAACACCGTTGGCCGCGACGCCGGCGGACACAACCCTGCGGGTTGTGGTTGATGACCAAACGCCGCCTAACGCCACCTTCTATGTGGATGGCTCGCCGGTTCTCACGAACTTTCCAATAGGTCCCAACCAGATGAATAAGGTGGGTGTGGCACAGCAAGCCGCGCCTTCGTCGCCGGCGGCTATCACTACAACTCTTGAATCCTTCCAGCTATCTGGTAACGAGGTGCCCCCCTACCCGCCGTTCGACCCCGGGGATGCTGTGAGCACGGTTTCGTATGTCGGTCTTGGCGTCATGGCACTGGTCATGGCGGCGTTGGCAGCGTATTTCGTCAGAAAGAAGGCAGCGGGCGCACGGGCGTAAGCCGCTTTTTTCGCCGGGTAGAAGGTGGGCATCCTGGCCCGGTGCGGGATGTGGTGCTGACTGTCTGGATTCCCGCCTACGCGGGAGCAGGCTTCGCGGGAAGGTGCCAGGAAAGGCAAAAGGAGGGGAGGGGAACGACAAACAACCAACGGGAAACAAGACAACGTTGACGGCGACTATTCGCGGTCACGGAATGGAGGCAAAGCATTAGAATGAGTAAGCGAAAGAATGGATTCACGTTGATCGAGCTGATGGTGGTGATAGCCATTATTGGCATCCTTGCGGCGATACTGCTGCCGGCACTTGCGCGAGCGCGCGAGGCGGCACGGCGCGCTTCGTGCGCCAACAACCTGAAGCAGTGGGGCTTGATCTTCAAGATGTACGCGAACGAGTGGAACGGCAGCTTCCCGCCGATGAACGGGTTTTGCTTCTTCAACTCGGTCAATGCGAAGGCGTTGTACCCTGAGTACTGGACGGACATGGGGATCATGATATGCCCGTCGGATAGCGGGGCGATTAGCGGTTATAGCGGTGAAACCTGGGTACCTCAAGGCGACCCGGTGAAGTTGTTCGAGGACGCGGTTGAAGATGTCAATAACCCTTACGCGGACGAGGACACCCGCAAGGCAAACCGCCAATGCTTGTACTATCTGCTGGGTCTATCGCGGTCGTACGTATATTTGGGTTACTTGGTTCGATCCGCGGGTCAAGCAGCCATTGTAGTCCAGGCCATACATGCTCCCACGAACCCCGACCTTAAATTTGACATTCCGTTCGCGTCTGTATGCACGCCCGTTCCTGGAGGAGGACTCTGGTCAAATCTGGTGTACGGCAACCTGACCGCGACGAACGCCGCAACGTACATGGCCGCTATTAACTTTTACTTCGGCGGCACTGTCTACCGGCTGAAGGAAGGTATCGAACGGTTCTCGATAAAGGATATAAACAACCCAGCCGCAACAACGGTTTCGCAGAGCGAGGTGCCGGTGATGTGGGACGCGCTGCAGGGGGCGGTGCAAGTACCGGGCGCGCAAGGCAAGGCTGCTGTGGTAAACTTCAACCACGTGCCCGGCGGCTCGAATGTCCTGTACATGGACGGGCACGCCGAGTTCGAAAGATACCCGGGCAGATTCCCCGTAAACAAGTACAATCCCGACGACCCGAATTCCTGGCTTCTCGGTAGCTTGAACGGCAACGGTTAGGAGGCGGGCCAGCGAGCGTAGCGCGCCGCCGTGATCACTTATTGTGGAGAGGGACTCTCTCCGTGCTGTCTCGCAGCAGGAGAGAGTGGAAAAGCGGGAGAGCAACAACTATGATTCCCACCCTCTCCCTCTGGAGGACACCAGGCATGCGCTCCCTGTTCCGGAGGGGGAGGGTTGGGATGTTAGTGGTCAGTTGCTAGTTGTTAGTTGCTAGTTGCTAGTTGCTAGTGGCTGGTTGCGAGTTGTCCAACGGGATCGTAACGGTCTATCAAAACCGTCTTCCTACTTCTCCGAAAAGCGTACGGTAAGGGGAGTCATCGGCTTGGCGGGAATCGAGAAGATGCCGTCTCTGCCGGGCTTCAAGACTGTCCCGTCGTCGAGCGTTGCGCGCGCGTGACCGTTCTTCAGCGGAACGCTGCCCTCGCCGAAACCACAGACGACCTCGACCTCGCCTGACTCATCGAGCGGCTGTCCGTCGCGGCTGGTTGCCACGGCAAGAAGCGGGGACGAGATACTCCGGCCGTGCATCTTCACGGCAGCGTACGCCTCATGAGTGGGGAACGCGATCAGAAAACCGTACGGCGCGAGTGTCGTGTCTTTCGACAGCTTGAAGGGTTCGCCGCTGCCGTTCACGTAGACCTTCACGTCATCTCCGAATTGCGAGAACTCGACGAAATAGTCGTCCGAGAGGAACCGGTGGTCTGTCATCGGTTCGTAGAAGATGCGTTTGAGAAACGGCTGTGTGGCGGCGTGCACTATGTCGCGGCTATGCTCGGGCGATAGATCGTCCCACTGTTTCAGCCCATCTCTGCGGTGCGCTCTCTTGCCCGCGGTCAACTTTCTCAAGACGTTGCCGTCACCGCCACCCCCAGCCGCGCCCGGGATATGCACAAACGTGCCGGCACGCACGGATTTCAGGAACGACCGGACAGCGATCTCGAACTGATCGTTCGACCGATAGTTGGCACGGTATCCCTGTCGAGGCAGGAGCGCGTCATGGTAGACGAGATGCCACAGCGGCGTAATGAAACCCTTGAGATCGTCGGAGTATTGTCCCTCGTCGAGGTCGTACCCGTCGCGACCGTCGTACGTCCAGTCGAGGTACGGCACGGCCCAATCGTTTGGGCTCTCGGACCCGAGCACGCCCACGTAACGGTGTGTCAGCTCGAATATCCTGCCGCGCCAGTACAGGTCGTCGTCGAACGTCTGGGGATGTTCGGGACTGAAATCGTCAAAAGGCGGCATGTTGGTCTGGCCGTCGTAGTAGTAGCGTGACGGATGGAACAGCTCGATGATCTTGGGCAGGTGATCTTCGATAAACTTGTATTGCCATTCGGCGTTGATGATGTACGCGTCAGTGCCCCAGGTGCCGCAGAAGTACGGTGCTCCGTTCTGCTGTCGCGCGAGAAACTGCTCGCTGTGCGACGGTGCCGCCTCGGTCGACCCGATGATAATGTCGTTCATGGTGATGTCGTATCCGGCTTCGCGGGCGGCCTCGGACAACTCGATAAGCGCTTCGTTACCGCCATACTCCTCGTTGGCAGGCAGCACGTCGGGCGTTCTGTGGTAATCGCCGCCCCAACCGTAAAGCATGAAGTTGGCCTTCTCGACGCCGGCGGCCTTGAGTTGGGCGATCCGTTCGGTGAGCTTGCGGAAATGGAAATCTCTCTGAAAGAACAAGAACCCGCCGCCGCCGCCGCCCGACGGAAGAAACATCTCGGCGATCTGCGGATGGTCGGCGACCTTGTCTCTGTACGAACGGAACAAGCCGTGTTCCATCGACCATTGGCGGTAGTATTTCGCGATGTCGACATAGGTGCCGCCCGGTATGAAGTGGTAGCGGAACCGATACTGTTTCTTCCAGTCGTCGAGCGCCCGGTTGACGCGGAACAGGCGCGGTGTCGCGCTCACTCGTCCATCGCGACTCTTCATGTTGATCTTCGTGTAGAGCGATTCGAACGGCACGACGAAGGCCGACCGTGCGTCTTTCCCGGTTTGTTTGGCGGCACCCGTAAACCGCATGTTGTAGGCTTCCTGGCCGGATCCCTGGTACACCCTGCGGTTAACGTCGAACTCGTACAGGCCGTTCGGGATGATCAGCCCGACCCAATGCGGCACCACCAAGTAGCCTTTCTCGTCGGGCTCGACGGAAAACCCCGTCGGGAACGCGACCTCCTTGACAAGAAACCGTTGCGGGCCGTCGATCATGGCGAGGAACTCGATGTCCGGGGCCGAGTCTGCCAGTCGGTACTCGAGAGTCAGATCGGTGGCACGGAGCGAGGTTATGGGGGCCTTGAGACGGATAAATCTGTAGTCGTCCGCGGTGCCGGTCTCCGGCGGATTCTCGAAGACGATCTCTTCGTCACCGTCGCCGGGACCAATGGTTATCAGCAGCTCCTCGCGGAAGACGTCGGTGCCTTTCTCGTCGGGCAGGACCTCTTTCATCCACGAGAAGTCGTTGCGGTTGATGACGCGCAGGTATCCCGCAGCCTTCTCGGCAGGATCCATGCGCCAGAGAACGTCCGCCTGCTTGTCGAGCACGGTGGTCAGACCGGACCCGGGCACGACGCTCACGCGAAGCGAATCGTTCTCGAGTGTCACAGGAGCCGCGTCGGCGTTGCCCAATGCAAACGTCGCGCAAATGACAGCGATGGCCGCCGCCGGCTTCAACAAGTGTGCATTCATGGAAAGCCTCCTTTATCCCTTAATGGCACCCAGTGTCAATCCCTGGATGAAGTGTTTCATGGTGAAGACGAACAGCACAAGCAACGGCACGCAGCCGATGGTGTAGCCCGCCATAACCTGTCCATACTTGATTTCGTACTCGCCCTGAAGAAACGCCATCCCTACGGGCAGCGTCCTCAGCTCGGGGCTTCGAATGACGACAAGCGGCCACACGTAATCGTTCCATGTGCCGAGAAACACCATCAGGCCGACGGTGATGAGTATCGGGAGCGACAAGGGCACGACCACGAGGCGAATGATGTGGAGTTCCGACGCGCCGTCCACACGTGCCGCGTCGAAAAGCGATTGCGGGATCGCTTCGAAAAAGTTGCGCAGAATGAATATGGCGATGATCTGGCCGCCAGCCATGTACGGGAGTATGAGTCCCCACCGGCTGTTGAGCAGCCCACTGCCTCCCTGCCCCAGAATGTTGTTGCCGCCGGCAAGCGGAAAATGTTGCACGAGGCTGAACAGCGGGACCAAAGCCAGCACCCCGGGAATCATCAGGAGCCCGATGACCATGAAGAAGAGCAGCCCACGACCCGGGAACCGGAACCGCGCGAAGGAATAGGCGCTCAACGACGCCATAAACAGGACGCCGAAGACGGAGACGCCGGAGACGATGACACTGTTGAGAATGTAGCGGGAAACGATATCCCATGCGTAGGCGAAGTTGCCCCACTGGATCGGTCGTGAGAGCGTCCAGAACTCGGTGAAGAACTGGGCGTCGTTCTTCAAGGATATGTTCAGCATGATAATGAACGGGGCCAGGGTCAATAGCCCGAGGGCAATCAACGCGGCATGCCGTCCGATCTCCGGAACCATCTTGCGTGTGGGCGTCATTCTCGCGATCTCACCAGCTTCAGGTTAGCGTAGGTGAAGAACAGGATGCCGAGGAACATAAGCAGGCCTATCGCGGTAGCGTATCCGAACCGGCCGTACTGGAACGCCTGGCGATACATGTAGAGGCCCGGGACGAGCGTCGAGAATCCGGGGCCGCCCTTGGTCATGATCATGACGGTCTCGAACCCCTGGATGGTGCCGAGCACCGTCATGACGGTCAGCACGCGGACCTGGGAGAGAACGAGCGGGAAGTCGATCCGCACGAGACGTCGCAACCAGCCGGCCCCGTCGACGCGTGCGGCGTCGAAGATGTCGGCGGGTATGTTGTGCAGTCCGGCGAGGTAGATCAGCACGCCGATGCCGCCGGCCCAGGGGAACCCGACTGCGGCGAGCGAGTAGAGCGCTATCTTGGTGCTCGCGAGCCACGGCATGGCGAGGTTTTCGAGACCTACTCCCGTCAGGAACCGGTTGAGAGGGCCGATATGCGTGTCGTAGATGAACTTCCACAGCAGCGTCACAACAATTCCCGGCGTCACCATTGGCAGGATGAAGATCACGCGGTACGCGTAGCGCGCCCGTTCCCTCCAGAGCCAGTAGATGAGTTCCGCCACCAGGAACGGCATGGTGATCGTCTTGAGCACGTTGAACGTGAGAAGGATGCAGACGTTGAGGCACGACCGGATGAAGAACTCGTCTTCGGTGACAAGCTCCCGGAAGTTGCCGAGCCCGACGAAGACGCCCGACCCGACCCCGTCCCACCTGAAGAAGGCGTGAATCATCGCGGAGATGGGCGGGTAGTACGAGAACGTGCCCAGAAACAAGAAGGTCGGAACAAGGAACAGATACGCGTGCTTGTTCCTGCCAATCGCTTTCACCAGTTTGCTCACGTTGCCGGTTCGATCTCCTCGTGCGCCCTGTTGTAGTGCGTTCCGCGACCCGCTCCTCATCCGCCGGTCATTCTTCCAGGGTGGCGAGATCCATATCCCATTCCCATTTGACTATGTTTCGTTCCGTACCGCGGCTATAGATCGTGTGCCACCGTTCCAACAGTTCATCAATCGTAAGGTCGTCCTCAAAGAAAGGCTGCAAGTACGCTTTCAGTTCGTCGAGAGCCTGCTCGTCAGGGACGTAGCCGTCCATCTTGACGATCGGCGCGTCTTTGAAGATTGCGAATAGGGAGCCGGTGTCCACGTTCTTGAGATTCGACGGGCCAATAAGTTTGGTGTGGCTGAATACGTAGTCTGCCACATCCGTGGATGTCAGGTACTGCACGAAATCGACCGCCCACTTGACCCGTTCGGGCGCCATCTTCTTTGTGACGATAAACTTGAGGCCCCCGGGGCCGCCGACGTCTCGAAACGGAGCGTCAACCAGAGGCGAATCGTCTGTGGTCAGTGTCGGCACCCTGAACATGCCGACTTCAAACTGATCCTCGGGTTGCAGTTCCGCTATGTCCTCCTGCAACGGAATGACGTTCCACGTGCCGTCGAGCATCATGACGGCTCGTTGGGTAAGAAACAGTGTGGACACCTCGCGCAGGTCCGCTCCGTTGAATCCTTTCTGCAGGTATGGCACGAGCCGTTTGAGCTGGTGCGCCATCTCGGCGAACTCGGGGTTGTTCAGCGGGTCGAATATGCCGTTCGAGAAGGCTATTGCGGCCTCTTCCCCGTCAAGCACCTCGCCGTAGCCGTGAGTCGGGTCTGTCAGCGGCGGGTAGGTCTCCTCCGGGTGAGCACGCCGCTGGTTCACCGTCGCGAACTTGTCCCGGCACAAGCAGTCGAAGAGCATCCTGCAGACCCACTCGAGTTGCGGACCTTCCGCGCCCGGCCACGCGAGCGGGATGATTCCTGCCCGCCTGCTAGTATCCATGTCGCGAAACCACTCGGACCAGGTACGCGGGATCCTGTCGATACCCAGGCGCTCGAAGATAGTCTTGTTGTAATAGATTCCCGTGAAGACCAGGTCGTAGGGCAACATGAACGCCCTGCCGGCCTCGTCGCGAAGGTAGTCGACGTTCTCGGTATAGAACAAGTCCTTCCACACCGTGCCCGTGTACGGGTTGGGATTGTCGATGTAGTCGTCCCAGCATATGATCAGCCCGCTCTTGCCCCAGAGGTTGCCCCAGTGCGACTGCATTATTGCCGGTGCCGTCCCGCCGACCAGCTGCGTCTGTTGCCAGGCCTGGTAGAAATTGGACGGCACGGTTTCGACAACGACGCGGACTTCCGGGTGGAGCTTCTCGTAATCCCTGCCGACCTTCTTGAAAGCCTGTTCGTACTGTCCGCTCCAAATCGTCAGGTCCACGCGGACCTTATCAGTATCTTCGGAACCGGCAGGAGCGGAGACGGAGGTGTCAGTCGTGCCGGGACCGCATCCACAAAGGAATGCGAAAGCCAGAAGCAGGGCTACAACCGCCGGGACACGGCATTTCCCACGTGGCATAAACACTTCCGTTGGACACGGTACAGAGGACCGCACACGCACAGATCTACTGGGACTTTCTATCTCACCATTAATCGCCGGCACGGCGAATTGAGGACAACGTCTACCAAAATCTCAATCAAAGGAACCTCCGTGCGCTCCCAAGGACGCATTATAGCATTTCCCCCATGTATCGGGCAACAGACCGTGTTGAGACAGCCGAAGAGCCTTGAGGCTAAACGGCTCGATGGAAGAGCAGAAAGTTCGATTTCTGGTATATGGCGTGCCCGGGGGGACTCGAACCCCCAGCCGTCGGATTAGAAATCCGATGCTCTATCCGATTGAGCTACGGGCACGTCTCTTGGAATTCACCCGTTTGCACTCCGACAATCCACACGATATTATACACTACAAGCCCCAAACGGGTAAAATGCCTTTTCGGACTGTGGCGGATGGAGATGGGCGCGGCACGCCATGGCCGGCGTATATCAACCGCTTCCCTTACCAGTACCCAGACTCTTTGATCCATTTGAACGCGCGCCGGCCCATGGGCGAGAGACCTTGCTCGACAAGTGGGTCCTGAGCGCGGCCATACTTCTTGCAGCCCTCATCGACACGCGCCTCAAGCTCCTCGTCCATCTCTGTGGCGATCCCGGTCTCCGACTCGACGATGTTTCTCGTCTCGCTGGGATCGGCCGCAACATGATACAGCTCCTGGGGCGGAAAGCTGTGCCAATCGGGCGCACGCGCTTTGATGTATTTGTACCCACCTTTTCGGAGACCCCACTTGGACATCCACGAGTTCTCGCACAAGAGGATCCCGTCGTCACGGTGTTGCTGCTCATCTTCGCCCCGAACAAGGTTCACCAGGCTGCGCCCAACCATCTCAGCCGGAATGTCGGCGTCTGCGAGATCGAGAATAGTCGGCGATATGTCCGCGTGCACTACTTCCTCGGCGATCGTGGCCGGCTGTTTTCGGCTGCCGGGAAGACGCATGATGAGCGGTACCCGTATGTTGCCTTCGTACAACCCGTGGTGGTCGAAGTAGATGCCATGCTCGTACATCTCCTCGCCATGATCGGCAAAGAACACCACGGCGGTATCGTCGAGCGCACCAAGCGTCCCGAGTTCTCCGAAAAGCGCACGGAGCTGATCGTCCAGGAAGGCCAGTTCCGAATCGTACTGTGACACCAGAAACTCCGCGTCGGTAATCTTCTCAACTTCCGCCTCTTGCGCCAGCCGGGTGATCCACCCTTCGAACACCTCTCCACTGCCATCCGATGCAGACGACGCCCACCATTGCGCGAAAGGCTGGGTATAGAACTCGTCCATCGAATGGTGCGTCGTGTCGCCCGGGTTCCCAGCGTAGAACCGGTGCCGGTACCCTGGCGGCGCCATATATGGCGTATGAACGTCCCAGTAATGGAGGAACAGGAACCATTTCCCGTTCGGAGAACGGTTCTTGATCCAGTCAAGCCCATCGACGTTGATTGCGTCGGCAGGGACCATCTGGATGTAGCGTGTGCGTCGTGACGGATCGCGTTTCTCGTCCCAGCCCCTACCGAACCACGGTTTCATGCGAGGCAAGGTGGAAACACAACACGTTTCGTACCCTTCGGCCTTGAGAAGCTCCGGCAGCATGGGTATCCCGGGACGAATGTCATATCTGCCGCCGTGAGCGACAATACCGTGATCGAGCGCCTCACGTCCCGTGAATACCGTTGTATAAGCGGGTTGTGTCGGAATGGCAGGCGCAAACGCATGCGAGAAGACGGTTGCGTCTCGAGCAAACTCGTCCAGGAAAGGCGTCGTGTCGCGCGGGTACCCGTAACACCCGATGTGGTCCGCGCGCAACGTGTCGAGTGCGATAAGCAATATGTTCATTCTGTCGCGTGTCCCTTCTGGTGTCGCCGAGAGTATCACCGAACCGTTCCACCTGTCAATTCCCGGCATAATGGCCAGAACCTCGGGGATAAGACTTGACATTACCCGGTCCTTCTGCTAGAGTATGGTCCGAAGGGGAGGCGCTTCGAGGATGCGCCATGTGAAGGATTCGTTGCGGCGCTAAACAAGAGGGAAGACAACATGCCGGAACCAGCAGCTAAGATTTTGATTATCGACGACGACCCCGATTTCGTGGAGGCCACACAGGTGGTGCTCGACGCAAGCAACTATGAAGTGATTTCAGCATCTGACGGCGAGGAAGGGCTGAAGAAGGCCAAGACCGAAAAGCCCGACCTTATTCTCCTCGACGTCATGATGAAGCACATGACCGAAGGATTTCATGTCTCTTACGCTTTGGAGAAGGACCCTGAACTCTCCAAGACGCCGATTATCATGCTCAGCGCAATCGGCGTCAAGACCGACATGGCCTTCTCGCCCGAAAAAGACGGCGAGTATCTGCCCGTACAGACATTCCTCGATAAGCCTGTCGAACCCGACAAGCTGTTGGCCGAGATAGACAGGCTGCTCAAGGAGGCCAAAGAATAATCCACAGAACGGCGCGCCGCCTGTGGATTGTTGCCGGTCAGTACTAGTTCGAACACCCCGGAGCGAAGGCAGACAAAGCGGTAGATCTATCCCACGAGGGCGCAAGCGGTTTTGGGACAATAGGTTACAGGTTGTCGGAGGGGAACCGGTCACTCGGTACTACGTGCCCGGCCGGTTTCATAACGAGACGACTCCTGTGGATACGTTGTGGATACAATCCCTTTTGCCGTGGGTAACCGCCACCGTTTCCGCCACCTTTTCCAGCACTATCCCACGGCCAATGTGGGTCGATTGTGCGAAACGAACCGCCTTTTCCCCGCCAGCATCCAGCCAGCTCCGGCAGGTTCAGCAGGACAGTCCGGACACTTCTTACTCTTCCCCGAGGCTCTTTGCAGTCCCCTGTGGGTCGGCTATGGATGTCTTCTGCGGCCAGTGGTTACGCCACTCCTCGTACCCTTTCAGAATATCCTCGGCAGACCGGAATAGCAGCTTTGGCTCGTGCGACAATTCGCTTATTCTCAGAGTAAGACTCTCTTGGCTACCATCGTTCAACGGTTTGTGCCTAACCCGTGCGTCATCAATCCAACGCTCAATCCAGGGAAAGCGATATTGGTCATCGTCATCCTTCTCGTCGCAGAATTCTTTGAGCAGCTCCCACTCATGTTGCTTAAGCTTAACAAGGTCGTCGTGCACGGGATGGATCATTATGAGCATGACCGAAAGTGGAAAGCCTGTTAAGTCCGCACGTTGGAAGTTTCGCGAACGCGACAGCCAAACATATGGCACATGGAACTTGAACTCACCAGTCTCTCGGTCCCAGTTCTCCTCGTAGCGCATGGAAATCTTTAGCTTTCGCACTGTATCTGGTTGCAGGGAACACTTCGGTGTGGCACGTGATTCTCCAAGTCTCACGAAGAAAGAGATTGACAGATTAAGGTCCTTAACGAAACGGGTGCGAGGAAGAGAGCCGGCCCTGTCGAAACTGAGCCCTGCAATTAGTTCCTTCTGCAATAGCCTCGGCTCGACCTGTTCGCGTTTCCATTCCTGCAACTCGTCACATAGAATCAAAAGGACAGAGATTGGATCGACCTTCCATGCTACAGGTTCGTCGAATCTGTTGTGCTGCGCGATTGCCCGAAGTGCCGGTTCATATGCCTTCTTGTCAGCCGCGCCGTCGGCATAGGACCCTAGAATGTTGTGCAGGTGTGAATAACTAACGACTCCGTGATCAAGTTCTTCCGAAGCTGGCTTCAGCGAGAGAAACTCGCACGTCTCACCACTGGCAAAGTTCGCGAACCTCCTGACCTCGCTATCGATAGTATCTCTGATGTTCTCCTTCAATCCGTTGATAGGTGGGGATTGCAGAAAACAAACCTGGCCGACTATCTTCTCAAAGATCTTGAGTGCGTAACCGATATCATGAAACAGCGCCGCAATAGTCCAATTCTCCAATGCTTGGGCTTTGGACAAGCGGGTTCCTCCTTGAGAGCTGGTGGGATGTATCCACATCTTGTTAAACAGGTCATACGCTTCGCCTATTACCAGCCCTAGCAACCATACGCGAACAGCATGCCACAGGTGATCACGATATCTTTCCTTCGTTGTGTACAGGATTACCTCTGATGTGTATATGGCCTGCAGATGCCGGTCGATCTCAAATGCACGACTCACACCGAACTGACGGTGCGCATATTCCGCCACCATGAAGGTGAGGGCTGCAAAGTATTCTATGTCATTGACCCACCTCTCCCGCTCGCGAGACAGTGCTTCTTCGGTTTTTGGCCCCTTTGAGAGCTCGACTGCGATTTCAAGCTGGGCCTCCGCAACAACACGAAACAGATACTGGATGAACCGTGTGCAACAGCTTGTTTGCGTGTCGGTTCTTTCTTCCGGCGGCGTTTCCAAACACTCCACCAATCTCGCGAAGAGAACCCTGCTGCAGAGGACAAGTATCGCAAACCATGCAAATAGCTGCCCCCCAGAAATCTGAACTGATTGCGAGCAGCGCAGATACTCCCCCAATACACGCACAACTTCCCGGCGTCTCGCACGCACATAAGCCTTGGAGAATTTCTTTCTCTCGACGTCCTGCAGGATGTCTCTCAACGTGCTCTTTACGTTCTCTAGTTGTTGAGCTATCCTCTTGAACTGTTGCTCGGTCAAAGTCCGTTCTCTCCTCACAAACGGCCCTACGAGCGCTAGGGAGTGGTCAGTTTCCTTGCGCGATTCATGATCGAATTCGCTTCCTTCTTGCTGCCGCCCTTATACATCGTCGACCAATCTCCATATCTCTCAATGCTCTCCTTCAGCAGTTCGCGACTGTGCTCATCCTTCCGGGTCCAGACATCGGCAATAAGATATTCAAAGTGGTTGTAAAACACCCTGAAAGGAGGAACAACTTCCGGAAATCCCTTGCACATGTCGAGCAACTTCCTTCCCTCCGCGAAGAGAACGTCCGCGCCGCCCAGATCATAGGCCAGCTCCCAATTCTCGTAAGCGCCGTACAAGAGCGCTATCCTTGCTGGAAGGAAGATGAGCCGCATGAGATCCTGATCCCACGTTCCGGGATAATTGCGCACGTCCCCGGCTTCAGGGGATGGTTTCCAGAACACGAGAGCAGACAGACAATCGAAGTCGGGCTCACAGAATGGTGGCCGGAACACAAACACTACGAGACCCTTGTCAGAAAGGGACTTGAACTCTTCTATCAGGTTTCCAAAATTGCTTATGTATGGAACCTGGTCTTGTGGTTTGTCACCCCTCGTGGCGGAGTAGTATTCCTTCCCAGGGGTCACAGATTCTCCCTCCTTGAGACATTCTGAGGTGTCCCACCACTTTCTCTGGAGTCTCTTAGGGTATCGCTCTACGATCGTCAGCTTTCGTTCCCCACGCGCACCGATGCACTCTCCGATTATTACTACACCAGCATTCGGAAAGAGCCGGCTAAACAGGGCGAATACCAACTCCTTTGCCGACGAATGGCGACGAAATACGTCGGGCACAAGAACCTCGACCTCCTCCAGGTACTCAGTAACGCGGGAAACAAAGTCCCCTGCTTGGTATTCTGCAGGACTACTGATTCTTTGCCGTTCTTCTTCCACTGATTGATTCCCCGACCAGTGATTCTACAATCCTAACGAGATTGCTTGTTCTTGGTGGTTTCGGAATAATTCTACCACTATCACCGACGCACTTGAAGCTGCTCAGGCTTTGAACCAGTTCATTATTCAGCACCCCCGAAACGACGATAACGGGTATGTTCATCTTCTTGGTTTGCAGATACTTCAATAATGCCGCTCCCATGCTCTGATGAGACGCGTTGTTCAATTCCGGACGGCTCGTTTCGCTAACACCAGGAGGCATCCAGATGTCCAGTATGATGACGTCCGGCAGAGCCTTGTTGGAGTTGATACGTGCTTCCAGCCAATCAAGCGCCTCGTTTGGCGTGCTGCTGAGCTCAACCGCAAATCCTTCCTTGCACAACTTCTTGACATATGGATACACCGTGTGACTCTCGTCATCAATCCACAGCAACAGCCCCCGAACCGGCTTCTTCAGTGCATCGTATTTCATCCTTAGAACAACCTCCCACGCACGGGCAATGTCACGGTAAACACCGTCTTCCATCCACGAGTGCCGTACTCCGCTGCGGCGAGCTGCTCAGCGGTCAGCCCGCGGTCGAACGTCTCGCACCACACGTCGATTTCCCCACCATGCTCTTCTATGATCTGTTTCGCAGTGTAGAGCCCCAGCCCCGTACCGGGGATGAATCGCTTTCGGTCGAAGTTCCTGCCCTGAGTGTACGGCGCAAAGATGCGCTCCTTGTCATCCACTGCGACGCCCATTCCGAAATTGGCTATTTCAATCGCAATCCGCTCTGAGCAACTGTGTTCGCGCGAGTATTCGATGTCAACGGTATGGGGATTCTCATCGGTACCCCGATAAGTGTACTTGGCGGCATTCTGCACGATGTTGCTCAGCGCAACAAACATGCTGCTTTCGTCCATTTGGATGTTTTTTACCTGTCCAAGCTCAGGGCCGATATTGATTTCTATATGCCTATGCTCTGCCTCTCGCTTCAGCATTCTCTTTATTCGCCGAAGTACTTCGTAAAGGCTCGTGTGCCGTATCACCAGTCTTGGTTTCAAACCCTTCTCAATTCCACTATAAATGGCGTCCGCATCAGCACGCTGCGTGAGGTATTCCAGGCCGCTTTCCAGGTCGTCACAAAGCTCTTGGAGTTCGGGATCGGGGTCCTTCTCGAGGCAATGGTCGAGAATAAGCTCAACGTTCCCTCTTACAATCATAAGGCCAAGTGAGCGGAAATCATGACGGAGCTTCTCAAAACGGAACTTCGTATCGGCAAGGCTCCGGATATAGCCTCCAAGTTCACCGAGCCGGTTCTTGAGTTCGGTCAATGTACAGTCGTCGGCAACCGGGATGCTTTCCATTTTTCGCTCAAGCTCGGACAATTGGGACTCGGTGAGCTTCTGCTTTTTCAGCCTTTTCTTGAGTCCTTTAACCTTCTGCCGAACCGCTTCACGGTTCGCTTCCTTGAGTAGCTCACCCGTCATGAAGATGGCCGAGATATCGCTGCCAACCTGTATGCCCATCGCAAGTTCGGTGAGACCCATGTGGCACGTGAACTCTCGAGCACCCACAATTTCTCTTCTGTACACCTGCTCAGCGATCGCGTTGTCTGACTTGTTACACAGCTCCTCTCCGCCAAGCTCGGTCCGCAAGGAGAAACAGAAAGGACACCAGTAGACTTCCCTACGAGGAAGAGGAATATGATGCCAAGCCCCCTCTCGATTCTCCACAATAATGGTGCCTCTTTCAAGCTCCTGGCTCAGGCCCAGTTGTATCAGTTGGAGGGTGCGCTCATCTATAATCTGGGATAGGAAAAGTCTGGAAACGTACTTCGTCTCGTTCTCTGCCACATCTCCTCCCCTTCAGCCCGAAGGTTTACTTTCAGTGCCGAAGTAGAATACGTGCTACGAAACGCACAACTTTGAAACAATATACATGATTGTTCTGCATTTGTCAAGAACAAAATGCTTTCTGTTCAAGTGCAAAACCAATTGCTGATCCCGGTGGTTGTTAGAGTAGAAACCGAGGCAGCGTTACTCTTCCCCCAGCGTCTTTGCGACTTCCTTGAGCTGGTCGATGATCGGGATGTTCTGGGGGCATTTGTCGAGGCATTCGCCGCATTCTTTGCATTCGGACGCGGGGAGTTTCTTGTTGTCCTTGCCCATCCTCGAGTACATCTGTTTGGCCCATTTCTCGAGTCCGTAGACCCGGTACGCGTTCATGAGCGAGAAGTTGGCGGGGATATCCACCTCGTTCGGGCACGGCATGCAGTACTTGCAGTTGGTGCAGTAGAGGTCCGCCAGCCGCTTGTTCTCCTCGATCATGGCGCGGATGCGCTCGCGTTCGTCGTCGCTGAGAGGTTCTTCGCGCGACGCGGTAGCGCAGTTCTCCTCAACCATTTCGATGCTGCCCATCCCGGACATGGCGCACGTGACGTGGGGGTTGTCGAGCACGAACCGCAACGCGAGATCGGGCGTGCTCGCAGCTATCCCGCCGAGCTCTTGGCGTATCCGCTCTGCCCCCTCGACGAGCCTTCCGCCCGCCACGGGACCCATTACGATGGCGCCGAGCCCCTTTTCGTATGCGTGGTCTATCGCTCCCTCGTTCGCGGTATCCACCAGGTTGTACTGGAGGATGATCGAGGTAAACTCGCCCGTATCTATCAGCTTCTTCATGTTCTCAGGCGTGTCGTGGCACGAGAAACAGAGGTACCGGAACAACCCCTCGTCGCGCGCACGAACGGCCTCGTCGAACGGGCCGCCTTTCTTGGTCACGGGACCGGACCATTGTTCCCATGTCAGCCCGTGCATGTTGTAGAAGTCAATGTACTCTTGGTCGAGCCGTTCGAGAGATATATCGAGCAGCTTGCGCCACTCCGCGCCCGATTCACCCTTGTAATGGTTCTTGGTCGAGAGGTACACCTTGTCGCGCCACCCTTTCAAAGCTTTGCCGACAGCGATCTGGCTCTCGTCATTGCAGTACATGTATGCCGTGTCGACGAAGTTGACCCCAAGCTCGAACGAACGCTGGATCACGCTGACTGCTGACTCATACTCGACATGGTCGTCTTTCATCGGCAGCCGCATCGCACCAAAACCCAACGCAGAAATGTCGATACCCGTTTTGCCTAGTTTCCTGTATTGCATCCTGCTGCCACTCCTTTCGTCACTATGGTTCGATCCATACGATTGCCTTTCAGTCCCACAAGTTGCCCAGGTACTTCGCAACGGGGAAGCCGTCCCGGTACGCGGCGAGAAGCTCCGTACGTATATCGGGATAGAAAAGCAGGTCCGGCAGTTCCGCCATCGGCACGAACCGGACGTCCTCGATAAGGGTGCCCTCCTCCCGTTTCAGCTCGCCGCCGATCACCCGGGCCGTGAAATAGATGTTTACGACATGCCGATGGTTGTCGGGCGGCAGGCTGTCGTTGAGAAAGACGATCCTATCGAGCTCTATATCGAGGTTGGTCTCCTCCTTGACCTCGCGCACGACCGTCTCGCCTATTGTCTCGCCGAAATCCACCCCTCCGCCCGGCAGAAGCCAATACGTCTTCCCGTACTTGCGGTGCTTGACCAGAAGTATCTCGTCGCCCTCGATTATGATTGCCGCCACACGCACACGCGGCACCGTATGTTCAAGTTCCTTGTCGCCGTTCACGTTCGGTACCTCGACAGCTTGCAGCACAGCGCCCGTCCAACCTCGGCGCTTATAACCACGTGGTCCCCGAAGTGCTGTTCGTCGAGCACGATCCCGCCTCCACGGATCATTGCAAGGATGTGCGGTTCGCTCTGCGGGATAGCGAACGTCGCCTCTTCCCGCCTGTCGGCAAGCTGCGCGGCGATCTGCTCGAGCAACCCGTCCAGATTGGTGCCGTCCTTCGCGGAGACGCACACAGATTCCGGATACTCTTCCCGGGCCATGTGCAGCCACATCTCGTCCTGTACCCGGTCAACCTTGTTCAGCACGACAATGGTCGATTTGTCTCCCGTCCCGATCTCGGCAAGCACCTGTTCCGCAGCCTCGATCCGTGCCCGGAAGTTGGGATGGCTGACGTCGGCCACCAGCAGGAGCACGTCGGCCTCGACCACCTCCTCGAGCGTTGCTCTGAACGCAGCGACAAGCGAATGCGGTAGCTTGCGGATAAACCCGACCGTGTCCGACAGTATGATCTCCTGGTTGTTCGGCAGAGTGGCGCGCCTCATGCGCGGGTCGAGCGTTGCGAACAGCATCTCCGCAACAAACCCGTGCGCACCTGTCAGCGCGTTGAGCAATGACGTCTTGCCGGCGTTGGTGTAGCCGACTATCGCCACGGTCGGCAGTTCGAGCTGCTTGCGGTGTTTTCTTTGCGTATCGCGCGTTCGCGCGACGCGGTCGATCTCCTTCTTGAGCCTTGTGATGCGTTGGCGAATCCTGCGCCGGTCGACTTCCAGCTTCTGCTCGCCAGGGCCGCGTGTGCCGATTCCGCCGCCTAACCGGGACAGCGCTTCGCCGCGGCCGACCAGGTGCGACAACCGGTAATCCAACTGCGCCAGCTCGACCTGAAGCTTGCCCTCGCGTGTACGCGCGTGCTGCGCGAAGATGTCGAGTATCAGTTCGGTCCTGTCGATCACCTTCGTGTTTACTATCCCGGCGATATTCCGCGCCTGCGCCGGCGTCAGGTCCATATCGAAGACGACCAGGTCGGCATCGTGCGACGCAACGAGAGCGGCCAGGTGCTGAACCTTGCCCTTGCCTATCAAGTACGCGGGGTCAAGACGCCGCCGGTTCTGGACTTCACAATGCGCGGCTTCCGCACCAGCCGTCCGTGCCAGCTCGCGCAGTTCGCTCACCGATTCCTCTACGTCCGAGAGAGGTTCTGTCCCGACACGCACGCCGACCAGTACCGCACGCTCGCGAGTAGCTTGAGTTCTCTCTTCGAGCGTCATCCGAGAATACTCGTGCGATCTCCGTTTCATTCCAACGTGTTTATCAGAAGACCCGAAAGCAGCTTTGGATGAAAGTAGGTTGACTTGTGAGGCATCCTGTCGCGTGCCCGCGCTATCGTTGCGACCTGAGTCGCTTTCGTCGGGTTAACCAGGAACGCGAGTGTCGCTTGGCCGTCATCCACCTTGGCTATAGCATCCTGTTCGTTCGGCGTGTACTCGACTGGAACAGGCTTGCCAACCTCGTTGTGGAGGCCGAGATGCTTGCCCAACAACAGTTCGTGCAACACGGAGACGTCGAGCAGGTACCATTCCTGGCAATGTTCGTTGCCGACGCGTGGCCGCACGTGCTCCCGGCGCGTTAGGAGGTACAAAGGACGGTCCTTCATCACGAGCCCGTAGGCGTGCGTGGCGTCCTCGAGTTCCTCCAAACGGCGCACAAGCTCCTCAGCAGCGCGGTCGCGCGGCGAACCCTCCGCGACCGGCTCGATCGCGAAGTCCGCGTGCACGGCTTCGATGTACTGTTCGGGGTCGAACCCTTCCAGCACCCCTGTCAGCACCCTGTGACACGGGTATATGGCAAGTCCCGGATCCTCGAATCGCGCGAAGTACATCATTACGTAGTCGTACGATCGGACGTCCTCGGGGTTCGTGCCCTCCGCCGCACGCCTCTCGTCGCGATACAGCCCAGCCGTCTCGCACCGGTGATGTCCGTCTGCTATGAAAACCTTGTGGTCGGCCATGTATTCTTGAACGGTCTCGATCCTGGCTCTGTCCCTGAGCGGCCACATCCTCGCCGTGACACCTTCGGGGCTCGCGAAGACCATGGCCGGCTCGGAGAGACGCTCACTCTCGAGGATCGCAGCAATCTTCCCAAGAGGGTCGGCGTACAATGAGAATATCGGGCTCAGGTTCGCCCTGCACTCGCGGACGAGGTTCAACCGATCCTCTGTTGGCGCGGCAAACGTCTTCTCGTGGCCGAGTATATCTGCACCTATCCGGGCCAACACCGTAAACCCGACCCGTGTTTTCGTCTCGCCGTTGCGATGGACGTACTCGTGTTCCATGACGTATATCGCAGGCGTATCGTCACGCGCGAGTATCTTCTGCTCGCACCACTGGCGCAACTCGCTTCCTGCTGCAAAGTACTTGTTCCCCTCGGCTTCGTCGTCCTTGCGCAGTATAAGGCGCACGATGTTGTTGGGATGGCGCGCCAGCAGCTCGTCCTGCATCCGGGGCGAGATAACGTCATACGGTGGAGCCGTAACGGATGCAACGTCTCCTACAAGCTCAGGATTGTATCGCCACGCCCTAAACGGAATAACCTCTGCCATAGCTCTTTTTCTATCCGGCCTCGCCTATAACGCGTTCTCAGTGAGATTGTGCACTACCACGCGATAATCGGCATCTCCACGAGGAACCTCTCGATTGAGGACGAGACCGGTACACTGTGTCCATGATCAACCAGGGATATGCATTGCTTTCTTTGCTTTTGCCGCCACACCCGACACCGGCTTTCTCACCAGGGAATCGGGCTGCGACGAGACTCTCGAACCATTATAGACGACCCTCTGTTCGATGTCAAATCGACCGGAACATGTCCGCTCCTGTGGAGCGGGGGCGCGTCGCGGTGCTTGAGGGCCGGTTTGCGCGGCTTGGGCGTCCTGCCTAAGGTCTCTTGGGCGAGACGCCCAAGCTACGGAGTGTCGCCACAGTGCAAGCGGGCCGATGTTCCCCTCCAATTGACGCGTATTCGGCGCATTGGGTACAATGGGGATGGTGCTTGGATATTCACTTTGTCCAGCGC
>CAZGCA010000080.1:15041-27851 GCA_964524145.1 uncultured bacterium | reverse complement strand
GGCGATGATCGTCGTCGGCATCTACGTCTCGCTGCGATTCGTGACGGAGCAAAACCTCGCTGCAAGACTTGCACAGGCCAAGAGACCGGCAGCTATTGACGCGTACGAAAAGCTTGCTGCGGAGCTTGATGGGAAGGAGGGTGCCGCAGATGATTTGCGGTCTGAACAGGAAGATACCACCGGAACCGATCTGTTCCCGGCAGATGCGAAAGACATCATTGCCGGGTACCGTCATCTTCTCTTTGTGAGCCTCGAGCCCGTACTTGAGAAGGACGCTGCCTGGGAGAAAAGCCCGCAGGAGTGGACTGAGGAAGAGCGGTTGGAAGTCGAGCGGTTCCTCGCGGCAAATCAGGAATTGGTGCGCGAGATACGGCAAATGGCAGAACGTGGTGGCCCCATCCAGCGCCTCGACTTCTCCATTCTCTCTGAAATGGACCTCTCGTTTTTTGAGCGCTTGCGCTCGTGCACAAGACTGCTTCGTGCGGATGCCGTCATCAAGGCGGCGGAAGGCGACAATCTCGAAGCGGTTGAAGACATAATCGCCGGGATGAAGCTCGGGAACGCGCTGGCACAAGAACCGTTGGTTATATCGCAGCTTGTACGCATAGCCGTTTACGGTGTCATGACTGACGCGGTGCAGGACTGCTTCGACGGCAGCGACTTTTCGCAAGAACTCGTCCGCAGGCTGGTGACGCATATTGCTCAAGGCGACAATCGGCACGCCTTTGCCGAATCGATGGCAGGCGAGCGATATACCGGGATCGAGGCTTTCTCGATGTTTCGCTCGAATACGCCGGAGACGTTTAATGGCGGCGTGATAAGGTTGTGGCTGGATATGGATGAATCAAGATACCTTGAGCTAATGAACAGGACCGTCTCTGTGGCCGAGTTACCCTATTACGAAGCCGCGCCGGAACTCGAACATATAGAGAAAGAAATCGACAACTTGTCCTTCTTCCACTTTAACTCGACGATACTGCTTCCCTCGGTTCCACGACTGTCCCGGGTCCAAGCCCGTCACGAGGCCACCCTTGACCTGATGCAGATGGGTATCATGATCGAGCAGCACCATGCACGGGAAGGGTCGTACCCTGAGAATCTGGATGCGATCGCGCCCGATCTCGGCGGTGACCTGCCGGTCGATCCTTTCACGGGCGAAGCGTACCAGTATTGCCTTTCAGAAGACGGCTTCCTTCTCTACAGCGTTGGCCAAAACCTGAGCGACGACGGCGGCAGGCACCATTGGCGCGACGGCGATTGGGTCTGGCGTGGACGGGAGGAGCAGTGAGCGACCAAACGCCATCGAGGAGCGCCGTGGCAAAGAGGATTCGGCGGGAGTGTTTCAGATGCCGAAACGGATGAGGTGGGTGGTACTCTCGCTGATTGCTGCCGCGATGATCGTTGTCGGCATCTACATTTCGTTCCGATTCGTGACGGAACAGAACCTCGCCGCCAAACTCGCTCAGACGAGAAAACCGCGAACCATAGACGCCTACGAAAGGCTGTTTGCGAGAATCCACGGCGAACAGGATTCTGAGCACACTCCACAGACTCAGCAGCAGGATGCCACTAAGAGTGAAGGGTTGCCGGAGGATGCGGAGGACATACTTGCCGGATACAAACGCCTTTTCTCTCTTATGGATGCGAGGGGTTTTGGAGCGGAGGATATCGAAGCCAGACAGAAGCGTCTTCTTGATCGTCTGGAGGAGCATTCGCCTGGGAACGGATCCGGTGGAGTCATGCCCGATATGGCGCCGGAGGATCTTGTGCTGTCACGGGACCGCAGCATGTGGAGTGACGCTGAGATATCCAAGGTGGAGGATCTGCTGCTCGCAAACCAAGACCTGATAGCCGAGATCCGCCGGATGGCAGAACGTGGCGGGCCGGTTTATCCGCTGGATTTCTCCGAGACCATCCCAATATTTCCGCCGCACCATACGCCGCTAAGCCGGTGCGTCCTGCTGCTCGGAACAGACGCCTTCATAAAGGCCATGAGAAACAGACCCTGTGAAGCCGTTGACAACATAATCGCCGGAATGAAGCTCGGCGATGCACTTGCACAAGAACCGCTAACCACGTCGCACCTTCGACGCATAGTGTTCTACGGCGTCATGAATGACGCGCTGCGTGACTCTTTTGGCGGCAGCGACCTTTCTCCGCAGCTTACCGCCAGGCTCATGACCCATATCGCCCAAGCCGACAATCGGCACGCGTTCGCAGAATCGCTGGCAGGCGAGCGATATCTCGTCCACAATACGTTCCGCTACATTAGGGATGCCTCCCACTGGTCGTTGTCGCCGTCGCCCCTTTCATATCCTCTCTATTGGCTCTATGAGAGCCCGCTGGGACGACCATGGGTAAACATGGACGAGGAGGCATATACCGACCTGACGAACAGGTTCATCTCTGTTGCCGAACTGCCTTACTACGAACCTGCCCCGGAACTCGACCGGATAGAGAGGGATATCGAGAACATGCCGGCCTCCCGAAGGGGTGCGGGTGTGTTCTCCCATCCGATGCTGTATAGTTTTCCGACCCAAGCCCGTCACGAGGCCACGCTTGACCTGATGCAGATGGGTATCCTGATCGAGCAGTATGAAGCGCGGGAGGGGTGCTACCCGGAGAGTCTCGACGCGATCGCACCCGCGCTCGGCGGCGGCCTGCCGGTGGACCCATTTACCGGCGAACCGTACCAGTATCGCCTTTCAGAAGACGTCTTCCTTCTCTACAGCGTTGGCCAAAACCTGACCGACGACGGCGGCAGACACCATTATCGCGACGGCGATTGGGTCTGGCGCGGACGGGAGGAGCCGTGATCGAGCAAACGCCATCGAAGAGCGCCATCCCCACGCGGTTTATTTGAACGCTGAGCGCTGTGCCGCGTATATACTGAATGAGATTCGGGAGCAGGCGTGGGATGTCGCTACGGAGAACATAAGTCCTTCTGAGAAGCCCTTCGGTGGCGCGAAGCTTGGAGATTCTTCGCTGCGCTCAGAATGACAAGAGTATGAGGTGCTCTGTGTTCCCATTAGCAACAGGAGGTCGACACGATGGAACAATCAACGTCGCGTGCAGTTGTCTTGATCGTTTGTACAGCGATCATTGCGGGGACGGTCGGTGTCTCCGTTTCGGGCGCAATGGCACAAGGTGGAGCCGTTGATCCGGTTCAAGCCGAGAAACCCGAGTTAGTAGCGGCGTACGAGAGGCTGGTTGCACAGCTTCAGCGGGGGACGAGCGCTCCGAAGCCGGGCGACGCATTGCTCGAACCGTTTCCGGAAGACTCCGCAGACATTATTGCAGGGTACGATCGTCTCTTCACCAGCGTGAGAAGAAAGGTGACGGTTCTCGAGACCAACGCCGGGGATGTGCTCCGCAAAGGGCCGAACGAGTGGACCGCCGAGGAAAGAAGATCTGTCCTGGGATTCGTGGGCGCGAACCAGGATCTGATACGCGACATCCGGCGAATGGCGGACCGGGGCGGACCCGTCCACCCGCTCGATTTCTCCAAAGGGTTCGAGATGTTACTGCCGCATCTTTCCGAGCTGCGCGGATGCGCGAGAGTGCTTCGCGCGGACGCCGTGCTCAAGAGATCGAAAGGCAACTACGCGGAGGCCGTTGACGACATCATCGCCGGAATGAAGCTTGCCGACGTATTGACGCTCGATCCCGTTACCATCTCTCAACTTGTGCGTATCGCAATATACGGCGTGATGTACGATGCTGCGCAGACCGCCTTCGATGGAGACGACCTCTCGCCCGACCTTACGCGCCGGCTTATGACGCACCTCGCTCAGGCCGACCGCCGGGAAGCGTTTGCCGGTGCGCTCGCCTGCGAACTGTACATGGCGCGCAAGACGTTCTCGGCGCTTCGTTCCGGCGATCGGAGCGGCATTCCCGAATCGATGCAGCTCGGCCCGCCAAGCGAGATGGACGAGCAGACGCTTGTTGACACCATGGGCCGGCTTGTCTCAGCGGCAAGGCTGCGCTACTACGAGGCCGCTCCCGAGCTCGACGAACTACAGAGGGACGTTGCAGGCTTGCCGACATCCATGGCCTATACGAGGCAACTCGTTCCCGCATTGACGCGATCATCCCAGGCACAGGCCCGCCACGAAGCAACACTTGACCTCATGCAGCTCGGCATCCTTGTTGAGCAACACAAGGCCCGGACCGGGTCGTACCCCAAGAGCCTCGACGCTATCGCTTCAGAGCTGGGAGGTTCCGTGCCCGTCGATCCATTCATCGGAAAGCCATACCATTACCAGCCTTCAGACACCGGTTTCCTTCTCTACAGCGTCGGCCAGAACCTCAGCGACGACGGCGGTAAACATGATTGGCGGGATGGCGATTGGGTCTGGAGAGGTGCAACCAGACGCTAACTGCACGCCCCCCCCCAAGTGGTAGCCACAATCAACAGCCACAATTGAGATCGATCGTTCACGACGTGTTCGAAATGGCCACTATCCTCCCTCTCCCGCTGGGAGAGGGCTGGGGTGAGGGAGCATTTGGGCTTATTGGTCCCCGAACGCGAGGCGTCGTCCCGTCCGGGGCGGGTTGTACACAGTCCTGGCTTATTCGGTTGAACGCTTCGCCGCGCGCTTCGTATAATCCATGTGGAGGCACATACGGTGAAGAAACCCATGAGACGGCTTGTCTTCTCGCTTGTTGCTGTGGCGGTGGTCCTGGTTGCCGTCCAAGCCGCGTTCCAGTTCGTGACCGAGCAGAACCGAGCTGCTAAGGTTGCCCAGGCCGGGAAACCCGCCGCAATCGACGCATACCAGACGCTTGTCGCCCGGATGGACGGAGCAAAATCCGCCGCTCCGGATTCTCAGCCAGAACAGCAGGTGCTCGCCGGCTTCCCAGCATTGCCGGAAGACTCGGACGCCATCATGGAAGGATACAAGCGTCTGTTCACGCATCTGGAGACAACAGTAAACAGCCTCGGGCCGAAACAGGCGTTCGATTTGGAGAATGCTCTTTTCCGCAAGCCGCACCATGAGTGGACAGCCACAGAGTGGTCGAAGGTGACGGAGTTTCTGTCTGCGAACCAGGAACTGGTGCAGGGAATTCGAGAGATGGCGGAGCGCGGGGGCCCTGTCTACCCGCTCAATATCTCCGAGGGTCTCGGCATGGAACTAGGCTACATTGCGCCAATCGGGAAATGCGCCAAAGTGCTTGCTGCCGACGCCAAGATCAGAGCGAAGCAGGCCGACTATGCCGGAGCCGTTGAGGATATCCTCGGAGGTATGAAGCTTGGAGACGCGCTCGCGCAGGAGCCTCTCACGATGTCGCAACTTACACGCATCGCAAACTACGTCATCATGAACGCTGCTCTGGTGCAATCCTTCGAGCACTCCCGGGATCTCTCCGCGGAGCATACACAGACCCTTATGGCCCATATTGCTCAAGCCGACAATCACCAGGCCTTTGCAGACGCCCTGGCCGGTGAACGGTATATGGAACTTCAGTCATTCGCAAACGTTAGAAGAAGGTCTGGATGGAGACTCCCAAGTCTTCAAGGGTCGCTCTTTCATTGGTTCTACGAGAGCCCGCTGGGGAAGCCGTGGGTGAACATGGACGAGGAATTCTATGCCGACACAATGAACAGGATCATCTCTGCTGCCGCGCTGCCATATTACGAGGCTGCGCCGACACTCGACGCAATCTCGGCCGATCTGGAGCATTTGCCACGCAGCCGCCCTCTTTCGAGCGTAATGCTGTGCGACTTTTCGGGGATGTTCGCAACCCAGGCCCGCCATGAAGCCACGCTCGACCTGATGCAGATGGGTATCCTGCTTGAGCAGTACCAGGCGTGGAACGGGTCGTATCCGGAGCGCCTCGATGCCATCGCGCCGGATCTCGGTGATACATTGCCCATCGATCCGTTTACCGGTGAACCGTACCATTATCTGCCCTCGGTCGACAGCTTCCTTCTTTACAGCGTCGGCCACAACCTCAGCGACGACGGCGGGAGACACGACTGGTTGGGCGGCGACTTGGTCTGGCGAGGGGTTGAAGAAGACTGACCGGCCATCTTCCTGCCAAAGTCCATTTCGGAGCCATCTGCGCTGCTGGTAAATGTTGTTATGGGAGGATGATGCAAAGCGGCAAGGAGACTTGTTACCCCAATGATGTGGGCAATTCGTCGTGTTTTTGTGTTCTCGGACGGCAGAGGTGTCGAATTGACCCCCAAGCAGATGTGGAGCGCGCAAGCTTGCTTGAGTCCGGCTTATTGGACAGCAAGCTGTCCAACAGAACAGCGGTAGCAAGCTACCGCACTCCAAAACAGCCACAACGCAAATGCCTTATTTCGGTGCTGAGCTTGATCATGAGAACCGGACTGAATTACAATTCCGCAATGGTGGCCGGTACAATGTGCGGGGCAAGACACGATGAACCGAGATCCGAAACCTGAAAGACGCCATGACATAGACTGGCTGCGTGTGCTGGCGGTGTTGCTGCTGATCTACTTCCACACCGCGCGGATCTTCGACTTGGACCGGTTCTATGTCAAGAACGATCCGGTGAGTGCCGGTATACAGGTATTCATCGGTCTTGTCAACATGTTCCACATGCCGTTGCTCTTTCTTGTCTCGGGAGTCGGCACATGGTTTGCCCTCGCGTTCCGGACCGGCGCCGAGTACGCGCGAGAACGGGTCAGACGCCTCTTCGTTCCGTTCATCTTCGGCACGCTCGTGATCGTACCGCCCCAGGTGTACTGCATATTGCGAGGCGACCCCGCAAACCATACATCCTACCTCGAGTTCTATCCGCTGTTCTTCAAGTTCGATCTCAATACGCCGGGCTATGCCGTCTCATTCGAGTGGGCACATCTCTGGTTCCTTCTCTACCTGTTTGTGTTCTCGTTGCTGGCCCTGCCGATCTTTCTTTACCTGAGAAAGGAGCGAGGCCGGCGCCTTGTCTCCAGGCTCGCAGACTTCTGCGAACGGCCCGGCGCGATACTGCTGCCCGCCGTCCCGTTGGCCGTCTTCGAGGGCGCGCTCAGCCCCGCGTGGCCGGGACTGCAGACTCTCGTCAACGACTGGGCGAACTTCTGTTTCTACATAACCGTCTTCTTTTACGGGTACCTCATCTTCTCCGATCCGCGATTCGGTCGAGCTATAGAGCGGCACGGAAAGGCGGCTCTCGCGCTGGGGATAGGCTGCGTGGCCATCCGCCTGCTTCTGTTCGTTACCGATAGCGAACCCGCCCGCGGCTACTCGCCGGGCTACGTTCTGCTTCGGATGCTTCACGGTCTCAACACGTGGTTCTGGCTCGTGGCCATCCTGGCCTTCGCCCGAAGACGGCTCAACTTCAGCAGCAGGCTCTTGCAGTATGCCAACGAGACCGTGCTCCCGTTCTATATATGGCACCAGACGGTAATTGTCGTGATAGGCTTCTTCGTGGTACGATGGCCGGCAGGCGTGATGCCAAAGTACCTGATCATAAGCACGGCGTCGCTGGCCGCAACGGTCGTCTTGTGCGAGGTGCTTGTGAAACCGACGAACGTGACGCGGTTTCTCTTCGGGATGAGACCGAAGAAGCGCCGCGTGCCTCGATGACGAGGAAAGGCGTCAGGGGAGGTTTCTGCTCTCTTACACCATGAGCGCGACGACTGGTTCGACGATGGGCAAACCTCAGCGACGTTACGACGTCGATTGGCTCAGGGTACTCGTGACGCTGACCGTTTTCTACTTCCATAACGCGAGGTTCTTCGATTTCATGGGGTGGCACGTCAAGAACGAGCAGAAAAGCGTCGCGATGATGGTGTTCGTGGGGTTCCTGTCGCTTCAATGGATGATGCCCCTTTTCTTCGTTCTTGCAGGAGCCGGCACTTGCTTCGCTCTGGGTTTCCGGACAGGAGGCCGGTATGTGAAGGAACGGGTCGGGCGGCTCCTCGTCCCGTTCATATTCGGCTTGTGCGTGCTCATCCCGCCTCAAGCCTACTGCGAACATGTCAGCTTTTCGGGATTTGACGGAACGTACCTCCAATTCTATCCGCGCTTCTTCGAGAACCTCCCGTTCTACTTCAGTCTCGGGTGGTTCGGCCAGGGCCACCACCTGTGGTTCCTGGGCGTTCTTTTCTGCTTCTCGATGGTCTCGCTGCCGCTCTTTCTCTATCTCAGAACAGAGAGCGGGAAGCGCGTCCTTTCGAGTATCGCCTCGTTCTTCGACCGGCCCGGGGCGATATTCCTTCTTGCCGTCCCGATCGCCGGTGTGGAGAGCTCGCTGCAAACCTACGGTGAGGGTGGCTGGAACCGATATGCGTATCTCGTATTCTTTCTATGCGGATACCTGCTCTTCTCCCATCCGCGGTTCGAGCGCGCGGTAGAAAGGCAGGGCAAAGCAGCCCTCATCATCGGAGTTCCTTCGATGTTGGTGCTTGTGGGCGTCGGCGCCTACTACTACCTTGGCAAGGACGTTGATCTGGGGTTCGGCTACTCGGCCACGGCAGTTCTGTGGCGGCTTCTAAAAGGCTTCAACGCCTGGTGCTGGATCGTGGCGATTCTGAGTTATGGGCGAAGGTACCTGAGCTTCAGCAACCGCTTTCTAAACTACGCCAGCGAGACTGTACTGCCGTTCTATATATGGCACCAAACGGTCATTGTCGTCATAGGATTCTACGTGGTACGATGGCACGCGAGCATACTGGCAAAATACATCGTCATCAGCACCGCATCGCTTGTCTCAATAATCGTCCTGTGCGAAGTGCTCGTAAAGCGGACAAACGTGACCCGGTTTCTTTTCGGAATGAGGCCGAAAAAGCGCCGGGTTCGCCCCTGATCGGCACTGTCGTCTGAAAACACTCAACCACGACAGCTATTTGGCCGCCAACAATCTGAACTCGCCGGAGAACGTCGCCATAGTCTCGTCGGTGGAGGGAACAACCCGGAATGTCCTCCCGGAATGTCCTCTCACAGCCCTTCCCGCCGCATAGCCTCACAGTGCTCGAGTTCGACGCCGCGAATCTCCTCGAACGCTTGACAAGAACTCTATCGACATGGTAGTCTTGATAGTGAGGAGGAGTGGGTGCAGTTGGTTTTGTGGTGCAGTTGAATGGTGCTTCGGGGAGGTGATGCCTTGGTTGTGTCTTGATGGGGAGGTAGAAAACCGTTTTGTGCTGAAGAAGAGTCTTGTATCTACTCGTATCCAAGGGAGAGGAGGCGCAGATGAAGACAAGAAACGGTTTTACGCTTATCGAGTTGCTCGTGGTGATCGCGATAATCGGGATTCTGGCGGCGATACTGCTTCCGGCGCTGGCCAGAGCGCGCGAGGCCGCGAGACGATCCACGTGCATGAATAACCTGAAACAGATGGGTCTCGTGTTCAAGATGTACGCCAACGAGTGGAACGGCCGTTTCCCGCCGATCAGAATATGGGCGTGCAATGACGATCCATCCGGCGACAATACTATCAATGGTGAGTCGATCTATCCGGAGTACCTCACGGACGTGGGCGTGCTGATTTGTCCGTCGGATTCGGACGCGGAGAAGATGCCGTTGCCGGATTGGGATTACGACCCCGTGGAAGAAACCTGCCGGTCCGGCAATTCACCGGGGCAGGACGGGAAGGTGGACGTCTGCTGTCTCGCGCGCGGCAGCTACTACTACATGGGGTGGATGCTCACACCGGATATCCTGCTCAAGCCTGGTGTGGACCCGCAGTCTCCCGACCTGGGGTACGGAGACATCAATCCGGAGCTCGCGAGTGCCTATGCGCTAGCTTGGCTTAGCGGCGATGCTAAGTGGAGAGATCAGGATCTCGGGCCGGCGTACAGGTTGCGGGAAGGCATCGAGCGGTTCATGATCACCGACATAAACAATCCGGCAGCGAGCGCCATGGCTCAAAGCGAGATAGCCGTGATGTGGGACGAGATCGCTGCTAGCAATAACGCAACGACGTTCAACCATGTTCCAGGAGGAGGCAACTGCCTCTACTTCGACGGTCATGTCGAATTCCTCAAGTGGCAGAGCACGTTCCCCTGCAACAATCTCGTGATATTGCTTGCGGCCGTCTTCTGATCATTCTATGTCTTGTGTGACGGTCGTTGCCGGGCTGACGGCAAGGCGAATGGTTTGCGCCCGATTTGGCGCCGCGAAACATTGTAAGAAGGGAGGTGGTCATTTAACTCGTCGGATGGTGGGTTAGCTGGTTTTGTGAGAGACTTACGCTGTTGGAAGGAGGGTGTATGATGAGAACAGGAGCAGGTTTTACGTTAATCGAGCTGCTCGTGGTGATCGCGATAATCGGCATTCTGGCGGCAATACTGCTTCCGGCGCTGGCAAGGGCGCGCGAAGCCGCGAGAAGAATCACGTGCATGAACAATCTCAAACAGATGGGCCTGGTGTTCAAGATGTACGCCAACGAGTGGGACGGCCGTTTCCCGCCGATTAAGATATGGAACTGCGACGATCCGCCGAAGCCGGCGGGCGACGTCACGTTCAATGGCCCGTCGATCTATCCGGAGTACCTCACCGACGTGGGGGTTTGTGTCTGCCCGTCCGACTCCGACGCAGAAAGCGTGTTTAGAAACTTCCATCGGGACGGGAATCCAGACCTTCCCGTGGAACCGTGTCGGCTGGCGCGTGGCAGCTACTACTACTGGGGTTCTCTGCTGACAGAAGAAATTCTGTCGGTGCCCGGCGGCAAGGATCCTCACGATCCGACCTTTACCTTGGCAGACCTCAACCCCGCAGTGGTACTCGCATATTTCACGATCAGTGTTGACCCAACCGGTGCAATGAGAGATCAGGATCACGCGCCAATCTACAGGCTACGTGAAGGTATCGAGCGGTTTCTGATCACGGATATTAACAATCCCGCGGGAAGCGCCAAGTCCCAAAGCGAGATAGCCGTGATGTGGGACGAGATCGCCGTGTACGGCGGCGCAACGACGTTCAACCACGTTCCCGGCGGCGGCAACTGCCTGTATATGGATGGTCATGTCGAGTTCCTCAAGTGGCAGAGCACGTTTCCCTGCAACATGCTCTCAACCGTGATGTCGCTCTGAGCTGCTCTGACCGAATAGGGCGGTAGGTGCTGGGTTAACCTTACAGGGGAAACTCGCTTCTCACTGCAGGAAATGGCCGGGTCAGATCCAGCCGCTAAGCCTGGCGAGTAGCCGGAAGTACTCGAGGAAGTTCGGCCATGAGATGTCCGGCGGCACGCCGTGGTCGCAGCCGGGAATAAACCCGCCGTCCTCGAGCAGCGGCGGCACGAGACGCATGACTTCTGCCTCCATCACCGTGCCGCCTTTGGCGATAGCGCGCTTGTCTATCCCTCCCATGTAGGCCATCTTCCTGCCGAACGTCTCGCGAAACTCGACAATATCGTTGCCGGCCGCGACCTCGATCGGGTGGCAGCAGTTGATCCCTCCTTCGATCCATATCGGGATGAGTTCCTCTATGAACCCGTCGGAATCCATCATGACTATCGGGCATCCGCTCGACTTGCTCTCCTCGACCCAACGCCGGTACGAGGGCAGAAGGTACCTGCGCGCCATCGCCTGCGAGATCATGCTGTGGCCTTTGTAGGCCATGTCTTCGGACAGGGCGACCGCGTCAAGCTCGATGCGCTCGAGTATCGGGGCCATCGTTGCGGAAGCGAACTCGGTCCAGAACGCGGCCATCTCATCGACCAACTCAGGGTCGTCCGCCATGAGCATGCAGAGGTTCTCCATGCCGCACCACTCGCGCATCTGCCAGAAGGGGCCGTTGAAATGGATCGCGCACACGTGATCACGGTTCTCCAAGGCGCGGCACCTATCCTCGAAGTCGTCGGGGAACCGTCCCGGACCCTTCGGATCGTAACGCGTCTTCATCTCTTCCCAGTCGTCGTGCGATTCGACCGGGAACTTGTGCCATTTGCGGGTGACGAAATCTCTGGCCGACCGGATATACGTATAGTCGTACTCGTCGGATATCTCGGTGATCGCGCCCATCCAGTCCTGAACGATGTAATGGCCGTCCTTGTGTTCGAGCACCTTCTCCTCGAACGTGGGGATCATCTGGAACGAAACGCCCACGCCTATCTGCGGCGCCGACCCCTTGGGCACCATCGGTTCAGCCCCGGCGTCCTCGAGTATCTGGTTGAGCACTGCCTCGTGCGGAACGCCCTCGGGCAGCCCCTGCGTACGCCACATTCTTAATGTTGACTCGCGGGGTCCGCCAGGGCTGAGTGTGACTTTGTCCGGGTGACCGAAGAGCAGCGTCTCTCTAAACCGCTCTCTCGATGTCATCTGCCGGGCTATTCCCCTGCCAGCCGGTAGCCGAGCAGGCGCGCCCGCCGGAGTATGTCCCGGTTGCGTGACGCGGAGTCCTTGTCTTCGGTGCCGGAAAGAACCAGGATCTCGAGCAATTCGGGTGACGTCATCCGGACGAGCGTGCCCAGGCTTACCACCACGCTGTTATACACCTCGTCCCCCTCGTCGCCGTAGGTGATGACCAGCACGAACCGTTTGCCCTGAGGCAGCCAGCTGACCAGGTCGCGGTCGAAGAACGCGTACCACCGGTCCATGAACAGCTTCGTCTGACCGCTGAGGTAGGCGGCGTATATCGGAGACCCGATCACAATGCCGTCCGCCTCGATGATCTCCTTGTAGATTGGCTGCATCTCGTCGTCTGTCGCACAGGCCTGATCGTCCTTGCACGCTTCGCACCCCTGGCAGCCTTTGATTGCGAGATCGTTCAGATAGTAGATCTTCGTCTCGGCGCCCTTGTCCGCAGCTCCCGCCAGCACCGCCTGTACGAGCGTGTCCGTGTTGCCGCCCTTGCGCGGGCTCCCGACGAAACCGATAACTTTGGCCATTGC
>CAZGCA010000080.1:0-14941 GCA_964524145.1 uncultured bacterium | reverse complement strand
CTTAGCTTACGAAGGCCGTCGAGACAATGTCCCAACGGGTACCATGCGCATTCGAACTTGCCCGGCCCGCACAGCTCGGCGAACTTCGCCTCGTCGATGGCCGCAGCGAGGCGGCGTTGCAGCTCCTCGAGCGTATGTTCCTCGCCGACCCGGACGCCGAGCAGCCGCCGCACCTCGGCATCCTTCTCGATCTTGTCGACCCAACCCGTGCTGCACCGTCCCTCCTCGTCCGTCCAATACGGGCAGACGTAGCAGAAAAGATCGTATCCGTAAATCGTCTCGATGACGGTCTCCGGATCGTCGCTCAGGTCGTCGATGAACGCCTTGTACGCATCAGCGAATTCGGGCTCGTCGCGCAACCCTTCGAACCCCAGCAAACACAAGTGGTGATGCCCCATCAGGCTCATCTTATGTCTGAGATTGACCGGCTTCTCGTAAAGGTTCTCTATCATTGCACAAGGTCTCCTCTTTCAGACGTGCAGCCGTGCGACATCTGCATGTTTCCCGCACAATACTACCGGTCTCTTATCCCTGTGTCAACAGTCGGTCCAGCATTTGTCGCGCTGCCGGGAGCGATGATTCGCGGCCTCCGGTTGATTCATCCGCGGGACGTGAAGTATACTTGCGTTCAGGAAAGTCTCCGTCAGGAATTCGGTTCTGCAAGGGCACAGATCACGGTATGGGAGTAGGACAAGCTGTCGCAACTGCTGTGAAATCGGCGATTGTGAGCGAGTTGAACGCCGAACAGAATGAAGCCGTGCGTCATGATGGCGCGGCGTTACTCGTGCTTGCGGGTGCGGGAACCGGGAAGACACGTGTCCTGGCGCACCGGACGGCGTTTCTTGTTCGGGAACGCGGTGTCGATCCGCGCGCAATCGCAGCCGTCACGTTCACGAACAAGGCCGCGGACGAGATGCGCGACAGGATCGCAACGTTGCTCGGGGAAACCGATCGCGGCATCTGGGTCGGCACGTTTCACGCCTTCTCGCTGCGAATCCTCAAACGCCATATAGACCGGCTCGGGTACAAGCGCGATTTCACCGTCTATGACGAGACCGACCAGCGCAGTGTCATGAGGCGCATACTGAAGTCGTCCCCGAAGTTCTCGGGTCTCAAACCGGCAAACGTGCTCGGCCGCATAAGCTGGTTCAAACAGAAACCCGGACCAGCCTCTGCCGAGCTCGAGTTCGGCGAGACCCTGGCTGCGGTTTTCGAACTGTACCAGGATAGTCTGCGCGAGAGCAACGCGCTCGATTTCGACGATCTGCTCGTGCTTTCCCTCAGATTGTTCGAGGAACACCCGGACGTTCTGCTCACCTACCAGAACCGGTACCAGCACATGCTTATAGACGAGTATCAGGACACGAGCCACGTGCAGTTCATGCTTGCGAGCAAGCTCTGTGCCGCACACCGCAACATATTCGCTGTAGGCGACGAAGACCAGAGCATCTACGCGTGGCGCGGCGCCGACATCCGGAACATTCTCGATTTCGGGAGAGATTTCCCGGACGCCAAGATTGTCAGGCTCGAGAGGAACTACCGTTCGGCAGGCAACATACTTGCCGCGGCAAACGCCGTCGTCTCGAACAACGTCGACAGGTTGGGCAAGAACCTGTGGACGGACCTCGATGCAGGCGAGAAGGTCCGGTGCCACATCGCGAACAACGGCCAGGAAGAAGCCATCTTTGTCGCGTCGCAGATTCTGTCGGGCGGCGGCGACTTTCGCGACTACGCGGTACTGTTTCGTACTGCCGCCCAGTCGCGTGCCGTCGAGGAAGCGCTTCTCGGCGCACGCATCCCGTACCAGGTTGTTGCCGGAGTACGGTTCTACGAGCGGAAGGAGGTGAAGGACGTCCTTTGCTACCTCCGGCTCGCTGTCAACACGAGCGACGAAGTGAGCCTGCGCCGTGCGCTGGGTGTCTCGAAGAGCGGCATCGGCGAGAAGACGGCTGCCATGTTGGCGAGGTGGGCCGGCGAGCGCGGTGCGCCGCTCTACGCGGCGCTCGAGGCCGCGGACCAGGTCGAAGGATTGACTCCGGGCCGCCGGGCCGGCATAGCCGCGTTCACAGAATTCATTGGCGAGATACGTGAATCGAGGTCGCGGCTCACGCTTGTCGAACTCGTAAAGCTGGTGATCGACAAGACACGCTACAGGGAATCGATCGAACAGAAACGCGACGTGGGATGGAAAGACAAGATCGAGATTCTCGACGAGCTGGTCGCGGGTGCCGAAGAGTTCGGCGCCAACAATCAAGACGCGTCGCTCGAATCGTTTCTCGAACGAACCGCCATCGGCAACCAGATAGATGGGTGGGACGGATCGAAAGGTGCCGCCGCTCTCATGACGATACACAGCGCCAAAGGGCTCGAGTTTCCCGTCGTATTCATCGTGGGCGTCGAGGAGGGGCTTCTGCCGCATCAGTCGGCGTTCGATAATGATGCCGAGCTCGAAGAGGAGCGGCGCCTGTGCTACGTTGCCGCTACCCGGGCGGCGCGCAGGCTCTACCTGACATGCGCGATGGAGCGCGTGGTGTTCGGGAAGGCGTTGGAGCGCACCATATCGCGGTTTGTCAATGAGATACCCGAGAACCTTCTCGAAATGGATCACAGGCCGACGGGATTCACCATCTCCGCCGAGTCGTCGCCGGCTCTCGGCGACAAGGTCGAGCCGAACGAGCTGACGACGGGCGCTCGGGTCGAACACGCGAAATGGGGCAGAGGCACGGTTATGTACAAGAGCGGAAAAGGTGATAAAATGAAGGTGAAGATAAAGTTCGACCGTGGCGGCAAGATACGGGAGTTCCTGGCGGGCTATCTCAGGCTATTATCGGTACAAGGAAGTCACTAGTCGGTGAAAAGGAGCCGGTGACACTCGGGAGGAGATACGGTGGGTTTGGACGAGTCAAGAAAACGTATTGACGCTATTGATTCTGAGATTGTGAAGCTGCTCAACGAACGGGCGGAGGTTGTCCAGGAGATCGGCAAGCTCAAACGGAAGACGAAGAAGACGTTCTACGTTCCCGACCGCGAGAAGAAGGTGCTCGACGCCCTTACGAGAAAGAGCAAGGGACCTCTGCCGAACGCGGCGATACGCGCCATTTTCAAGGAGGTCATCTCGGCCTCCCGCTCGCTCGAGAAACCGCTCGTGATCTCGTACTGGGGCCCGAAGGCGACGTTCACCCATCTCGCGAGCATACACCGGTTCGGCACGTTTGCCGAGTACAGGCCCGTCGAGAGCATCGCTGACGTCTTCACCGAGGTCGAACGCGAACGGGCCGATTACGGTGTCATTCCGATGGAGAACTCGACCGCGGGCGTGGTGAGCGAGTCGCTCGACGCGTTCGTCGAGTCCGAGCTCAAGATATGCTCGGAGATCATGATCCCTATCGCGCACCACCTGCTCGCGAGCTGCCCGCTCGACGAAATACGCACAATCTACAGCGGCACGCAACCGCTGGCCCAGTGCCACCTGTGGCTGAGAAGCAACCTGCCGAACGTGGAAGTGGTCAAAGTCGGCACGACCGCCGAGGGCGCCGAGAAGGCGTCCAGCGAGACCGGCGCGGCGGCTATCGGCAGCAAGCTGGCCGCCGAGATGTACAAGCTGAACCTCGTCGTCGAGCACATAGAGGACAGCCGCGCCAACTACACCCGGTTCTTCGTCATCGGGCGCACGATATCGGGCAAGTCCGGCAGCGACAAGACGTCGGTCATGTTCTCCGTGAAGGACAGGGTCGGTGCGCTCTATGACACGCTGAAACCGTTTGCCAAGCACGAGATCAACTTGACCAAGATCGAGTCGCGTCCCTCGAAACGAAAAGCGTGGGACTACCTCTTCTTCGTCGATTTTGCGGGACACTGCGACGACGATAACGTCAAACAGGCTCTCGAAGCGCTCGAGCACAGCTGCAACTTTGTGAAGCTGCTGGGCTCCTACCCGATGGAAACCGCAGATGCCTGATGAGGTCGACGGCAACCGTAACGCGGGCGTGCTGCGAGTGCTCGACGCCAACGCCAACAGGGTGCGCGAAGGGTTGCGTGTTGTCGAGGACTACTGCCGGTTCGTGCTCGAAGATACCGCGTTGAGCCGACGGTTCAAACAGCTGCGGCACGCCGTTACCGCGACGCTGATCGAGGTTGGCCGCGAAACGGAACTCATCGATGCGCGCGATGCCGAGAACGATCCCGGCAAGGACTGGCCCGAAACGCGGACCGGTACCCGTCTCGAAGACGTCGTGACCGCCAACGTCAAACGTGCCCAGGAAGGGTTGCGCGTTCTCGAGGAGTTCGCCAAGGCGTCGTCGGTGCCCGGTTCCGGGACGTTCAAGAAACTCCGGTTCGATCTCTACACTCTCGAAAAGGATCTCAATGAGAAGATGGACGGCCCGGCCCAGGATTAAGCGGCTCACGCTCTTGATCGGTTGTTGCGCGACGGTGCTCGCGTGCGGCTGCGCCACTTTCTCGAGGCCGAGACGAATCCCGGAAGTCACCCCGCCCAGCGCCGACGATGCGCTTATCGAGGAGATCCTGCGGACGTTCGCGGAACGCGACGCCGCCCTGCACAACTTCAAGACCAAGGTCAGGTTCAAGCTCGAGTCGCCCGATCTCGAGAAGGCCGAAAGCCTGCCCGGCTCGATGGCGTTCGAAAGGCCCGACAAGCTGCGGCTCAAGGCTCACAGGACGATACTGGGGATCGACGCATTCGACCTGATCTCGAGAGGCAAGGAGTTCTATCTCAGCGTGCCGAGAGAGAAGAAAGTGTTCTACGAGAAGGAAGGTGTCGCGGTCGAGGGGATGCCGTTCTCGGTGTCGCCGGTCGATATTGTGCGCGAGCTGTTCGTGCCGGAGGAGTGGGCTTCTGTCTCGGCCGCGAGGGTCCGCATCCTGTCACGGTCCGCCGACGAGACAACGATGGGCGTGTACTACAACTTCCGGCTCAAACGCAAGATGGTGGTGACCCTGGACAGATACTCGATCGTCCGCAGCGAACGATACGGCGAAGACGGCAGCCTTCTCGCGGTCTCCGAGCTGGACAGGTATGAAGAGAGGGACGGCCAATGGCTCCCGATGAGACTTTCGATCTCGTATCCGCGGGACGCGACGTCGTTGACGCTCACGCTGGACAATCTTGCCGCCAACCGGGACCTCAACCCGCAGATGTTCAAGTTCCCCTGGCAGACGACCGGTTCGTGAGCCGGCCGTAACCAACGCTACTATCGCGGCGCCCCGTCGGTAGGTATTGCAAGCGGCGGGAGCCGTTCCACAGCCGGTGCCGGCGCGGGCGGTTCCTGCGTTCGGGGCTTTTCCGGCCGGCGTGTCTGAAGGCTGACCCGGTACCGGGTTTCCGGGAACGTCTCGGCCGCCGGGTCCATCGAAACCACCTTGACGCTGCTGCTATTGTAGAGATCGCTCAGCCTGCGTTTTGGAGGCAACATGCCGGAAGGCACGATAACCGTTTTGACGTACAGCGTGTCGTCAATCATCAGCTCGATTGTTGACGTAGCCATCCCCTCGCTTTGCGCGACGGAATCGACAAACTCTTTCCGCAGCTTCGTCGTTGCCTCGACGTATTGTTCTATCGTTTCCGCAGTCTCGGGGCTTAACGGTATGACCTTCTCCTGCTCGCCTCCCTCGAGATAGTCCGTTCCCATATCGGTACGGATGGCGTGGGGGACGGGTTCTGCGGGCGGTTGCGGTGCGTCCCGCAACGGTGTGGCGCGACCGAGGTGTTCGTCGGGGTTGTATCCGGCATCTACCGAAACGGACGGCGGCGGTCCAAGGTTCTGGAGAGCAGTTTCGGGGCCTGTGGTTATGCTATGTTCTGGAGTGCGGTAACCCCGATCGACCGCCGGCGGACCCGGCGGAGCCTCCACCGGACGGCGGCTGATTACCAGGGCACAGACGCTCAGTATCACGGCGATCACGGACAATGCAAGGGCAAGCGTTCCGGTCTTGTTCATCCTCTCTCGCCCCTCTGCCGCTCGTGCTGCCACATAACTACCTCCCTCACTTCCAACTGTACCAGTTTCGCGTTCAGGATGTCAAGTTGAACCTCGATGATAAGCCATTTGCGCTGCGCATGTTCTCTGGAGTGCGGTAGCTTGCTACCGCTGTTCTGTTGTACAGCTTGCTGTCCAATAAGCCGGACTCAAGCAAGCTTGGTCCTGAGAAAAGCGCAAGCAAGCTTGCGCACTCCACATCCGTTTGGGCTTGACAACGTGCCGCCGGACGTGTACATTCTTGTCCTTGAGAAGGAAATCGACGGGGGGATAGCTGCTCGGCGGATGCGACCGGGAGAAATCTGATTCAAGTGGCTGGACCAAGAGCACTTGTGACGGGCGGTGCCGGATACATCGGTTCGACGCTTGCCCGGCAGTTGCGCGACGAAGGATGGCAGGTGTGTGTCCTCGATCTGCCAAGGGCGGACCGGCGCAACCTGGACGGGCTCGATTACCAATGGGTGCCCGGAGACGTCAGCAACGAACCGGACGTCAACGCTGCCGTTGAAGGGTGCGAGTTCGTATTTCATCTCGCGGCTCACAACCAGCTTTGGGCGCGCTCGCCCGCCGTTCACACACGGTCGATCCTCGACGGCACCCGTATCGTGCTGGACGCATCACGACGATACCGCGTCAAACGTGTCGTCTACACGTCGACCTGCGAGATTCTGAGCCGCTGCAACGGCCGCCCTGCCGCCGAAGCCGAGGTACGACCGTTCTCGACGATGGTCGGCAGCTATATGCGGTCGAAGTACCTCGCCGACGAGCTTGCCCGGTTTGCGAACGACGACGGACTCGAGGTGGTCATCGTCTACCCGACGGTTCCGATAGGGGAAGGCGACGTCAACCTCACGGGTCCCGGCCGCATGGTATCGGATTTCCTGCGCCGCCGACTTCCCGCATACGTCGATACCGGGATCAACCTTATCGATGTGCGCGACTGCGCTCGCGGCCATCTGCTTGCAGCCACGCGCGGCACGCCCGGAGGCCGATACATTCTCGCCGGCGAGAACGTGCCGTTACAGGATCTTTTCGGTCTGCTCGAAGAGCTGTCCGGCGTGCCCGGGCCGCGGCGCAAGGTACCCTACGCGCTGGCGTTGCTGGCGGCGCATGTTGACGAATGGGTTGCCGACCACATTACCCGGCGGCCGCCGCGTGCGCCGGTGAGCGGCGTGGTTATGACCAGACCCCCGTTCTACTTCGATAACCGTCGCGCTGTCGACGAGCTCGGGCTGAACCTGAACCCCGTCAGGAACGCGCTCGAACGGGCTGTCGAGTGGACCAGAACGTTTCTCGACACCGATTCACGGGAGTGTACCCAATGAAACCCGTCCTCGTTACCGGTGCCGACGGATTTATCGGCGGTCATCTGGTGCAAATCCTCATCGATCGCGGTTATAGCGTTCGCGCGCTGGTTCAACCCGACAGCCACTCGCCCATACTCACCGGGCTGCCCGTCGAGACGGTTCTGGGCGACATACGCGACGAGCAGGCCGTAACCGAGGCCGTCTCGGGATGCGACCTCATCTTTCACCTGGCGGCGGATTACCGGCTGTGGGTGCCCGACCCGCGTCCGTTGTACGACGTGAACGTTAAGGGAACAGTAACCGTGCTCAACGCCTGCGTTCAGAACGGTGTAAAGCGCGTGGTGTTCACGTCGAGCGTTGCCGTGCTCAGACTGCCTGACGACGGCCGGCCCGTGAACGAGGACACGCCCACAACGATCGAGGATATGCCTGTACACTACTCGCGATCAAAGTTTTTGGCCGAGCAAGAGGCGATGAAGTTCGTCGACAGCGGGCTCGATGTTGTGGCCGTGTTGCCGACGTTCCCGGTGGGACCCGGCGACTGGCGGCCGACGCCCACCGGCCGCGTCATTCTGGATTTCTTGAGAGGGCGGATACCGGTGTTCGTCGACACCGGCGTAAACGTCATTCATGTCCACGACTGCGCGCTCGGACACCTGCTGGCCGCCGAAAAAGGGCGGTCCGGAGAGCGGTACATACTCGGGTGCCAGGACTTGACGATGAGCGATCTGCTCGCCACGCTCGCTACCATCGCCGGCAAACGGCCGCCGCGTGTGAAGATCCCGCATACGGCAGCATATGTCGCGGCAGCATTCGGCGAGATCGGCGGCAGGATCACCGGCAGAGAACCGCTCGCATGTTTCGCGGCCGTCACGATGTCGCGAAAGAAAAAGTTCTTCTCGCCTGAGAAAGCCGTACGCGAGCTGGGACTGCCGCAGCGACCCGCACAGATCGCGCTCGCCGACGCCGTCGACTGGTATCAGCGCAACGGCATGGCCCACGGGTAGCAAGCGACCGACTACTGTTTTCTCATTCCCCATTGTCAGTTGTCAGTTTTAGATTTTGACTTGACTTCCCCCGTCTACCGTCTACCACCTACCGTCTACTGCATCTTGTCTACTATCTACTACCTACTCTTTCCGCATTGTCCGTTTTAGATTTTAGCTTGACTCCCCCCCCGTCGTTGCGAGGAGCGAGCCCGCGAGCGACGTGGCAATCTCGATTGTACCGAGACCTTTCCCGTTGATGAGATCGCCACGCCCCGCAGGTGCGGGGCTCGCGATGACGGGAGAGAGAAGCCGCAGATTCACACCGATTCACGCCGATAAACCCTCTGTCGACAACGGGTAATGATGAACCCACTCGCAACTGACCACTGGTCGACAGGATAACAGGATTCACATGATACCCTGTCCATCCCATCCGCGTCTATCTGCGTTCATCCGCGGCAAGAAACCCGCCCCGGCCACTGACTACTGTCCACTGTTTTCTCCCCCCCGTCTACCGTCTACCGCCTACCGTCTACTTTTTTTGTAATAATTCCGCCCCCAACTGCGTCTACTATTACAGAAGGGACAGAAACACCCCGAGCCCGGCTCCGGACCAAAGACTGAGGACTACGGACTAAAGACCTGGAAAATGGCGATATCCATACCGTTAAGGAACCGGCCGGATAGTCAGGAATAGGTGCCTGTCCTCTTTTTCCGCGGGTCGTGCGTTGGCAGAGATAGCATGGCAAGAGTCCGAAAGATCAGACGGAATCCGACAGGGAGGAATTACTTCCTCGTCGACGCTTGTTTTCTCGCAAACAAATACATCCCTCCAAGACTGGCGCCAGATCGAAAACAGAGGGAGCGTATCAACAGGTGTCTTGAATGGTGGGCGGAAATCGACAAGCAGATCTCCGAGGGTAAGGCTCGGGTTTACATCCCAGACATTTGCATTGCGGAAACATTCAAAGTCTTGGCGAAGAAGTACTACATAGAGAAATGGTTCAAAAGCGCAGTCCAACTTGATTACTATCGGCGCAAGCTGCGCGGCGATATCGTGATGACCACAAGGGAAATGCGCAAGTCCAATCGAAAAGTGAAGTATCATGATATTTCGACATCGCGGGACATAATCATCTCAGTGGATAGATTCTTTGAGCTATTCTCGAATCTCAAGCTAAACGTGTCCCTTCCTGATCTAATCATCCTTGCCACGGCAAAGTACCTGATGGACTTCTATGACATAGCTGGCTCAACCCTTCATATTGTCACCATGGACTCCGCTTTGTGGCGGGGTTCTAAGAAGTGTCAGGAAGTTCCGAACGCCTACGATCCTACTAAGGAGGGCGATGCCAGGAATAGGGTATTCGAATAGGTAAATGGGAACAGTTACCCGGACCGTTGCCGCAATCCGCGACGGGCTGCTGCCGAAGCTGCTCTCGGACGAGGTTCGGGTGAAGGATGCGAAACGATACACTGAGGAGAATACCGTGAGCGGCGACCACATCAGATTGAAGGTGCCTATTGTAAGGGACGAGAAAGGACTGACAGGTCGCGAGTGCCCCGCCTGCCAGAGCTTCTTCAAGGTGGAGTTCGGAACAGGCATACAAGAAGAGGATGCTCCTTGCCATTGTCCGTACTGTGGCCACCAAGGGGAGCCATCTGATTTCTTTACGCCTGACCAAGTGGAGTATCTGAAGTCCGTTCTCATGAAAGAGGTGGCAAAGCGCATAGAGCCCCAAATGAAGCGACTGGAGCGAAAACCGGACCCGCGCGCACTCTTCGACTTCGGGATCGAGGTGAAGATAAACACGCCTCCTATCCACTACTACGAGGAGCCTGATCTCGAGACGGAAGTAGTGTGCGACAATTGCACCTTGCACTATGCTATCTACGGCGTAGTCGGCTACTGTCCTGACTGTGGAGTACACAATACTCTTCAGATGGTTTTGGAGAACCTTGGTTTGGCTGAAAGAATGGTTGGACTTGCTGCCACTCAGGAGCCGGATCTTGCAGACACCCTGGTGGCGAGTGCTCTTGTCACGTGCGTGTCCACATTTGATGGATTTGGGCGTGGTTTGGTGTCGCGGCACCAAGCGCGCACCGACTCACCAGGGAAGACTTCTGCCCCTTCCTTTCAGAACCTTGCGCGTGTCCAAGGGCGATTCTCACGGAAGTTGGGTGTGGATATTGCTAACGGTGTGGATCCCGAACACTGGACAACCGCGGTCCGGGCCTTTCAAAAACGTCATCTCTACGCTCACAAGGAAGGGGTGATAGACGAAAAGTACATCCAGGAAACCGGCGACACATCGGCCGTTGTTGGGCAAAAGGTACGAGTTGTCCCAGACGAAATCACTGTGGTTAACGAGGTCCTAAAAAAGGTGGCGACCAATATCGTTACTGCCATGGGAACGGAGCAGCAACAAATAGGCTAGCCGCCGAGGATTGCTACTGGGCGAGATTCGGGTAAACGACGTGGAGAAGCTAACGCAAGAAGTACTACGTAGAAACAGGTGCCTGTCCCCGATTTGAGATTTAGATCCAAGTTTTGACACTATCTCTCGCGCCGGCGTGAAGCGCGTGAGAGCTCAGCGGTCTGTGTCTGTGTTCGAGGACGGCTTGGAGGAGAACACCTGGTGAGCTTCCTCGACGCGGTCCAGCGCCAACAACAGGTTTCCCAACATGTCGTAAGGTCGTTCGTTCTTCGGGAACTGGTTCATGGCGTCCCGGAGCAGCGCGACGGCGTCATCGACCTTGTGCTGTTGCAGTGAGATGTTGGCAAGTTCGAGATGAGCATCAGGGTTCGCGCATCCCATTGCGATAGCACGAGCGAAACACGTCTGTGCGAACTCCGGGTTCCGCTCGATATAAAGCCGTCCGTTGGCACACCATTGCCCTGCTAGTTGCGAGTCAGAGAGTGTCTTGTCAATCAGGATCGCGGCATAGTCGCCTATGTCGGGGAACGCGCACTCGCCGAGGATCTTTGGCGAGTACTCGATGAAATCGTCAAGCGTCCATGCCGACAGATGCGCTTCATGCGGGTTGTCGCTGGGACTCTCTCTGAGCCATCCGTCGCCCAAGGGGACGTTGATAAGAACGGCCTTGACGGCCTTCTGGTATGCGGTGTTTAGCACACGTTGAGCATCTTGCTTCGGCAGATGCTCGAGTACGTCTCCGAACACGTACAGATCGTAGTCATCGAGTTGGTCGACGATATCCTTGATGTTCCCGATATGGATGTTGTCGTACAAAAACCGCTGATGCGGCATTATGTACTTGGGAAAGACTTCTACCCCGTCGATGCGGCATTGCCAGTCCTCTTTGTATGGATGTCCCGCGAACGCGTCGAGGTACAGCCGCGACAGGAACCCCCAAAGGCCGAACCCGCACCCGATATCCACGACTGACGATGGCGATAATCTTGAGATTTCCGCTAATGAATTCGAAATAAACACTCCTGTGCTGGCAGGCATGGTCGGCTCTCTCTCCTTCTTGGTGGCTTACGGCTTTCGGTTGTGTGCATCCTACCAGAAAGGCAACTGAATTGACAAATGTGGCCTCAGTAGTCGGTAGACAGTAGACAGCAGACGGGGAGGGGAGCCAAGCTAAAATCTAAAACGGACAACTGACAATGGGAGAAGCAGTAGTCGGTAGACAGTAGACGGGATACAGGGGCCGGGGGCGGAATGAGTAGGTAGTAGATAGTAGGTAGCATGTAGGGCGGGGGCTTCGGACGTGCTCGTGCTCGTACTCGTCGTGTTTGGAGCGGATTGGCGAAGGTCTATCGGCGTGCATCAGCGTGTATCTGCGGTTTCTTTTTCCCGTCATCGCGAGCCCCGCTCCGGCGGGGCGTGGCGATCTCATCCGCGGAATAGGTCTTGGGCCCGTCGAGGTTGCCACGTCGCTCGCGGACTCGCTCCTCGCAACGACGGGGGGGAGCAAGCTAAAATCTAAAACGGACAACTGACAATGGGAAATGAGAAAACAGTAGTCAGTAATCAGTTGTCAGTTGCTAGTGACGGATGTGTGGGTTCCGACGTGCTCGTGCTCGTAATCGACAATGAGTAGGTAGAATGTAGGGCGGGGGCAGGAAGCAGTGATCAGTAGATAAGATGCAGTAGACGGTAGTCGGTGGACGGTAGACGGGGGGGTCAAGCTAAAATCTAAAACGGACAACTGACAATGGGAGAAGCAGTAGTCGGTAGACAGTAGACGGGATACAGGGGCGGGGGGCGGAACAAGTTGAAAGTCAAAACGGACAACTGACAATGGGGAACTGGTAGACGGTAAACGGTAGACAGTGCACAGGGGGCAAATCCGAGCAGGTAGCATGTAGGGAGCGGACAGGGCTAACGGTCAGCAGCGGCGTCCCGCAGTTTCTCGAGGTAGACCGTCAGGACGGTGATATCGGCGGCGCGGACGCCCTGTATGCGTGACGCCTGGCCGACGGATCGCGGTCGGAACCGCGCGAGCTTCTCGCGGCTCTCGGTCGAAAGCGCCGAGACGGCGCTGTAATCGAACCCGTCGGGAATGAGCTTGCGTTCCCACCGGTCGGCCTGCTCGATCTGTCGCACCTGACGCCGGATGTATCCTTCGTACTTGACGTTCGTCTCGACCTCGCGCGCAACGTCGCGCGACAACGGGTCGGGTGGCGGCGTCAACTGCCAGACGTCGTCGATATCCAGTTCGGGTCGTTTCAACAGTTGTGCGGCGATGGTGTGTTCGGAGAGCGGCGCGCACCCGCGCTCTTTTAACAACCGGTTCACGTCGTCACCCGGCTGGACAACGGCGTGCGCGAGCCGGTCCGTCTCAGCCTCGCTCTCTTCGAGCTTGCGCACGGTCCTGTCATACTCGGCGTCGGCGACGAGTCCCGCGTCGTGCCCGTACCTGCGCAACCGTACGTCAGCGTTGTCGTGCCGCAACAGCAGCCGGTACTCGGCACGCGACGTAAACAACCGGTACGGTTCGTCGGCACCTTTTGTGACGAGATCGTCTATCATCACGCCGATGTAGGCTTCCGACCGCGCAAGCACGAGCGGGTCGGTCCCGCGGATACGGTTGACCGCGTTGATCCCGGCGACAATCCCCTGGCCCGCGGCTTCCTCGTATCCCGACGTGCCGTTTATCTGGCCGGCAAGAAACAGCCCTTTGACGAGCCTCGTTTCGAGCGACGGGCGCACCTGTGTCGGCGGCACGTAATCGTACTCGATAGCGTAGCCCATCCTCAGTATCTCGACCTCCTCGAGCCCGGGGATCGTGCGCAACATCGCGTCCTGCACGTCTTCCGGCAGGCTTGTTGCGAGCCCGTTGAGGTATATCTCGTCCACGTCGCGGCCTTCCGGTTCGCAGAACACCTGGTGGGTGGTTTTGTCCGGGAACCGCACGATCTTCAGCTCGACCGACGGGCAGTACCGCGGGCCTGTCGCCTTTATCTGGCCCGAGAACAGCGGTGCCCGGTCGGCGTTCGCCCGGATAATCTCGTGGGTGCGTTCGGTCGTCCGGGTGAGGTAGCACGACACCTGGTCAACGTCGAGCCGGTCGGTCGAGAACGAGAACGGTTGCGGTACCGGGTCGCCGTGCTGTTCGGTCATCACGCTGAAATCGACGCTGTTCCGGTGTACACGCGGGCACGTGCCGGTTTTGAGCCTGCGTATCTCGAACCCGAGCTGTTCGAGGTTTGCGGACAACCCTTCCGCCGACGGTTCGCCTTCGCGACCGGCAGGGAACGTTCTCGGTCCGATATGTACCAGCCCGCGCATGAACGTGCCCGGCGTGAGTATGACTGCGCGCGCACCGTACTCCTCGCGCGCGTTTGTTCGAACGCCGCAGACCGTCCCGTCGCGCACAAGCACCTCGTCAACCATCCCCTGCTCGATGTCGAGCCCCGGTTGCGATTCGAGCGCGCGTCGCGCGCCCTTCGAGTACGCGTGTTTGTCGGCCTGCGCGCGCGGGGCGTGTACCGCGGGACCCTTGCTCGTGTTGAGCATCCTAAACTGGATACCCGTTTCATCGATGAGCCTGGCCATCTCGCCGCCGAGCGCGTCGATTTCGCGCACGACATGCCCTTTGGCCAGCCCGCCGACAGCGGGGTTGCACGGCATCTTCGACACGGTACCGAGGTCGATGGTGAGCAGCAACGTGCGGCACCCGAGCCGTGCCGCGGCAAGGCACGCTTCCACCCCGGCATGACCCGCACCGACAACTATAACATCGTAATCCATGGAAAAGCAGTAGTCAGTAGTCAGTTGTTAGTAGTCAGTTGCTAGTAGTCAGTAGTCAGTAGTCGGTATACAGTATACAGGAAAGGAGTCCGGAGTCTGTAGTCCTGAGTCTGGAGTCTGGAGTCCTCTCACTAGCAACTGGCAACTGACAACTGACTACTGCTTCTTGGCCCAAGACCTATCCCGCCGATGAGATCGCCACGCCCCGCCGGAGCGGGGCTCGCGATGACGGGAGAGAGCGTTCAAGAGAAACCTCAGATACACGCTCATGCACGCCGATAGACCTTCCCCAATCCGCTCCAAACACGACGGCTACGAGCGCGAGCACGTCCGAAGCCCCCGCCCTACATTCTACCTTCTCATTGACGATTACGAGCACGAGCACGTCCGAAGCCCCCGCCCTACATGCTACCTACTATCTACTA
>CAZGCA010000079.1:0-27864 GCA_964524145.1 uncultured bacterium | reverse complement strand
AAATTGAACTTCAATCCGCCCGGTGGGCGTTATGGCTTGTGCCTGCACGAAGTCAAGCTACTGGGACCAAATCGCAATCCATCAACCGCGAACAAGAACCTGAAGGCGACGCGGTAAAGGGCGCACCTGTCAATCCGGCATCGTTACGGGGAAAGACAGTCGTGCTCGCGTTTTCTGACGTCGAGTCGGTTCAGTCGCTGAGGCAATTGCGCAACCATCACCCGGTGACTGAGGTAGAGATTGTCGCGGTGTACACTTCGGATACAGAAGCGGGCAAGTTAGGCCGCTTTCTCTCAGACCATCTGACTACGCACCGCGTCGCGCAGCGCAGCCGGATTCGGATGGACAATCTTTTACGTGGTGGGCGGTACTGGATTTGAACCAGTGGCCCCCTGCTTGTAAGGCAGGTGCTCTCACCTCTGAGCTAACCGCCCGTCGAACGGATTGAAGCTGTCTATTCTGAATCGGAGGGAACTTGTATTATCCCTCCTCTTTTTCGAGTTCGTCTCGTGAAGCGATAATTGCGCCCACTATACCGTACTCCTTGGCTTCCTGGGCAGTCATCCAATGGTCGCGTACGGTATCCTGCTGGACCTTCTCGAAAGACTGCCCGGTTTCTTCGGCGATAACCCGGTCGGTTTTTTCTCTGAACCGGAGTATCTCGCGGGCGTTTATCTCGAGCTCGGAAGCGCGACCGTAGAAGCTTGTGGCGGGCTGATGAATGAGCAGCCGCGCGTTCGGAAGCGCGAACCGGTTCTCCTTGCGTGCGCCGAGGAAGACGGTGGTTGCCGCGCTGCCGGTCAAGCCGACGGAGACCGTCCTCACAGGCGACTTGACAAACTTGATCATGTCGTAGACGGCAAACCCGGCATCGGCGTCTCCACCGCCGGAGCTTATGAAGATGTCTATCGGAACATCGGGCTCGTCGGCTTCGAGCACGAGAAGCTGGTTGATGGTGCGTTGAGCGCTCCTCATGGTTATGTTGCCGGATATCACGATCGATCGCGCGTCCAGCAGTCTACGCGTGAGTTCATCAGTAGCTGCAGCATCGCCTTCGTCGGAATCGCTCGAGCTATCGCTGTCGCGATCGCTGTGGTTACTGTATACGGTGTCCTTCATTGAGAACCTCTTCCATATGTCCAGCATCAGTGCTTTTCTCCGTGCCGTTGCTTCGGCCTTCAGTTCTTGTCTATCTATTATACATCAAGAGGGCAGGATCAATGAACCCCCACGCAGAGGTTGACAGGGAGTGTTATTGGTGGGGTATTATGGTTGCAAGCGGAGTATGTGAGATTGACGGGGCTTCGAAGCGGAGGACGAAAAGCTATGTCTGATAGCTACCATGGCAGAATCTTGTGGGTTGACCTGACCGACCGATCCTTCAGTGTCCATGACATGCCTGACGCGGTGTACCGCGATTATCTTGGCGGCATGGGTCTTGGTGCAAAAGTGCTCTGGGACAACCAGTCGGCGAAGATAGATCCGCTTGGGCCGGATAACGTGCTGGGGTTCGTACCGGGTTTGTTGACGGACACGGGCACACTGTATTCAGGCCGATACATGGTTGTTGGCAAATCGCCGCTCACAGGTATGTGGGGCGATGCTAACGCGGGAGGTTATTTTTCTCCTGCACTTAAACGCACAGGTTATGACGGGGTGTTTCTCCGTGGCAAAGCGTCGGAACTCGTGTACGTGCTGGTAGGCGAAGACCATTGTGAGATCAGGGGTGCGGAGCATCTTGCCGGGCTCAGTCCGGAGGAGACCGAGGTCCGGATACGGGAGGAGTTGGGAGATGAGAAGGTACGCGTTGCCGCGATAGGGTCTGCCGGCGAGAAGGTTTCACTCATCTCGTGCATCATCAACGATGGTGGTCGTGCGGCGGCACGCAGCGGGTTGGGGGCCGTGATGGGCTCGAAGCGCGTGAAGGCTCTTGCGGTGCGGGGTGACCGTCGGGTGAGCGTTCACGACGAGGCCCGGCTCAAGGAGATCAGACAAGCCCATGTAGAGAAGCTCAAAGCGGGGCCCGGCTTTCAGGATAAGTTGTCGGTTGCCAACATGCGGACGTTTGCGAAGCTGCTGCGGAAGCTGCCGCTCGCTATGAGAACGGAAGGCACAACGTACAGAGAGCTATTGAACAGGTACGGGACGTCTGGCGCGATGGCGTTTTCGGTGGAGGTGGGCGACGGTCCTGTTAAGAACTACGACGGAGTGGGGTGCATCGACTTTGATGTTTCGTCGCAATGCTCTCGAATAAGCGATGAAAGCGTCGTGAAGTATCAGGAGAAGAAGTACTCCTGCCATAGCTGTCCGTTGGGGTGCGGCGGGATAGTCTCGGTACCGGACGGTAAGTACAAGCTGGAGAAGGAGCACAAGCCGGAGTATGAAACGCTGGCAGCGTTCGGCTCGCTGTGTTTGAACGACGACCTCGAGTCGATAATGATGCTGAACCATCTCTGCAACACGGCGGGTCTCGATACGATATCCGCGGGGGTTACGGTTGCGTTTGCGATAGAGTGTTTCGAGAACGGGATACTCGGGCCAGACGATACCGACGGTCTGGAACTGAGATGGGGCAACGCGGACGCGATTGTGGCGCTCGTGAGAAAGATGGCGGTACGGGAAGGTTTCGGCGACCTGCTTGCGGACGGTGTACGAGTCGCGAGCGAAAAGATAGGGCAAGGGTCGGAGCGGTTCGCAATGCACGCGGGAGGCCAGGAAATGCCGATGCACGATCCGCGGTTTGACCCGACGTTTGCCACTGCATACGCTGCTGAACCGGCGCCCGGCAAGCACACGACAAGCTCCGAGACGTATTTCCAGATGATGAGGCTTGACAAACAGTTTCCGGAGTTCAAGACGCCGGCTGCCTTGACGTTGAAGAGAAACAAGTACCGGTATTCGGGTAAGGGAGAGACGCAGGCGTTGGTGACCAAATACATGCAGGCGGCGAGCAGTGCGGGCTTGTGCATGTTCAGCCTGATCACGGGGGAGACGACGCTGGACAGAACGCTTTCTGCGGCGACCGGCTGGGAGGTTACGCCGAAAGACTGTCTCACCATTGGGCATCGCGTCACGACGTTGCGCCAGTGTTACAACGTGCGGGAAGGCGTCTCGCCAAGCGCTGTGTCCGTTCCCAATCGCGTGCTGGGTGACCCGCCCCAGCAGAAAGGTCCTGCGGCAGGTGTGACGATAGACGCGGACACGATGCGCCGCGATTTCTACCGCGCCCTCGGATGGAATGTGGAAACGGGCGTACCTTCCGAGGAATGCTTGAGATCGCTCGGTATCGAGGCGAATAACCTGGGCGAGTAGACGACCTCAGCTTATTGCGTTTGCCTTTCGGCGAGTTCTCCAAATCGATGCACGATGGCGAGCGCCGGGTCGAGCGGCACGTCGACCCCCTGTGTCCCTTCGGGTATGCTGATCGTAGGCACCGATTTGATCGTCTTGTCTTTGTATTGAGGGAGCCATTCTCGTTCGGCTTCGATCATCTCGATGGTCATATCGCGCGCTTCCTTCAAGGTAAGCACCGCGGAGGTAAGCGGGTCCATCGCGACGGCCGCGAACGCATATTCGAGGTTGCCGGTAAGCGCAGCCTGGACAGCGAGTCCCTGGGCCGTGACGTTGCTCATATTCATTGCGGCACATTGGGGCGGCAGATTGCCGACCACCGTCGGGTGCAGCCCTGTCTTGTCGGCGTAGACGGGTACCTCGACGCAGCAACCGTCGGGCAGGTTGGTGATGTAGCCGCGGTTGCGGACGTTGCCGTTGAGCCGGAACACCTTGTCCGTTTCGAGCGCTTCGAGTATGTATGAGCAGTATTCAACGCTTCGGCCCCTGAGCTTCGGCGATTCGGATTCGAGCACGTCCACATCGCGATACTTGGAGGCGATAAGCTTGCACCATCTGTAGTACGCTCCCGTTTCGCCTCCGAACGCGGGCTCATCGCAGTAGAGGTCGAGCGCTTTCTGGTTCTTTCGGAACCAGGGCAGATACTCGGAGAGATGGCCTGTGCTTTCGGTCATAAAATAGCCGAAGTGACGGAACACCTCGCCGCGCACTTTCTCGTTGATGTAATATTCGGGCTTCTCGAGATTCTCGCGCAGTGTCGGGTAGAGGTCCTTGCCGTCTTTCTCGAGCTTAAGGAACCATGCCATGTGGTTGATGCCGGCACAAAGAAAGTCTATCTGGTCCTTCTCAACGCCGACATAGCGGGCAATGAGGTCGAGGGTCGTCTGAACGCCGTGGCAAAGACCGACGAACTTCAGGTCGGGCACGGTTCCCAACGCCCAGCAGACGGCTGCCATTGGATTGACGTAGTTGAGCATGAGCGCGTCCGGGCAAAGCTCCTGCATGTCCCTGGCGATGTCCAGCATTACGGGAATTGTGCGGAGCGCGCGAAAGATGCCGCCCGGTCCCATGCTGTCGCCTATGCACTGGTCGATTCCGTACTTCATCGGGATCTCGTAGTCGTGGCTGAAGGCATCCACGCCGCCGATCTGCAGCATGACGATGACGTAGTCGGCATCCTTGAGTGCCTCTCGACGGTCGAGGGTTGCGCTCACCGTCGCCGAGAGGTTGTTCTCTTTGATGACGTGCTCCGCGAACGATTTCATTCTGTCGAGCTTGGGCATCGTGCGGCTCATGAGCACGAACTCGCTGTCCTTGAGCGCCTCAGTGGCCATGATGTCCATCATGAGCGTTTTGCAGAAGACAATGCTGCCAGCGCCGATCATCGCTATTCTAGCCATACCCGCCTCCTTGTGCGGACCAAGTGCCGCAGTGTTCCCTAGGGCTGTGTAAGCTGATATCCAGCTTTATCCTAGCACACTGGCACCGATGGTGTATACTCAGAATTCAGGTATTGGGGGCGAAGCCCAGTTTGCCGCGGTTTGCAAACTTGACCTTGCCTAGGCTATTATTGGCGGGAAGGCATTCAATTCGAGGCAGGGAACAGCCGGGTGATTGTGAAGGTGTGGCGGCGTCGAGCCGTTCCTTGTGGTGGGACGGAGTGTCGCGGGCCAGTGGCTATTATTGTGGAGAAACACAACGGTGTCTGACAAGTCGAAATGCCTTAACCATCCTCACCGGGACGCCACAGGCAGGTGTCGGCGGTGCAACACTCCTCTGTGTACGGAATGCAAAGTGATCACGCAGGACGGCACGTTTTGCAGCGAGGAGTGTTCTTCGCAGTTCAGGGTATTCGCCGATCGGGCGGAAAAGCTCGAGAAAGCTCCCAGGCGAACGAACCGTAGGGTTTTGAGGAAGCTTCTCACCGCCATCATCGCCATAGCGGTGATACTACTGGTACTGCGCTACGGGTTCGGGATTTCGTCGCTTGCAGACGCGAGGTCTGTGGTCAACGGGATCATCGAACGGCTCAAGAGTATTGGGGGCTGATCCAAAGGGAGCCTCCCGCACGTCTTTCTGCCGGAGTGTGGCAGGGACGCTCGCTCTTTCCGGAATGCCGCGATGCGGGTCAGATGACGTCGACGCGCAGGAACGAAACGAAGCTCAACATGAACAAGATCACGCCATCCACCACGAGGATCAGGATATCAAACAGTGAGTCTGCCACCCTTTGCGAAACGGGCTGGGGCGGAAAAGAGAACTGTGGCATGTCGGATATGTCGAAGTCCCTACCCCGTGTCATGCCGAAGAATGCCCGGTGGCCCGAGGGGCCATTAGATGTCTTGATCTTTTCCTCGAGGTACCTCCGGAAGTCGCGCTGGTATGTTCGCAACGCTTTGAGGAAGCTGTTCTTTCGAACAACACCGGTACCAGCGAGGTCGGTTGCGACGTAGACGTAGGACGAGACCGGAGATAGCCGGGAGATGTATTTGGTGAGGCTGACCTGCGCGTCAAGCTCTCTCTGGAACTGATCCCACAACCGTTCGCCGGCACGGTTGGTCTCCTTCTTGAGCTTCCCTCTCAGCTCTTCCATCTTCTCGCCAAACTCGCGTCGCGCCTCGTCCGCCTCCTCGCCGCCGCCACGGAATCGATGTTCGCGGCCCATGCGGAAGCTGCCCATGGCCGCGATAAAGTCGTTGAGATGGTCGCCCATCACTTTCCTCACTTGCGTCTCGACAGCGTCGTAGGGTGTTGTCTCAGATATCTCGTTGGCAACAAACGGGCTCATGTTAGGCACCATCAGTACCATCACTACCCAGACCAGCAGCAATATCATGATCGATGTCGAGGACTTCGAGCACCGGGTCGAGACAAGCACGCCGAGGCTAAACATCACGCCCAAGAAAAGAAAGCTGATGAGTCCGGCGACGGCGAACGCGGTCCACTCGATGGTACCGAACCCGATCGAGCCGGAGGCCATTATTACGAGCGAGCCCACAAGGATTGCAACAAGGAACGGCATCACAAGAGAGATGTATCCTCCTACAAGCTTGGAAAGTATTATCAGGTCGCGCGGCACGCTGTGGGAGAGCATGAGGCGGAGGGTTCCCTCCTCCCTTTCCCTGGATATGGAATCGTAGCTGAAGACGAATGCCATCAGGCTAAGCACAATAGCGACCACATAAAGAACGTCCGGGGTAGGAAAGAGTGGGGTGACAGGGCTCTTGAACTTCTCGCCTATAAGCGAAGGGACGGTGTAGCCGATGATCTTTGCGCTCCGGTCGTCGTCCTTCTCGAGTCCATAATAGGTCACGAGCATCTTCTCGGGGGCTTTGGCGATCCTGACCCCTCCCTGTTCGAGCGAGTGATAGCTTCGTTCCCGCTCGAGTTGTTTCTGGTAGAGGTTCCTGTTCTCTTTGTATTCCTCATTCTTCTGGGCGTAATCGGAGCGCAACACGAAGATGCTCACTATGACCAGCACGATTGTCAGGACGGTCGCGACGGCGAACCGCAAGCTCAACAGATGTTCGAGAAACTCTTTCTTAATGAGAGTGATCAACATGGGTATTGTTCTCCGTCTCTAGTTAACATCGTATCGCAGGAACCTCAGGAACGAAATCATAAAGAATAGCACACATGCAATGCCGAGCAGCATCAGGTCTATGGCGGCATCTTTGAGTGCGACCACCACAGGGATAGTCGGCGGTTCGAAAACAGGCAACACGTCGTATTCGAAGAGTGCTTCGCCGATACGTGTTTCAATCTGGAAGTCCTCGAGGCCAAATTGTTCGGCGGTCTCGCGAATCCTGTTCATGCTGCTCCTGAAGTTGTCGGCAAACTCGACCTCGACATACTTTCTGCGCCGCACATAATCGTTTATGCCTGCGCCGCTCAGAGTTGTAGCAGCATACACGTAGCATGCGGAAGGCGAGATTCGGCTGATAGTACGCGCGAGATTGGCCTGCCCGACGATGCGATTCTCAACGTCCTTCTTTATCGTCTCCGTTCTTTTGTTGACGGCATCACGCGTTCGTACGCGGATCGCGTCCCGTTCTTCATCGCTCAACTCTCGAGGATTGGGTACGCTTTGCCACGCTTTGCTCCACTCTTCACGCTCGATAGCTCGTTCCTCGGCCGCCAGCCTTGTCGCTGACGGGGTCGGAACGACCCTCCTGGCGATTATCGGCACCACGTTCGGTACCCCGAGCACGAGCACCACCCACACGAAGAGGCAGAACATGAGGCTGGTGCCGGATTTTGTGGTGGAAGCTGAGACCAACAGGCCGAGGGTGAAAAACGAAGCCATGTAGACGAGTGAAACGCCGACAATACACAACACGCGGAGCCATTCATCCCCCACGAGTGAAACTCGCGTGGTCAAGAGTACAGCCAGCAGGCCCACGCCGGTGGCGAGCAGAAACGGGACGGCCAGCGAGACGTAGCCACCCACGAGCTTGGAGAGGAGTATCGTATGTCGGGGTACCGGGTTTGAAAGCATGAGTTTCAACGTTTGTTCTTCCTTCTCTCCGGAGATGGCGTCGAAGACGAAGAGTATAGCCAACAGGCTGATGATGACGTTGACTACGTAGGCAAGGTCGGGTGACGCAAACAGCTTGAATATCGGGTTGGCATACCGGCTGCCGCCCATCTCAACGCCCTGCCACCCGGAACTGTTGATGGAGCGGGACATCTCAGGTTCAAGCCCCATCGCGAAGATGCTCAACGGGTTTGGCTTAGGGCTGTTGCTCATGCCCATAGCCTCGAATTCCATTATGCTGCTGATCTGGCGTATCCGGTCGCTCATTCCGCCGACGGCCGTTTCGTAGTCCCTGAGCTGCTTGTCGTAGTTCGAGCCCATAAGTATCATGCTGCCGACAATCATCGAGAAGAACAGAAAGACCGTGATAACGAACCGGAAGCTCAGCAGGTTGTTGAGTACTTCTTTGGAGACTATAGTAAGAAACATCGTGCGCAACACCTCACTCGTAGGGGGTCTTGTATGTCAACATATGGAACAATCATTACCGGCATGGAGCAACCTCATTTCTCACTGTGCGTATCGGCCAGTTCAGAATCGCTTCGTCTTTCTATAGGTATCTCGATGTACTTTAAGTAGAGGTCCTCAAGGCTTTCACGTTCTGCTTCCTCACGGGTGATAATGCGCATCATACGTCCCGCGTTCATGATCCCGACGCGGTTGGCTATCTGCCGGGCGCGAAAGATGTCGTGTGTCGTCATCAGTATTGCCCGACTCTCGGCGCGAAGCTCGCCCAGCAAAGCGAGAAACTCTTTTCCTCCCTTGGGATCAAGGCCGCTTGTAGGCTCGTCGAGCAGAATGACGTCGGCTTCCTTCATTATTGCTATGCCGATTCCCAACCGTTGCCGCATCCCTTTTGAGAACCCTTTCACGCGCCTGTGGAACGCGCTCTTGTCGAGGCCGACTCTGGCGAGCACCCCGTCGTACTCCTTCCGCGAGACGTGCTTCTTTCCGGCGAGCTTCGTGAAGAAATCGAGGTTCTGCCGCGCGGTGAAATTCGGGTACAGCCTGACGTTTTCCGATACGTATGCAACATACCGTTTTGCGGCCAGCGGGTCCCGGACGACATCAATATCGTTTATCTTCACGGTTCCCTCGGTGGGATCCGTGAACCCGAGACAGCACATTAGTGTGGTGGTTTTGCCGGCCCCGTTGGCGCCGAGCATGGCAAATATCTCGCCCGGATCCACTGACAGGGTCAGGTTGTCGACGGCGACGACCTCGTTATTGTAGACCTTCGTCAGGTTGATTATTTCCAACCCGCGTTTCTGCGACTCGTTCACCTGTTGTTCCTCCAATTCCAAACTCGCCCATCTGGCGTCTGAGCTCTTCCTGCGCCTGCACAAATTGCTCTTGCGACCTGAAGTATCTTGATTGCTCCGTGTAGTATGCGTTACGGAATGTTTCGAAGACCTGGTCCGACACCAGAGCAGGTATCTCTTCCTTGCGAATATTAACGATGCGGAAGCGTTCAAAGGCCACGTCAGCCGACCTTTTGGAAATCCTGACGTTTTCGGCAGTCTGGAGAAGTGCCTCGTAGCTCTTGCGCACAGCGACTTCCACCGCCTCACGCTCACGCTTGAGCGATATCTCTGCCTGTTTCAGTTCCTCTCTTCGCCGCTTCCACAGGCCGTAGCGTCGCGCCCCCTCGAGGATCGGCACCCTTACCTCACCAGTGACAAATAGATCCTCATCGGGTTGGCCCAGCCCGGGCAGTGTCTCGTCCCTGGAAAACAGAAGCTCTTCACTTACGCCCAATGTCCACGTGTTCGTGCCACTGTTCTCAACCTCGACCGTGAACCTGTCTTGTTCGTTCGCGACGCCGGCCTGAAAGCTTACATCCGGTGCAAACTCCCATATGGTCTCGCGCAGTATGCGTTTCTGCTCTTCGACTTCCTCTTCGAGCAGCGCTATCGTGGAAGCATTGCCAAGCCCGATGGCAACGGCTTCCTTCTTGTCGAAGATAGCGTCGTCACTTTCCCCCTGTAGGGTGATGTTGAACTGCAGTCCGTATCCCATGAGTTGAAGCAGGTCGAGCACGAGCCGCGCGCGTTCGCGTTCCAGGTCGCTCAGGTTCTGCTGCTCAATGAGCACGTTCAGCTCCGCCTGCAGCACGTCGAAGTAATCGATCGACCGCTCCGTCTCCCGCTCCTTCCATCTGATCTCCTTCTTGCGCAAATCGTCCTGCCAGTCCTTGAGCAGGTTCTTGCGAATCTCTATCTGCTCGTCCTTGAGCAGAATGATGTAGAAGCTGCGCCTGACGTCTGAGAGGACTTTTCGGACGGTGTTCTCGAGCCCAAATAGTGCGGCCCGCTGGGCGGCACGCAGGGAGACCTCCTCGGCAGGTTCGGCGCCGATCTCGAGAACTCTCTGTGAGATGGTTATCAAAGACTCGTCGTGGGATTGGTCGGGAATCGGCGCGAGAGGGTTGCTGTCTTCGAAACGGTTGAACCTGTAGAAGTACTCGATCTGCGGAAACAGCCGGGAGCGAGTGATTATCGTTTCTGCCTCGCCCGTCTGTATGACCAGCGAGAACGCCTCGAGTATGTCTTTGTTGTAGTCCAGCGCAAGCGCCATGCACTGGTTCAGGTTAAACGCGCGTTCGGGCAGTTTTTCCTGCCGCTCCAACAATGCTTCCACGACATCCTCGACTCCGGCGTGGGCTGCTTCGTCCAAGACGCAGATGGAAACTGCTACGGTCAGCAGAGTGACGACTACTCCTCTTCGCGACATATGCACAGCGGCTTCTACTCTCCGCTCCCCTGAGGTTGTTCCCTCTCTACCTTCTGCTTACCCTGACGGTGACAAATGCAATTCCGAGCACCAGCACAAGAATAATGACAACAATCGTGATCATGAGGGCCAGGTTTGCCTTGCTTGCCACCTCGATGGTCACCGTCTTGTCCTGTCCGTTGTCGGACTCTATCTTCTCGGCCTTGTGCTCGCACTCGGCGTGAATGTCTATCTCGTAACGGCCGACAGTGATGTCCGCCGGCGGGACTATCTTGAAGACTACTTTTGTTTCTTCGTCAGGTTCGAGCGACGGGACCGTCTCGGGATCGATGAATACGTCCCACCCGTACGGTTCCTCGGAAACCAGTCGTATCTTGTTCAGGGACACTGTTCCGGAGTTTCTGAGTGTCATCTCGAAATCCACCTGCTCGTCCGGCATTATCTCGTGATAGAACACACGCGCAGTCAACTCCATCTCCGGGACGCCAACCGGCGTCAATTGCAGCCGTTCAAACCCGACCTTCAGCTCGGTGAGCTTATCGGCGATCTCCTTGACCACCTCGTCGCCCGTTACGGAGCCGTCGTACTCGTCTTTCATTGCGTCCAGCGCGTCCAGCGCTTGATCGTCGGCGACAATGGCAAAGAAGTTGATCGGTTTGTCCAGCTTGCCCTGGTCCAGCTTTTCCGGCACATAAGTCCTCATGAACAGCTCCCGGCTTTGGCTATCAGCGGTAAACTTCACCTGGCGCAGGGCGTTGCCGCCGCTCTCGAACTGGTACCGTATTTCCTGTGGAATGTTAACGACTTCAAGGGCGAACGTTCTCTCGTCCTCAGCCAACCGATTGAACCCCAGGTCGAACCTGACCGACGTGTTGAGAGCGCCCTCCTGGGCGAACTGTTTCGACTCGACGCGGACAATATCTTCACCGGACACCTTCTCAAGGTAGATGGTTCTCGAGTCGATGGTTTTGAGGTATTTCATGATAAGGTCAACCTGCTCGACGTCTTGCTGGAGAACGAACTCGCCCTTGAACGCGTCGTCCGTTGCCAGGTAGGGCACTTTGATCTCGAGCGGGGAACCGATCTCGACCTTGCCGCCTGCTGTAACGCCCATTATCGAGATGGTCAGGTTCTCGATCCCGAGCAGCTTCACGACCCGTTCGCGTTCCTTATCAATCTGTTCCTGCGTAGGGTTGTCGTCGGGATTAATCACGAGCGCCTGATCGACGTTCGAGCTGTTCTTTATCTTGAACTTCATCCGGTACTTGCCTTCCTGGGCAACGCGGTATTTGATCGCCTCTTCGACGGTGATGTGTGTGGCGTCAGAGACGAAGCCGATCTTGGTTCTCTCAAGCTCGAGTCGAGCCTGCTCCAGCGCTACTTTCCTGTTGTCGCGCTCTCGACGAGCTTCATCTTCCAGCCTACCTGAGACAACGCCATCCTGAAACAGCTTCTGCATGCTCTTGTATTCCATTTCCTCGCGGTTGTAATCAGTGACTGCCTGCTCATACATAAACTGTGCTTCCTTGAGCTGCAGCAACATGGTTTGATGTTCCTTGCTCTCGGCGACAGCCAGCGCCGGGTCGGTCTGGGTGACCTCGACCTGTGCGGCAGCGGATTGCGATAGGCTAGGCAGAAGAAGCAACACCGCCACGGTAAACTTGACTATCGATTGGGAACTGCACAACTTATCCATCTTGGAGATATGTCTCCTGGAGTTAGACAAAACACATCCTCACACTCAATAGTACCCTACAACGGACGATCAGTTCCACCCAAGACTGGGCATCACAAAGCTCGTATCCGCACGCTCGGGCGGACACGAAAACAGGCGGGCCCGCCGACAGACAACCGCCGGCTCCCGCCCCCTGGGTCTCCCAGAATACTATCACAGTCCTGCTAACAGTGTCAAATCCCAGAAAACGAGGGGGGTGTCTGGTTCACAACTCTCTCTCCCAGTAGGCGAGCCCTCGCACGGCGGACGGAATGATCTCCCTTGGATTGGCATTAGAGGGGTGATTTTGACACTGCAGGCGCGACACAGCGAAGGATGTAAAAAGACAGCAAGACCTCCTCGTGCAACAGGTGCTGCTTCCTCTTGCTTATATGGTCGAGCAATATGAGCCGGTTTACCAGCTTCGGCCTCTCGGCATATATCCGTTGAAAGATCTCGTGCCTTTCCCCGTTGCTTTCTCCACCGACAAGTGCAGTGACGACGTCGGACAGCGCTTGTGCGAACATGGTGGTGTTGTCTATCGTGTACGCGTGTTCGAGATCGCTGAGTGCGCCGTGCAACTCCTTTCTGTACCGCAGGGATCTCGATCGAGTAAACTCCCTCCTTGTGGCTCTTAGCAGGCGCAGCACCGCACTGGCCTCGAGGCGTTCTTCCCTGGTAATGATGCGATAGAACTCGCCCTGTTCTCCGAGCAGGTTGCCGATTGTTATGGCCAACTGCTTGCGCAGAATCGGGTGGGTGGTTTGCCTGAGAGCGGGCAGAATCATGAACGCTGCTTCCATCTCGCCGAGTCGGCTGAGCGCCTCTGCGCCTGCGGCAAAGACGTGAGCGTCCTTCTCGTCTTCGAGCAGTTCCTTTAGAGGCTCAACAGCTCTGTTGTCTCCTATCTCACCGAGAGCGGAGGCCGCGCTGCCGCGCAGATACTTGTCGTCGCTCTTGAGGCTTTCGATGAGGGGTTCCACGCTTTTGCTGTCACCGATCTTGCCAAGTGCGCGAGCCGACTCAGTTTGTATATTGGCCAGCGAGTCCTTGAGTTTTCCGATGAGAGGCTCGACGCTCTCCTTGGCGCCTATCTCGCCAAGAGCGCGCGCTGCTTCCTCCCGGACACTCTGGCTCGAGTCGTTCAGAGCAGAGACGAGATCGGTAACGCCGAGTTCGCTCCTGGAGATCCCGAGGCCGCGCGCAGCCTGGACACGCCGGTGCTCGTGGGCGCTCTGTCCGAAGGTATGAATGCTGGCGAATACCCGGAGAGGGTTAAGAGTTCGGAACGTGCGGAGGATGTAGCTCGCGGGTTTGACCGCAGGTTCGTCAATGAATCTGAGCAGAGGCAGCGACAGCAGCCTGCCTATGGCTGTTGCAATAAACACAAAGTGCAGACCGTGTAAGGGCAGGCCTGCAACAGTCACTGTGAAGCCTTCGGTGGCGGAGGCAAGTGCGCCACCGGTAATCGAGCCTGCGGCTGCGGCAAGGCTGCTCCACATTGCATAGCCAGCGATAAACCTGGAACGCGTTCCACTTGGAGACAAGCCTATCTGCAGATTGATGGAGGCAAGGTTGATGCCCGACCAGAAAGCGCCGCCGAGGAACATTATGATCGTCATCAGGGCGAAGGATTTGGGCCCGCAAAACACCCACAACACCGGTGTTGTTGTGCAGACGGCAGCGCACACGGTTAGAACGGGCTTGTTGCCGAACCGGTCCATGAAGATGCCCCACACCCATGAGAACAGCATGTTAGCGAGTCCGGTTATCAGCACGCCAAAGACGGCAATCAGCAAATAGCTCAGGCGCAGGTCGCGGACAAGATACAGATTCATGAATGCACCCAGAAGCGCCGTGCTAAACCCGAAAAAGACGAAGAAGAGCAGGAATCCGCGGAACCGCTCGTTTCGCCACGGATCGAGGAACTGGTCGGCGAGACGGACATTTGCCGCTTCCGGCGCTACTTGGGAGTCCGGAACCGAACGGTGCAGGAGGATATCTGCAACGCCCGATACGGCGGCTATCGCGAAGACGACTGCGAACTTGGTAAATGCGGGGTCGGTACGGAGATACGCACCGGCAACCAATGATGCCGCTATTCCCGCGGCCGTGCCCAGGCGTTGGCGCCGGCCGAAGAACGAGCCACGCAACTGTACGGGCACCAGATCGCCCATCCACGACAGCCATGCGGAACCGACGATCGCGCCGGACATCTTCGACGCGATCAGCACGGCCAGGGCAATAACGGCCACGGACGTTCCCGTGCCGAAAACGAAGGGTACGGCAAGGATAGCAAACCACAGGAGCCGGTTAATGCAACCGAAGATCAAGAAGAACCGTTTCCGTTGGCCCGTCTTCTCGATCAAATACGATCCTATGGGTTGCAGGAGGTTTGAGAACGCAGGTGCCGCGCCCAGGAACCCTATCAACAAGGTGGACGCGCCCAACATATGGAAGAAGCCAACGACCTGTGCGCCCATGCTTACGCTTGCCCAGACCGATCCGAACACCCAGGCGAGTATGACAAGCTGCAAGCCACGGTGGGTGTTGTACGCACCGAGTCTTTGTGGCTTTGGCGGTTCCATGCAATTAACCATTTGGTATCGACACTGCGGGGTATGAGGTGGGCCTGCGCAGTCTCTTTGGGAGAAGAGTCTCAAGAAAGGGCAGGGCGGGAGCCAATCACCTTACACGAGTTCGGTGTCGAACACGGGGTTGTCCCTAATCTGAAGGGTCTAGTTTTCGCTCTCGCCTTTCCCTGGTAAACAAAGGATCAGACCTTACTTCCTATCATGGTTTAACAACTACCATCGCGGTATTATTCCCGAAGGCGTCGATTGCGTCAAGGGGGGTGCGAAAACGGTCTTGTTTCGTTGGGGTTTTGGAATCGGCAGATCGCACCGGCGAGGCATAGCCAGCAGCGAGATTCTCTGAAAGGCGATCCCAGCCCCACAGGTATTGAAACGCTCGGGTTGACGTGGCCCCCATGCGGTCCGGCTCAATCTCAACACATTTCATTGCAGAAGTCGTCACGATTCTCGTGCTTGATTTTCTGAATCTCCGCGAGGCATAATCCGTAGTGTAACGATGCCATTTTCACACCTATGCCGTAGGCATCGAGGCACATCGCTGGCCGGTTCGTTCGAGCATTGCGAATGTGATATGCCGTTTCGGCGAGCGTTTCCTTGCTTGTACGAAGGACGTTTTTCCTAAGGAACGATAGAGTGAGTGCGAAAGCGTGTGCGGAGCCACTTGCCCGGAAGCATCTGCGCAAATACGAGCATGACTGGCGTGTGTCAATCGTCTCGCTTTTCAGCTTCGATTGTATGGGTGTTCGAGCAGTCTATGCATTCATGAAGGCATGCGGTTATGATACGGATCTCGTATTTCTTAAGGAACATGCGGTCAACCGGTTCGAGATGCCTTCGGAATGGGAGATGGGCCTTTTCATTAGTCTTCTCAAGGAGCGCGAGGTCAAGGCCGTAGGTCTGGGCGTACGATCTCCATACATGTCGTTTGCCGTCGAACTAACCGAAAGAATTCATGAGGAGCTTGGGATTCCAGTGATCTGGGGCGGTGTTGCTGCCACAGTGACGCCGGAGCAGTGTGTTCTGGGTGGTGCGGATTACGCGGTCTGCGGGGAAGGTGAGGAGGCCTTTGCGGAGGTTGTCACTGCACTGGCGACGGGCGGGGATGCGAACTCGATTGCGAATGTCTGGCATAAGGGATGTGATGGGCCCGTGGGCAACCCCCTCCGTCCGCTCGTTGCGGATCTGGATTCCCTTCCTATTCCGGATCTCACTGACGCGAACAAGTTTTTTGTGGAGTTCGGGCGTTTGCAGGAGGGTGACCCTTGGCGCAGACGCCTTCGCTATGAGATTGCGGGGTCGCGCGGGTGCCCATATGATTGCACGTACTGTTCGAATTCGGTCTTTCATGAGCTATACAAAGGATTGGGGCGATTCGTTCGTTTGCGCAGTGTGGGACATGTCGTACGTGAACTTGAATACGCAAAGGAAATGATGCTGAATCTTGGTTTTGTTTTCTTCTATGACGAAGTGTTTGGGGTTGACCTGGAATGGCTGCGGGAGTTCAAGCAGGCTTACTCGACTCGAATTGGACTGCCTTTCAACTGCGTCAGTGACCCGCGATCAATCACGGAAGAGAAGGTCAAATTGCTCAGCGAGGCGGGGGTTGCCGATTTCAACGTCGGAATTCAGGCCGGCTCCGACAAAGTACGGCGAGAACTCCTCAATCGCCGTCTTTCGAACGAGCAGATACTAAACGTCGCCGGCCTGATGAAGAAGTACGGTATCAATAGTCGGTACGATATCATTGCGGACAACCCGTTCGAGTCGCGCGCAGACAAGCGGGCGACGCTTGACCTGTTGATGAGATTGCCGAGACCTTTCATTCTGAATATCTTCTCGCTGAATCATTTGCCGGGGACGCAACTCACAAAGTTGGCTCTCGAAAGAGGGATCATAAGCGAGGAGGATGTCGTTGGGAAGTCCGATAGGTGCCTTAGACAGTACTGGGTGTCGTTCGATTTCCCCCGTTCACGCGAGGACCAGTGTTGGAATGCGCTGTTTTCGATGTCGTCGAAGTGGTTTATTCCCAAGTTTGCTCTTCGGTTTATTGCGGGCACCGAATGGTTTATGCGACATCCGTTGCCTGCGGTAGTTCTGGCGCGACTGTCCAACTTGCTGCGCCTTATGTTCGATGGCACGCGCCTGTTGCTGCGTAGGCAGATCGATTTAGACTATGTGCGTCGGTTTTCCGGCAGCATCGGCAGCCTTCATCGATAGGTTTGCAGACTGGCTGGGCTTAGCGGTCGGCAGCATGCGGCTTCCAAAGCAGCGTCGAAGGGAGCGCAAACATCTGGCAAGGTACGATCCGCGCGTCATCGAAGCCACAAGCAGCCTCCTCCGTATCGCCTCACCGTCCCCACCGGTGTCGGTCTACGTGGCGTGACCGCCATTCTGAGACGTCAGGCCGAGGTTCGGTCCGACATCTGGAGGTCTCTTTAATCGCGGGTCTACCCCCGGTCGCTCTCTGCTTGTAGAGGAGACCTTTCGGGTACCGGGATCCCACTTGAGAGTGCTGCTCTCTGTGGAAACGTGGATGACTTCCGCCTGAGAACTGCCTGCAGAATCAACCTCCGTTCCCGTCCGAGCGCCGGACTCCGCCCACAGATTTTTATGGGGAGTCTCATAACCGAATCTTACCCCAAGCCGCTCCGTGCGGGAGCGCGGGATACCCGACAGGTTTGCAATAGGGAGTAGAGGGATATGGCAGTGGAAAGGTTCGCTAATGAGTCGAGATTGAGGACGATATGAGGTTGAGAGATCTTGGATTTGCTGGTCGGCTTCTGGGCCGTGGGCGCCGCGTAAACCGGGCGTCCGCTGCTGGCGCGACGATGCCGGAGGACTACAACTCGTTGACGGGGTCGCTGAACGGCTTCATCGGGTTGCCTGGGAGCACGCCGTTCTTCATGTTGGGTGTATACAGGTTTCTGCGCGATGCGATCCCCGACATCTCGGACGCAGTCTGGACGTGGGCACGATTGTGTCAGGCGGGCTACGTGGTCGAGATGGTTGATGCATCTTCCGAAGAAGCCCGCGAGCGGGGTGAACGTGCGATCCGTAAGCTGGACCTACGAGTGAACGCGGCCGGAGGCGGGATGGACCGTTTGCTGGAGGTTTTCTACACGTCGGTGTTCACGTACGGCGCGGCGGCGTTTGAGCTAGTCTTGAGCCGCACGCGAGAGTCGATCCACGACATCGTGCCTGTGGACGTTGCCACGATCCGGTTCAAGCGCGACAGCGGCGGGCGTTTACTTCCATACCAGTTGCAGGGTGGTGAGCATGTGGAGTTGAACCCGAACCTGCTTTTCTATTTCGGCATAGACCGTGAAGGGACGAACCCGTATGGGCGTTCGATGCTGAGGTCGCTCCCGTTTGTGGTGAAGATACAACAGCGGTTGCTCGAGGACATGGCGAAGGCGACCCACAACGCGGGTTGGTCGCGGCTGCATTTCAGGTATTCGGCCGAGGAGCGTCAGAAAGGTGAGTCGTTCGAGGCATACGAATCGCGCGTGAACGCCAATTTCGAGAGGTTGGAGAAAGCGGTGTCCCGACTTGCGAGCGATCAGAACCTCGTGACGATGGACAACGTGGGTGTTGACGAGATAGGCGGCGGCAGACGGTCGCACCTTTTCTATGAGAACCACAAAGCGATCGAGGAACAAGTGATAACGGGCACGCACCTGATGCCGATCCTTCTGGGCCGGAACTATGGCACGACGGAAACCTATGGCACCGCACAGTACGAGATCATCAACCGCCACGTTGCGAGCGTAAACCGCGGCGTAAAGCGACTATTGGAGCGAGTATACAACTTCGAGCTCAGCTTCTTGTGGGGTACGGCACGGGCGAAGGTGAAGATGCGGACAAACCGTGCGGTGGACGTGCTGAAGGAAGCAACCGCGCGTCGGCAGGAGATAGCGAACGCGATAGAGTTGCGGGATGAGGGGTTTGTGGATCAGCAGAAGGCAGCGGAACTGCTGGGTATAGACAGTCCGGCGTGCGATGGGCCGAGATCCACGAAAGGCCAGCATGCCGAAACCAAGGAGAAGGTGTGCTGATGATAAGAGAACAGATGGGTGTATTCGAGTTCCAGAAAGAAAGTGTGATCGTCGGGGTGAGGAGCGAAGCCCCGGGCGGCGAAGGAGACGATCTGCTGGCTGCGGTGGACAGGTTCAGTCTGAGACCCTTGAGCCGTGACGAGATAGCAACGTTCACGATGGACTTGTGCAACAACAAAGTCGACACGCACCACAGCGTTTTCCCGGTCGACGAACTGAAGAAAGTGAACCGTTTGGTGGTTGGCAAACCGTTCATGGAACGTCACGACGTTCAAGGGTCGTTGCCTCGAGGCACGTTTTTCCGGTCACGCTTGCACGAGGAGCCTGACCGCGGATATGTCGCGGTCAGACCGGACGTCTACATTCTGCGCACGGTGTCGAACGAGGACCTAATACGAAACATAGAGGGCGGTGTGTACAGGGCGACATCGATCGGCTTCTCGTTCAGGTTTCCGGAATGTTCGATATGCCACGAGGACATCCGCGCGTGCAGCCATGTTCCAGGGCGAACGTACGGAGACAGTCCTTGCCATTACGTCATGCATGACGTGGTGGAGGTGCGGGAAGGTTCTCTGGTGTATTCGGGTTCGCAAGGGACATCAATTGTGGGGATACGGGAGAACGGTTTGAAGTCGTTGCCGGAAGCGTTGCGAGCGGCGCGTGAAGAGTATCACAGACCGCTAGAACTTGTGAGCCGGAAGGGTGCAGCGGAACGGTCGCTGTGGATGTTCGAGAGCGAGGAGTAGGGAAGATGACGCGGAGGGGCGGATTGATGCTGGTTGTGTTGGTTGGGGCTCTGTGTTTGGTGCTTGTCGGGATTGGCCCGAGCCCGAGGTATCTGGAAGAGATCCAAGTAGGGGGAGGATACGGCGACCCTGTTGACGGGGGTGCCAGCCTTGAGAAAGACGGGGACATAATCACAGACGGTTCCGTCACGGCGTCGGGATTCAATGGTGTAGATCTCAGCGGGAGCAACCCGTGGAACGCTATCGCAAATGCGAGTGTTGAGAGCTGGAGCGCAGGGACGAGTTCGGCGCCGGATGGGTTTACTGTGTCGGGTGCCACCGTTGCGCGTGAGGCGGCCGGTACCGACGTCCGGTTCGGCTCGTACAGCATGAAGCTGACGACGGACGGTGTTGGTGAGGACAAAGCATGGCAGAGTCTGGAGCTGAAGCCAGACACAACGTACACGTTTTCGGTTTGGTATAAGACGGACGGCTCAGCGGAGGCAGGTTTTGACCTGGAGGGGTTTGAGAACTCGTTTACTGAACAGGCCGGAGACGCAACTGAATGGACGCGCTGGAGCGCGACGTTTGACCCGGGAAGCGACGGCACAGGAGAGTTTGTCGTGCTGGCGAAAAGCGCTGCTGGGAGCGTGCATTTTGACGGTTTTATGGTGGTTGAGGGTGAAGAAGGTGCGTCGTTCTGTGGCAGATCGTTGTTGGATTCGGGAGATCAGACCATCTACGGTTCAACGACGACGTTGCGTGAGAGCGTCGACGGTGCAGGTCACGATCTGGTTGTGGACGGCGGGCTGGACATTGGCACTGCGACGGGGGCCGATCGAGGAGATTTGAAGGCCGGCATGACCAACGTGCTGAGCTGGGACGAGAGTGCGAAGGTATTGTCGGCCAGCAACCAGCTTATTGTTGAGGCGGGTGGGCAACTGATATTGAAGGCTGGCGGAACTAACAACAACGTTTCGGTGCGCGCGAGAGGTGCAGGTGCAGTGGACTTCAACTATAACGATGGGACGGGCGGCCTTCGAATGTACGACGGTTTAGCCAGTCTCAAAATCAGCATGAGTGGTGACGGCGCCGCGGGCTTTTCGGGAGGTCTGGCGTTGGGAACGGCATCGGCACCGTCAGCGACCGTGCTGAGACTGCCGTCGGGGAGTACCCCGCCAAACACCGGCGTGGCTGCGGGCGATCTGTTCAACGACACGAACGCGGGATCGAGCGGCTCCGCGGGCGCGATAGTTGTGTACGACGGCAACTCGTGGGTAGTTGCGGTGGACTACTAGACAGCCTACGGTGTAGGAGATAGTTGTCATGTTAGGCGAAGGTCGAGCGGAGCGGTGGTGGTCGGGGTTCAACACGAGCCTGCGTGTGTGGCAGTTCATCCTGGGACTCGTGACGCTGCTGATCGCAGCGGACGTGCGAGTGGACAGGAAGATCGATCGGCACGCCCGGAGGCCGCACGAGTCGACAGCGCGCGAGTTCGTTCGGACAGAGAGTTTCGAAGCATTGGAGAGACGTGTGGACGAGATAGGCCCTTTGATGCGCCTCATATCGGACGACATCAAAGAGATAAACGGAGACCTGACTATGGTGCGTGAGAACCTTGCGAAGCTGGCAAGCGGGCGAAAGGAGTGAGTGGTGATGTACGGGAACGATCCGAGGAAGAACCTTGCCAAGGGTGCGAAGACGGGAACGATAGGAGGGATAGGCGCGGCGATAGCGTCGATCATCGTTGGACTGATTGTCAACAACAATCCGGACCTGGCACCGGAGGCGGGCAAATGGCTCGAACCGGGGATAGCGGCACTGGTAACGGGCTTGGTGGGCGGTGTGTTGAACTTTGTGAAGCACCGGCGGGGCGCATAGCCGGAGGAGGAACGATGCGATACTGGGAGCTACATCCTGTCGCGGGCGAGCATGAGATGGAGACGGCAGCGGGAGAGTTTGTCATTCATCGTCATGCAGATGGTGGCGGTGTTCATCTCGATCTCAGGTACGAGGTCGGTGATAAGCTATCCGGTTTCAGAATACCGGTGGCGGAGCTGGAGGAATTCTTCGGGACGGGCAGTAAGGAGTGCGAGCCGAAAGGATTGCACCCAGTTGCCTGGCTTGAGGTGAACACGAGCGACTGCACGTTGGTGGAGAGGGGAGTGTATGGCTGGCGCCAGTCGGACGGAGACGGCCGCGTGCTCGTGCTGCGTGGAGAGAAGTGGTCCGGGGCTTTCGCCGTGAGGCGGGACGATACGCTTGAGATGAATCTTGATGCGGTCAGGCGCGTGGTTGAGGCGTGCGGCGCGGAGAGGTTTGACGAGGCGGTCGCGGAAAGCATTGTGTCGAAGATGCAAGACGGCGAGAGCGCACGGCGCCATGCGGTGGAACGGTTGTGCGGTGTGGGTCGCGAGGTTGATGGAGAGAGGTTTGACGAGGAGTTGTGGAGGCGGAGCGTTGCGGGTCTCTCGTTGCGCGAGATACAGGCTCACGTGGCAGCTTACGAGAAGCGGTTTGACGAGAAGTACCCACTGCAACCGGTGACGAAGCCGGAGCCTCTGGATGTGCAAGACAATGGCAGGTGGCATGAGATAGCCGCGATGCTGGCCGAGCATAAGTAAACGAACACGCGGCAGAGTCGAAGGAGGATAGAACGATGGCATATGGAGATGTTGGAGGCCCTGTGACGGAGCTGGTGATAACGTGCAGCACGAAATCGAGCGGCACAGTCGATATCGTCAAGGGCCAAGCTGTGGCGCTGACAGGGAACTACGTTGTGGACAACGACACCGACGACGAAGACGTTGTGTTGGGACAGGCCCTGGCTGACTGCGCGGAGACGGACACGGCAATGCCGGTGAAGGTTCGAGGTATCTGCGTCTTTGAGTATGTCGGCACTGCGCCGACCGTGGATGGCCAGGCGGGGATTCTGGCTTCGAGCACCGACGGCAAAGTGAAAGCGCCGGCGAGCGGTAATGGAGTGGGCATAAACCTGAAGGTTGACACGTCTGCCACCGAGGTGCACGTGTTGCTTTGAGCAAAGGAGCGAGTGTGATGACGAAAGGAAGCTTGATTGAGAAGCGTGTGGCGTTCTTGGGCCGTCCGCCGGAGGAGTTGCGGGCGGTTCGCGGCAGGGAGCTCTACGAGACGCTTCAGTCGCTGGGGTTGGGTCACGGTGTGTACTTCAAGGCTGTCGGTACAACGGCGGATCAGTACTGTGCCGAAGAGTTTGGAATCGATCTCGGGCAGATATCGGTGGACAAGTTCTTCCAGTCCGATCCGAACGCGAAGTGGTTGTTTCCGGATATCGTGCGCGACGCGGTTCTTGTGGGGATGCGCCACCGTCCTCGGTATCCGGAGCTTATCATCCGGGACGCGAAGATAGACGGCAACACGTACGACGTTCCGTACGTCGAGGAAGACGAGTCCGAGGAGGAACTGCGGACCGTGGCGGAGGGCGCAGCGATACCGGAGTCGGAGATCAAGTACGGCGAACGCATTGTGCGCGTCGACAAGCGGGGCCGTGGCGTGATCGCCTCCTACGAAGTGATTCGCCGGATGCAGGTCGACATGTTGCGGACGCATCTGCAGCGGATCGGCGAGCGATTGGGCCGACAGTTGGAGGCGCGGCTGGCGGACGTGCTGGTAAACGGCGACTCGTCCGGTTCGGGGACCGCGGCACCGACGATTGACACGGCGACATCGGGGACGTGGGTGTATGCCGATCTCGTGAAAGGGTTCATGGAGTTGGCGCTGACAAACTACTTCACGCCGACACACATGATTGCGGACAGTGATCTGACGCAGACGATACTGACGATGTCGGAGTTCAAAGATTCGGTGCTGTTCGATTTTGCGAAGACCGGGGACTTCCCAACCCCGCTCGGGGTGAAACTCGTGCCGCTGGCGGACCAGACTGCGGACAAGCTCACGATACTCGACAGGAGCTACGCGGTCGAGAAACTCACGGAGCAGGAACTCCTGGTGGAGAGCGACAAGCTGATCCACCAGCAATGGGATAGAACGTACCTGACGGTCGTCACGGACTTCGCGGTGATATACAAGGACGCTCGCGTGGTTGTGCAAAGCGACTGGTCATAGCGCAGAAGCCCATCCGGTTGCGGGAATGTTTCCCGCAACCGGAGCCGGGGCTGATCGAGCATACCCGGAAGGCGAGAGAGATGGGGACATACAGCGACGAGACGAAGGTGCGGAACAAGACGCAGTTGACGGAATCCGCGAAGGTGGGATCGGAAGTCGTGACGCTGAGCATCGAAGACGCGCACGATGAGATACTGCGCGTGCTCAACCTGGAATATGATACCGAACCCCCGGACGACAACCTGGTGCGGGGCGAGACGCTGCTTGCGGGCGCGTACCTGTTGAGATCGCTGGCTTCGGGTGCGGCATTTGCGAAGGTGCATCTGCGGATAGGCGACAAGATAGTCGGCGATACCGAGAAGTACGCTGCGCTGATGAGGGTGGCGGCGGAGTTCGAGGCGGAAGCGTGGGAGGTGCTTGCACCGTTCCTGAACCCGCAACCAAGAGGGTGTTTTGGTGCTGAGGCGACAGAAACACAACCCGTGTTGGGCGATTCGGAGTGAGTGGAGACGATGATCACCCTAAACACCTACGAGTTCGATGAAGAGTTCACCACTGTTCGAGACGAACTAGCCGAGGTCGGAGGCAAGGACGCGCGCGTGTTCGTGGTGACGGGCTGGATAGTGGGCAAGAGCTCGGTGGAAGCGATCGAGTCCGAGCTGGACACAATCCTCGATGAGTCGTCGAAGGAGGATGGCGGGGCGGTGTTGAGCCTCAGGGCCGGCCGTTGTTTTGGCGTGGAGAGGGACGAGTTCGATCGCCGTGTTGACGCGCAGATACTGCTGGGCGTTTTCAGGTTGAAACTGACGGCCCCGGACCCGTTCGAGCACGCTGATGAAGATACCGTAGTCGAGTGGGGGGTCACGCAAAGCGGGGATACGAAAGCAGTGGTCGCGGGCGGAAACGTCTTTTCGAAACCGAGATTTGCTTTGACTTCAAACGGTGATGTGGTGAACCCGACGATTGCGGACGGTGAACGGTCGATCACCTATCTCGGGACGGTTTCGGACGGCGAGACTCTCGTGCTCGACGGGCAAACCGGGTCGGCGACGCTCGAAGGCGAAGACGTCACGCCATACACGGAGGGCGATGTCCCGCAGGTGTCGCCTGAGGGAACGACACTCGAATACACTGACGACGATACCAGTTCGCATACGGCTGCGATAGAGGTTCGGTTTCGCGACAGGTGGTGGTAGATCATGGACTACCAGGTGGAGATCATCGACACATGGAACCGCAGGGTGCGACGGCTCGACCGCGTACCATTGCTGCACGCTTTGCGTGGGTTCGTCGATGAGAAGGTCATCGTCCAGGGGTTGTTGCCGACGGACGTCGTGGACCTCGGGCACGACTACCGGTTGAAGCTGTATGTTGGCGGCCGTCTGGAGTTCGATGTCGCCGTGCGCGTCGTAAGCCCGGAGTGGGGCGATAGGAAACGGGGGATTCTATACAGGTTTCTCGAGTTCCACAACGTTCTGCAGATTGTGGGTGAGAAGGATATCGGGGACTTGAACGCGGTGGTACGGCGGGCGTTTGGCGATGTGGAAGTGAGCGAGATTGTGAAGGACGCCATATCGTCTGTGCCGGGACGAGCGCACTACCTTGTGGATCACGAAGCGTATCCGGATGGCGCTGAGCGCGAGTACGACAAGTTCATGTCGCGCAAAGCGGGGATGTCGGAGTTTCCTGAGAACTCGACAGCGTCTGGCGAATATGTAAGCGGGGATCGGATTGACTACTCGGGAGCGTATGCGAAGGACGGTGACACGATATCGGGTTTGGAAGTCGACGGAGAAGCGTGGCCAGACTTGCGGATGATGATGATCGATACCGAGGAGACATCGATAAACTCGCACACATTGAAGCTGCACCCGGAGGTGTCCACGTGGACGGCAGAGAAGTATGCCAAGAGTGGATACAAGTTCCGGGCGGAAGCGGCAAAAGCGGCGTTGCAGGATCTCATAGACACACACGGCATAGACTACATCGAACTGAACTGGCACAGGAATACGGCAGGGGAGTTCGACGACCGTGTGGATGCGTACGGGAGGTACATCGGTCTTGTGTATGGTGGCGGCCAATGTTTCAATGCTGCGATGGTCGAGCTGGGTCATTCCGGTGTCTATTTGTATCTTGATGGGGCGTACCTGCCGGCAGAGATGCGGCTGAAGGAGTATTTCTCGTACCGTGGCCCATCTTCGTCCTCAGTGGAGACAACCTCCTGTGTACTCGAAGCCGTTGATTTCTCGAACGGTCTCTACGAAGTTCTGACGATGCTGAGTTATGCGTCGGGCGGATATGTATGGGGTATTGACGTTGATGATGCAGTGAGTTTCCGAAAGGTCGAGCGCCCGGATAAGGTTGTCTGGTTCGCACCGACCGAGAATGCGGTGGGGATAGGCACAGATTCGGCCGGAGTCGCGAATGAGATCTCATTCGTGGGCAGTCCTTCAGCGGACGGGCTCAGTAAGACGTACTCAAGACAAAGTAGCGAGGACGAGTACGGGGAGAGAAACGGAAGCCTGAAGCTGTATTGCGTCGGGAGTGAGACAGACGCGGACAGGCTTGTCGAGAACATGCTTGATGATGTGGCGTATCCGGTACCGGTCGGCGAGATTCGCTTCTATGCAGGGAATGCGGACCTGGATGTGGGTGACATCGTCGAGGTACGCGGTGGACCGATCAAGCGGATAACGCGCGAGGTCGAGGGCGAGTGGGGCGATCTGTTCCCCGGTCGAAACGTGTTCCGGATAGGGAGAAAGCTGGCCAAGATACGCAACGAGCGGGTCGAGATGGTCTATGGGCTGACATCGCCGTTGCGGTCGGTGGGCGACCCTATTGGCTACATGATGCAGTACCAGGCGGATGCGGACATCTTCTTCGAGTTTCGGCTTGATGCGGCAGGAGTTGGGTTGGACCTTGGGTACCATCTGGACTGAGATTGCGCGAGAGCTGCGTTCGCGATTCGGGAGAGAGTGTGATGGGTGTTGAAGGCAAAGGTTACACGAAGACGACGTGGAGCTACGGCGAGCGTCCGGTGGCGTCGTCGAAACTGAACAGTTGGGACGACAACATCGAGTCGGCTATAGCGTTGTTGCAAAATGTTCTGGCGCAGGCATGGGGCGGCGGAGACGGCGTCATTCGAGGTGCGACAGAGAAAGATCTCAAGGTGGAAGCCACGGACCCGCCGAGCCTCGCAGTAGCAGTCAGCACGGGCTTCGCATTCATCTCGCAATTCATCTACAAGCTGGGCACGGAGACCACGACGTCAGAGGTGACGCCGCCATCGAGCAACCCGCGGATAGATATTGTCGAGGCCAACCTGACCGATTGGACCGTCTCGATTGTGGCAGGCGAGGAGTCCGCCGATCCGGAACCGCCGTCGGGGTCGGAGGATTCGATAACCCTGGCGCATCTCTATCTGAGGCCGGGTATGACGTGCATCAAGGATACGGACGACGAATCGAACGGCTACATAACCGACGTGCGTCAGTTTCTGTAGCAGCATCCCGCCGAATGGAAGGAACTCCATGAAACGCGAAGGCGGCCGCAACCGAATCAGACTATTGAGCGGGATTGAAGATGAGAGCCATTTCTCGATGCACGAGTTCGAGAACGCTGAAGGGTGGGTGATGGTCCATTCGAGCGTGGTCGTTGCTCTCGAGAAGGTGCGGCGCGACCTGTGTGCTGCCTGCGGCGAGGAGGTTGCGGTGCTTGTCCGAGACTCGACACGGACTGAACGAGATTTGCACGCGCTCGCGGCCCGGTTCGGTTGGACAGATGAGGGCGGCCTCGTGAGCCGGGACTCGAAACATCTCGCGCGATACGGCGGTGTTGCCGTGGATATTGTTGCGCGAGTCGTGAGGACAAGAGAGCGTGTTCCTCAGCAGGTGCTCGGCGACGTCTGCCGCCGCTACTTCGATTTTGTGAAGGACGACTACGCCGACGGCCACGTCCACGCGGATAATCGCGGTTCGATTCGCACTTCGGTCTAATCCGAAGTTAGCTATCCGATAAGGGTGTAAGGTTTTGAGGGAGTGAGAGATAGGCC
>CAZGCA010000078.1:0-28048 GCA_964524145.1 uncultured bacterium | reverse complement strand
ATCTCTCACTCCCTCAAAACCTTACACCCTTATCGGATAGCTAACTTCGGCCTAGACATAGACGTCGATCTCGCCGACTGATGGTGAACTGTTTCTCAGCAAGTAACACAAATCGGCGCGGAAATCAGTGAGTGCTTCAACTCCATCTTTCAGCCCTCGAGCCAGAGCATTCACGGCCTGACGCCCCGGCCTTTCATTTCTTGCCATATACGGCGCTGCAGAAGTTGTGGACGTTCCCTTCGATGTCGATGCCGTAGACGTTCTTGTTGCTGGCAAGGACTTTGTCGACCCAGTCCTGCGGCAGCTTCCCGCAGCCCGAAAGCGCCCCGGACAACGCCCCGGCCACGTATCCGGTGCAGTCGTTGTCCCGAAACCTGACCAGCGTCCCGGCGTCATCGACGTTTCTATGATTGACGGCTATCAGGATCGCTTCTTTCGGGTCGCCGTTGGCGAACGTATTGGCCGCAAAACACACCGTCAGCATGTCCACAGGATCAAACGGGTGTCTGTTCATCAGTTGTCTCGACAGGAGCAACGACAGCTCCCGGCTGTTTTTTGCCTTCTTTGCCAGCTTTGGTGCGGAGGAGATTACCTCGCCCATCCAATCGCCATGTTGTCCCAGCGTGGAACCCTTGAGCTTGAAAGGGTCCAACCGTCGCAGACGCCGGAGTATAGTGGGCATGTTATCGACACCGCCGACGGCCATGCTGACCGCGGCTGCCTGCAGTCCACAGGCTTCCTTGGCGTACCCAACGTCGAAGTAAGCCAGCTCGTACGCCTTCTTGTATGCTTCTGCGGGTTGGTTTACATACAAGCACCCGGAACACGCCAGACTCAGCAGGCCGATAAGCGTCGGCCACTGCAATCCGAAGCTTCTTTCCCGTAGCGCGTGAACGGGCACGCCGGGCAGCTCCGGGCACTCCATTCCCAGACAGCCGCAACTGACTCCGTAGAAATCAGCCAAATGCTGGCGCGCCAGTTGTGCAACACGCTTGGGGTAATACCTTTCCGGATGCACGTACCTGCGGATGTATTCCGCAGCCAGACGTTGCGCGTTGATCTCCCCTTCGTTTTCTATCACGGCTTCGATGAAGATGTGGTTCATTCTGGTGTCGTCCGTGCCCGTCCCGGCGGGGGAGTTCTTCGACCACACACCGTAAGAAGCTGCATTCCCGGTGCCGTAGTCGTACATATCGTCTATCCAGTCCTTGCCGAGTCGTTTCTCTACGTCGTCACGCCATTGGAACTCGAAAGCTCCGCCGATGGCATCGCCAATGGACGCACCAACAACACACCCTAGTATCCTGTCTTCGATATCCCGTCTTGTCATAACGGCTCGCCTCCCTTCTCACAAAGTATACATCGACGGGCGTGATGTTGCCCAGCGCCTCGTGATAATAAGGCAAGGTGCTAAGCCGCTGATAAGATTAACGGTCTTAACGTCCGACTCGTCATCAACGCCGCCGCTGGGGCTCGTGGGCTAGAGGGACAATCCGCCGATTCCAACCTCATCCGGCCCCCGTGCGAGCGAAGTAAACGTAATGAGAACGCACGTGATGTACCCATGGGTATGTGGGCAACTCAGTCTGCGCTGTACGGCACCCCTTACAGACAAGCGATGGTTTCCACCTCGATCTGCGCCCCGGCGGGGATGTCGCCGGCTTGTATGCACGTGCGCGCGGGGAAATCCGAAGGGAAGAACCGCCGATACACCTTGTTGAGCCGCTCGAAGTTGGCAATATCCTTCAGAAACACGGTGATTTTGACAACCTTATCGAGCGACGTACCACACTCTTCGAGCACATCCTTGACGTTCTGCAACGCCAATGTCGCTTCTGTCTCGAAGTCGACGCTTACTATCTTGCCGTTCTTCACGTCGAACGGCACCTGGCCGGAGACGAACAACAGATCGCCGGCGGCGACGGCGTGAGAGTAAGGACTCGTTGGGGCCGGCCTGCTTGGGCATGCGAATACCTTCTTCATTCTCAATACCTCCTTCTTAGTCAATCAAATAGCTTCGGGGAATTCAATCTTCTCCGGTAGGCGCACAACTGTCCGGACTCCTTCTCTCTCCGGGAGAGGGTTGGGGTGAGGGCACGACGGGCTTCAACCCGGCTGACACCTCCTTCATCCACCCCCATTTTTCGCAAAGACGGTGAAATCCACCTTGTTTATAAGCCCGAAATGCGTGACGAACCGCAACGTGCCGTCGAGCGCTACCCGTTCCGCGTTCCGAACCTGTTCCGGCAATCCAATCGCCACCTGGACCGTCTCGTGCGGCCTAATCGGTCCGATGCCCGTCTTGGGCAGTTCGATACCGTTCGCCGAGGCGTGAAGCTGGACTCGCCGGAGCGTGAACGGCCGTTTATTTCGAACGCTCACGACAACCGAACCGTCCCGCAGCGTTGCGGTCACTTCCGCGTCGGCGAAGTAGCGTTTCAGCGCTTCTCCCATCACGTAGCGGACCTTCAGGTCCTGGCCGGGACCCAGCAGACCGGGGTGGCGTGTGTTGTTATCCCATGTCTGGTAGAGCGTACCGCCGCTCATGCCGTTGTCCAGCCCGAACTGCCACTGGCCTTCGAGCGCCATCACGCCGCTCTCCTGCACGGGACCCCACCACGAGTTGAACTCGGTGAATATCAGCGGCAGGTTGTGTTCTTTCGCAACGTCGATGGAGCGACGCAACAACGGCTGCATCCGTTCGGGCGGCTGTTTAAACCCGAAATAATAGTTGACCGACATGAAATCCTGGCCGCGCCACACGTTCTGGGTGCCGAGGTTCGCGTAGGTGACGGGTCTGCCATACGGGTCGTACCGTTTGAAGACCGGGTATTGCGTCAGCAGCATCTCCTCTATCTCGCCGGTGACTTCGTTACACTCGTTCCAGAAAACCGTTCCCGCACCGTCCCGGTACGAGAAGACGAACTGCCGCGTGAGTTCACGTATTCCGAGCAGCGGTTTTGTCTCGAACCGCGAGAAGACCTCGTCGGTGTTTGTTACCGAGAACGCCTGGAGCAGCGTCAGCCAGCACAGGTTGCTCTCGACAGCAAGTTCGGTCTCCCACAATGGAGGCCGGTCGCCCCGCACCGTGTTGAACCCGTACTCCTTGAGCAGTTTCATCGTTCTGTCGGTGATCTCGTAGCTCGTAGAATGGAACGTGTGGCAGTTGGTGCCTTTCACGATGAACGGCTCGCCGTTCAAGAGTATTTGCGTGCCTTCCACGTCCGCGACCGTCGCGATAAGCTTGCGTTCGGTCGTGCACGTGCCATGTGGCGTATCGAGTTCGATCCGCACACGATAGTAGCCGAACCCGGGTGCCGCGCCGACGCGCACGGTCTTCGTGCTCGCGCCAACGCCGACCGCACCTTCCGCCGCGCCATTTCTCTGCTTGCCACAATAAACCGACACGCGAAACGGCAACGCTGAATCCCCTATCCGGCCCTTGTCGACGCGGACCTGTATCGGCGTCTCGAACCGTTTGCCTCTCTTGACGACCTTGTTCTCGCGACGAACCTCGACGCTTATGCCGTCGGGGAAGGCAACGCCAAACTCTTTCGCGACCCGTGACCGTACCGAACCGTCAAGGACAAGCTCGCACGTGGCCGTCAACTGCCCGGCACAGTCCGCGTGCCAATTGAACCCGACCTTTTGTGAGCCCTCTTTCAGAGTGACGTGCCGGAAGTCGTCGAAGACCCGCGTCCCTGCCTCCGTCGCCACTCTGAGGCGGCACACCGCCTCGACCGGTTCTTCACTATAGTTTCTCAGCTTCGCCTCGACCCGCACCGGACCAAACGCCGAATTCTCCTTCACATCGAGCCGTTCGACGCACACGGGCTGAGACGTGACATACACCGTGCCCAGCGTGTACCGCCTGCCCAGCGGAGGGAACGGTTGCGGCCGGTCGCTTGACAGTATGAGGTAGTCCTGTTTCCCCGGGTCATCTTTCCTCGGCCCAACGACCGAGACCATGAGATAATGCGCTCCCTCCGCGATCGGGGGCGAATCGATAGCTTGTCTTGTTCCGGCGGGAATCTCCTCCGGCACATCAATAACGACCCGTTGCAGGACGAACCGGTCGGGTTTCCAACTGCTTGTCGGCGGGTCGAACGGCACGTCGGCCGACCATTTCGTGGTGCCGTACCAGTCGGTGAGTTCGATCCGCGCCACGAAATCGCGGTCGGGAGTGCCGCCGAGTGCAACCCATGGTATCGAAATGTGGTACTGCTGTCCCATCACAAAGCTGTCTGACGAAATCGAAGGCGTCCCGTAACCGATCTCGTACTCGTCGGAATAGATGTACGCGCTCGCTCCAGGCGGAAGGGTCCACGCAATGCCGCAACACACCAGCTGCACCACTAGAAGTTTCCGAAGCATGGAATTCTCCTCCTCTCGTGAAAGCTGTCGAGCGCCTCGGCAGCATACTTCAACGGGCGTTCACCTTTCTCGAAAGCCCCTCGAGCGTAGTGCGACTCCGCCAGCTCTATCAGGCCGATGACCACATCGTGCACGACGCCGCCTTCCAAAGACCGATCGGCAATTGCACGTGCCCGGTCGCGCAACTGCGCGATGCGACGCGATACGTCCTCCCGGGCGACAACACGAAGTTCCCGAACAGCCGAATACAGCGTCTTGTCGGATCTCTCGCCTTCCACGGAGACGTGCAAACGGTACGCGCCCGAACGTTCAGCCGGGCCGAGCACGAGCGCCTGCGGGAGGTCTTTCTGAGCGCCTGCGACATCCCAGAAGAATGCGGTCTCATCCGGGCCCTGTGGGACCGGCAAACGCTTCACAGATCTCGGGTCCGTATCGTCGAGCCAAAACGTGACGGAGACTTCGTCAATCTCACGTTCCAGGTTCGTATAGAGTCTTACCACGACCGTCTCGTCGTCGAACACCGTCACCCGGTCCAACCCAGCATAGAACGGGATCCGGTCGGTCCGGTCGGGGCGACTGGTGATGCTGAAGTATGCGACGTGCGCTTGCCCTGACCAGGCTCGCAACCCCACACGGCCTTCGCTGAACATCTCGTGGACAGCATGTATCTGCCATTCGTCAGGTTCAGGTTCGTGTATCGGCCAGAACTTCGCCCACAGTCCGGAACCTTCGATCCGCAACTTCTGCCAGATCCAACCGGTTCTGTTCCACGTTGCGTCGTTCGTCAACGCTCGGTCGCCGACAGATCCGAGCGTTTCCTCGTTCGCGTCTGCATCGCGCACCTTTATCTGGAACCCTTCGTCGCTGTCGTGCTCGACCCAGTACAGCCCTTCGCCCGCATCGGCAAGAGGCGAGCTCTGAAGTTCCGGCGGCTGCATCGCACGCGCCGCGATCACGCCGTCGGAATCGTAGTCGTCCGGGTCGATATCGCGCCAGAGCGCGGTGATCGTGCAGTCGGTGACAACCAGGTCGCGCACGAGAGCCATCGCGTGGTCGCCCCTCAGGCTCAGCACCGTCGGCCCGTACGGTTCAGGAACCGTGCCGTCCGCTTCGAGCGACATCGTCGACGCGCCGCCCTTGTCAGCCAGCTCCCACCGGTCCAGCCGCTCGAACCGGTCCTCGAAGATCGTCTCAGCGCACGCGGTCCCGGTCAGCAGCAGACAGACCGCGAGACACCATGCCAACCGTCGAGATGTCATCCTGCCCTTTCCTTGTCGACTTCCACCCAAGAAACCCCTGCCCTGGAATCCCAACCTCACACGCATTTAATCAAAAAGATGGCCGGGATTCAAGGGGAGCGTGCCCCTGGACTTCCTTCCACCTTGGCTTTTCGGGCCGCGCGTATGATAGAATCCGCAAAGTGTCACGAACGATAGCCGAACAGGATGGGTGGTAGATGATAGAAGCAGTGGTGTTTGACATGGACGGTCTGCTTGCCGACACGGAGACGTTGCACTTCAAGTCGTTCCAGATGCTTGCCAGGAAGTACGGGCATTCATTGACCCACGACGCGTTCCGGGAGTTTGTTGGCGTGACCGAGGTGGAGAACATCGACTGGATGAAGAAAACGTTCGGCATCGAGGAGGTCGGCGCAAACCTCGTCGCGGAACGAAAACAGATGTACCTCGACCTCGTACGCAGCCGCAGGCTCGAACCCGTGTCGGGGTTAAGGGAGCTTCTGGAATTCTGTGTTGTAAGCGGGTTGCGGCGCGCCCTTGCGTCGTCGGCGTCGGCGACGGAAGTCAGCGTTGTGCTCGAGCGGTTGTCCGCGCGCGAGCCCGTTTTGAGACCCGTGCGCGTGGTGTTTGACGAGATCGTTACCGGCAGCGAGGTGGAGCACAACAAGCCGCACCCGGAGATCTACCTGACTGCTGCCGAACGGCTCGGGCTCGCGCCGGCGTCTTGCGTGGCGCTGGAGGATTCGCAGCCCGGTGTCGAGTCGGCCAAAGCCGCCGGGATGATCTGTTTCGCCGTGCCGACCGAGCATACCTGTCACCAGAATTTCGAGCGCGCCGATGCCGTGCTCGCCTCACTACCGGAGGTCGTCGACCGGTTGAGAGCTTTCGTGTCGGGCGACACTCGGGACGGCGACTTCGGTTCCTCCTAGCACAGTAGTATACGGGGCATAACGATGATGCGGAGAGACGTTTCGTCAAAGATGGCTAGCTACAACGCGATGGCTCAGCTTCGCGACGCGGTGGCGATCATCGTGCCCGTGTGGTATCCGAAGGATCTTGTGCGGAACGACGCCCGCGCATTGCTTGACGCCACGCTGAGCGACAACGGGCAGGTTGTGAACTGGGAAAACGTCTGGGTGGTCGTAGACGGACAGGAGACGTCGCTGGCGCTGGCACGCAGCCTCCGCGCCGCGTACAAGAAACGCCACGGGTCGACGTTCAGGATCGCTCGCACAGAGGTTAACCGCGGCAAGGGGTACGCGATGCTCGAGGGCATCCGCGCCGCGTTCGAGAACCCTGCGGTACGTTTCGTGGCAATCCGAGACTGCGACGGCGACCACGTCATGAACGACCTGCCGAACATGGCGCGTTTGGCCCGGCAGATAGAGCTGGAAGAGAAGACTGACAACATCCTGATCATCGGCCGCCGTTCGGACGTTCACGGCGCGCTGGATTTCGTGCGGGGCGAGTACGAGCTTCTCGTCAGCTCGCTGATAGTTGAAGCGCTGAAACTCCGGCTGGCTTCGAGAGGTGGCATGCTCGACCTGCGGTTTGCGGCAATTCACGCCGACGTGCCCGACCTCCAAAGCGGCTACAAGCTGTACTCTCGGAAAGCGTGCGAAACGTTCCTGAACCGGTTCGAGGAAGCGCGTCGGCTCGTTCCCGGATTCGAGTGTTACCGGTACGGCGTGGAAGCGATCCCGTTTGTCGAGGCCGTTCTCGGTGGGGCAACGTTTGGCGAGGTGACGCGGCTCTCGTTCCTCGATCAACCCGCGTCGGGACATGGCGCATTCGCCAGGGACGAGGTGAACGCCCAGATCGTTGCCTGGACGTTTTTGCGGCTCGAGGTGTCACCCAAACAGGCTCAGCGACTGATAGACAACAGGCTGGCGCGGTCGATGATGTTTAAGGACGCTGCGTTGCGCAGACGGTTGCTGCGGTTCCGCGATACGGCGGTCCGGCTGGTCAACAAGCAGCTTCGAGAAGACTTCTCGTTACCCCCGTTCAACGCGCCAAACTACCTTTGAAAGAGTACGGAAGTCGACGGGCAACTAGCCCGCTTTTCTCACCGGAGGTCGTGACGAAACGCCGGAGATGCCTATGGATACAAGGAGCGCGACCGAGGCCATCACAGGCGTACCCGAACGGTACGTCGAGAGGGCCGACCGAGTGCGACGCAGTAGACATGGGCAAATCCGGTGTTGCAGTAGACTTGTGGTGAGAAATGCGGGTTAGTGTCGAGACCTGTTGATCTACAGCACGGGCCGGTTCTATAATGGGTTGGACGGAGACCTCGTGTGGAGCGTCCCGGAAGGGGATGACGCAGAGTGGCCCCAAAGTCGCAAGCAAAGAAAGACTCGAACAGGGATCTGGCCAGGTACTGTGAGCTTGCCGTCTCGCTCGGAGCGGTAGAAGCCAAGTTAATACCGGCGAAGAGTGTAGTGACCGCACCGTGGGTCCGCATGAAGTGCCTGTACGGCTGTGGCGGTGCCGGCGCGCGCAAGTCGTGCCCGCCCCATTCTCCCACACCGGAACAAACGCAACAGCTTGTCGATAGCTTCACGCGCGCAATACTCATTCACGTCCGCGACCGTGTGGATATTACCGAGATAGCTCGAAAGGTTGAAATCGCCGCGTTTCTCGGCGGGTATTACAAAGCGTGGTCTATGGGTGCGGGTCCTTGCATGTTGTGCGAGGACTGCGACCCGGAAGAGCCGTGCCTCCACCCCGACCAGTCGCGGCCGGCAATGGAGGCCTGCGGGGTCGAAGTGCTCACCTCGCACGACGATGAGCCGAACTTCTTTGGGTTGGTACTGATTGAGTAGTCAAAGGAGGGCTGCACGATGGAGGAGCAGAAAGTAGGCGTTGTCACCCACTATTTCGGGCACATACAGGTTGCTGCGATCGAGATCACCGATGGCGAACTCTGCGTCGGCGACACGGTGCATATCAAGGGCCACACGTCCGATTTCACGCAACAGGTCGACTCGATGCAGATCGAGCATGATGCCGTCGAGACGGCTGCCGTCGGCCAGGTGATCGGCATGAGGGTGAAGGAACACGCGCGCGAGCACGACGAGGTGTTTAAGGTTATCCCGTGACGCACGGGCAACGCCGCCGCGATGGCTATCATCTGTCCGAACTGCGGTCGTCAGTACGACGTGACTCTCTTCGAGTTCGATCAGGCTGTTGACTGCGATTGCGGGATCAGCTTCGACCGAAACGGTCGCACAGCGCCGAAAGAGGCCGGTGCCAGTCGTGCGAGGCTGGTTATCTCGGTGCAGTCAATCAAGGGTACCTGCCCCGTGTACGAGGTAGGCGACAGGATAGTGCTTGATGAGGGCTACAAGGTGAACCTTGGCGAGACTGACAACATTTGCATGCACTCGCTTGCGTCGCTCATGCCCTACTACGTTGCACTTTACAACGGGGTCGACCCAACGCAACTGGGTCTGTCGAGAACAAGCGGCGGGCCTGCCTTCGTCCAGTGCCTCGATCCGTGCGATATCACGGGCGGCGGCACGGTTGTCTTCAAGATCGAGCGAGGATAGTCCCGAATGACCAGAGTATTCTTGATACGTCACGGCGAAACCGATTGGAACCGGCAACAGCTATTCCGCGGCAGGGAAGATGTGCCACTGAATGCGAACGGTGTCGAGCAGGCGCGTGTCCTTTCCAACGCGATCCCACAACAGATCAACGCAGTCTATTCGAGCCCGCTCCAGCGCGCGCATCAAACTGCTTCGATCATCGCAGCACCCCGATCGATCGACGTGCAACTCAATGACGGGTTCGTTGACATCGATTATGGTCAGTGGCAACGGCTCTCGCAGGAAGAGGTCAAGTCACGGTTTCTCGAACTATACCTGATGTGGATCTCGCAACCGGGACGGGTGGTATTGCCTGGTGGCGAATCACTGTCCGAGGTGAGAGACCGAGCGTTCAAATCGCTCTGCAGGATCGAAGACGCGCACCCGGGCCAGACTGTCGCTATAGTCTCGCACCGCGTCGTCAACAAGGTGCTGCTCTGCGCCGTGCTCGGGCTCGATGACTCCCAGTTTTGGGCGATCAGACAGGATACCTGCGCCATAAGCTCGTTCGAGAAGGACGAGAACAGGCGCGTCCTGACATTGCTCAACGAGACGCGCCACCTGAAAACCCTCGACACCCCGCACCTGACCGCGGACTTCTGAGGAACAGCCATGGGCAAAGGCTCGGTGTACACTCCGGAGAGGGCCGTGCTGCGGGATGCTCGTTCCGGACTGAAGATCTTCCGGTTGACCCATTCCCCCTGCGTCAGCACAAACCTGTACTTCGAGATGTGCTCGTTCACCGAGGATGACAGCCACGTGGTCTTCATCTCGCAACGGTACGCCGGCAGGGACGCGCCGTTCGACCTGTTCCGCGTGCAGACCGACGGGATGGACCTCGTTCAGCTGACCGAATGTGACGATCTGGGTGGGATCGTCTTCTCTCCTGCGACCGGGCACGTCTTCTACCAGTCGGGAGGAGAAGTCCGCAAGACGGATGTTCTCTCGATGCAGGAGGAAACGCTTGCCGAAGCGCCCGGCGACCGTCCTGTGAACCCGCATTCGCTGGGATCAATCGATCTTCGCGGTACCACCTATTTCGGCAACTGTTACAACCGCGAAGGTGTCGCATCGCTTTTCAAGGTTGACGGTGCCACGGGGAAACTGGAGATCATCTACGAAAGCGAACAGCAAAACCATATCCATGTCGATCCGACGGGGAAGACGGTCAACTTCGGCGATTTCAAAGACGGCGTCTGGACATCCTGCCTCATCGATTCGGACGGGAGCAACCTGCGGGAGTATGATTTCACACAGTTCGCCCATCGGACCTGGTTTGGGGATACCGGCAGCATGCAGGGGACACTACTTCCGCCCGGCCACGCCCTCGTTACTCACAAAGAAGGGGAGGCGGATGCAACCGTTCTGACCGAGGGCCGGTACTACTGGCACTCGTCGTCCAGCCGGGACGCCCAATGGATTGTCTCCGACACAAACTGGCCGCAGGAGGGTATCTATCTGCTGCACGTTCCGTCACGAACGGTCACCTACGTCTGCGACCCCGGCGCTTCTTGCTCTCACCCACAGTGGGCACACCCGCACCCATCACTATCGCCGGGGCTGGGCTACGTTCTCTTCAATTCCGACATGACGGGTGTCGGCCAGGTTTACCTCGCGGAACTGACCCCGGAGTTCCTGGAACAGGCGGCTCACGGGTACTGTTGCCGACCGGATCCTGCGATATCCGGCTGACTCGGATAGGGACTAAGGAAACCTCCTCTAACCCCGCCGTTTTGACTTATAGCGCGCCCGCAGGTATAATGTAGTGTGCTAGGCTGAGGGGGGGGAGTGTTCTGTCTGCAAGGGAGGATTGCTGTTTGGACAGCCTGTTGATACGGGACGGTGTACGCATAGCGCGCGGCAAACGCGAGCACACGCGGGTTGCCACGTCCCGGCCCGCCTGGGTTCGCGAGACCTCGATCCCGTCCACGCCGCAACGTTGCTCGGTTGTCAACTTCTCTCGTGGCGGTCTCCTGCTGCGTTCAGAAACCCCCGTACCCGTCGGTTCAGAGGTAACCGTCGAGATAAACAGGAAGCGCTGGGACGAGCCGAACCACTTGATCACGTCGCGTGGGGTTACCGTATGGCAGTCGCAAACGAAAACCGGGGAGTACGACGTCGGTATCGAACTCATCCTGCGGGGAGCGGCCCTGCCCGGATCGGCGGCCCGGGACATCTCTGTGCCGTCGACCAAGGAACTGCTCGATGAGCTTCAACGCAGTATAGACCAGTACCTGAAACTCCGCTCTGAGAACCAAGCCGTCGATGGCGACGACGTTCACAGCTTCGCGCACATAGAGCTTGCCAGGGAGGATGAGGCCGAACGGAAATCCGGCACGACCGCCGGTAGCAACAGTATGAGCCGACGACGGAGACATCGGGCCGCCGCGCTGCTGCTCCTGTTGCTCCTGCTGCTCGCACCTGTCGTGCTGTTCACAGGACGAGAGTCGATCCTTCACGGTTCTGGCGGTGAACGTCTTCAGGAGATGCTGAGCAGGATACCGCAGGACGGTTTTCTGATTCGGATTTCGGACCGGCAGTCCGAGAGCCCGGACCCACCGGAGTTTATTGTCGCCCCACCGCTTGAGGCGTCGCGTAACAGCGCCGACCTGGGGCCCGCTTCCGCGGCTGGCTCAGGGCGATGGACCGGAACCGCTCGAGTTGATGGTGATCGGGATCTCGTTGCAGGCTCGCAAGAAGCGGTAGACAACAGTCTCTTTCTGCCGGCAGTTGCGGCGGGTATGAACGGCTCCGGCGCGGTGATGAGTTCCGGCAATCGGCACCCGGGAGCCTTCCGCGCCGGTGCGTTATCCGGAGGATCGGCCCCACCGCCAGCCGGACACGGTGCCGGGACAGCGCTCGAGATTGTCGTTGATAGATCACAGTTCCGACTCTCGCTGTTGCGCAACGGTATCCCGGTGCGAACGTACCCCGTTGGGCTCGGCCGCGACGACACGACGCCCGTGGGCGAGTTCCGTATTGCAACCAAGCTCGTCAACCCCGCCTGGCGCCGACCGGACGGCGTCATCATACAGCCGGGCAGTCCGGAGAACGAGTTGGGCAGCCGTTGGCTCGGTCTCGCACGTGCCGACGGAACCATTACGCGATACGGCATTCACGCGACAAATGACCTGTCATCGATCGGCAGCAACCGCAGCGCCGGATGCATCAGAATGAACCAGGCCGACGTGGAAGAGCTGTTCCGTTTGGTACGGCACAACCTTCCCGTGCGCATGGTCGAGTAGGCGGCAGCGCCCGCTTGGTCGTGCTCGTAATCGTAATCGAAGTATCCGAGGTGACCGCATAATGGTCGACGCGGAGCAGGCAAATGGAGTTCTCGATAACAACTGACGCGTACGACGACGGCGAGCCGATAGGCCCGCGATTTTGCGATTTCTCGGAAGGAGGGTTCAGGTCTATCCACTGGTGCGACCATTGGGTGAGTCCGAAACGATACTCGAAGGACGAGACGGCAGAGGTGTTGCGGCTTGCCGAGAATGCCGGGATAGTCGTGCAGGACGTCCACTCGGTGTGCGGGGTGGGCGACGGCGCGGATTTCCCCGACGACCTCTGGCTGGCGCTCAACATAAACAGGCTGCAGTTTATCTCGACACTCGGCGGCGACTGCATCGTGCTGCACCTTCCGAAAGGCAAGAAAACCGGAACGATGGTCGAGGATATCCTTGCGTCGAAGAGGTTGCTGGACATGTTGCGGCCGCACGCGGACCGGTACGGCGTCCGGGCCGCGATAGAGAACCTCGGCGATTCCGATTACGCGCTTTTCGACGAGCTTCTTGAAAGCTATCCCGCCGGCTACCTCGGGTTCTGTTTCGATTCGGGCCACGCGAATATCGCCGGCCAGTCGGAGATGGTAGACCGGTACGCGGACAGGCTCATAGCGCTGCACCTGCACGACAACGACGGCACCGCCGACCAGCACAACCTGCCCGGCAACGGCACCATCGACTGGCCTCCCATCGTCCACACCATCAAGAGCTGCGGCTATCGCAAAGCCGTCAACCTCGAAGTGCACAAACCGTCCGATGCCGAGCCGGGGCAGTGGTGCAAGATCGCGTACGAGACCGTCAAATCCCTTTGGCATGCCACGTGATCCGCAACTCTTGTCAGCGATCTTGTACACGGTTGTCCGCGGGCCGATTACTTGACGGGGTGGAACGTTGAGGGTATGATCGTGCGTGATTCGGCTGAGAGACGATTGCCCGAGTGTTCTGGAGAAGGAAGCATGCGGCACGATGATGGGAGTGTGCAATGAAGGACAAGATACGCGTAACGGTTTGGAATGAGTACAGGCACGAGAAGCTGAACGAAGAGATAGCGAAGATCTATCCGGAGGGTATGCACAACGCGATTGCGAAACACCTGGGCGTCGAGGCCGATATCGAGGTTCGGACGGCAACGCTTGACGAGCCCGAACACGGTCTGACCGACGACGTGCTGGCGGCAACGGACGTCCTTATCTGGTGGGGCCACATGGCGCATCTCGAGGTCGAGGACGATATCGTGACAAAGGTACAGTTTCGCGTTCTCGAAGGTATGGGGCTGGTCGTGTTGCACTCGGCCCATCTCTCGAAAGTGTTCCGCACGCTGATGGGCACGAGCTGCATGCTGAAATGGCGCGAGATAGCCGAGAAGGAGCGGCTCTGGGTCGTCGAGCCGGGCCATCCGATCGCCGACGGAGTGCCCGAATACATCGAGATCCCCCACGCCGAGATGTACGGCGAGCGGTTCGATATCCCGCAGCCGGATACGACCGTCTTCATAAGCTGGTTCCAGGGAGGGGAAGTGTTCCGGAGCGGATGTTGTTTCCATCGCGGCAGCGGCAAGATATTCTATTTCCGGCCGGGACACGAGACCTACCCCATCTATCACCAGCCCGAGGTGCTGAACGTTATAACCAACGCTGTCCGCTGGGCGGCGCCTGTTGACGGCCCCGAAGTGACCTGGGACAACGTCCAGCCGCTCGAAGACATTCAGGAGTAGTCGCGGCCAGGAGGCTTGTGCCACCGGCGGCAGCTCTTTCGGCCGTGCCGATTGCGCACTTCGTGGGACCTCTTCGAAACGCGAATACTGCGAACGGTCCGCTTCCCAAAAGCTGTGTCTACTTTGACTTGGAAGCCGGTGCTATGATAAAATAAGGCCGGGTAGAAGGATGCAGACGCGAGGGTGGCCGGAACGCGGGTGGCTATGTTGAGAGTGTTCGTCCTGGCAGCAGGATTGTCTTTCCTTGTCGCAGGATTCTGTTCCTGCAGTGGTGCGAAAGCACCAGACGGACCGGCCACTTCCGACCTGATGGCACTGGTTCCTGAGACAAGCTCGCAAGGGCTCGACGGGTGGCACCTTTCGTCGCAACCCAGCCACTACGCCATGGGGGAAGAGAACACCCTTTACGATTTCGTCGACGGCGCTGCGGAACTCTATCTCGAATACGGGTTTGAAAAGGTGGTGGTAGCGGATTTCGCCAAGGGAGACAGCGAGATCCAGGTCCAGATATTCAAGATGAAAGACCCCGGTGCGGCGTTTGGTTACTATTCTACCCAGCGGAACGGTCCATCCGCCACACCTCTGGAGATAGGTACCGAGGGAGTCCTACTCTCCGACATGCTGTACTTCTGGAAAGGTCAGTTCTATGTCGTGGTGATAGCATTCACCCCAGTTGAAGGCATTCAAGACACAATAACGGAGTTCGCGAAAGCGGTATCGGTACAGATCGGGTCGCAAAAGGGTGAGATTCCGTCGATATTCGCTCTGTTGCCCGCCAAGGGCCGGGTAGCGCGTTCCGAGGTATTTGCGCGCGGCAAGCTGGGCGTTCAGAACGCCGGCAGGGTTATCTTATTGTCCAAATCCCAGATTCTTGGAATGGTTCCCGGCGACGAAGCGGGATTCGCAACGTACGATCTCGACGGAAACCGTTTCGAGGCGTTTGTTGCGCGTTTCAAGAGTGACGTGGCCGCCAGAAAAGCGTTCACCAACATCCGAGCTGCACTCGAGGGCAAACACGTGGCGGAGAAAGCGTCCGAGAGCATGATTATCGTCCGCGCCCAAGGTGGTCTGCAACATGGAATAGCGCGTGACGACACAAGATTGGTCGGTGTGTTTGGTGTTAACAACAGTGCACATCTCGGCGAGTTTCTCGGTCAAGCCGGTCCGGGAGCGAGCGGTACAACCGCAGTTGCGGGGGTGAGTGAAGTTGGCTGAAGCAGAAACCAAGAATTGTCCGTTTTGCAGCAAGAACGTGCGAGCCGACGCAGTACGATGTCCGCATTGTGGTGGCTCGATGCGCGCCGTCCCAAAAGACGTGCGTCCGGTAAAATCCGACAGATGTCCTCGATGCGGAACTCAGGTGAGCTCGGGAGACGTCATTTGTGTTGCCTGTGGCACCAACCTGCTCACCGGCAAGCGCGTGACACTCGGGCCGAGCAGCGCTACCGGGACGGGCAGCGCGCCAACGGCCCCCGTGGAACGAAATTGGCGGCGATGGCTTGCCGTAGGAGGGATCGCCGCGGCTTCGCTTATCGTGGTAGCTGCGATAGTTCTCGCATTGTACTACCTTGTGTTCCAGGACTTCGTCGGACAGGGCCGCAGACAGTATGACGCAGGACAGTATGCGGAGGCCGCCGAGAGTCTGCAGAAAGCCGTCTCGCGCAACCAAAAACCCGCGCTCGCACATTACTATCTCGGGCTGGTATACACAGCGCAAGGCAAGACCGAGGCCGCAACCGGCGAGTTCTCGACAAGCGTCGAGCTCGATCCTTCCAACGTAACCGCCCGGCTGCTGCTTGCAATATCGTACGCGCTGCTCGCGCCGCCGCGTTATGCCAACGAGATCGAACAGCTCGAGGCGGTGTTGGAGCGCCAACCGGGAAACACCGATGCCAGTCTGTTGCTGGGTCTCGCCTACAGCGTTACGGGTCGGCTTGATGAAGCCGTCTCGAACTTGGAAGGGGCCGTGGCAAACCAGCCTTCTTCGGACGCTGCACACTACTTGCTCGCGGTCACCTATGCCCGGCAAGGCCGGTACGAGGCCGCTCTCAGGGAAGCAGATATGGCTTTGAGCATCAACCCTCAGCTGGGAGACGCGCACTTTCTGCAGGGGCTGTCGCTGAACGCGGAAGGCAATCTCACCGGAACCCTTCAAGCAATGAAGGTCGCGCTGGAAAACAACACGCAGTTTCGTCGAGGAACGCGGTATTTTCTCGGACTCACCCTTTTGTCGACGAAGCGATACGATGACGCGATCAGAGAGTTCGAGTACGCCAACCGACTTTCCCCGGACGACCACGCCACAGAGTACCTGTTGGGAATAGCGTGTCGGATGGCCGGGCGGTTGGATGAAGCGTTGCGGCACTTGAATCGTGTAATCGAGATCGACCGCGGTTTTACTTCGAAGGCACACGTTCAGACGGCGATCGTTTACATCGCCAGAGACGATCTTCAACAGGCTCGAACGGCACTCGAGCGCGCCCTTGAAATTGACAGCAACAACGCCGAAGCGGCATCTCGGCTCGCGCTCTTGTACGACAGAATGGGGCGAGACTTGGACGCCATACGATACTTCAAGATCGCCATAAACAAGGAACCGGACAACCCGTCCCACCGTCTCGCACTGGGAAGCTTTTACGCAAAACGAAATCAGACGGCGGAGGCGATAAGAGAGCTTAAGACGTACTTGCGTCGCGCTCCTGAGGAAGAAGACGTATCTGAGGTGCGGCGAGTTTTGGACCTCCTGCAAGGCTCGATGACGTGAGTTGGGTAACGTGTCTTGTTCTTGCCGAATAACGATGACGAAAACGAGGCTAAGTGATATGTCCGAGCACCGAAAGCTGCTGATTCGTGTTGTGGCACTATTCATCCTGATAACTGTCGTCGCAGGATCGGAGAACGCGTTCGCGTGGGGCGAGAAAGCAAGACGCACCATTGCCTGGACAGCTATCAGGGCGCTGCCGGTCGAGCACCAGATGATGCTTCGGGGTTACGAGGAAAGCCTGCTCGAGGGGTCTTCACTATCGCTCGAGGCGGTAATGGCCAGGAATGACGGCGTGCCAAATTACGCTGCGGGGAATGTACTAAACGCCGTCGAGAACGAGATGCACTTGCTCCAGTCGGTGAGCGCGGACGGGCTGTCGCAATACCTTGCGTTCCGCATGGGAGTGCTCGGCCAGGTTGTCGCGGCAATGAACGCGCCGTTCTCCCGGTTTGCACAGACCGAAGTCGGCACGGATGTGCGTGCCCGGTACGAGTACGATATCGATCTGACGATCGATGGTCTTTCGTACAGAAGTGCAAAACGCATGCCGATAGTAGACGCACGCAGGTACCTCGGCGAGAAACGGCGGTACATATCCGATGCCGAGTTCTTCATTACATCGGACTACAAAAGAGGCGTTGGGTTCAGGGAATATGCGGCGCGATCGGTCAATATCTACTTCCAAAACGCCGTCAACACCGTTGCCGACGCCTGGTACACCGTCCTGGAACGCGGCACACTCTTTCGGAGACCGGGCGCTTTTTCACTGGCGCTGCGCGACTATTACGTCGACAGCTTGGCGTTCTACATCAACCACGATCAGGACGAGATTGCCGATCAGACATACGGCGTGCTCGTGACCCGGAACCTTCTCTCGCCCCAGACGGCGAAACGGATCGCCGACACGTATTACGATGCCGGACGATACTCGAGAGCGGTGGGCGAGTACAATCGAATACTCGACCAAGTCCCAAACTGGACGGAGATCAGGCGGAGAGTCAGCAACTACTACTACACACTTGGGGTCGCCCTGCTGTCGGGAGGCAACCTCGAGCCTGCAAAAGCGGCGTTTGAAGCCGTGCTCAAATACGAGCCCGGTAACGCCGCAGCCCGCACTGAGCTTGACAGAACAGTCTCACTTATCGCCGCTCGAGACGCCCGGCTGAAAGAGCTGCGCCAGCAGTTGCGTATTGCCAACGCGCTTGAAGCCAGAGCAAGCCAGGAGTCCGCGAGCAGGCAATACGTCGACGCGAGAAAGACCTACAGACAGGCTCGGCAGGTATACGCCGGGGTCGGAGACGAGTTTCTCAAGGAGAGACTCGAGGCAACGCGCGCCGCAAGACGGATTGAAAGCCAGATCGCGTCAATCACGGCCAAGATAGGTGACGAGATACGTATGCTTGGCCAGCTGGCGGAGTTGCGGCTTTCTCAGGGCGAGATTTCGGATACCTCGGCCGTATTGGCCGATCGCGTGCTCCAAGAGATGAATCAGGCAGCCCATTCCGGCCAGGCCGCGAGCGTAAAGAAGGAAACGCTCCGGGGCGGTAGAAAGGCCGGTTAGGTGTGCAATCGAGGGCAGTCGCTATGTCGGTAAAGTGGGGTGGGGAGAGCCATCGATAGACCAAGAGCGCCAAGGAGAGCAGCCTGTGCGGTGCCCTAATAGCGAGTGCGGCGCCACGGTGGGCGAAGGCGACGACCTCGGCTCAGAAGCTCTGGCGCAAGCATCCCACAGCGGACGCGTGCGAAAGTTGGCGAACGCGAGTTTGATCCTGGCCATTCTCTCGTGTCCCCTGTCTTGGATTCCCCTTACGTTTGCGTTGATTCATCTTCTCCGATGGGTTCTACCTTCCGAGGGTCTGCCTTCCCAGGGGGAGGTTACGTACGGCGCCTTTCTCGCGTATCTGGGCACGGGACTTATCGTGCTATTCATGGCGCTGTCGGCCATTGTTACCGGACATATTGCCATCGCCAGGGGCAGGCGCGTTCCCGGCACCGGCCGCGTGCTTTGGCGCGGCCTGTTCGGCACCTTGCTTGGCTACCTCAACGTCGTCGTGCCGATCATGCTTGTCGCGTTTGCTTATTTTAGCAAGGGCCGCCCTAACCAGGATATGGCCGTCTGCCAGGGCAATCTTAGGGCGATGCAAAGCGTGTTCCGGGAATATCGGGAGGAGCATGCGGGAATGTTTCCCCCTTTGTCTTCGCAGCCCGGCGTGCTTATGTTCTCGGCGGAGGCGATCACCCCGAAGGATAACACCGACCCGCTCCCGCTCACGTGTCCGACTATACGCTATGCAAAAAAGCGAACGCAAGGTCTGGAGGCCTCTAACAAGCCTGCGCCCCCCTACGACGACCAGAGCTACTTCTACATCGGATACGCCGTACTCAACGACGACGATGTCGAAGCATTTGCGCAGGCGTACCGCAGGCAAATCTCCGAAGGCGGAACTTTTGACAAAGATTTGGTCGTGAAAGACGGCGAGGAAGCGTTCGTTTTCCACAGGTTATCCGAGGGAGTGAAGGACGTTCTGCGCGCGGATCAAGACCGCCGTTGGGTATCGCCGCACGAGGGTCGAGAGACGGGCTACCAGCAGCCGTGCGTGGTAACCACCGACGTTCCCGTTCTTATCGAGCGTGACATGCGCCATGTTTATGCTGATTGCGACGGCCGCCCCCGTGGGGCTCTGGTCCTGTACCTTAACGCGGGAGTTCAGTTTGTTGAGCACGGCACATGGCCTATGACCGAGAAAACCCAGCGCATTCTCGCGGAACTTGCCGAGTGACCGGGAGGCAGAGCGAGGTGAAAATATTGGCAGGTACTCTGACCAGTAAAGACACTCGCCACCTAACCAGCGGATCGAGCCGGCCGCTGCGCGCCGCTCATCTGCGGGACGATAGACGCTGATGAACCTCCAAACCGAGAAGCGGGCATAGAACTGCATGAAGAAAGTGCGAATGTGGATCGGTCCTGCTCTCGGGGTCATAGTACTCGTGCTCGTGTTGCGGCGCGTTGACTTTCAGCGTCTTTTCACCGTGCTCGCCGGCACCAACTACTTGCTCGTGCTGCTCGCGGTGGCAATCGCAATTTGCAGTTACCCCGTTCGCGCCTTCCAGTGGATATTTATCCTGCGCGGTACCAAACACGTCCGTTTCTTCCGAAGTCTCAACATCATGATGATAGGGTTTCTGGCCAATGGCGTGCTGCCGGCGCGAATGGGCGAGTTTGTCAGGTCCTATGCCATGGGCCGCAAGGAAAAGATCGGTTTCACGACGGCGTTTGCCACGGTCGTAGTGGCACGCGTCCTGGACTGTCTCACACTCATAGCGCTCTTCATCGCAATAATCCTCACCGTCCCGTTCGCCTCGTCCGGCCCCGAACAGACCGTCAATGGACACCAGCTCCCGTACATCTCGCCTCAACAGATGACCGCCTTTGCGGCGATGGCCGTGACGGTTTTCGCGTCTGCGGTGGTGTTCATCCTGCTGGTATGGCACAAGCAGGAGTTCATGTCGGAGATGTCAGGAAAGGTTGCCGGCGTTTTCTCGGACCGTTTGGCGAAACGGGTGCGCAAGCTGGTGCTATCGCTGGCACGAGGGTTCGGGGTTCTGGGAAGCAGGCGCGATCTTGCTCTTGCCGGGATATGCACGGTCGCCGTATGGGCACTCTTCGTAGCCTCCACGTACCCGATGCTGAAAGCGTTCCCGTTCCAGGTCGAGATGCCCTGGTACACGCCCCTTGTTCTGATAGCCGTCATCAGTCTCGGGCTCACCATCCCCGCAGCTCCCGGCTACGCAGGCACGTTCCATGCCGCCTGCGTGGCGGCGCTCTGGTTGTGCAACCCAAAAGTGGACTACGATCTCGCTGTCGGGTTTGCGCTCGTTCTGCACGCCGCACAAATACTCCCCACCCTTGTCATCGGCTCGATCTGCTTATGGGCGGAAAGCCTATCGCTCGGCGAGATCGTGCACGAAAAAGACGCCGCCCTGCCTGATAACACAACCGATTAGCACCGATGTTATGTCGGAACTCGCGCGCGCTCGTCAGCGAGTTTTGCCGAGACCGAGTTGCCGCTTGGCGCGACGCAGAGCGGCTCGAACCTGCCGCAACGAGGTGCCGCCGGGTATATCTCTGGCGTTGGCAGCCGCCTCGGGCGCAAGGATGGGGTAGATGTCCTCTGCAAACGACTCCGAATGCTCTTTGAGCGTTTCGAGAGGCATCTGGTCGAGTCCCAGCCCGTTCTCGATGCACTCGAGCACTATTCCGCCGACTATCTCGTGTGCGGTGCGGAACGGTATCCCTTTCCGGACGAGATAGTCTGCCATCTCGGTTGCCGCCGGGAACCCTTCGGCGCACGCCGCTCGCACACGTTTTCTGTCAAACTTAGTCGCAGCCAACATCGGTGCGAAGACGTTCAGGGTTGACTTCAACGTGTCGGCCGTGTCGAAGACGGCTTCCTTATCCTCCTGCAGGTCTCGATTGTACGAGAGCGGCATCGCTTTCATGACAGTCAGCAGGTTCACGAGGTTCCCGTAGACGCGTCCCGTCTTGCCGCGGGCGAGTTCGGCAACGTCGGGGTTCTTTTTCTGCGGCATAACGCTCGATCCCGTGGCAAACCGGTCGTCTATCTCGCAGAACGCGAATTCGCTTGAGCTCCAGAGAACAAGCTCTTCGGCCAGCCGCGAGAGATGCATCATGCAGATGGATGCCGCCGCGCAGAACTCGATAAGATAGTCGCGATCGCTCACTGCGTCCATGCTGTTCGCGGTAATCGCGTCGAACCCCAGCTCGCGCCCAACGGCGTCGCGATCTATCGGGAACGAGGTGCCCGCCAGCGCACACGATCCCAGCGGCATCACGTTGGTGCGTTTCAGAACCTCCTCGAACCGTTCCGTGTCACGCGCGAACATCTCGTCGTACGCAAGCATATGGTGGGAGAGATACACCGGTTGCGCGTGCTGCACATGGGTAAACCCGGGCATCACGGCATCGAGATACTTCTCCGCGAGCCGGACAACCGCCTTGCGCACCCGTCCTATCCCGCCGAGCGTGTCGCCTATCTCGTCGCGCATGTACATTCGCATATCGAGCGCAACCTGATCGTTGCGGCTGCGCGCGGTGTGCAGCTTGGCACCGACCTCGCCTACCCGTTTCGTGAGCGCCGCCTCGATGTTCAGATGCACGTCTTCGAGCGAGTCCTTGAACCGGAACTTGCCGGCCCGCACGTCCGCGAGTATGCCCTTGAGTCCGGCGATTATCTCCCGCGACTCCGCGCGCGGTATGATCCCGCACCGGCCGAGCATCCGTGCGTGCGCGATGCTGCCGCTGATATCGTACTCGGCAAGGCGCCGGTCGAACGAAACCGACGCGGTATACGCCTCGACGGCGGGGTCGGTCTTATTTCGGAACCTGCCGCCCCACATCTTCTTTTTCATGGTAGTTCAGCTACGCTCCATAAACGACCGTAACCGGAGCCGCAACGCGTTAAGCCGTATGAAGCCTTCCGCGTCCGCCTGGCGATATAACTCGTCCGCCTCAAACGTCGCAAGCTTCTCGCTGTAAAGCGATTTTGGCGACTTCCTTCCACAGACTATACAGTTGCCTTTGTACAGTTTCAACCGGACAGCGCCGGTAACGTGTTTCTGCGTCTCGGTGATGAGCGCCCGCAACGCGTCCATCTCCGGCGAGTACCAGAACCCGTAGTAGACCATCTCGGCGAACCGCGGGATGAGCCCGTCGCGCAGGTGCATCACCTCACGGTCCATAGTGATGGACTCGATTGCCCGGTGAGCCACGTGCAGGATCGTCCCGCCGGGCGTCTCATACACGCCGCGGCTCTTCATTCCCACAAACCGGTTCTCGACGATGTCTACCCGGCCGATTCCGTTCTCGCCGCCGAGCCGGTTGAGTTCCGTCACCATGGCTGCCGGACCCAGCTTGTCGCCGTTGAGTGCGACGGGAATGCCCCGCTCGAACTCGAGCTCGACGTATGTCGCCGTGTCGGGCGCTTCCTCGGGCGAGACGGTCAAAACGAACATGTCCGCAGGCGGTTCGTTCCACGGGTCTTCGAGAATGCCGCCCTCGAAACTGAGGTGCATCAGGTTCCGGTCCATGCTGTAGGGCTTCTCGGCGGTCACCGTGACCGGGATACCGTGTGCCTTGGCAAACTCGATAAGCGCGGTCCGTGAATCAAGCTTCCACTCACGCCACGGCGCTATCACCTTTATCTCCGGGTTCAGCGCATAGTATGTCAGCTCGAACCGCACCTGATCGTTGCCTTTCCCGGTGGCCCCGTGTGCAACTGCGTCCGCGCCCTCCTTCCCGGCGATCTCGATCTGTTTCTTCGCGATAAGCGGCCGTGCTATGGACGTCCCGAGCAGGTATCCACCCTCGTAGACCGCGTTTGCCTGGATGACCGGAAAGATGAAATCGCGCGCAAACTCCTCTTTGAGATCCTCAATGTAGACCTTGCTGGCCCCGGTTTCCATGGCCTTTTCGTGTACGGGCTCAAGCTCTTTGCCCTGGCCGAGATCGGCGCAGAACGCGACCACTTCCGCATCGTACTCCTCGATGAGCCACTTCAGGATAACGGAAGTGTCGAGCCCGCCCGAATACGCCAAAACCACCTTGTTGATGCCGTCGCTCTTCATCGTCCTACACCTCGCTCCCGAGAAGGCTTCCCAGTATTCCCTTCTGCGCATGAAGACGGTTCTCGGCTTGGTCGAAGACGATGCTCTGAGGACCGTCGATAACCTCCGCCGATATCTCCTCGCCTCGATGCGCCGGCAGGCAGTGCATCGCCACTGCGCCCGGCGCGGCCAGCGACATCACCTGTTGGGTCACCGTGTATCCGTCAAAATCCTTGCGCCGCCGTTCCGACTCGGCTTCCTGGCCCATGCTCGTCCAGACATCGGTATAGACCACGTTCGCTCCGGAGACCGCCTCCTCGACGTCGTGCGTGATCAGTATGCTGCCGGTCGCCTCGCATTTCGAGTGCTCCACAACGTCGGCGTCCGGCTCATATCCCGCCGGGCACGCGAGCGCGAAGTCCATGTTGAACAACGCCGCCGCGTTGAGCCATGAGTTAACCACGTTGTTGCCATCGCCGACAAAGCTCAGCTTCACGCCATCGATTGCTTCGAACCGTTCTCGTATCGTCAGCAAGTCTGCCAGTATCTGGCACGGATGGAACTTGTCGGTCAATCCGTTTATTACGGGTATGGACCCGTTTCGAGCAAGCTCCTCGACGGTAGCGTGCGCGAACGTCCGGGCCATTATCCCGTCCACCCACCGCTCGAGGTTGCGCGCGCAATCAGCTACAGGCTCGCGTGTCCCGAGCTGAATCTGGTCCGGCGCGAGACGGATCGCCGCACCGCCGAGCTGGAACATGCCGACCTCGAACGTTACCCGCGTTCGCAGGCTCGGTTTCTCGAATATCATGGCCAGCGTCTTGCCCGCAAGCGGATGGTCCGGAACCCCGGAGTTCATCCGCACCTTGAGATCGGCCGCGAGATCGAGCATCGCACTGATTTCGTCCCTCGTATAGTCGGCAAGCGAGAGGAAGTCCTTAGCCATCGGGCAACTCCTTCATCGCGTCGCGCAACGCGGCAACAACCGTGTCTACCTCGGCTTCTGTGATTATCAACGGCGGCAAGAACCGCAACACCTTTTCGCCGGCAGTGCCCGCGATGATCCCGCCGGCAAGGAGTCGACCGACGACCTCTTTCGCAGGAACCGACAGCTCAACACCCATCATCATGCCCTTGCCGCGTATCTCAACTACATGGTTGTCGCCGTCCAGCGCAGCTCGCACTTCCGAGAAGAGGTAGTCGCCGGTCTGGGCGACACCGTCAATAAACCCGGGCTTGGTGAGGACGTCCATCACCGCGCAGGCTGCCGATGTCGCTATCGGGTTGCCACCGAACGTTGACGCGTGGTCGCCCGGCTGGAACGCGGCGGCGACTTCATCGGTCGCGCCCATCGCTCCTATCGGCACGCCTCCGGCAAGCGATTTCGCCAGCGTTATGATGTCCGGCGCGATCCCTGAATGCTCGTAACAGAACAGACTGCCGGTCCGGCCGAGCCCGGTCTGTACCTCGTCGAATATGAGCAGCAGGCCCTTATCGTCGCACAACTCCCTCAGCTTGGCCAGGTAGTCGTCCGAAGGTACGCGAACACCGCTCTCGCCCTGTATCGGTTCGACCAGCACCGCGCCCGTTGTCTCGTCTATCGCCCCGGCGACAGCGTCCACATCGTTGAACGGCACGTGCTTGAACCCCGGCATCAGCGGAGCGAACCCTTTCTTGTACTTCGCCTGCCCCGTCGCGGTGATGGTCATAAGCGTGCGACCGTGGAACGAACCGTCCATCGCGATTATGCCGGGCCGCGCTTCACCCTTATTGAACCAGTACTTCCGCGCAATCTTTATAGCGGCCTCGTTCGCCTCCGCACCGCTGTTGCAGAAGAACCATTTGTCGGCGAAACTGTTGGCGGCAAGTTTCTGCGCCAGCTTGACTTGCGGCTCGATGTAGTACAGGTTCGAGACGTGAAACAACCGTTCGGCCTGCGATTTGACCGCGGCAACAACCTCCGGATGGCAGTGGCCGAGGCTGATGACGGCTATCCCCGAGAAGAAGTCCAGGTACTCGTTGCCGTCCGCGTCCCACACCTTGGTGCCGTCACCTCTCACGATCGCAAGCTGCCGGTCGCCGTACGTGTTCATAATGTAAAGGTTGTTAAGCTCCTTGATTGCTTTCGTGTCCATCGGGAGTCTCCGGTTTATTGCCCTGTGTCGACCTCGATAATCGATTGCACAAGCCGGGCCGTCTTAACGAGATCGTCGATCGAGATCGACTCGTTTTTCGTGTGCACGTCGTCCGCGCCCATTCCAAGCACTATCGACGGCAAACCCTTGGCGGCGAATATGTTCGCGTCACTGCCACCTCCCGACGAATGGAGCGACGTCTCCAGCCCGAGCGACGACGCGGCAGCTTTGAGCCGTTTCACGATTGGCTGATCATCTCCGACCTTGTACGTTTCATACTCGATCTGTTCGCGGAACTCTATCGAGCCGCCCAGACGTTTTGCAGCCGACTCGAACGCGTCGCGCGCCTGGTCGACGGCCTCGCGCAGCTTCGTCGCGTTATGCGATCGTGCCTCGCCGCGGACTTCCACTTGTTCGGGCACCACGTTGGTTGCCACGCCGCCCTTGATAATGCCGACGTTTGCAGTCGTCTCGTCGTCAAGCCGTCCAAGCCGCAGCTCCGCGATGGCCTCGCCGGCAATCCGTATCGCGTTCACGCCGCGTTCCGGCGCGACGCCGGCATGTGCCGCCACGCCTTTGCACACCACTGTGTAACCTATATGGCTCGGAGCCTGCGTCGTGGCGTCGCCCGGCACGGATTCGCCGTCCAGCACGTATGCCATATCGGCTGAAACGAGCGAAAAGTCCAGGTTCTTTGCGCCAAGCAGTCCTGTCTCCTCAGCTATGGTGAAGACCACCTGCACCGGGACGGGCAATTCGTCGTCCTTCGAGCTATCGGCCAGCACATCGAGCAGCGCAGCAACACCGGCCTTATCGTCGGCCCCGAGTATCGTGTCGCCCGCACTGTGCACCCGACCGTTGTCCACCTTCGGCTCAACACCTTCGCACGGCCCGACAGTGTCCATATGCGCGGCAAAAAGCAGCCGCGGCTTCGACGCCCGGGCCTTGCCCGGCACCGTCACCACCAGGTTGCCCGTCTCGCCGCCAAGCTTCCGGCCCGCGTCGTCCTCGGCGATCTCGAGACCCAGCGACGCAACCTTCCCCTTGATGTAGGCTGCCACAGCGCCTTCGCGCAACCCCGGCGACGGTATGCGTACCAGGTCGATGAAGGTCTGTACGAGCCGGTCCTTGTCCATCGTTACTCCTTGGGTTTCTTCGCCTTGTCTTTCGAGTCCTTGGTTTTACCACCGTCCGACTTCTTCTCCGACTCGCCGCTGCTCTCCTTCTTCAACTCCTTCTTGTACTCGGGAGACCGGTAGTCCGTGGCGTAGAACCCTTTTCCCTTGAATATTATTCCCGCGCCCGTGCCGATCAGTTTCTTGGATTTGCCCCCGCATAGAGGGCACTTGACACGCGGTTTCTCGGTCATGCCGTGAAACTTCTCAAAGACGTGATCGCACGCCTGGCACTGATAGTCGTATGTAGGCATCAAATACTCCCTTGCCGGGTTCCCGCCCGGTTGCGTCGCCTCCCACGAAAACCAAAACAACCTGCGCCGAAGCCTGTCGGCACCGGGCAGGTCACTACATTCTAGCACACCGACCACTCAAATGCAACCGCAACATTTGGTGAAAGCATTTGCGCTGCCCCTTTTTGGAGTGCGGTAGCTTGCTACCGCTGTTCTGTTGGACAGCTTGCTGTCCAATAAGCCGGACTCAAGCAAGCTTGGTCCTGATAAAAGCGCAAGCAAGCTTGCGCACTCCACATCCGTTTGGGGTCAATTCGACACTTCAGTCCTTCGAGAACACAAGAACACGACGAATTGCCCATATCTTTGGGCTAACAAGTCTCCTTACCGCTTTGCATCATCTTCCCATGACAACACTTACCAGCAGCGGAAATGGCTCTTGGCGCAGGTGCGGGATACAGGAGTGTGTTTTGGGCTTACCGCTTCTTTGTTAGCGCGCATGTAGTATAACAAGCTACGGGACAGTGCTGATACTATTGAGACACGGAGTGAGGACGAAGTAACACCTCAGTTACTCCCCCATGAGTGGTGTCATCCTGCAACGGCACGGCAGCGTTACAGCCTTCTCCGATGAACGTGCCGTTTTCTCTCTGCGTCGGACGCCAAAGACAATAGGCTGGTAGCGGAGACTCCAATGGAGAACAGAGGAGCATGTCAAGCGCAAATCGAGTGTTGACAACGACTACCAATGCGCCTAGACCGAAGTTAGCCCAGACTGTTTGTGGCTAAGCCATTGTGATTGGGTGGGTTAAGGGACATTTGTGTTTTCCGGGTTCTGCCTACACTTTCAAGGGGATTCCCAGCAAGGCGAGATGACGCCCGTGAAACACATGGCCATCAACCTCGGCGCTCCC
>CAZGCA010000077.1:0-28072 GCA_964524145.1 uncultured bacterium | reverse complement strand
TTTATTCCCCACCTGAAACGCCATCAAGCTGCGAATTTTTTGGGGGATGTTCTGCCGATACACCGCTTGACAACCAAGCCGCACGGGTGTAGAGTGCGGCCAGTGGCTTCGAGCTTGGGAGTTTGATGCGGGTCGATGCATGAAACGGCTCGAGGTCCCGGAAGTGGTGTTCGTGAGGAGGATGTTGTCATGGGTAGGAAATCGTCAGGCTTCACACTCATAGAACTGCTTGTGGTTATAGCGATTATCGGCATACTGGCGGCAATACTGCTGCCGGCGCTGTCACGAGCACGGGAGGCCGCACGACGCGCGTCGTGCCAGAACAACCTCAAACAGTGGGGACTTATCTTCAAGATGTACGCCAATGAGTGGAACGGCAGGTTCCCGCCGATAGCCGATCCGCAGATGTGGTGCCCGAACGCCGCAAATGGGGCGGGCGAGCTGATAAAGTTTGCGGGCTGTCCCCATGGGTCCGCCATCTATCCGGAGTATCTGACCGACATGAATATATGGGTATGCCCTTCGGACGAGGACAACCGCCAGGACTTCTATACCGGCGGTCCGTACGGTACAGGGTTCTTCAACGATGCCGACGGCAACCCTATTGTCGAGTGTTTCGACGGGATCAGCTACGTCTATCTCGGCTGGGTTATCATGAACGACGACGAGGTGACTCAAGCTGCCAGCTTGGTGGTTCAACTCATGGCCGGTATCATAACACCCGACCAGGACTTCACCTCCGGTGACCACACGTTCTACCGTATTCGTGAAGGTATCGAGCGGTTTCGCATAACTGACATCAACAACCCGGCGGCATCGGCAACTGCCCAGAGCGAGATGCCCGTCCAATGGGACTGGCTGGGCGAGGATCCTTCATCGTTCAACCACGTGCCCGGCGGGTGTAACGTACTGTACCTTGACGGCCATGTTGAATTCATAAAGTATCCGGGCAAGTTCCCCGTAACGGCTATGTTCGCTCAGCTTGCCAATGTGGTTGCGGACATGTAACAAAACCTGACAGGCTCGGAGCTGCACCAACCAGCACGCCAGCCCGTCCGGAAGGCTGCGGTGAGCCGGTGCCGGGTGGCGGGCGTGGATTGAGATGATTCTCCATGATTGGAGGGACCGCTGGCGGCGCCGGATTGGACGCCGTACGGTTTTCCGGGCCGGGAAACTGCGCAAAAAAAAGCTTGCGCTATCGAGGCGAATCTGCTATACTGGAGAAAAGGGAGTAGGCTGGTCAGTCCCTACGTTTCCAGAATGCTTTTCTGGTTGGGTTATGCGCGGGCTTGTTGAGATGGTCGTATTGGACGAGAAGGGGAGGTGGCGCAGGGAGCGGAGAAGAGACTAAAGCGTTTAGAAGGTATGTTCTGGCCACTACGCTAGAGCAGGAGAGAGTGTTGCTGGAGAGTCTTGGAAGTCGGAAGGAGGAATGCAAATGAACAAGGGCGAACTCATCGCGGAAGTGGCCAAGTCGACGAAGAGCTCGAAGGCTTCGGCGGAAAGGGCGGTCAACGCGTGCCTCGCTGCAATCGGGAAAGGCATCAAGAAGGACAAGAAGGTTCAGATTGCAGGATTTGGCACGTTCAGCGTGAGAAGCCGCAAAGCTCGCAAGGGGCGCAACCCGCGGACTGGCGAGCCAATCAAGATCAAAGCAAGCAAGACGATCGGATTCAAGGCTGGAAAAGCTCTCAAGGCCAAGGCCTGATTCAGAGTAGCAAACCAGAGGTGTCACGGAGCGCCCGGCAAAGGAGGGTGCTCCGTTTCCTTATTACAGGTCCATCTGAAGGACCAGAACTCACAATCGAAGGGTACCCAACCGTCCGAGGTGCGTTGAGAAGGGCTGCTGCCACCCTGGCGCAAGCGGTCGTTTCCTGTCTCGGGGAAGGTGGGGAAAGACCGAGTAGGGTGAAAGTCTAAGGGGCCGCGTGCTTCAGCGTTAATCTCGGCTCCGCGTGGTTGCGGCGCAGTTCAGCCCTGACCTTGGCAAGACAGTGCGGGCAGTACGTGTAGGAGATGCGCATGCCTTTGCGTTCGAGCAACTCGTCAACCCATCGGTTATCCGCGCGAAACCGGTTGCAAGCACAACATTGAACTGTCACGACTGTTTTCCTTTCCAAGTTAAGCTGCACATATATTATCGGCACGATCACAGAAGACTTTAGAACCTGGAATGGCTGACGAAAACACAACTGCTGGGAACCATGCATCGGTAAGAGAAGCAGAGGCCTTCTCGGAATTGTTGCGCATCGCCCGGTTGCTGCGAACGGAAGACGGGTGCCCGTGGGACCGGGCTCAAGACCTCGCATCGTTCGCCGAATGCGTGACGAACGAAGCCCACGAACTGCTCGAAGCGGCGCAATCAGGGGATAACGCCCATGCGCGGGAGGAATTCGGCGACGTCTTCTTCAGCCTTATCGCCGCCGCCGCCGCCGCCGAAGAACATGGCCAGTTCAGACTGCTCGACGCGCTGCGCGAGGCCGCCGAGAAGATGATCCGGCGCCATCCGCACGTCTTTGGCGAGGCAAAAGCTGATACGGCTGAGGAAGCACTCGAGAACTGGCGGCAAGTCAAGGCTAACGAAACGCGCCTCCCCTAGTAGCCGGCTTGTCGGCAGCGGGACGACTGCCAGGTCGAAGATGATGGAACACAGGATCGACGAGCTGCGACGCATAATCCGCCGCCACGAGCGCCTGTACTATATCGAGAACGCGCCGGAGATATCGGATTACGAGTTCGACAGGTTGATGAAAGAGCTCGACCAGCTCGAAAAGGACAATCCCCATCTCATCACGCCCGATTCGCCGACCCAACGTGTCGGCGGCGCCCCACTCGAAGGGTTCGAAACCATCGAGCATCGCGTCCCGATGCTCAGCATCGATAACACGTATTCCGCCGACGAACTGCACGAGTTCGACTCGAGGCTCGGCAGGCTGCTGCCCGGTGAGGCTGTGGCCTACGTCGTCGAACCCAAGATAGACGGTGTCGCAGTCGCTCTCTGGTACGAAAACGGCGCTCTCGTGCGAGGCGCGACGCGCGGCGACGGTTTGCGCGGCGACGATATTACAGCCAACCTGAAGACGGTCCGCGAACTGCCGCTGCAAATCGAGGACGGAGACCGCGTTCCGGCTGTCCTCGAGGTGCGCGGCGAGATGTATATGTCGCGGCCCGAGTTCGACCGGCTCAACCGGGAACGCGAGGCGGAAGGCGAACCTCCTTTCGCCAATCCGCGCAACGCGGCGGCCGGGTCGCTCAAGCTGCTCGACTCGCGGCAGGTCGCCAGGCGCCGGTTGCAGATGTTCTGCTACGGGGTCGGATACGCCGAGGGACTGGACGCGACCTCACAGAGCGAGCTGTTGCGTCTGCTTGCCGAGCTCGGGTTCAAGACCAATCGGCATTGGCGGAGCTGCAAGACCATCGACGAGGTTATCGAGGTCTGCGACGAATTCTCACGGATTCGCGGTGAGCTCGAGTACGGTGTCGACGGGCTGGTCGTCAAGGTCGATTCGTTCGACCAGCAGCGTCGGGCGGGAGCAACATCAAAGGCACCGCGCTGGGCTATCTCGTTCAAGTACCCTGCCGAACAAGCCAAAACCCGACTCAACAAGATCACTATTCAGGTTGGCCGCACGGGTGTCCTGACGCCCGTGGCGAACCTCGAGCCCGTTCTGCTCGCGGGCACCACGGTGAAACGAGCGACGCTCCACAACGCTGACTACATCGAGCAAAAGGATATTCGGGAAGGTGACGCGGTAATAGTCGAGAAGGCGGGCGAGATCATTCCCCAGGTTGTCGAGTCGATAATGGACGAACGAACCGGGGCCGAGGTACTGTTCCGAATGCCCGAACAGTGCCCCGTCTGCAAAGGGCCCGTAGTCCGCGACACCGATGGAGCGTACAACAGGTGTACGAACCCGTCCTGTCCCGCGCAGATAAAGGCCCGCCTCAAGCATTACGCCGGCCGCGGCGCCATCGAGATCGAGGGGATGGGGTCTGCACTTATCGAGCAACTGGTTGACCGCGGCCTGGTCAGGGACATCGCCGACCTCTACGACCTCAAAGTCGGCGATCTCACACAACTCGAGAAGATGGCCGACAAATCGTCCGCAAACATCGTCAACGCCATCGAGCGGTCCAAAGAGCGCGCGCTTCACCGCCTTATCCACGCGCTCGGAATAGCCAACGTCGGGATAACCGCGGCCCACACGCTCGAACGGTGCTACGAATCAATTGACGAGCTAAGCCAGGCAACACCAGAAGAACTCGCGCAGATCAACGAGATAGGACCGGTCATAGCGCAGTCTATCGCTGCATTCTTCAACAACGAGAAGGTACGCAGGACAATCGAGCGATTGCGCAACGCCGGAGTCAACATGCGCCGGGCTCCTCGAGCGGTACCTGCAGGCGTGGAGTCTCCGTTTGCGCAGAAAACCGTCGTGCTGACCGGCAAGCTCGAGAAGTATGCGCGCAAAGACGCCGAAGAGATTATCCGACGGCTCGGCGGCAAGGTTGCCTCGTCGGTCAGCAAGAAGACGGACTACGTTCTTGCAGGAGCAGAGCCTGGGTCCAAGCTGACCAAGGCGCAGCAGCTTGACGTCACAATAATCTCTGAGGCCGAGTTCGACGACATGACAGGCCAAACGTAGGCCTGCAACGTCCCTGATCATGCAAGATCGCGCGACGACTTCGCCGATTTGTGTTGAGGAAGAGCCGAGATACTTGATTTTTGGGGTCTTTTCGGGTAATAATGGTGAGAGATGGGCAAGCTGAGCATTGCGATGGTTCTGGTGACGGTGTTTGTATCGGGCGCGGCAATGATGTCGTTGGAGATACTCGGCGCGAGAGTTTTGCAGGTGTATTTTGGCAGTTCCATTCTCGTATGGGCCAGCGTGATAAGCGTTGTCCTCGCGGCCATAGGCGTCGGGTACTACGTGGGAGGCACCCTGGCGGATAGGATGCCGACAATAAAGCTGTATGCGGCCTTATTCCTGCTTGCGGGGTTTTTCTTTCTGGTAATTCAAGAGATCGCGAACCCGGTCTCATCGGCGATAGTCACGCGGAGGTTTGGCCAGAACATCGACCCGATACTTGCATCGATGGTCTTCTTCCCGGCGTGCTTCGTCATGGGCGCAGTACCAGCGTTCGCCTCCCGCGTGCTTATGAGGACTCTCAAAACGGCGGGCAAAACGGTCGGGAGCGTCTACGCGATCTCGACGGCGGGAAGCATACTGGGAACCCTTGCCACGGCGTTCTATCTGATACCGTTGTACGGCGTGCGTGAAGTGATAGTGCGGTGGGGCGTGGCGCTGTTCCTGACCGGCATACTCATTCTGTTGGTGGTCCGGAAACGAGCCGCGGTTGCCGTGGTTGCAGCCAGCTTGCTGTTACTGCCGTCGGCCATGGCCGCCACGTCAGTCGCGCCGAGAAAAGTGTTGTTCCGGCGCGACTCGCTCTACCACAACATCCTCGTTGAGGACATCGGCAGACAAAGGGTGTTGCGGTTCGATGATGCATGGCAGAGCAAGATGTCGCTCGGGGACCTCTATTCCGGCGCGTTCGAGTACTGCGATTACTTCAACGCGGGGTTCGTCTTTAATCCGGAGATACGCGACGTGCTGTTCCTGGGGCTGGGCGGCGGCTCGGGCCCCAAACAGTTCCTCAAGGACTATCCCGAAGCGCAAATAGACGTGGCCGAGATCGACCCCGTCGTCCTCAAAGTCGCGAAGAAGTACTTCTACCTGCCAAACTCTCCGAGGCTTAACGTCACCATAGAGGACGGCCGCGTGTTTCTTAGACGGTCCAAGAAGCGTTACGACCTGATAGTCGTGGACGCGTACTCATCGAGCCCTTACGGGGCCCACATACCGTTCCACATGGCAACCGTCGAGTTCTTCAGCGAGGTCGACCGGCATCTTGCCCCGAACGGGGTGCTGATATACAATGTCATCGGTAACGTCGTCGGCTGGGGCGACAAGATCGTCCGGTCGCTCTTTGCGACAATGCAGGAAACCTTCCCGAACGTGTACGCGTTCCCCGTGAGAACGAGCGAGAATGTCGTTCTATGCGCAACAAAGCTCGAGACCCGGTTTTCCGTCTCGGAGATAGCGGCGCGAGGACAGGAACTGCTCAACGAGCGGAAGCTCCGTTTGCCTGCCACGTTTGTGGAACAGCTTTCGTTATGTGAGCCCGAACCGATGAACGTCAGGAATCTTCCGGTGCTCACCGACAACTATGCTCCGGTTGACAACCTGTTGCGCTAGTTCCCGGTTGACGTACCGGCGCCGGGCCGGTGCTGACGGAGCACCTCGAACAGGACAATACCAAACGCAGTGGCAACGTTGATGGTGTTCTTGTAGCCTGACATGGGTATGCGGACGACGGCGTCGCTTGCGGAGATAACCTCTTTGGACACGCCGGCGATCTCGTGGCCCACAACGATGCAGCTTCGCTCGGGGAACCGGAACCGGAAGTAGTCGACGCTGGCCGGCGAAGGTTCCAACGAGACTATGGTGTAACCATCGGCACGAGCGGCCCGGACAGCGTCGATGGCGTTCTCGTAGTGCTCCCACGGGACGTACGGGATGGAACCGAGCGCGGTCTTGTCGAGTTTCTGGTTGGGCGGGTATGCCGTTATCCCGCTGAGGTACAGCCGCTCGACGAGCGCGGCGTCGGACGTCCGGAATATCGAGCCGACGTTGAACGCGCTGCGGATGTTATCGAGTAGTGCGCGAACCGGATTGCGCGGTTTTGTCAGAAACTCTTCGGCCGTGATTTCGCGGTCGCGGACAACTTCGATTCTCGGGATGACCATGTGTTTGTTCCGGCACTACGAGTGAAGATTCGATATCGGCAATGGTACCAGAGACGAGCGACGACAATCAACACCGGGCGGAGGACGGTCTGATGGACTTTGCAAACCGATGGCGGATAATCGATCTCAGCCTGCCGGTGAAGGAGGGAATGTTCTCCGGGATACCGGGCCACCTGGACGTCTCTTTCCGCGAGACGAAGACCTATGATCGTGACAGGTTCTCTGCCACCGGTCTGACGATGAGCGCGCACGCAGGCACTCACATGGACTATCCGAGCCATCTCGCCCGTGATGGGGCGCGAATCTGCCCGGACGCCGCGTTTCCGGATTCGGCGTCGAGCGACGCGCTTTTCCCGGAACTAACCCTCACTGCGGCGTACATGCTGGATTTTATGGGATGCAGGTCGGGTGAGCGCATAACTCGAGAAGAGGTCGGGCGCACCCTCTCTATGCTCAGGACCGCTCATTCGCCCGACCGCGGAATCGTCTGGGGCGTGCTGATCCGTACGGGTTGGAACGACCGCTGGTTCGAACCGGATTTCCGCGCGGAGCCGGGCCCCTGTCTCGACATCGACGCTGCGATGCTTCTGATGGACGAAGGAGCACGGTACATAGGATCGGACTTCACGTGCTCGTTCGGGCCGGGCGAGGTACACGACATTGTGCTGCTTCATCCGGATGGTAATCGCGTGCTACTCGAGGGGTTGTGCAACCTCGGCGAGATAAGAAACCCGGTGGTTCAGGTTTTTCTCGCGCCCCTCAAGCTTGTTGGCCGCGAGGCGGCTCCCGCGCGCGTATACGCTGTTGAAGAGCCCTGGGAAACGGACAATCACAAACTGACAACTGACAACGCAAAATAAACCAGGAAACGGCTAACCCGAGGGTTCATAACGTGACGTTTCAGAACACTAAACCCTAGCCCGAAAGCCTGCTTCAGAGCAACGTCAGAGGGAAAGATCACCGAATCGCGACAAGGCAATCCATTTTGCGTTGTCGGTTGTCGGTTTTGCATTTTGCATTCTGCCAGCGGCAGAGCATCTGTGGCAAAACACCTGACGAGTCAGGCAGAGTCCTTGTTTTTGGGCGGCTCTTCCGCGACGACCGTGTTGGTGAGCGTGCCTATACCGTCTATGACCACTTCCACGGTGTCGCCCGGTCTCAGGAAGACGGGAGGGTTCCGCGTGAAGCCGACACCCGACGGCGTGCCGGTCAGAATGACCGTTCCCGGACGCAGCGTCATGTTCATCGAAACGTAACTCACCAACTCGTAGACGGGAAATATGAGGTCGCTGGTATTCGAGTCCTGCATGACTTCACCGTTCAGCTTCAACTCTATGTGTTGACTGTTTGGGTCTATGTCGGAGGCTATGCAAGGCCCTATCGGGCAGAACGTGTCGAACGACTTTGCCCGCGCCCATTGGCGATCGAGCCGAGTCTGGCAGTCTCTTGCGCTCACGTCGTTCGCACACGTGTACCCCAGTATATAGTCGGCAGCCTCACGTGGCGCGACGTTGTGCGCGGTTCTCCCTATTACCACAGCAAGTTCCGCTTCGTAGTCCACTTCGTCGGGCGCCGTGTGGGGCAATACGATCTTCTCTTCAGGCCCTATAACCGATGAAGTCGCCTTGAGAAATATCGCCGGAGCCGACGGGTACGGCGAACCGCTTTCGTCAGCGTGCGCTTTGTAGTTGAGCCCGATCGCTATCACGTCCGGAGGGTCCACCGGCGGCAGCATCCTCTTGATCGACGAACGCTTTATCGCCCGGTCTGCTTCTGAGAAATCCCCGAATATGTCTCCCTCGATCGGCTTGACACTTTCTCCGCTAACCAGTTTGCCGTAGAATTCCTTGTTACGTTCTCCAATGTACCGTAGGATCTTCATGGAACACCCTTCTCCCTGTTGTCGAGAATTCATTAGGACTCTAAGCGATTCTAACAACTACCGCAGTGGAAAGTCAACGGATGCATCCACTCTGTGTCCAGACTCTTTAGAAATGTCCTCATGTGGATACACCGCCAGGGTTATCCGCATTCCCACGACCCCCCGCTATTAGGACTGACCTCAACATCCAAGATGCAGCAAGCAGGGGAGGGCCGCGATACGCCTTGACAGGCAGATCGAGACATTTGACTGGAGTCAATGGTGCGCCATATACTAGAGGCCAACGCTGTAGAAAGGATGGTTGTTGTCACAAACACGACAACATCGACGGAGCATGGGCAACGGAACGGAGGAAGTACGATGGCGAATGCAGTTGTGATTGATGCGTGCCGCACCCCGCGCGGCGAGGCGCGACGAGCGTTGCAGGGCACGCTGTCAGGGGTCCATCCACAGGAACTGATAGCGACATGTTTGAGGGCGCTCGTAGATCGCAACCCGGGGTTCGACCCTGCGGATGTGGAGGATGTGTACATGGGCGCCGTCCAGATGCGCCGGGCGGTCAACGTCGACGGGCAGTTGAAGTATGGCGGCGGTGAGCAGGACCAGTGTGTGGCGCGCCTGAGCGTTTTGGCCGCCGATTGGCCTGAACACATTCCCGGCGTGATGCTCAACAGGTTCTGCGGGTCGGGTTTGCAGGCGATCACGTTCGGTCACGCGATGGTAGTGGCTGACCAGCAGAGCGTGGTGGTCGGGGGCGGCGTGGAATCGATGTCTCGCAATCCGATGTACTTGCCGACGGATGACGACCCCGACTTGACGGGGCTGCTCACGGCGTACAACCCGGATCTTTTCCAGAAACACCCGCTTGTACCGCAAGGAATCAGCGCGGACCTGATCGCCACCAGGGAAGGGTTCTCGCGGGAAGACGTCGACCAGTTTGCGCTCGAGAGCCAGCAGAAGGCAAAGGTCGCTGCGGACGAGGCGCGTTTCGACAGGGGTATAGTGCCGGTGAAGGATGCTAATGGCACGGTTATCCTCGACCATGATGAACACCCGAGGCCTGACAGCACCCTCGAGGTGTTGGGGAACCTGAAACCAGCGTTCGCACCTCTGGGCCCGATGTACGACAAGTATGCCCTCGAGAGATATCCCGAGGTAAAGGAGATCAACCACGTTCATACGGCCGGGAACTCCTCGGGCATCGTCGACGGCGCGGCGGTTGCGCTTGTGATGAGCGAACAGAAAGCGAAGGAGGCTGGTCTCAAACCGCGCTGCAGGATACTCGCGACAGCCTCGGTCGGGGATGAGCCGGTGATCATGTTGACCGGTCCGGTCCGCGCCTCGAAGAACGTTCTGAAAAAGGCTGGAATGACCGTGGGCGATATCGACCTGTTCGAAATCAACGAGGCCTTTGCCACCGTGCCGTTGCTGGTGATCCGCGAGCTCGGAATCGACCGGACGAAAGTCAACGTGAACGGCGGTGCAATAGCGCTGGGACACCCGCTCGGAGGCACCGGCGCGGTTCTGTTTGGTACAGCGCTGGACGAGCTTGAGCGCCAGGATCTGTCCAGGGCTCTTATAACGTTGTGCACGGGCGGCGGCATGGCGGTTGCCGCAATCATTGAGCGAACGTAGGTTCCGCACGGGGCCAGGAATGGTACGTTCCACACCGCGAACGATGCCGAAACAGGGACTCGACATCATTCTCGATAGGCAGAAGTCTGGTTTGTAGCGCAGAACACGCAAACGTGCTGCGCTTCAGACTGAACCAGCTGATCTGTATTCTGGCAAAAGCGGGACAAGAAGCGCGTTGCTCGGGAAGAACGTCTCACGGAGGCGTCGTAACGAGTGTGCAGTGGGCGACGTGATATCCCACAACCCTGGGAAGGGACTATGCTACTATGAATGATACCAAAGGACCTAAGTGCGCAGTGTGCGGTGTGGACTTTCTGTCGAGAGCCTGCTTCACGGAGTCGGGTGAGGGGCCTTCGTTTTGCCCGACAAAGAACCTCGAAGGCCTGGCAGAAGAGGCGCGACGTGTTTACGCGGACGAGGAAGTGAAGGAGTTCGCGCGTCTGGCGTCGATACAGGAAGCGGAGTGTTACCTCGAAAGGGACAAGCAACCCTATGTTCCCCGTTGCGGGAAGACCAGAATACAGGAGATATGCGAATTCGCCCACAAGATCGGCGCGAAAAAACTTGGCCTTGCTTTCTGCGTTGGGTTGGCCCGGGAAGCGCGACTAGCGCACGACGTCTTCACAGCGCAGGGATTCGACGTGTTGAGCGTGGTCTGCAAGGTGGGACGAATGGCCAAGGAGGAGCTGGGAGTAAAGGAGGAAGAGAAGATACGGATCGGCATGCCTGAGTCGGCCTGCAACCCGATTCTACAGGCAAAGGTTCTGAACCGCGCCGGTACTGACTTGAATGTTTTGCTGGGGTTGTGTGTGGGCCATGACTCGCTTTTTCTCAAACATGCAAAGGCGATGACCACGGTGCTTGCAGCGAAGGACCGCGTCACCGGGCACAACCCGTTGGCAGCGCTTTACACTTCACACAGCTACCATATGTTCCTCAAACGACCAGGTTTTTAGAGGATGCAGAATGGAACGCCGGAAACCAGCCGAGGCTGTCTTGGGGTAAATACATGCGGGTCGCGTGGGTAACATTGCAGAAGGCTCGTTGTGGCAGGGGCGTCTTGTGCCAGTCAGCGGCCTTCAAGAGAAGGATGCACCGGGACGTACCCGACTCCTCTCTGGCGTCTGTCCAGCGCCCGCCGCCTACGGTTTACGGACAATCCGCAGCGTCTCGTCCGTGCAGCAGGGTTGACAGGAACCACCCAAAACATATATATTCCCCTGGCCGAGCAGAGAATCTGGGAAGGTAAGCTCATCAACTACTACGACGAGAAGAACCGTTTGACGCTGCTCAGAACAGCAGTTTCCATTAGCATCGCATCTCTTCTGAAATACGCCAAGAGTATCCACTTGAGTAAGGTGTTTCAGAATCCATAAGGAGAGCACTATGGAACCAAGACCTTGGCACCGCCATTACGATTACAACGTACCCGTAACGATTCGTTACCCTCGAGTGCCGGTGCACGATCTGCTGCGTGTTCCTGCAAACGCCTATCCGGACAAGGCGGCTACCAACTTTTTCGGGTCCGAGATAAGCTTCTGGGATCTGCGCAAGCAGGTGTTGCGGATGGCCAACGCGCTGGCAAGGATCGGGGTGCGGAAAGGCGACCGGGTAGGTCTTCATCTGCCGACGTCGCCCCAATACGTCGTTGCGTACTATGCGACGCTGTCACTTGGCGCGATAGTGGTGAACCTCAACCCGATGTACACGGCCGACGAACTGACGAAGCTGGCCGAGAACACTGAGATGACGACGTTGGTCACGTTCGGCATGGTGCTGCCCACGGTGCGGTCCCTCCTGCAGTCGGTGGAGATACCGCGCGTGGTGGTCACGAAGATGACGGACTACATTGACGGGATGGGTCAAAGCACGCCGGCGGATCTCGACCTTGAGGAAGGCTGGCATCACTTCTCGCTGCTGATCGAGGAGTGCTCGGACACGAAGCGGCCGCGCGTTGAGATAACCCCGGAGGATCCCGCGCAGATCCAGTTTACGGGCGGCACGACGGGTATTCCGAAGGGCGCGATCCTCACCCATGCGAACCTGGTCGCGGCAACGTTCCAGTGTGCGCTGTGGGGCAGCGCCACAATAGAGATCACTCCGAGAGAGAGACGCAATGTACTGTCAGTGCTGCCGTACTTTCATGTGTACGGGAACGTCGTGGGTATGAACTGGTCGCTTTTCACGTGCGCGACGCAGATACTCGTCCCCCGGTTCGACATCGATGAGCTGATGAACCTGATGTCGAACTTCGATCGCATCGACTTCTTCCCGTCGGTTCCCACGATAATCAACGCCGTGATCAACCATCCCCGGGCCGAGGAACTGAACCTGGACCGGAAACTGGGGATGCTGAACTCGGGAGCCGCTCCGATGCCGGTCGAGCTCATAGAGCAGATCCAGGATATGGGCATTCCTTACAACGAGGGATGGGGTATGAGCGAGTCCTCGGCGCTCGGGATCGCGAACCCCGTGCTTGGCTTGAAGAAGGTGGGCGGCATTGGGATTCCGTTTCCTGACACCGACGTGCGTCTCGTGGACCTCGCCGATGGTGTCGAGGACATGCCGGTCGGCGAGCCGGGCGAGATCATCATGAAGAGCCCGTGCGTCATGAGTGGGTACTGGAACGACCCTGAGAAGACTGCGGACCAGCTTCGAGACGGGTGGCTCTACACGGGCGATATCGCGGTGCGTGATGAGGACGACTATTTCTTCATCGTCGACCGCAAGAAGGACATGATCATCGCGGGCGGGTACAACATCTACCCGAGAGAGGTTGACGAGGTGCTCTACCAGCACCCGAAGGTGCTGGACGCGGTTGCGGTCGGCGTGCCCGACGAGTACCGGGGTGAGACGGTCAAAGCGTTTGTCGTCCTCAAAGAAGGTGAGACGGCGACGGAGGAAGAGATCATCGCGTTCAGCCGTGAGAAGCTTGCCCCGTACAAAGCGCCGAAGCTCGTGGAGTTCCGGTCCGAGCTTCCGAAGTCTGCGGTGGGCAAGGTGTTGCGCAAGATTCTGCGTGAAGAAGAGGTTGCCAAGAAGAAGGGAACATGATCCCGCCGCGGAGGGGAGCCGATGGCTAGCAAGGAACTCGAGAAGATCATCGGACTGTTGAGGTCCCAGCCCGTGGAAGCGGATCTCCCTCCCGAAGAACTGCGTGCTGTATTCGAGAAGCTGGCCTCGATGTTCCCTATACCGTCGGACCTGCATGTGGAAAGGGTGGATGCGGGCGGCGTGCCCGGTGGATGGCTCTCGGTTCCCGATGGATCGGACGATCGTGTCATCCTTTTCCTGCACGGCGGCGGGTACGTCATCGGCTCGATTCAAACGCATCGGTCGATGATCGCGCGTCTGTCGCGAGCTGCGGGCGCTCGAACCCTGGCGATCGAGTACCGGCTGGCGCCCGAACATCCGTTCCCGGCTGCAGTGGAAGACGCGACGGCGGCGTATCGCTGGTTGCTGGCTCAGGACGTGGATCCGGCGCGATTGGTGATATGCGGGGATTCTGCGGGTGGCGGGCTCGCGGTTGCCACGCTGGTCTCGTTGCGTGACGCCGGGGAAACGTTGCCGGCGGCGGGGGTGCTCCTCTCGCCATGGACCGATTTGGCGGCGACCGGCGACTCGCTGACAACCAATGCAGAGCGGGACCCGCTCGTGCAGCGGGAGGGATTGGAAAACATGGCAAGGATGTATCTGGGCGATGCGGACCCGCGCACACCTCTTGCCTCTCCTCTGTACGCGGACCTCGATGGACTGCCGCCGCTGCTCATCCACGCCGGCGCAGCCGAGGCCATACTGGATGACTCGGTGCGGCTCGACCAGCGTGCACGCGCTGCCGGCGTTGAGAGCATCCTCGAGGTCTGGGACGATATGGTCCACGTCTGGCACTATTTCGCCGACATGTTGCCGGAGGGGAGAGCAGCGATAGACCGGATCGGCGAGTTTATCCGGGAACGCACGGCGTAGCAGGAATAACGGCGGATCGGTTGCTTGCGCGGCGCCGAGATGCCCGTAGTTGACTCGGCAGAGTCGACTTTCGCGTCAAATCACCCCACGGCAGTAGACTTTTGGAGGTTTCTACTGTAAAATTATAGCCTCTGGTACCACGTAACGGACTTTGCTCGCTGGCGGAGGATTAGCTGCAATGCTTGGTTGTACTTACGGAACGTTGTTTCAGACGACAGTAGCAGGCGGATCGTACCAGAACGGTCTCACGGTCCATCTTCAGGGCGTGCCGCCCGGACTGCTCATAGCCGAGGCGGAAATCTACAGCGCGTTGCTGACGCGTAAACCGGGTCAGAGCCAGTTGGCGTCGCCGCGCCGCGAACCGGACATACCGATACTATACAGCGGTGTCAACGCGGCCGATACCATGCCGGGTTTCTCGAACAAGAACCACACGAACGGCACGCCGCTGGTGATCCTGATCCCGAACCTGGACCGTCATTTCGAACATATCGAACAGTACCAGGTAACCAACCGTACGCCGCGGCCGGGTCACGCGTCGTATGCATCGTACCAGAAATACGGCGAGTGGGACGACGCTATCGGAGCAGGGTTTTTCAGCGGCAGGTACACGTCGACCATCGTGGCAGCGGGCGCAGTGGCGCGGCGTATCCTGCGGGACCAGGGGATCGAGGTGTTTGCGTACGTCAAAGAAGCCGCCGGCGTGCGCGCGCCGGACATGCCGCACGAGAAAGCGCGGAAACAGGTCGACACGTTCCGTGAAGTGCGCCGCAAGTTCGACCCGATCTATGCCTGGGTGTACGGAAAGGGTCGCATTAACCCGGACATGCGGTTCCTCGAGAAGATTGCCGTGCTGGCGGAGCTCGAGCGGGACCTGTGGGACATACAGGATGCCGCCGAGACACCCGACCCGCAGGCCATTCGTGACGAGTACGGTATCCACTACAACATGAACTGTCCCGACGTCGAGACGGCGTTTGCCATGGAGAAACGCATTCTGGAGATTCGCGACGAGGGCGACTCGAGCGGCGGCTTGGTCGAAGTAGTCGCTACCGGTCTCCCCGCGGGTATGGGCGAACCGGTGTTTCGCAAGCTCGACGGTGAGCTTGGCCGGATGATGAGTATCGGTGCGGTCAAAGCGGTCGAGATAGGCGCGGGATACGGCGCAAAGGATATGCGGGGCTCGGAATGCAACGACCAGATGCGGGCCGAGGGCGGTACGGTGAAGTTCATGTCAAACAACGCCGGAGGTATCACGGGCGGGTTGACGACGGGCCAGGCGGTGGTTGCGCGTCTGGCGGTTAAGCCCACACCCACTATAGCGAAAGACCAGCAGACTATCGATAAGGTGACACTCGAGGACGCCGCGTTGAGTGCTGTGACGCGTCGTGACCCGACAATAGTCGCGCGGATATGGCCTGTGGCAGAAGCATTCACGGCGCTCGTTCTGCTCGACCAGTACATGCAGCATGTTGGCTACCGTGCGCTGTGGGCTCAAGGATAAATGCTTACAGAGCAAACCGCGTCTCACCGTCATGATGGCAGAATCCGGGGATTTCGACTGAGCAAAGGAGGAAGGGAATGACAGTACCGCAACTGCTCGAAGAGCGTACGGAGGAGTATGCTGATAAGACGTTTCTCTTCTTCAAGGATGAAGAGGTAACGTACCGGCAGCTCAATGGTGGCGCCAAGGCGGTCGCGTGCGGTCTTGCGAGGGTCGGCGTCGAGAAAGGCGATAACGTTTGCCTGCTGATTCCGAACCGGCCGGAATTCATGTACAGCTTTTTCGGCGTGATGAAAGCAGGGGCCGTGGCTGTTCCCATCAACACGTTGTTTAAAGGGCAGGAGATAACCTACATTGTCAACAACTGTGAAGCCGAAGTGATCATCGTCACGGACGAGTATCTCGATTTGCTCCTTTCGATCAAGCCCGACTGTCCCCGGCTGAAACACGTTATCTCGACCGCGGACCGAGAAGGTGTGTTCCCGTTCGAAGAGTTGTTGAACACGACAATCCACGGAGGTATTCCCGAGGTTACAGAGGAGGACGATGCGTCGATAATCTACACCTCCGGGACAACAGGCCGCCCGAAGGGAGTGATCCTCACTCACCACAACTACATGGAAGACACGAGATTGATGAACGTAGCGGTCGAAATGACGAGCGAGGACCGTTTCCTTTGCATTCTGCCGCTGTTCCATGTGAACGCCCAGGTGGTGACGACGCTGGGCCCGATGTACGCCGGCGGGAGCATGGTGTTGATGGAACGTTTCTCGCCCAAAGAGTTTTTGCCGGCGCTCGAGAGGTACGGAGCCACGGCGTTCAGCGGTGTGCCGACGGTCTACGCGATCCTGAACAACCAGCCGGACGCGGAACAGTACGACCTGAGCAAGCTGCGGTTCTGCGTGTGCGGTGCGGCCCCGATGCCGGTCGAGGTGTTCAACGAGTTCGAGAAGAAATACAACGCGTTCATTCTCGAGGGGTACGGGCTGAGCGAGGCGACGTGCGCCAGTTCGGTCAACCCTCTCGCTGGGAAGCGCAAGATAGGATCGATCGGGGTGCCGTATGAAGAGCAACCGATGAAGATCTTTGACGACAACGATACCGAAGTGCCGGTGGGAACCGTTGGGGAGATCGTGATTCAGGGGCCCAACGTCATGAGAGGGTACTACAACAATCCGGAGGCGACTGCGGAGACGTTGAAGAACGGGTGGCTCCACACAGGAGACCTCGGTTACATCGACGAGGACGGATACTTCTTCATCGTGGGACGGAAGAAGGAGATGATCATACGCGGCGGCGAGAACATATACCCGAAAGAGGTTGAGGAAGTGGTCTATCGCCATCCTGCGGTTCTCGAGGCGGCGATAGTGGGGTTGCCCGACGAAGTGTGGGGCGAAGAGGTGGCCGCGTTTGTAGTCCTCAGAGACGACGGCTCGCTGGACGAAGAGAAGCTGATAGACTATTGCAAAGAACGCCTTGCGGATTACAAGTGTCCGCGCAAAGCGTTTTTCGTGACCGATCTGCCGAAGACGGCGACGGGCAAGATACAGAAACGCAAGGTGGTCGAGCGGTTTGTTGAGGAACACGGCGGGTAGCAGCCGCCTGGCAGCCAAGGGATAACAGCGGGAGGAAAGGACCAACGACGATGACGTTGAACGATCTGGTGGAATCGCAGGCTTCGCAATGGGGCGACAAGACGTTTGTGTTGTTCAAGGAGGAGCAAGCCACGTTCAACCAGCTAGCGGAACGTTCGCGCCGGGTCGCGAACGGATTGGCGAAGCTGGGCCTCGGGAAGGGCGACAAGGTTGCAGTGCTGCTGCCCAACTGTCTCGAATTCCTGTACAGCTTTTTCGGCATCACAAGATTGGGAGCAGTGATAGTGCCGATCAACCCGCTGCTCAAGGGCGCAGAGATCGCGTATATCGTGGACAACAGCGACGCGGCCGCGATCATCACGTGCGACCGGTTCATCGAACGAGTGCTGGCCATCAAAGCCGACTGTCCGAAGCTCAAGGAGATCGTGTCTGTCGGTGACGCTGCGGAGACTATACCGTTCCGGACGCTGCTGGAGGCACCGGACAGCGGCGATCTCCCGACCGTGACCGAGGACGACGAAGCTGCGATCGTGTATACCTCGGGGACGACAGGAAAACCTAAAGGGGCCGTTCTGACGCACGGGAACTACGTGGCGGACACGGAGATGTTGTTGAAGGCGGTCGAGGTGTTTCCCGAGGACAGGTTCCTGTGCATATTGCCCTTGTTTCATGTGAACGCACAGGTCGTCACGACACTTTGCCCGTTGAGCTCCGGTGCGAGCATGATCCTTCTCGAGGGATTCGTGCCGCGCGGTTTTCTGCCTGCGCTCGCCAAGTATGAAGCGACCTCGTTCAGCGCCGTGCCGACGGTGTATGCCGTGCTGAACAGCTTTCCGGACGCCGAACAGTACGATCTGAGCCATCTTCGGTTCTGCATCTCCGGGGCGGCGCCGCTGCCTGTCGAGGTGGTGAAGGAGTTCGAGAGAAAGTACAAGGCGTTCACCATCGAGGGGTACGGGTTAACCGAGGGAACGTGCGCCAGTTCGGTGACGCGGCTTACGGGAGAGCGGAAGCTTGGCTCAATAGGGCTGCCGCTCGATGGCCAGCCACTGAAGATCTTCGACGATGACGACAATGAGGTGCCTGCGGGGACGGTCGGGGAGATCGTGATCCAGGGACCGAACGTGATGAAGGAGTATTACAAAAACCCGGAGGCTACGGCCGAGGTGCTCAAGAGCGGATGGCTGCATACGGGCGATCTGGGCTATGTGGACAATGACGGGCACGTCTATATAGTCGACAGAAAGAAGGAGATGATCATACGCGGCGGTCAGAACGTTTATCCGAAGGAGATCGAGGGTGTGCTCTATCGTCATCCGGCGATTCTCGAAGCGGCGATAGTGGGTCTGCCCGATAAGGTGTGGGGTGAAGAAGTTGCGGCGTTTATCGTGCTCAAACCCAGCGAGAAGATCGAACGAACCGACCTCGTCGGGTACTGCAAACAGAACATGGCGGGGTACAAGTGCCCCAGGAAAGTGTTTTTCGTCGAGGAGCTGCCTAAAACCGCCACGGGGAAGATACAGAAAGGCAAGATAGTCGAACAGTACCTGACGGAACAGGTAGAGATGGCTGAGGAAGGGAACTCGGATCAGGCGTGATGCGTGTGCGATGAGCAGCGAGCCAAAGGAATCAGCGTCAAGCATCGATGAATGGCGCGACGAGATACGCAAGACGGCGAAGCTGATCAGCGCCACGGACAAGGTGGCGGCGCTTACCGGTGCGGGAATCTCCGTGGACAGCGGCATACCGGATTTCAGGGGCGCCGACGGGTTGTGGTCGAAATACGACCCGATGGAGTACTCGCACATAGACGCGTTCCTGTCCAACCCGGAGAAAGTGTGGAGCGTCCTTCTCGAGGCGGGCCAGAATGTGATGAACGCGAAACCCAATCCGGCCCATCACGGGCTGGCCGAGCTCGAGCGCATGGGCCATCTCAAAGCAGTAGTGACCCAGAACACGGACAACCTGCACCAGCGTGCCGGGAGCCGCAACGTGATAGAGTTCCACGGAAACGGCCAACGGCTGGTGTGTCTGACGTGCGGCGAGAAGTACGAGGTCGCGGAGATGGACTTCAGCGAGGTCCCGCCGCGGTGCAAATGTTCGGGACTTCTGAAACCCGACGTCGTCTTCTTCGGCGAGCAGATCCCGGTCGATGCGAACCTGCGCGCGGACGAAGCGGCGCGAACCTGCGCTGTCATGATGGTTATCGGCACGTCTGCGGTCGTGTGGCCGGCAGCGAACATTCCGCGTCAGGCAAAGATTCACGGGGCGAAAGTGGTAGAGATCAACCCCGAGAGGACGGACCTGACGCTCATGGTGACGGACCATTATATCGGCGCGCCGGCCGCCCCAGTGCTGACAGCGCTTGTCGAGGAAGTGAAAACGATACGCCAGCAAAGCTCGTAGAGCTTCTTTTCGGGTCAGCCGGGTCTGTTCTCTTCGGCAAAACGAATCGGCGATACAGTCTGCGAGGCGGCACTTGCGGCCTTGGTTCTTGTGTGCGGGGTATAGAGAAGGAGGAACACATAGTGGAGCAAGTATTCAAGACGAAGGTTACTGAACTTCTCGGCATCGATCATCCGATAATCCAGGGCGGCATGATGTGGATCTCGAAGGCGGAACTTGTCGCCGCGGTATCCAACGCTGGCGGGTTCGGCATCCTCACGGCGCTGACGTTCGAGTCGCCCGAGGAGCTTGCCGGCGAGATAACGAAGACCAGAGACCTTACCGACAAACCGTTCGGGGTCAATCTGACGCTTCTGCCGACGCTTATCCCGAAAAACTACGACGCCTACATTGACACGATTATCGACAGCGGGATAGAGATCGTCGAGACTGCCGGCAGGAATCCCGAACCATACATGGAACGGTTGAAATCAGCCGACATCAAGGTGATACACAAGTGTACGGCGGTTCGGTTCGCTCAGAAAGCCGAACGGATAGGGTGCGATGTCGTGAGCATCGACGGGTGCGAGTGCGCGGGCCATCCGGGCGAGGAAGACGTGGGATCCCTGGTGCTCCTTCCAGCGACTGTCGATGCCGTAAACATCCCGGTGATAGCGTCAGGCGGGTTCGGGGACGCCCGCGGGTTGGTGGCGGCGCTGGCGTTGGGCGCGGACGCGATGAACATGGGGACAAGGTTCATGGCGACCGAGGAGGCGCCGATGCACCCGAACGCAAAAGAGTGGCTGGTCCGTGCAACGGAACGCGACACGATGTTCGTGATGAGGTCGTTGCGCAACACCGAACGCGTGTTGAAGAACACGATAGCAGATCAGGTCGCGGAGATGGAGGGACGAGGCGCGGCGTTGGACGAGCTGGCACCCCTGCTGAGCGGACAGCGAGGCAAGAAGGTGATGGAAGAAGGCGACCTGGACCATGGGCTGTTCACTGCCGGCCAGGTCACGGGGTTGATCCATTCGGTCACGACGGTGCAGGAACTGGTCGATACAATAATGAGCGAAGCGAAGGAGATCGTCGAGGGGCGGCTCGGTCCAGCCATCGTACAGTAGCGATACGAGCAACACACGCCTGAACCTGTGCAGGGGGTGGGAATATGTTTCGCCGTCCGGCATGCCGGCTGTGAAGGGATAGGATGAGCGCGAATCCGTCTGTGCCCGAGCCCTACGTTCCGGCAGGCAAGGACGTCCGGGAGGTGACGGTTCTCGCGCTGCTGCTCGGGGCCTTGTTAAGCGTCATCATGGGCGCCGCCAACACCTACCTCGGCCTCTACGCGGGCATGACGGTGAGCGCTTCGATACCGGCGGCGGTCATCAGCATGTCCATCCTGCGGGGGATACTGCGTCGCGGCACCATACTCGAGAACAACATTGTCCAGACCATGGCGTCGACCGGCGAAAGCCTTGCGGCAGGCGCGATATTCACGGTGCCTGCGCTCATTCTTGTCGGCGCATGGCAGGATTTCAAGTTCTGGCCGACAACGCTCATCGTTCTTCTCGGCGGGCTGCTCGGCATAGTGTTCATGGTGCCGATGCGGCGCGCGCTCATCGTCGGTCGGCCCGATTTGGTGTATCCCGAAGGCGTCGCCTGTTCCGAAGTGCTCATCGCGGGCGAAGAGGGCGGGCCGGGCATCCTGTGGATCGCGACGGGACTCGGGATAGGCGCGGTCTTCAAGTTCCTGGTAAGCGGGCTGCACGTCGTCCAGTCCACGGTCGAGGGAGCCATCGCCCGCGGCCGGTCGGTTCTGTACGCGGGCTCGGATATGAGCGTGGCGCTCCTTGCGGTCGGATACATTGTGGATCTGCCGATCGCCGTGCTGATAACGTTGGGCGGCGCTATCGGCTGGCTGATAGCCATACCCTTGCTCGGCGGGTACGAACCAGGGGCAGTACCCCTCGATACTGCGTGGGAACTGTGGTCAACCAAGGTCCGGTTCATCGGCGTGGGCGCGATGATGGTGGGAGGGCTGCACTCGATCTGGCACGTGAGAAGAGGGATCGTCGCCGGGGTGGCAGGACTTCGCGGCGTCAGACAAGAGATCGACACGGAGTCGGGCGACCAACCGCGCACGGACCGCGACATGCCGTTTCCGTGGCTCGTGGGCATCTTCCTGGCCACTGCGTTCGCCACGTTCCTCTTCTACGACTACCTCGTCGGCAGCGTGGGCGTCGCAGCCGTCACGGCAGTGATCATGGTCGTTACAGCGTTTCTGTTCGTTGCGGTTGCGACATACATTGTCGGGCTCGTCGGGTCTTCAAACTCGCCGGTCTCCGGGATGACCATCTGCGCGCTTTTGATAGCTGCCGGGACACTTCTGGCGCTCGGGATACGCGGCGAGTCGGCGATCCTCGCGACGCTCGGCGTGGCCGGAGTCGTGTGCTGCGCGGCCTGCACTTCAGGGGACATCGCACAGGATTTGAAGACGGGACAGCTCGTCGGCGCGACACCCGCACGACAACAGTGGACGGAGCTCATCGGTGCGGCCATCCCGGCGTTCTGTTTCGCGCCGATACTGTCGTTGTTGCACAACGCGTACGGGATCGGGACGGGCGAACCCGGCAGCCTTCGCGCGCCGCAGGCGGCGCTCTTCGCGAGCCTGACCAAAGGCCTGTTCGGCGACGGCGATCTGCCGTGGGAGATGATATTCATCGGGATCGGTATCGGCGTTGCGCTGGTCGTTGCCAACAGCCTGCTCGAACGTTCCGGGACCACGTTCCGCGCGCACGTGATGCCCGTCGCCGTGGGAATCTACCTGCCGCTGGCGCTTGACATCCCGATATTCGTCGGCGGGCTGATCCGCCACTTGTGCGGCCGACGTTCCGCAGGCGGACAGGCGACACAAGCGCGCGACTCCGGCGTCTTGTTCGGCTCGGGACTCATTGCCGGGGAAGCGCTCCTCGGCATCCTTCTCGCCATACCTATCACACTCGGATACACACTGCCGGAGTTGGGAGGACACGCAACGGTATCCTTGATTTTGTTCGGCTCAGTCGTGGCGCTTTACGCAGTGCTTGCTCGCCGCTCGGGCCGGTCGGCCGCGTGAGAGTGCCGAAGGCCGCCTGAAGGCGGGACTACGAACCGATGGTGGAGATTCTTCGTCGCGGAACTCCTCAGAATGACAGTGTCAGCTGATGCTTCGAAACTCTGACTCATGTGTCTATTTCTCGCCTGATAAAGACAGCTGGTGGCGGAATGGTGTAGAATGAAGGTGGTAGACGTGATGCAACGCTCGACCGCATAGGGCCAGGCCGCGGGATGGGGTCGACGATACCTGTGAGGAGAGCATCATGCTGAGAGCCGCAACGAAACACGGGATTTGGCTATTCTTGACCGCATGTCTTCTGGCTGCCAACGTGGCTGCTGAGAACAAGGAACCGCAAATGGTGTTTGCGTGTGAGGAGAGCAACGACCTTTACCGGGTGGTGCGGGAGTGCGTTGGGCCCTGCCGGCGTTACGATTCGGGCCCGGCGGCCGTGCGTGCCGCGTCGACCGGTGCGGGGGTGTTGATCCTCGCGGACGGCTATCCTGACGAGACAACCAAGCTTGATGACGAACTGTTCGAGATAGCGGCGAAGAAACGGTTGCGGCTTTATGTGGAGTATCCCGACCATCTGCCCGGCGTTGTCGTTGGCGAACCGCAAGACACGAAGTTCGAACGCGCTGTCGCGACCTCTGAAGCGTTTGGGCCGACCCTGAAACCGATGCGCATCATGATGATCAACGGGTGCCGGTTCACGCCAGTCGAGGCAACCGACCCGCACATTGTTGTAGCCCAGGTGGCGGGGTTCGACACGGCCGTCTACGGGCTCAAGGATACGGTGGCGCATCCCGTCCTGTTCGATCTTCCGGGCCGCGACGTATTGGTCGCGACGACCAAGCAGAGCCATTTCGTGTCAGGTCGCTACACGCCGAAAGACGCGTGGCGCGACGTCTGGAAGATGGTGCTGAACTGGTTGCAGCCGGGTAGCACTGTTCCGGTGCTGGACTGGGTCCCGCCGGTGCGGCCGAGATACGGGCCGGACGAACCGCTGCCGCCCGATGCAGCAACCCAGGCGGTCGTTCTCGGCACGGACTGGTACACGAAAGGACGGTTCCTTGTCGATCCGTCCTGGAAACAGGTCTGGCTGGACAACCAGGGAGACGGTACCAACCCCTGGGGCCCGCCGATGGACCCGGCATTGCCGAGCGGCGACGGCAGCCTCGGCATTCTCGAGGGACACGCGTCGCGGATGAACTGGGACGGCAGCCAGCAGTACCGGTACTGGATGCGGTCGGACTGCCAGGGCGACAGCGCGCTGGCGCTCGCGTTGCGGGCAAAGCTTGACGGCGACACGCGGAGCCGGACCATTGCAAAGAACCTGGTGGACTACACTTATTTCAACTCGAACTTCCGGCAGGGACCACGCAACGACCCGGCCAGCCCCTCGTTCGGCCTGGTCGGCTGGGCGACCACGCACCCGCACGTCTATTACGGCGACGACAACGCCCGTGTCGTGCTGGGCTCGATCGGGGTCGCCGCCCTGCTTGGATCGGACAGGTGGGACGAACACATCCTGCAATGCATCCTCGCCAACTTCCGCACAACGGGCGTTCACGGTTTTCGCGGCGGCAGGTTGGAGGAAGCCGACCTGCAGAAGAAGGGGTGGCGGGCGTTCTGGCAGCGCAAATTGGTGAACCCGCACCCGCATTACGAGGCATGGATGTGGACAGGCTACCTCTGGCTTTATGACAAGACCAAGTACGAGCCTTTGCTCGAACGGACGCGCAACGCGATCCGCATGGTGATGGAGCGGTACCCGGACCGCTGGAGGTGGACGAACGGCATCCAGCAGGAGCGTGCGCGCATGGTGTTGCCGCTTGCGTGGCTGATTCGGGTGGACGACACATCCGAGCATCGCGGCTGGCTCAAACGGATCGTCACCGAGATGCTGAAACACCAGCAGGAGTCGGGTGCAATACGCGAGGAGGTCGGAACGGGACGCGGCTCGTACGGTCCCACCCGGTCGAACAAGGATTACGGCCTGCACGAAGCGCCTCTGATCCAGGCGAACGGCGACCCGGTGGCCGACATGCTTTACACGACAAACTTCGCGTTCTTCTCGCTGAACGAAGCGGCCGCGGCCACCGGCGATCCTTTCTACCAGGAAGCCGCGGACAGGATGGCCGACTTCCTTATCCGCATCCAGGTGAGAAGCGATAACCGCGCAGACCTCGACGGCGCCTGGTTCCGCGGGTTCGAGTTCGACCGCTGGGAATACTGGGGCTCGAACGCCGATGCCGGTTGGGGTGTCTGGGGCACGTTGACCGGCTGGACCCAGGGCTGGATCGTCTCCGGGCTGGCGTTGCGCGAACTCGAAACCAGCCTGTGGGACATCACAGAGGACAGCGGTATCGCCAAACACATGGACACGTGGGCGCGCCGGATGATTCCCGACGAATAGCTGGAGGGACCGCCTAAAGGCGGGACTACGAACTTGGCCATTCTTCTCTGTGGCTTGGGCGTCTCGCCCAAGAGGTCTTGGGCAGGATGCCCACGCTACGCAACCCATTGCTCAAGCCCTCCAGTTTTGGGCAAGCACGAGAGGAGAATGTTTGCCATTGCCGATCAACGCCGTGGCTTGCCTTGACGCGGGGGGTACCGGGTGTTATGTTAGGTGAGAACAACCGGGCCGTTCTGCGCGGTGAAGCAGAACAGGCATTGAACAAAACAGTGAAGGAGACCGAAGATGAATCTGTCGAAACTGTCATTGGAAGGGAAGGTCGCCTTGGTGACCGGCGGCAGCCGCGGGATCGGCCGGGCGATTGCCCTGGGTATGGCGGAGGCGGGCGCGAACGTTGCGGTCTGCGCACGCAAGGCACCGGACCTCGAGAAAGTGGCCGGCGAGATCGAGGGTTTTGGCGTGGAGAGCCTCGCCGTTCCGGCCAACGTGCGGAAACAGGAAGAGCTCGCCAACCTGGTGGACAAGACGCTGGAGAAGTTCGGCAAGATAGACATCCTCGTGAATAATGCGGCCACGAACGTCTTTGTCGGCGGCATCATCGACATCGAAGAGAAGGCGTGGGACGTGATTATGAACACCAACGTCAAGGCATGCTTCCTGCTCAGCCAGATGGTCGGAAAACACATGATCGAGCGCGGCGAGGGCGTCATCATCAACGTCTCGTCTATCGGCGGGATCAAGAGTTCTCCTCTGATGGGCGTGTACTCGGTCAGCAAGGCGGCCCTTAACATGCTCACACAGGTAATTGCCGCGGAATGGGGTCAGTTCGGTATCCGGGCGAACTGTATCGCGCCGCGCATGGTCAAGACGGGGTTTTCGGAACCGTTCTGGGGCAACGAAGATATGCTGCCGCAGATTGTGCAGGACGTGCCGTTGAACCGTCTCGGCGAACCGGAAGAGATGGCGACGACAGTGGTGTTCCTCGCCTCGGACGCCGCGAGCTATATTTCCGGCCAGGCGATTGTACTTGACGGTGGCGCTTCGGCTTAGCGGGGAGCGTCACATCGCGGTAGAGCAGGATTGGCAGCGTCCTAACTCGTCATCGTTTTGAGCTTTGCTTCGTCCAGCTCGAGACCGAGTCCCGGGCCGGTGGGGACAGTGATACGCCCGTTCTTGAACTCGAGCGGGTTCTTGAAAAGCGAATGTAAGGCGCTTTTCATGGCGGTGTGATCGAGCTCCTGGGCCATATCGTTCGTGACGAACACCGAGGTGAAGTGGAGGTTTGCCGCCTGCCCTACGGTCGGCTGGGTTTGGTGCGGACAGAGCAGCTTGTGGTGCGCCGACGCGAGCGCGGCGACCTTGACCGCCTCGGAGATGCCGGCGCACTTGACCAGGTCCGGCTGGACGATGTCGGGGTTGGCGATGCGGATGAGGTCGCGAAACTGCCATCGCGTGTACTCGTGTTCGCCGGCGGCGACGGGAACGTCGACGGCATCCACAACCTTCGCGTACCCCGCGTAGTCCGTTTGCGCTACAGGCTCCTCGTAGTGGATCACGTTGAACGCTTCGATCTCCCTGCCGACGCGAATGGCGGTCTGCACGGAATACCCGTTGTTCACGTCGTATAGCAGTTCGATACCGTCGCCGATTGCCCGGCGCACTGTCGCGAGCGTCTCGAGATCCCTCTTCACGTCCGCGTCGGGCGGGAGCGGGCCGTGGTCCATACGGATCTTCACCGCCGTGAACCCTTGCTTGACCGCGTTTTCGGCTCGTCTCGCCATCCCTCTTGGCGTAGATCCCGCGCCGCCGCCGATGCTCGCGTAGACCCGTACCGAATCGCGGCGTTTGCCGCCCAATAGCTGGTGGATGGGCATTCCCGCGACCTTGCCGAGAATGTCCCACAAGGCGATGTCGATGCCCGCGAGCGCTTCGGGTTGAAGCCCCATGACACCCTGTTTGTACGTTCCGTAATAGATCTTCTCCCAACATCGTTCGATATCCAGCGGGTTCATCTCGACCAGTCGCGGGCCGAAAGAGTTTGCGATCAGGTGCGCGGCGGCCGGACTGTTCATGGGGCTCACCTCGCCGATGCCGGTGACCCCCTCCGACGTGCGTACCAGGACAAAACATTTGCCGCCTTTGAGCAGGTAAGGTTCTACCGCTGTTATGCGAAGGTTGTGTTCCGACGCGAAGGCTTTCATCGTGCTGCGCACACCGGCCAGCGCAACGCAGCCCGCCGCTGTTCCCAGACGCAGAAGGAAGTTTCTACGGTTTGTTGCCCGCATTGCTGTTCCCTCCTATCTCGATTCGGGTTCTTGCGGCATCGCGGGGAGTGAGAAACCCGCGGCACACGCATACAGAATGGCATAGCGTGAAAGGATTGATTTCGCGAAACACGAATCCTTGACCTCATTTCGGTGCATCTCCTCACAAGAGATGATCCAGCAAGACCTGACAGAGAACAAGCGTAGCAGATCGCGTGCAGCGAGCTCAAGGCTTCCGGGTGTTCCCGAATCGTTCAGCAATCCAACGAAAGCGTACTTGTAAGGCCCTACAAATAGCACCAAAGATGACAAGTCGGCTTTCACCCACCGGGTGATCCGAGCTACAACAACACCTCCAAGTCCCGCAGGGGACGGTTGAGAATAGCCCAGGAGTTAACTTCTGGGAACCGGTGTGATGCAATGGCCTTCAGTAACGCAAGTCCCGCAGGGACGGTTGAGAATAGCCCAGGAGTTAACTTCTGGGAACCGGTGTGATGCAATGGCCTTCAGTAAC